>NZ_JABUYN010000021.1:0-33843 GCF_014897305.1 Pseudomonas sp. FME51 | reverse complement strand
TGGACAAGGCCCAGCCTCTGTCACTGCGTTACATCATTTTCGGTGGTGAGGCGCTTGATGTAGGCAGTCTGGCTCCCTGGTTCGATGCCTTTGGTGATGGCCAGCCGCAATTGGTCAATATGTACGGCATTACCGAAACCACGGTTCATGTAAGCCATCGCCTACTCACCGTAAATGACTTACCCCGTGGGGTGAGCAGTCCGCTGGGTAGCGTCATCTCGGACCTGTCTTGGTATGTGCTGGATGGGGCTGGCCAGCCGGTCAATAAAGGGTGCAATGGTGAACTGCATGTGGGGCGAGCAGGTTTGGCTCGAGGCTATCTCAATCGTCCAGCCCTGACGGCTGAGCGCTTTATCCCCGATCCCCTGGATACCAGTGAACGGGGAGGTGGTCGCCTCTATCGCACCGGTGATCTGGCCTGTTATCACAGCGATGGCGTAATTGAATACATCGGACGGATCGACCACCAAGTGAAGATCCGTGGTTTCCGTATCGAGCTAGGCGAAATTGAAGCTCGTCTGCAGGAGCACGAGTTTGTCCGCGAGGCAGTGGTCATTGATATTGACGGACCTGGTGGTCAGCAGTTGGTCGTCTATCTGGTCGCCGATACCAATCGCTCGGGCGATGCAGAACAGCAAGCCGCACTACGTACTGCCTTGCGTAACCATCTGAAAGAAACCCTGCCGGACTATATGGTCCCGGCACATCTGCTTTTCATTGGACAACTACCGTTGACACCCAACGGAAAACTGGATCGCAAGGCCCTCCCTGCGCCCGATGCCAACCAGTTGCAGCAGGCATACATCGCACCGCAGAGCAAGCTTGAGCAACAGGTCGCCACCATCTGGGCAGATGTTCTGAAGGTGGAAAAGGTTGGTATGAACGATAACTTCTTCGAGCTGGGCGGCCATTCCCTGCTGGTGATTTCTGTTCTCTCCCGGCTGCAGCTATCCCTCGGTCAAAAGGTCGCCGCGGCACTACTGTTTCAACATCCCACTCTCGCAGCCTTCTGTCAGAGCCTGGATACGGAAAGCGCATCGGTGTTCGAAGCCAAATTACAACGTCTGGATCTGTTCGCTGAAGAGTTGGAGGAAACCGAATGAACATGGATATGGCACTGAGCATCGCCAAACGCTTTGTCACCCAACCTCTGGGCAAGCGAAAAATCTACCTGGAAAAAATGCTCGCGGAGAATATCTCCCCGGTGAACCTTCCAATACCGGCGATCAAGGAGCTGTTCGACGCCATTCCATTGTCCTACGCTCAACAGCGGCAATGGTTTCTCTGGCAATTGGAGCCAGACGGTGCCGCCTACAACATGTCAGTGGCTCTGCAACTCAAGGGGAAACTGGATAGTGAAGCGCTGCGTGCCAGCTTTGAAGCGCTGATCGCCCGCCATGAGACCCTGCGCACCACCTTCCATCAGGATGGAGAGCAGGCCATCCAGATCATTCACCCGGCTACCAGTTTCCCGCTTGCCGTGGAAACTCTCAGCACCCAACCCGGCGATGACCTAGACGAAACATTGAAGACCCTGGTGGAAGGCGAAGCACAAGGTCCTTTCGATCTGGAACACGGCCCGTTGTTGCGGGTGAAGCTGCTACGCCTGGCTGAAGACCACCATGTCCTGATTCTGACCATGCACCATATCGTCTCCGACGGCTGGTCGATGCCAATCATGGTTGATGAACTGATGCAGCTCTATGAAGGCTATCGGATAGGCCAGCCGGTGACTCTGCCGGAGCTGCTGATCCAGTACGCTGACTATGCTATCTGGCAACGCAACTGGATGGAAGCGGGCGAACAGGAGCGGCAACTGGCCTACTGGAAAGCCAAGCTTGGCGATCAGCAGCCAGTACTGGAACTGCCGACCGATCACCCCCGCCCAACGGTGCAGAGCCATGCAGGCGCAAGCCTGTCCATCGAGATAACTCCAGAATTATCCCGTTCCCTGAAACAACTGGCGCAGCAACAGGGTGTGACCCTGTTTATGCTGCTGCTGGCCAGCTTCCAGACTCTGCTGCACCGCTACTCAGGCCAGGACGATATCCGTGTCGGCGTGCCAATCGCCAACCGTAACCGGGTGGAAACCGAGCGGTTGATCGGCTTTTTCGTCAATACTCAGGTGCTCAAGGCGGAGTTCGAGCTTGAGACCACCTTCAACGAATTGCTGCAGCAGATAAAGCGCACCACATTGGAGGCCCAGGCCTACCAGGACCTACCTTTCGAACAACTGGTAGAGGCGCTGCAGCCTGAACGTAGCTTGAGCCACAGCCCACTGTTCCAAGTGATGTTCAATCATCAGATGGAAACGCATGGCAATGCGCAACAACTGCCAGGCCTGCAGGTCGAAGGACTCTCCCGGGAAAAACAAACCGCCCAATTCGACCTGACACTGGACACCTGCGAACACAGCGGAGGTATCAGCGCCTCCTTGACCTACGCTACGGCACTGTTTGAAGCGGATACCATCACGCGGCTGGCAGACCATTGGCTGAGTCTGCTCCATGCCATTACAGAGCAACCAGATCAACGTATCTCGGAGTTGCCGCTGCTGAGCGAAAAAGAACAGCAGCAAATCATCTACGATTGGAACTGTACCGAAGCGATTTACCCAAGCGATCAGTGCATTCACCAGTTGATTGAAGCCCAGGCCGAGAAGACACCAGATGCGGTGGCAATAGTGTTTGGCAGTCAGGCACTGACTTATCAGCAGTTGAACCAGAAGGCCAACCAGCTGGCTTATAAGCTCCGTGATCTGGGCGTGGGCCCGGACATATTGGTCGGTATTGCCGTCGACCGCAGTATGGAAATGATGCTGGGCCTGCTGGCGATTCTCAAAGCCGGCGGCGCCTATGTACCGCTGGACCCGGAATATCCGCAGGAACGACTGGCCTACATGCTGGAGCATAGCAATGCAGGGCTGCTGCTGACCCAACACCACCTTCTTGATCAACTACCTATAGCCGATATCAACATTTGGTGTCTGGATCGCGACTGGCACGAACTGGAAGGATACTCCAACGCAAACCTGCATACATTGGTTGATCCAGAGCACTTGGCTTACTGCATCTACACTTCCGGCTCAACCGGAAAACCCAAAGGCGTCGCTGTCAGGCACCAGGCCCTGACAAACTTTCTGGCCGGTATGGCATTGCAGCCAGGGATACAGGCTCAGGATAAAGTCCTGGCGCTGACATCCCTGTCCTTTGACATTGCAGGCCTGGAACTCTACTTGCCCTTGCTGGCAGGAGCTTCGGTAATCATGTTGGCTAACCAGCAGAACAAGGACCCTCAAGCATTACTTGAGCTCATCCAGGACCAGTCAGTCAGCATCATTCAAGCTACCCCTTCAACCTGGCGGATGCTGCTGGATGCCATTCCTGTCGGTGGCCTTGCTGGATGCAAACTGCTCTGTGGTGGAGAGGCCCTGGCATCCGATCTGGCCTCTCGGATGATCGAACAAACCGGACATGTCTGGAATCTTTACGGTCCGACAGAAACCACCATCTGGTCTGGACTGCATTACCTGGATGCAGAAAACCCAGCCCCCTATCTGGGCAAGCCAATTGCCAATACGGCGCTGCAGATTCTGGACCGTGCGTTCGGTGTTGCGCCGCCAGGTGTTGCCGGAGAACTGTTGATCGGCGGGCATGGCCTGGCCAGGGGATATCTGCACCGTCCAGACCTGACGGCCGAGCGCTTTGTCCCTGATCCACTCGACAGGTGTGAACAGGGGGGCGGTCGTTTATACCGGACAGGCGATTTGGCCCGGTACAGAGCCGATGGGATCATGGAGTACATTAGTCGCATAGACCATCAGGTAAAGATCCGTGGTTTCCGCATAGAGCTGGGCGAGATCGAAGCACGGCTGCAAGAGCATGCAGCGATACGCGAAGCCGCTGTGATCGACGTCGAAGGACCAGGTAGTCGCCAGTTAGCGGCATATCTGGTACCAGCAGACCTGACGCTGGCTCAATCCAATGATCATCAGCAGGCAACGGTGTTGCGTGATGAATTGAGGGCGCACCTCCGCATCGCTCTGCCGGACTATATGGTGCCATCGCATCTGGTATTTCTTGAGAAAATGCCGCTGACGCCCAATGGCAAGCTGGATCGCAAGGCTTTGCCGGCACCCGCTGCCAGCCAGTTGCAGCAGGAGTATGTTGCGCCGCAGAGTGAGCTGGAACAACAGATCGCCGCGATCTGGGCTGACGTGCTGAAAGTGGAAAAGGTGGGTCTGAACGACAACTTCTTCGAACTGGGGGGGCATTCACTGCTGGCTACCCAGGTAATCTCCCGAATCCGACAGGCGCTGGATATCGAGCTGCCGTTGCGCACCTTGTTTGAAACTCCGGTTCTGGGCGAATTTGCAGCCCATACAGGGCAGGGCACGTCCAGCACGGTACCCGCCTTCACGCGGGTGAATCGTGATCAGTCACTACCCCTTTCCTATGCCCAGCAACGCCAGTGGTTCCTTTGGCAGTTGGAGCCGGAGGGGGCCGCCTACAACATGTCGGCAGCAATGCGGCTCAAAGGAAGATTGGATATCGAGGCGCTGCGCTTGAGCTTTGAGAGTCTGATTGCCCGCCACGAAACCCTGCGCACCACCTTCCGTCAGGATGGCGAACAGGCGCTTCAGGCCATTCATTCGCAGATCAATTTGGTATTGGATCAGGAAACTCTGGAAACGGCAGATGAAACGCTGATCCGGTCCAGAGTAGAGGCAGAAGTTGCCAAGCCTTTCGACTTGGAGCACGGCCCGTTGTTGCGGGTGAGACTGATGCGCCTGGCCGAGGATGAGCATGTTCTGGTGCTGACCATGCACCATATTGTCTCCGACGGCTGGTCGATGCCGATCATGGTCGATGAACTGATCCAGCTCTATGAGGGCTATCGCAATGGCCAAACCATCAGCCTGCCGGAGCTGCCAATCCAGTACGCTGACTACGCCATCTGGCAACGCCAGTGGATGGAAGCTGGCGAACAGGAACGGCAACTTGCTTATTGGAAGGAGCAACTCGGCGATGAGCAGCCGGTACTGGAGCTACCCACCGATCGCCCGCGCCCGGCAATCCAGAACCAGCAGGGTGCTGGGCTGAGCATTGAGCTGAACGACCAACTGGCCCAGTCGCTCAAACAGCTGGCCCAGCAACAGGGCGTCACCTTGTTCATGCTATTGCTGGCCAGTTTCCAGACCCTGCTGCATCGCTACTCAGGGCAGAACGATATCCGCGTGGGTGTGCCGATTGCCAACCGAAACCGGGTGGAAACCGAGCAATTGATCGGCTTCTTCGTCAATACCCAGGTGCTCAAGGCCGAGTTTGATCTGCACACTACCTTCAGCGAGTTGCTCAAGCAGGTGCAGCAAACCGCGCTGGGCGCGCAAGCTCATCAGGATCTGCCCTTCGAGCAACTGGTCGAGGCGCTGCAGCCGGAGCGCAGCCTGAGCCACAGTCCGCTATTCCAGGTGATGTACAACCACCAGAGCCAGGTGAGGGGGGCAAGCAGGCAGTTGCCAGGGCTGCAAGTGGCGGGACTGGTCCGCGAAGAAACTACCACCAAATTCGACCTGTCGCTGGACACCGTCGAGCATGAGCAGGGAATTGACGCCTCGCTGAGCTATGCCACGGCTCTGTTCGACCAGTCGACCATCGAGCGACTGGCTGGGCACTGGATCAATCTGCTGCACGGTATCGTCAAGTCACCCCAGAAACGTATCGATGAATTGCCGCTGCTGAGCGAAGAAGCGCAGCAGCAGATCATCTATGACTGGAACCGCACCGAAACGAGCCACCCGAGTGATCAGCGCATCCATCAGTTGATCGAAATCCAAGCCGAGAGAACACCAACTGCAACAGCAGTGGTGTTTGGTAATGAGGAGCTGACCTACCAGGCGTTGAACCAACGGTCCAACCAGTTGGCTTATAAGCTAAGAGAGCTAGGGGTCGGTCCGGATGTACTGGTCGGTGTCGCCATGGAACGCAGCCTGGGAATGGTGACTAGCCTGCTGGCGATTCTCAAGGCCGGCGGCGCCTATGTGCCGCTGGACCCAGAATACCCACAGGGTCGACTGGCTCACATGATGGAAGACAGTGGCATCAAGCTGTTGCTGACTCAATCGCATCTGCTTAACCTATTGCCTGTACCTGACAATATTCAAGTTCTGAGTCTGGACGCGGTTAAGGAATGGCTGAACGACTACAATAAAGCCAATCCGAGCAACTTCACGCAGCCAGACAACCTAGCCTACGTGATCTACACCTCTGGCTCTACAGGGCTGCCCAAAGGCGTGGCAGTGCGCCAACGCTCATTGTTGAACCATATGTGCTGGATGCAAGAACGTTTTGAAGTCCAAGCATCAGATCGGGTTTTGCAAAAGACTGCTTTCAGTTTCGATGCCGCAGTATGGGAGTTCTGGTTACCGCTACTCTCGGGTGCACAATTGCATATGGCGTCTCCCAGCCTGATGGCAGATCTATCTGGGGTGTGGAATGAAGTTGAACGGCTGAAGATAACCATACTGCAACTGGCCCCCTCCGTGCTTCAGGCGCTGCTCCCGTATGCTAGCAGTCAGTGCATGGCTTCCCTGAGATTGTTATGTTGTGGTGGAGAAGCGTTGAGTGAGCGGTTGGTACGGGAGGTGTCTTCGAGTTGGGAGGGGCCATTAATCAACCTGTATGGTCCAACCGAGGCAACCATTGATACCTGCAGTCATGTGTGCAAAGCCGGCGATATACCGGCAATAGGTCGACCAATCAGTAATGTCAGGGCTCATATCGTGCATGGAAGCATGAATGTGTGCCCAGCTGGTTGTTCTGGAGAGCTTCTGATTGCGGGTGAATCCCTCGCTCGTGGTTACCTAAATCGCCCAACGCTGGTAGCTGAGCGTTTCATTCCCGACCCATTCGACAGCAGCGAGCAGGGTGGTGGGCAACTTTACCGTACTGGTGACCTGGCACGTTACCGTGCTGATGGCGTTATCGAGTATATCGGGCGCATCGACTACCAAGTAAAAATTCGAGGTTTTCGGATCGAGTTAGGCGAGATTGAATCCAGATTGAAAGGGTATAATTCTATTCGTGAGGCGGTAGTTCTTGCTATCAACGGGGAAAACGGCAAGCAACTGGTAGCCTACCTAATTACTGATGTTGGATTAGACCAACAAGCCGAGTTTTCCTCAGCCATACGAGAGTATCTCAAGGATAGCTTGCCGGGCTACATGGTCCCGACCCATCTGGTATTCCTTGAAGCAATGCCATTGACCTCTAACGGAAAGCTGGATCGGAAGGCGCTGCCTGTGCCAAATTCAAGCGCATCTACGCGCGCGCAGAAAATGCCAAGAACACGCATCGAGCGCAAACTGTCCGATATCTGGCAGAAGGTTTTAAACGTCGGTAGCACTGGTTTGCAAGATGACTTTTTTGAGCTGGGTGGTCATTCGCTTTTGGTCTTGGCTGCCGTACAGAAAATACGTGACCAGATAGACAGCAATTTCTCTGTTTATGATTTCATGATGCACCCCACCATTGAACAACAAGCGATGAAGCTTCGCTCTGAATTGGCTGGATTCAAATCTAGTCTGATAAAGCTAAACAGTACGGTAAAGGAAAGTCCGACAATATACTGCTTGCCGCCGGGTGGTGGAACAGTCTTCCCCTATTACCCGCTAGCTCATGCCTTGAATGGTAGATACAGCGTCTGCGCGTTATTGAATAGAGCGTTTGTAGATCAAGGGAATCATTACAGAACTTGGGATGAGATGGTTGTTTTCTATCTGAAAGAAATTAGAGAATCACAACCAGAAGGGCCCTATAGGTTGTTGGGCTGGTCAACAGGTGGCGCCATAGCTTGGGATATTTCCCAACGTTTGGAGGCGGCCGGAGAAACTGTTGAATGGCTGGGGCTGATTGATCCTACACTTCCTGCGGAGCTAGCTCATTTCTACACCCCCGCCCATGGAAGTGCAGAGGCAGAACCGATACATGATCCAGCAAGTTTGGATTCCCGCAATAAAGAAGCTGTACTTTTCATTCAAGCCTTCTTTCCTGAGAAAGATGAGACCTATCTTGCGGAGAAAGTGGCAGAAGGTCGAGGGCGCGGCTTGCAAGACGACACCTTGGTCGACTTTCTCCTGAAAGACCTTGCTAAAGGAAAAGGGCTTGACCATTATCTGTTTAGAGAGATCTATAATATTTATAGTCAGGCAGCCGAATTGGCTATTGGCTATGAATCTTTCAAAAATGTAGGTGAGCTTTGTAAGGATATAAAATATAAGCCACTGATCGTAAATCCATCTTGCTGGTGGTCTTCTCTAACGTTGCAAGCACCTCGGGTCTTGGAACTTTATCTTCTCACCTCTGGCTTGCTTAATGGTATCAGTAGTAGTCATGTGTTGGAACTTCCCCATCAGAAGATGGTTATGTCCTATGAATTCATTGAAAGCCTAAAGGCTGAGTTGGTGCGTGGGGAATAGTTAACTATTCTCGATTATGTTTTGGGTTTTCTTTCCGGCAGGAAAGGCGGCCCCACAATTAAGATATGGGGCCGCTCTCAGGGAGTTTCTGATTTTGAGCAACTGATGTATTCAGGTTTGACTGCCTGAAGCAGCCTTATACCTTGGTTAGCCAGCCGGGTATATTCAAGACGCACTTATCCACACCGCCGGAGCGGGGGCTACGCGTTGTTTTGCCTTAGGCTCTGTACGAAAAGTCGAATCAGGTAGAATCGGGGCCATGACAGATTGGAGGCAGGCATGGCAAAGCGCTACGAACTCCCGGATGCAGCATGGGAACTTATCGCTGATTTGGTTTCCCGAGAGCAAAAAACGGGGTGACCACGAAGTGATGACCGACTGATGCTCAATGGAGTCCTTTGGGTTCTGTGCCCAGGCGCTACTTGGCGTGATCTGACAGAGCGGTTCGGCCCATGGTCGACCGTGTATCAGCGCTTTCGTGATTGGTGGGATGACGGCACCTTTGACCAACTACTTGAACGCCTACACATTTCGCTTGAATCAGGAAGGGTTAATCGACCTGGATACTTGGATGATCGACTCCAACGCAGTACGCGCACTTCTGGCGCGGGAAAAAGGGGGCCGGAAGAACCGCTAGACCACGCGCTGGGGCGCAGCCGGGGTGGGTTGACCACCAAGATTCACATGCTCTGCAATGCCAACGGCGTGCCGCTGTGCTTCGTTCTGTCGCCGGGTCAGACCAGCGACATCTCGACTGCCCAGGTACTCCTGGACCAGGTTCGCATCTCTGGAGAACCGGGTCGACCTCGTAAGTGCGGCCGCTGGCTGTTGGCCGACAAGGGCTACGATGCCGAGCATTCGCGTCAGTACTGCGACCGCTACCGGATGCAGCCTGTAATCCCACTACGCAGTATGAAACGCAAGCCCAAACCGGGACTACCCCGGTTGTTCGACCGCCCGAAATACCGTCAACGGAACATCATTGAACGGATGTTCAGCTGGCTGAAGGAGCACCGCAGGATCGGTACTCGCTACGACAAGCTGGCAAGAAGTTTTGCAGCCATGGTCAAGCTGGCTTGTACGCTGCGGTGTCTGCGGCAATATGTTCGTACAGAGCCTAGTAGCCCCCTCCAGACTACAGAGTCCGAGGGGGATAGTCAGAATGTGCTTAGAACGTATACTTCAAGGACGTCATGAAGTTGCGTGGCGCACCATAGGTACTGCTAGCACCGGGAACGGCGTAGTACTCCTTGTCAAACAGGTTGTCGATATTTATCGAGGCAGAGAGGTTACGGCTGATGTCATAGCGAGCCATCAGGTTGAACAGGGCATAACTGCTTTGCTTATACTCCTTGTTGGCATTATTGAACGTCTTGCTTTCCCAGTTCATGCCACCACCGATGGTGAGTTTGTCCAGCATGCCGGGCATGCGGTAGGTGGTGAATACCTTCATGTTATGCAGTGGTACATGGGTAAGTACACGTTCATCGTCATCGTTCTCGACGCGGCTATAGGTGTAACCAGCACTAAAGTTCCAGCCTTCTGCAAGCTCACCATTGAAGTCAAGCTCGATACCTTCTGTGGTTGTATCGTTGAGTATCTCATAAGTCACGAGGACGGTGTCCCACGATGCCAGATTGTCCTGATTGGTCTTGAACACGGCAAGGCTGGAGTTGAGGCGACCATCGTAGAAGCTGGCCTTGACACCCACTTCATAACTGGTACCTTCTTCAGGATCGACTGTATAGCCCATAAAGTTATGGATGAAACTGTCTTGCGGCTGAAAAATATCAGTGTAGCTTGCATACAGTGACCAGTTGTCATTCAGTGCATGGACAATACCGACGTACGGGGTGAATATGCCGCTCTCCCGTAATTTAGTCTTGCTTTTATTACCTGTTGCGTAGGTGGTGCTGTCCTTGTTTTCTTTCCAGTCCGTCACACGGCCACCCAGCAACAGGCTGGTGCTGTCAGTAAGATGGAAGCGGGAAGAGAGGTAGGCGCCATACTGGTAGCCATTGGTTTCAGTCTTACTGGTTTTATTAAAAACAGGCTTGGGCATATCTTTTGCCCAACTGAAAATATCTGTCGCCTGGTAGATGGGGGATACCAGAGTATAGCCTGGGCTTGTGGAGTCATGATTCGATAGGGTTAGGCCCCCAATCAGTTCATGGGTGCGCCCGAATAGTGAGAAAGGCCCAGTAATGTAGCTGTCCAGGCTGGTTTGCTTGATTTCGCTCGCCCAGCGGAGTGCTGAAGCAGAGCCACCAAGACCAGTGGTTTCATCGATGGAGCCACCTAGTCCACGGCTAAAAAAAGTATCATATTCATATTGCGTATGGGTGAGTTCGCTTTTGAAACTCCAGCCCGAGGTAAACTGGTGCTCGATCGAGGCGAATATGCTGCTTACCTCATGGTCATAGTAGCTCCAACTGGGCCTTGCGCCGTCTGAGGGACTGGCATTGATTTTATTACCATTGCTGTAAAAGGATGGAAAGTTCCCGCTCGGCGCATCGGTGTTTCTAGTGAGATGACTGAAACCCACGGTAAGTAGCGTATCTTCGCCCAGGTCAAGTTCGCTGATGCCGTATAGCGTCACCCTATCCTGCTGGTAGTTATCGGTCCAACTGTGCTGGTTCTTGTACTCGGTCACCAGGCGGCCACGGAGATTGCCAGCATCATTCAAGGGGCCGGAGACATCAAGGCCCATGCCATAGCGATCCCAACTGCCAGCTTCGGCACTGATTGATACCTGCGGTGAGGCGGTGGGGCGCTTGCGAATCATGTTGATGGTTGCGGATGGGTAGCCCAAGCCATTCATTAGGCCAGTCGCCCCCTTGGCTACCTCGATCCGGTCATACATCGCCGTGCTTTGCAGATAATGGGACAGGGAGGCGGAGGTTGGTACACCATCTATCTGGAAGTTGCGGATAGTCGAGCTACGTGCCCAGATTTGAGGTGTATCCGCGCCAGGGGACGGGGTTTTGACGGTGATACCTGTGACAGCATTCAGAGCATCGGGCAGGTTGTCCAGCTTCTGGTCGTCCATACGCTGGCGAGTCAGTACGCTTACCGACTGTGGTGTCTCCAGAGGAGACAGATTGAGGCGTGTGGAGGTACTGGTTGAATAAGTGGTATAGGAACCGGTGCCTTCAGTGGTCGAGCCGACAGCTTTGCCGGAAATCGTAACCGAGGATAGCTTCAGCGCCTCAGCACCGCTGACTGGCGGCTGAAGTGCGACGGTATTACCATCCAACGAATAACCCACCCCCGTGCCCTGCAGCAGTGTGCTGATCGATTCGTCCAATCCGTAACGGCCGCTCAGGGGGTTGGAGCGTAGGCCCTGGAGGTCGGCAGGGTTATATAGAATCTGCACATCTGTCTGTGCGGCAAGTACCTGCAGGGCCTGGCTCAGCGACTGCGCCGGAATATCCAGAGTCCATTCCTGGGCCTGGACCTGTGTTGCCACGGCCAGGGTGAGGGCCAGGCCGATGCTGGCCGGCAACCGGTGGGAACGGATGCTGTTACGCATCAGCAATGCCTTGGCAAGAGGGCGTAATTGATTCAAATGTGATGCTGACATGGTCGTACTCTTTGGATGATATTAGTGGTTTGGCGGAGGCTAAGACGAGTGACTCTCAAAAACCAGAAAGAATCATTCGCATTCAATTGTTTGTTGAGGCCGTCATGCGCTGGCCAGCGTCGTGGTTCGAGAGCAGCTGGCCTGCACTGGTAGTTGCAGCGCACGGTAGAGGGCTTTGCTGATTTCCTCGCTGCGCATTGGCAGGACCGATAGCAGCGTGTCACTCAGCCCGTGGGAGGCTTCGCAGAAGCCTTGCAGAAACACGGGGGCGTGCAGGGTAGGGGAGGCCAGGGCTCGGTATTCACGATCCACTTCGAAGTCCTGCAGGTGACCTTCCAGGGGCGCCAGGAGGGAGCGATGGGTGCGGCGCTCATAACCTGTGGCAAGGATGATGGCATCGTAACGGTGGGTGCGTTGCTGGTTGGTGGCCAGGTCGCGCAGGCTGAGCTCAATGTCCAGTTCGTTGCTATGTACGGCTTCGATCTGCTGACGGCAGAGCACTGCATGGCGGTATTGATGGGCGACCTTCTGCCGGTAGAGAATGCCGTAGATGCGTTCGATCAGTTCCGGATCGACCACCGAGTAGTTGGTGTTGTGGAACTCGCTGATCAGTTGCCTGCGATTGTCCGGTGACTGCTGGAATACCAGGTCGGTGTACTGCGGGGCGAAGATTTCATTGACGAATGCGGTGTCATCGGCAGGCTTGAGGGCGGTGCCGCGCAGGATCATTTCCACTTGAACCAACGGAAAACTGTCATTCAGATCAATAAAGGCCTCTGCGGCGCTTTGTCCGGATCCGATGATCGCGATGCGCATCGGCTTGCCTTCGGTGCAGGGCAGCTTGTTCAGACTGCTCAGGTAGGTTGAGTGATGAAATATTCGAGCGTCGTCTCGGTATGCTTCGAATTCGGCGGGGATCTTCGGTGAGCCGCCGGTGCTGATTACCACTGAACGGGTATGGCGAACCCTCTCCTGACCTGCGGCATTACGGGATACCAGCTTGAGGTGCTGGATAGCGCCATTGTTGAGTTCAGGCTCAATGCGTGTCACTTCTTCGCCGTACACGGCCTGTTCGGCAAATTGCTCGGCCACCCAACGCAGATAGTCATTGAACTCGAGGCGGCAGGGGTAAAAGGTGCCCAGGTTGATGAAGTCGGTCAGGCGCCCCTGTTCCTTCAGGTAGTTGACGAAGCTATAGGGGCTGGTCGGATTGCGCAGGGACACCAGATCCTTGAGGAAGGATATCTGCAGTTCGCTCTGGGATGAGAGTGTATCGCCGTGCCAGCGATAGTTGGCCTGTTTGTCGAGAAACAGGCTGTTTAATGTTGTTCCCTGGGCCTGAGCCTGTTCTTTCAGGGCAATAGCTAAAGCAAGGTTGGACGGGCCGAAGCCGACGCCTATGACATCATGCATGGTATTCATACCGTAATTCCTTCCTGCGAGGGTTTGATGCTGTCCAGAGGCTGGTACAGCCGTTCGGCAAAGAAGCGCTCACGAGTCAACATCACCAGCAGTGCGCGCTTGTGGGGAAAGTCGAAGTGTTTGATCTTGGCGAAGCCACTGCGGTCGAAGTTGGCGATCTGTCGGTGATTATCGTGGCGAGGCTCACAGACGATGCGCTGGGTCCGTGGGTCGTCAAGGAACAGGTAGTGGCAGATGGATGAAAACCAGGCGGTGTAGAAGGCCTTGCCGCGAAATGCCTCTTCTCCTACGAGCAGGTGCAATCCCCGGTCGTAGTCGTCTGCATCGTAGAAGGGGGCGATGCGGTCTTCCTTGGCCCAGTAGATTTCGAAATAGCCGAAGGGCTTGCTGTCGAAGCGTCCAACTACCGGCAGGGTGTGGGGATCTGCCAGCTGCTGGTACAGATAGGCCTGATGTTGTTCAAGATCGCCCTGTTCTTCCCAGAAGTGGGCTACTCGCGGGCTGTTCATCCATCGGTTGAAGATCGCCAGATCCCTGTCTGGATCGATGACGTCGAAGGTGAGGGTCTGGCTGAGCCAGGGAATGAAGCGTCGATAGGCTGCTCCCTGTGGTTTGGCTGGGCGCAGGGGATGACGAACCCCGTCGGACATGCATCGTTTGGCAGGATAGGCGCCATGGGCCTTCCTGGTTAGCCAGAGCGGCGCATACTGCCAGAACTGCTCGGCGTCGCAAAGCAGTGTCCCGTCAGCGTCTTTTCCAAGCACACCGTCATCCAGCAGATGTTCGAGAGCGAGCGTCTGCTCGGTCTCGATCAACAGTTGCTCCAGCAGTGTGTTCTGGGCGAACAAGGCGTCGCAGGCACCCAGCACTATCTCGCTTATTGCCGTTGAAGCGATCGACAGTGGTTTGCAACGGGCCGATGTATGGTTGTTGCTGGTTTGGATCAGCACCTTCACCGGAGGTTGGCCGTTTGCCAGGATGGTGAGTTCGCCGTCCCCCAATCGAGACTGCATTTCTCCATTGCGATAACGTCCGGTGAGGACGGGTATCCCGGTGTGGCGGAGTTGAGCATTTTCGAACGGGAGCGGCATTTTCTATCCTGCTGTGTTGGCGTTTACCTGTAGGGATGTAACGAATGGCAGGGCAGTGAATTTACCCGGCGGGGTCGGGTGCTTCAGAGCTCCCGCGCCACCCTGAAGCCCAGGAAGTCCCCACGCGTGGTCTTCGGGCGGTCGTTGCGGTTACCCGAACGGGAAAAGATCGGTGGCTCGCCCCAGTCATTGCCACGCATATGGGCACGCTCACAGTTACCGTCCTCTATCCAGGCGCTGCCGTCGGTGGGGGCGCCGGTGTAATCACGGTGCCAGCAGTCGGCAACCCATTCGTAGACGTTGCCGTGCATGTCATACACGCCAAAGTCATTGGGTGGGTAGCTGCCGACCGGGGAGCTGTAGCTGTAGCCGTCCCGTGGGCCGTAGGTATTGGCGTGCTGGGTGATCTGGTATTCCCCCTCGTCGTCAAAGGGGAATGGGAAGGGGCCTGTGGAGCCTGCACGTGCGGTGTATTCGCGTTCCGCCTCGCTGATCATTCGATAAGGTTTGTCGGTCTTGTCCGTGAGCCACTGGGCGTAGGCCTGAACTTCGAACCAGTCGATGCAGACTGCCGGTTGGCGTGGCCCCTGCGTGTAGCTGGGTTTGCTCGCTTCACACCAACGTCCGGGGCGCTCGTCACCGCTCTTGATGACCACGCCGGTTTGTTCGATATAGGCATCCAGCTCTTCTGCCGTGACGTGGTAGCGGCTGATGGCGAAGGGCTTGGCGAAGGTCACTTCGCGCAAGGGACCTTCGTCCGGCTGCCTGCCTAGTTCGCCGTCGGGGGTGCCCATGATGAAGCTGCCGGCAGGTATCACCACCATTTCCGGGCATTCGGGGCAGTCCTTGAAGATGGTGCCTGGGGCGGGGGGCTCTTTGGCCAGAACCGTGGTAGAGAGCAAGCCCAGTATGACGGCATGGGCAAGGATAGTGGCTGGGTGCATAGGGAGCTCCTGTATGGCGTTTATGGTGTTGTGTTCCCGGGCGCGGTCAGCCCGTGATAATGAACTTGCGGTTCAGTAGTTCGATGACCCGGTCGATTTCCGTTTCGTTGTTGAGCAGCCCGGGGGCCAGGCGCACGACAGGCCCGGCATCGCGATGGACGGAGTCGACAATGACGCGATTGTTGATCAGGTATGCGCCGACTTCTTCCTGATCCTGGCCGGCTATCCGGAAGAAACTGAAGCCGGCGGACAGCTCGGGGCTGAGTGGGGTGACCAGTTCAACATTGGGTAGCTCCTGCAGGCGTTGTTTGCAGTAGCTGTTGAGGCTGTGGATGCGCTGCTGAATGTCGGCTTTGCCCAGCTGCAATTGCAGCTCGAAGGCATTGGCCAGGGCCCAGCGGTGCTCAAAGGCATGGTAGCCGCCAGGGCTCATGATGGTGCCGAAGTTGTCGCTTGGGGAAAAAGTGGCCTGGGTTGGACTGATGTTCTGCAGTTCCTGCGAGGCGGAACAGATGACGCCTGTACCACGGGGGCCAAACAGCCATTTGTGCGTGCCGGCAACCAGGAAGTCGCAATTCAGCTCGGAGAAGGAGACATCTTCTACGCCGAAGCCATGTACCCCATCCACGACGAACAGGATCTGATCCTCTTCGTTGCGGCTACGGTTCTGCTCGCGTATCCACTGACCAATCTCGCCGATCGGCAGTTTGACCCCGCTGCCGGAGTGGACCCAGGTCATGCCGATGACCCGGGTGTTGGAGCGCAGCTCGCGTTGCAGGCTGCCGAGCACTTCGTCCGTCGATACCAGGTGCGGATTCTCGAACAGGGGAATGTGTCGTACCGGTGTACCGTCACCTTGGGAGCGAAAGCGCAAGGCTGCATAGCAGGATGAGTGTTCATGGGTACTGGTCAGGATTTCCTGGCCGGGAGCGATATGCACCCCGCCATAGACCAGCGCGAGTCCCTGAGTGGTACTGCCGGTAAGTGCAATCTGCCCTGGCTCGACTTCCAGGTAACGTGCGGCCCAACTACGTACGTTGTGTTCGTTGTTCCAGGTGATCTGGCTGTCGTAGTCCATCATCAGGCCGGGGTTGGCGTCCAGCTCTGCCCGGTAGGCCTCAATGGCCTCGCGTACCGGTCTGGGATGGGGGGCGATGAGGAAGTTGGCCAGGTGGATGTAACCTTCATCGACATCGAATAGTTGACGGAAGGCTGACCATTTGTCTGCTCCAGAGGGCAATGTGGTGCTGGCCAGGCCATTGTTCGTCAGGCCGGCGAAAGGCAGGCTGGCTGCCAACAGTCCGGTGTGTTTCAGGAAGGTACGGCGATCACTCATGATGGGTTCCCCTCGCTGGATGGCTTGGCTGATTGCTGTACCTGTTCCCAGACTCTCAGAAAGTTACCGCCCCACAGCTTGGCGATGTCTTCATCGGAGTAGCCACGCTGGATCAATTCGGCGGTGACGTTGCGGGTGTCGCCAACGTTCTCCCAGCCGACGACGCCGCCGCCATCATTGAAGTCCGAGCTGATGCCGACGTGATCAATGCCGATCTTCTTCACCGCATAGTCGATGGCGTCACCGAACTCCTGCAAACTCGCACGAGGGTCGGTATCGAGGATGGGGTAGAGGCGGCTGGCGTACTCACCGAACTTCTTTTCCGGCCAGATGGAGAATACCGGGTCAGCTGGCATGCTGGCCTGGCCCAGGCTCTCGACCTCACGCAGCCCCAGCTCGGCGCGCATGGCGTTGACCTTGGTCAGGGTTTCCTTGGAGAAAGGCCGCAGCATCGATGAGAAGCCGACAATATGCACTACGCCGCCGGTGTCACGGATAAGGCGCAGTTCGCGATCACTGAGGTTGCGCGGCAGGTCCACCAGGCCGCGTATACCCGAGTGCGAGGCGATCAGCGGGGCGCGGCTGAGTGTGGCTGTCTGCTCCAGGGCATTGCTGGACATCTGTGAGACGTCGATGACAACGCCCAGATCGTTCAGGCGGGTTACCGCCCGCCTGCCCAGGTCGGAAAGTCCGCCGAGTTCATCTGGTGAGTCACCGAAGAACGGCATCGGTCGTGATGAGTCGGACCAGGCATTGTTGGCCACGTAGTTGAAGCCAAAGATGCGCATGCCACGGGCTGCCCAGTCGTCCAGCCGTGATATCTCGTCGCCCAACGGGTAGGCGTTGAGCATGCTGATGACGATGGCGAACTTGCCCTCGTGTGCCAGCCGGCGAAAATCCGCTGGGCTGTATGCTATGCCGGCGCGTTCTGGAAAGTCGCGGGCAATGCCGGTGATGATCCGGTAGCGGGTGTCCTGTTCGTGACGCGCAGCCTCCGCGAAGCCGGGCGTTGGCCGGTGCGGTCCATTGCCACCAACCCAGAATTCCTGCCAGGCGAAGATGCTCAGGGCTGCGCCGCTCAGTCGTCCGCGGGCTGCCTTGACCAGATCGAACTGGCCGTGCACATCGCGGTCGGCCTCGCGTCCCTGCCCACCGAATCCCAGGGGAATATCGATATGTGCGTCGAACGACAGAATACGCTCCTGCAGAGTGTTAGCGCGGCTGATGATCTCGGGAGGGTAGAGCTGGGCGGGGCGAGCAAACTGCCACCAGAGCAGCAGGGCGACCGCAGCAGCGGCAATCAATGACAGGCTGCACAGCAAAATCCATTTCCAGGTGACGTGACTACGAGTGTTCATGGGGCTCCCGGGCATAAGGTGATGGTGTTGTCTGACGATCCATTGGAACAACGAGCGGGAGGAGGTGAAATTTAGGCGCTTCGATTGATGGCTGTGTCTTGGGGCATAAATTGAATCAGCAACTATTCGTCCATACGGGAAGTACATGCATGCAGGAATGGATGGATATAGATGAATTTTTCACGAAGGGGATTCGTTGCGGGGTTGGGGTTGGTGCTGGCAGCGACGGTGCCGGCCGGGTTGCATGTTCGTCGCCGATGGGAGAAGGCCGAGGCCGCCGAGCTGTCTTCCGATGAGCCGGATACGCCGGTACCGGTGCTGCCTGAGGCTTTGTTGGCGAACCGGCTGGTGGCGGTATGGGATATACGCTTTGTCGAGGGACGGCAGCGGTTTCCGGAGTTGCCCTCCGGTGAGCTGCAATTGCTGCTGGATATCGGGCCGGGTGGTCGGGCGATTCACGGCTATCTCGGGCCGCTGCCCTTTGCCGGGAATGGGCTGCATGCGCTGGGTCGGCTGGATGCCGAGAAGGTGCCACATGTGCATCTAGGGCTGAACGATGGCAAGGGGTGTACCTTCGAGCTGGACGCGATCTTCGACGAGATCTGGGGGCAATGGGGTTCCGGTGGCGGGCGGGCGACTTTGAGCGGCAGTCTGCGCCGAGCGGGTAGTCAACGGGGCTATTCCACGCCTGAGGTGCGTTTCGTTGCGGTGCGTCGCCCGTTTGTGACAACCAGACAGCGGCAGCCCTATAACCCCGATCTGGAGGCATGGGTAGTGTCGCCGGGGCATCGCCTGTTTCACCAGGTGTGGCATGCCAGCAGGGATCGCTGGCATCGAATGGACAAGGATCGTCACCAGTTGCTGCGAGGCCTGGGCTGGCAGGCGGGGCCGGTAGGCAATGAGCGGGATGCGCGGGGCAAGCATCGCCATACCAATGGCTCCGGGGAGGACTTCCTGTTCATGCACCGGCAGATGCTCAATTACGCGCGCTCCATGCAGTCGCTGCCTTCCTGGCCACACTTGCCGGCACCCAGGCCATTTATCGGCCATGGTGTGCAGGCTTTTGCCGATTACCTGGAGAACGTTGATGGCACGTCGGTGCCGCCGGCGTGGGAGATCGCGGGAGATGATGCCTTCAACAAATGGCTGCTCTATATCAAGAGCAGTGAGGGCTATTACAACGACTTCCAAGCCTGGGAGGCGCTGTATCGTGACCCGGAGTACCTCAGTACCCTGTGCCTCGGTGAGCTGGGCTCTCGCCTGGAGCTTGGTATTCACGACTGGTTGCATATGCGCTGGGCAAGCCTGTCGCGAGATGCCAACAGTGGTCTGCCGATGCCCTATGGGCGCGGCTCCAGTGATTTTTCCGGGCGTTGGTATGGCCCCGGCAACCACTTTCTCGGCGATCCGTTTTCGTCTCACGTAGATCCGCTGTTCTGGGCCTTTCATGGCTGGATGGATGATCTCATCGAGGGCTGGTTTCTCGCTCATGAGCAGGCTCATCCTGGCGAGGTGGAGCGGCGGATGGTGAATGGCGAGTCCTGGTTTGCTCCCGGCAAGTGGGTGCGCGTCGCCGAGCCCTGGGTCGGACCGGATCAGGCTGGCTGTGGTGCCTGGGGACGCAGCAATCGGACGGCGTCCGGAGAGCTGGATATTGAAACCATGAAGCTGGCCATGCAGATCATCTTCGCCAACGAAGAGGAGGCTGAGCGCCTCGAAGGTCGTGTGCTGCGCCGTCCCTGGTATGGCCGGCACCTGGCCGCCGGACCATCGCGTCGCTGATGGGCGTACCCGGTATTTCACCGCTACAGGAGTCCATTGCATGATTCTTTCCGAGGTTCTATCTGGTTTGTTCGCCAATGCACAGGCGGTCGGGGCTCAGGGAGTTTTCCAGTTTGTCTTCCATCCTGAAAAGGCTCTTTGGGTGGAGGTGAAAGACCAGACCCAGGTTCAAACGGGTCATCATCCAGCCGCAGATGTGACGATCGAACTCGGTGAAGAGGATTTCGCTGGGGTGCTTGCTGGCACTTGTGATGTCGAGGCGCTGTTCGCCAGCGGCCGGTTGAAGATCGGCGGGCGGATGGGGCTTGCTACGCTGTTGCCGCAGATTATCAACTCCGCCCGTCGAGGCGTGAAGGCTACGCCCGAGAAACGGCCGCCGAACCAACGCTATCCTGCGCCGGAGCGCGCTGCCGACCGGCTTTCGGTAGAGCAGGTTCCTCTGCTGCAGGTGGAGCGTCGTTCGCGAGACAGTTTGTTCATTGATGAGTTTCAGTCGTGTTATGTGCCGCAGGGCATGCCGTTGATTATCACCGATGCCTTGGGAGATTGGCCGCTGTTCAATATGAGCAGGGAAGAGTCGCTGGTCTATTTTTCCGAGTTTCAAGGTATTACCCGGCATGGTGATTACGCCGGCAAGACCTTTTCCAGTGATCGGGACTTCCGTTCCACTTCGATGGCTGACTTTGTTGCGTCGCTCGATAAGGAGACCGTTGCAGGTGCTCCACCGCCTTACATGGGTAACAATGCGGTGCCTGAGCCCTTGCTGGAGCAGATCCGCTTTCCGAAGTACTTCAGCCGTTCGCTGTATATCAAGCCGCGTATCTGGATCGGCCCCAAGGGTACGCTAACGCCCTTGCACCGGGATGACTCCGACAATCTGTTCGCTCAGGTATGGGGGCGTAAATCCTTCATACTCGCCGCGCCGCATCACCGCGAAGCACTTGGCACCTGGTCAACTTCGCCGAAGGGAGGGCTGGAGGGGTGCGAGGTGAATCCTGATGCGCCCGATTACGATCGGTTCCCCAGGACTCGTGACGTGGTTTTTTTACGTATTGTGCTTGAGGCAGGCGATCTGCTGTTTCTGCCGGACGGCTGGTTCCATCAGGTCGAATCGGTTTCGACCTCATTATCTGTCAACTTCTGGGTCAACTGGGGGCGCGGTTGGTGATGCCTGTCGGGGCGCCGGGCCCCGATGGCTCTGCGTTCAGGCTGGCTGGGAGACGGATTCAGTCATGACCTGCCCAGCCCGCATATGTACCAACTGGTCGGCAATGTCGAAGTAGCGGTCATCGTGGGAAATGACGATGATCGTCTTGCCCTGGCGTTTCAGTTCTGGCAGCAGTTCGGTGTAGAACACCCGGCGGAAGGCTGGGTCCTGGTCGGCTGCCCATTCATCGAACACCAGCACCGGCCGGTCGTCCAGCCAGGCATTGACCAACGCCAGGCGCTTGCGCTGGCCGGTGGACAGGTCAGTGGTGGTGAAGGCGCCGTCGCGGATACCGACCTTGTGGGCGATATCCAGGCGTTCCAGGTAATTGAGCGCTGTCTCCGGCAGTTTGGAGCGGCTTTGCAATAGTTCGTCGAACAGATAGTAGTCAGTGAACACCGTGGTGAACAGTTGCCTATAGTCGTCACGCTGCTCGTTGTGGACGGCCTGACCGTTGAGGCGGATTTCGCCATGCTGCGGTGTGTAGAGCCCCAGCAGCAGCTTGATCAGGGTGGTCTTGCCACAGCCGTTCTCACCAACGATGAAGACGATCTCGCCGCGCTGGATGGTCAGGTCGACGGGGCCAAGGTGAAATGCCTGGCTACCCTCGGCCTGTGGATAGTCGTAACGCACCCGGTGCAATTCGATGCGCTCCATGGTGGCTGCCGACGTGGTCTGTTCATTACCCAGCAGGTGGGGCTCGGGTGAGGAGAAACGTTGCGACAGTTCGTTGATGCGGCGGAAGGCGATTTCGGCCCGGCTGAGGTTGGGGATGCTGCTGATCAGCCGTTCCAGGGGGCCCTTCATGTACAGCATGACCAGCACAAAGCCGCCGAGGACGGTTCTGTCGGTGGCGGGCCAGAAAACCTGAAAGGCAATGGCCATACCGATGACGGCGAAAAACAGCATTGAACCAAAAGTCTCGGCGCTGACGAAGATGGTGGCGGCGTGGATGTTGGCCCGGCAGATGCGCTCGGTGGTGCCGTGGATCTGCTGGTCTTGCATATGCTGCCGACGCTCGCGCTGGATGCGCAGCTCCTTGGCGCCAGTGGAAATGGCCTGGTAGTGCTTCTGCAGCTCGTCCTCGCCGTTACGGGCATCCTGGATGCGGCGTAGGCCGTGGCGATGGGCCAGATACTGCGCGCTGCTGCCGATCAGCACGGTGGCCACTGTCAGCAGCAGGATCTGCCAGGACAGCAGGGCAAGGTAGCTCAGGCAGCCCATGGTCACGGTGAAGGCGATGATCATGGGTGCGATACTCAGCGCGAAGGTGCTCAGCGTGCCAACATCGTTCAGCAGTACCGGGATCAGGCGGTGCGCACGGTAGCGCTCCAGTTGCTCGATGGGGGCAGTGAGGATCCTCGCTGCCAGGTCCCGGCGCAGGGTTGCTACCACGCGCTGACCAACGTAGTTGGTAATCAGATTGGACAGGGTAGAACATACCAGGGTCAATACGCACAAGCCGCCGAACAGCAGAACGAGATCCAGATCGGGGCCGCCTTCGACGTTCATCGCGGTGTTGATGATGGCCAACAGGGCAGTGACGCTGAGGCCACCAGCGACGCCCAGGAGGGTTGAAAGAACGACCTGGAACCAGAATGGCCTGAGGATGGTGAGCGTTTCGCGGGCTAGGCTGTTGGCAGTGACGGTCATGGGACTTCTCGAGTGTGCTGGCTGAAAGGTCGGCGCCAGATGCCGCCGACTTTGGCTTGAGCTATTGAGACGAGAAGGAGGGGGCGCGATTTAGTCGTGCCGGCGCAGCAAGGAGTGCGCCGACCACGGGGCAGGGCTACAGGAGGCTTATGACGGTATTGCCATCAGCAGTCCGGCTGAGTTTTACCGGTAGTACCTTTGGCAGCGCCAGTACCATTTCATCGAGATTGCGAATGTCATAGATGCCGCCGATATGCAGGTTGGCGGTGTCCCGGTTGGCCAGCAGCACTGGCTTGTCCAGGTAGCGGTTGATCAGCGGTAGGGCCTCGGCCAGCGGCAGGTCATTGAATACCAGTTTGCCGTCACGCCAGGCCAGGGCGTCGGGGTTTGCCCGGGCTATCTGGGGCGCATCCTCGCCGTTGCCGTAACGGGCCTGCAAGCCGGGCGTCAGGTAGGCAATCTGTTCGGAAGTATCTGCCTTATTGCGTACCTTGACCGAGCCTTCTGTCAGTGTGACGACTACCTGCTCACGGTATTTCCAGACATTGAACATGGTACCAGTGACGGTGACATCACCAGTGCCGGCGTTCACGATGAAGGGATGACCGGCATTGTGTTGAACATCGAAGAAGGCTTCGCCTTCAGTCAATGTCACGCTACGACGGTCGCGGAAGTTGGCGAACCAGAGGGTGGTACGCTGATTCAACTGGATGTGTGAACCATCTGCCAGGGTGACCGTGCGGGGGGGCTTCGTCCGCCTGGTAACGCTGCACGCTATTGGGTACCCAGCCCTGATGCCAACTCAGCAGGGTGCTAGCTGACAGAAACAGAAACGCTGCTGCTGTGGCCATGGAGGGTCTCACAGCACGCCGCCGAGGCTCTGCAACGGGCTGTGGAGGAGCGCTCTGTGCTGTTTGACCGGGTAGGTGTTCGCTGACCAGCCAGATCTCGAGCATGGCCTGGTATTCATCTGCATGGCTTGGATCGTTTTTCAGCCAACGATCAAACGCAGCGCGCTCTACGTCCGTGCAGTCATCGGCATGCAGCCGCATGCACCAATGGGCTGCGGCTTCAACGGGGTCGTCGCTTGGAGTACTGGTTTGAAGGGGCATCAGGCTACCGGTTCGACTGCTGGATGAAGGCACAGGGAGAAGTACCTGAACCGCTACATTCAAAGTAATGAGAAGTATTATTATTTGTAGGCTCGTTAGTATAGAATGCGCCGCGCAGCGGTTCAAGACACCGGTCTGGACAAGTGCCGAAATGCCATGCCATGGACTGATGCTGCTCTCTCCCTGGCGAAGAATAATATGGCGTTTGGTCGAGTGCTCCTGGGATGGTGGGTCTATGGAAAAATATTACCATGCGTTAATTCGCTATCTGACTGTACGCTTGAGGGATAACCATCTGGCTGCCGATGTGGCTCACGATGCTTATGTGCGTGTGCTTGAACGTGGTGAAACGGACGCCGTCAAGCACCCGCAGGCCTATCTGTATCGCACGGCAGTCAATGTTGCCATTGATGTCCACCGCCACAATCGCGATGTGAGAGGCTACGGCGAATCGTTTGAGGACATTCAAGGCTTCGATGAGGGGCAACAGGCACAGGTAAATTCGCAATTCCTGGCTCCCCATGACTCCCTCTACCTGCGCGAGCGTACCGAGTTGTTGGAGCGGGCCTTGGGTGAATTGTCCGACGAATGCCGTGAGGCTTTCCTGCTGCGAAAACTGGAAGGGCTGTCGCACCCGGCAATCGCAGAGCAGATGGGCATCTCCAAGAGCATGGTTGAGAAGCACATCGTCAATGCCATGAAACACTGCCGCATTCGGGTCAAGGAGATGGAGTACTCCATCCTGGATCCGGACGATGCAGCCAGGCGCTATACCCGGGCAAAGCCTGTTGAGTCAGCCAATACCTAAATATTTTGTG
Organism: Pseudomonas sp. FME51; assembly: GCF_014897305.1. Classification (NCBI taxonomy): domain Bacteria; kingdom Pseudomonadati; phylum Pseudomonadota; class Gammaproteobacteria; order Pseudomonadales; family Pseudomonadaceae; genus Pseudomonas; species Pseudomonas sp. FME51. The sequence goes on along the minus strand of NZ_JABUYN010000021.1, from coordinate 9,061 downwards.
TTTCCCTACGTCTGTATCTGAACACTGTGCTGCGGCATGGCTGATAGTCAATTGTTCAGGAGATATAGACATGCGCCGGGTGTTTTCTGTGATTCTGGCATGGATTGCGAGCTGCTCTATCGTGGCACCGCCGACCCAGGCACGGGATGATCGCGCTGACTACCTGGCCGAAATTCGCTGGACCTCCTTTGGTATTCCACATATCTACGCACCGGATGAGCGTGGCCTTGGCTATGGCATCGGCTACGCCTACGCGCGGGATAACCTGTGCCTGCTGAGCGATGAAGTATTGACCGTGCGTGGCGAACGGGCTCGATTCATCGGCCGCGAAGGGCGGTCCTCTGCAGGCCTGGATAACATGCAGTCGGACTTCTTTTTCGGCTGGTTGAACACGGATGAAGCCGTTGCTGCCTTTCTGCGGGCCCAGCCGCCGGAAGTTCAGCAATTGCTCTCTGGTTACGTGGCGGGTTTCAATCGCCATCTCGAGGAAGCCAGCCAGGCCGGGATGCCGTTCGCCTGCCGCGATGCGGACTGGCTTCGCCCGCTCCAGGTAACGGATCTGGTGCGATTGGTACGTCGGCTGCTGGTAGAAGGGGGGGCAGGGCGGTTCATCAGACCCTTGCTCTCCGCTGCGCCGCCACAGGCCTCGAGCCAGGGTACGCCGGAGCCGGATACCCAGAGTCTGGCCCACTTGCAGCGTTTCGCTCTGGAGCGCGGCAGCAATGCCATCGCCGTGGGTGGGCAGCGCACTGAGAACGGCAAGGGCCGACTGCTCGCCAACCCGCACTTTCCCTGGTCCGGTGGTTTGCGTTTTTACCAGATGCACCTGACCATTCCCGGCAAAATGGACGTGATGGGCGCATCCCTGCCGGGCCTGCCGGTGGTCAATATCGGGTTCAATCGGCACCTGGCCTGGACGCACACAGTGGATACCTCAAGTCACTTCACCCTGCATCGCCTGACGTTGGATCCCGCGGACCGAATGCGCTATCTGGTGGATGGACGCAGTCAGCCATTGCGCAAAACGACAGTGACTATCGAGGTTCGCGAGGAGGATGGGCACCTGTCTAAGCAGAGCCACGATATCTACGAGTCCATCTATGGCCCCCTGCTGAAGTGGCCTGGGGTGCTTGATTGGGACCAGCACCACGCCTACGCACTGCAGGACGTCAATCTAGGTAACACACGGGTGCTGCAGCAATGGCTGGTACTGAATCAGGCCCTGGACCTGGATGCCTTCCGCACTGCATTGCAGGAGATTCAGGGGATCCCCTGGGTGAATACCCTGGCAGTGGATGATCAGGGCACGGCCCTTTACATGAACGCAGCATTGGTGCCAAACGTGCCGCAGGAGCGGCTGGAAGAGTGCGCCGACAAGATATTGCAGACCCAGGGGCTGCCTGGCCTGGATGGTAGCCGCAGTTATTGTAACTGGCAGAGCGCATCAGGCTCTGCGCAGCCCGGCGTTGTTCCGGGGCCCCATCTGCCGACGTTGCTGCGCCAAGATTTCGTGCAGAACTCCAATGACAGTGCCTGGTTGAGTAACCCTGCAGCGCCGCTTACCGGATTCTCCCCCTTGATCAGCCGCGAGGGCAGACCCTTGGGGTTGCGTGCCCGTTATGCCCTGACCAAGCTGGAAGCGCAGGGCAGTGAAGCATTCACCGAAGACTTCCTGCGTGAGCTGGTGACCGACAACCGGGTACACCTTGCCGACCTGCTGCTGGACGATCTACTGGCCTTCTGCGCTACCCAACAGGCTGACCAGCAGCTGACCACGGGCTGCACGGCCATGGCTGACTGGGATCGGCATGCCTCTCTGGACAGTGGGTTGGGGCTGCTTTACTTCCAGTACTTCATGAGCGCGCTGGTGCAGCCGGAAGCTATCTGGCAGCACCCCTTCGATCCACAGCAACCGCTGCGCACTCCTCGTGGCATCGCCTGGCAGAAGCCGGAAGTGGCCGAACAACTGGAGCAGGCGCTACGTGATGCTGTGCACAAGGTCGAGGCCGAGGGCTGGTCAGCGGGAGCTACATGGGGACAGATACAAAGTGTCGTACGCGGCACGGAACATATTCCGGTCCCGGGCGGCGACGGGAAGCTGGGTATCTACAATGACATCCAGAGTCGACCAGCCGCCGACGGGCATCGACATGTGGTCGGCGGGAGTAGCTACATCCAGCTGGTCAGTTTCGGCGAGAGTGGGCCGGTGGCCCAAGGGCTGTTGTCCTTCTCGCAGTCCAGTGAGCCAAGCTCGCCCCATTTCATGGACCAGACGCAATTGTTCTCACGCCAGGAGTGGCAGGTACTGCCATTTACGCGGGAGCAGATAGATGCTGATCCAAATCTGAGGGTTCTGCGGCTGGAGGGGGGGCGGTCATTTGGCAGGTGATTGAGTGTGTTCAGAATGAAAGTACCAACACCTGTATTTCCAGGAGTTGAGATGTTCAGGAGGCGACGGTAAGTTGTGTCACCTTTTTACTTGGATAGGCTATGAATCTTCGGCACTTGAGATGCTTCTTGGCTTTGGCAGAGGAGTTGAACTTTGCACGTGCAGCAAAAAGGCTTCATATCGAGCCGTCCCCGCTATCTCGGACCATAAAAGAACTTGAGTTGGAGCTGGGTGTTGTACTTTTCAAGCGTGATCGTCGCGGCACTAGCTTGACCCATCCCGGCAAGATCTTCCTTGATGAGGTACGGAACGTATTTACGGCACTGGATAATGCCAGGCAGAATGTACAAGCCGCAGCTTTGGGCTACCAGAGCACTTTGCGAATTGCATTGTCCGACGGTGCGGCTATACCGAATTTGGCGGAAATTCTTGCCTGCTGTAGAGCTCGATCACCAGATATTGAAATACGGGTCACAGAAGTGCCATTTTCTGATCAGTTACGTGGCCTGAGAAGCAATATATTTGATCTGGGCTTTTCCTGCTCGACGAGCATTGAGGATTCAGTTATTGCAAAGCCGGTTTGGTACGACTCATTGATGGTGATAATGCCGGTTCGCCATCCTCTGTTGATTCATAAAAAGATACCTTTGAAAGAGTTGCTGCATTACCCCTTGGTGATGTGCCACCCTGAAGCTTGTTCGGGATATAACTGGCAGGTTAGTCAAATCTTGCGTAACGCAGGAGTTAAGCCTATAGTCGCAGAGCATGTGAAATCCATGGGTATGCTGCTGACGCTAGTGGCCGCAGGGTATGGCCTGGGCTTTGTACCGTTCTCTTACCTCAAAGTGCTAAGCCATCCGCAGCTCGTGGTACGGAAGCTGGACGTCGAACATTCTGTGTTGACAACGTACTTACTGAAACCCGACATGGTGGACTCTCCTCAGCTGGAGGCATTTGTCGAGTGCTTGCTGGACGTTGTCAATCAGGTTTAATAGGGGTGTCGCCGCCAATTCCTGGTAAATAGCACATGCTGGTTTTATTGAGTGAGCTTTCGTGGGCGAAAGACTGGCTGTTTCATGTTCATTGATTAATGACTGCAGCAGTTGGTATTGATTCTGAATAGTCGGTAGGTTTGGAATGGCAGTGACTTATTACGGGCCGGGGGAGCATCCCACTGGCTTTGTCGGATTTTGTGTGACCACTGGGCTTGGTGGTGACTTTTGCCAACATCATTACAGTACATTGGCTGCCATGGAGCAGACAGATGAAGATGTCATCTTTCTATCACGTCGCTTGGAGGCAGAGCTCCGGGAGCTGGAATGGCAGCGTGATAGCTTACAGCATCGATACGAGCGCTTTGTAACAGAAGATCCCGCGAATACTCGCCCCGAGCGCGGGGTAGGGGTGCATGGGATTACCACCGCGTTCACTCGTCAGGGCAGGGGCAACTGGTGGCCTTGTTTCAAGGTGGCCCGTTTTCAAAAAGAAGGAGCTGCACGCCAGTATGCCCGAGTGTTCGTTTTCTCCAAGCCTTACTCGGAGGTGTGGGAGGAGACAGTAATGTTCTGGGCGCAAGAGCATGGGATACGTGCACCCGATCTGAGTCGAGTCCTCAATAGCCCACCAGACCCTGAGCAGTTCAAGCGTTTGCGCCGGCAAATGAATGAAGAGGAAGGGTATGACATTCCCGTGGATGCGTTATCGCCAGTTTTTGCTGAGCAGCGGAGCAAGCTTGCCAGACAACGAGCTGTGTTAAAAGTAAAAGAAATGAAGCTGCAGGTAGGTGTACCAACTCCACTGAATAAAGACATTCAGGTGGAAATGGCGGCATGGTTTGCCAGCATTACTCGCAGCGACAAGTGATCACTGCTAAGATTGCCCCTTGTTAGGAAGAGTGTGACCGCGCGCTGGCGCCGCTATTCTGCTAACATCCAGTGTCGCCAGCAGTACGCAGAACGCAAATCGATATCCTTAGTAGCCACAAGCGCGAGTCTGAGCCGTTGATCCGGTAACACTTATAAAGTCAATGTACCCAGCCAACTCTGGCGAACCAAGGGGGCTAAGGAAGGGCAGTCTCCGAATCCTCATCTCCCGATGGAATACCAGTCATATCGGTGATGTTCTGTAAGCGTCCGGTGATCCCGTCTTGAGCTGAACACTGGGGCCGTCAGGATAGTGTCCACTTATTTTCTAGTGGACACTTAATATGAGCACTGCAAGCGTAACCAGGCCCTACCAGAAACGCCGTCGCCATTCCCGAGAGTTCAAGGCCGGTATCGTCGCTACCTGCCGTGAACCGGGCGCTTCCGTTTCACGCATTGCGCTGGATAACGGCCTCAACGCCAATCTGGTGCGACGCTGGATTAGCGAGTCGCGACGAAGCGATAACACGCTAACGTCGGCTCCAGCATTCGTCCCTGTTAATCTGCCAGCCCCGTCGACTGCTGCAAACACTAGCCGTCGTAATAACATCCGTATCGAGATTCCCCGCTCTGGGGGCTCGGTTGTTGTGGAGTGGCCTGCGGAGCAGGCACATCAGTGCATTGCGCTGTTGCGGGATCTGTTGCAGTGATCCGCATCGATGAAATCTGGCTTGCGACCGAACCGCTGGACATGCGAGCCGGACCCGATACGGCATTGGCGCGGGTGGTTCAGGTATTTGGTTCGGCCAGACCCCACTGCGCCTATCTGTTTGCCAACAAGCGGGCCAACCGGATGAAGGTGCTGATCCATGATGGTCTGGGTATCTGGCTGTGTGCCCGCCGACTCAACCGGGGCAAGCTCCACTGGGGCGAAGCCTGGCGCGGCGAGCGTCTTCAGCTGACAGATGAGCAGGTCATGGCGCTGGTTCAGGGACTGCCGTGGCAGCGCTTGGGTGAAGCAGGCGTCATCTCGTTGCTGTAACCACAATCTGGCCCGCAGAGCCATCACCAGATAAGGGAATCGCGATACAGTCTGGAGCTTGGCATACTGCCGGCCATGACTCAGCGACCCGACCTCAATCAATTCTCTGCCGACCAGCTCCGCGCCCTCGCGACGGAACTGCTTGATCGCGTCGAGAGCAAGGATCGGGTTCTGGCCCACCGCGATGCGGTGATTGAGAAGCTGACCCACGAAATAGCCATCCTCAAGCGCAACAAGTTCGCCCGTCGCAGCGAACAGCTGGATGGGCATCAAGGGCTGCTGCTGGAAGAGCTGGTGGACAGCGACATTGCCGCCATCGAGGCCGAACTGGCCGAGCTCGCAGAGACCCTGCCTCCTGACACCAAACCCAGGCAGCAGCCCAAGCGTTCGCCGCTGCCGGCAGAACTGCCCCGGACACTGATCCACCATGAGCCCGAGGCCACGCAGTGCCGCTGTGGATGTCAGCTCAAACGCATCGGCGAAGATGTCAGCGAGAAGCTGGATTATATGCCGGGCGTGTTCACCGTTGAGCGCCATGTCCGTGGCAAGTGGGTCTGCAACCAATGCGGCACCCTGACCCAGGCGCCGGTGCCGGCACAGGTCATCGACAAGGGCATTCCGACCTCCGGCCTGCTGGCTCAGGTACTGGTCGCCAAATACGCTGATCATCTGCCGTTGTACCGTCAGGAACGCATCTTTGGCCGCGCCGGTCTCACCATTGCGCGCTCCACTCTCGCCGCATGGGTAGGCGCTTGCGGCGTCCAGCTACAACCGCTGGCCGATGCCCTGAGAATGGCCCTGTTGGAACACGGCGTCCTGCACGCTGATGAAACCCCCGTCAGCATGTTGGCTCCCGGCAAGAAGAAAACCCACAAAGCCTACGTCTGGGCCTACAGCACCACCCCGTTCGCTGATCTGAAGGCGGCCGTTTACGACTTCGCCCCCAGCCGGGCGGGTGAGCATGCCCGCACCTTCCTGGGTGACTGGAAAGGCAAACTGGTGTGTGATGATTACGCCGGTTACAAGGCTGGGTTCGGCAAGGGCATCATCGAGGTCGGCTGCATGGCCCATGCCCGGCGCAAGTTCTACGACCTGCACGTCGCTAATCAGAGTACGCTGGCCGAGCAGGCCTTGGAGTACATCAAGCTGCTGTACCAGGTCGAGCAGGAGGCCAAGGATCTCACGCCCGAGCAGCGACGGATCATGAGAAGTGAACAGGCCAGCCCCATTGCTGATGCACTGCATAAATGGATGTTGGCTCAACGACAAAAGGTACCGGACGGAACGGGTACGGCCAAAGCATTAGATTACAGCCTGAAACGGTGGGCAGCACTGACGCGCTATCTGGACGACGGTGCTGTGCCCATCGACAACAACTGGGTTGAAAACCAGATCCGACCCTGGGCACTGGGCCGATCCAACTGGTTGTTTGCCGGCTCACTGCGCAGTGGTCAGAGAGCGGCCGCCATCATGACGCTGATCCAGTCGGCCAAGCTGAATGGACACGATCCCTATGCCTATCTGAAAGATGTGCTGAGTCGGCTGCCAACGCAGAAGAACAATGCCATCGAAGAACTGCTGCCGCACAACTGGAAGCCGGCCATCAAGGTGTGATGGCCGGACGCTTAGTGCGCCAGTTAAAGCTGGCGGAGGATAGTCGATGAAAGTTCGATACTGGTAAGAAATGGCGAATCAACCAGACCCCGAGTCATGCACGTTGCACCGTGAGGTGCAGGGTGAAGCGTTGACAGGGGAAACCGATGGGCCAGCCATTGAGCCGCGTAATCAGGAATTCGGGATGCCGATGCTGTTAAGCGAAGCAGAAGGCAACATGGAGCATGGCGTTATACGCCAGTCATGCTCTGATCCCGCGCGGTCGGAGACCCTGTGCACGTCGGGAAGTCCTCCGCACAGAAACTGGGAGATCTCAGCGGCGCCCAGTGCGCAAGCACCGGGCGGAGCAGGAAAGGCCAAAAGCCGTAACCCTGCTGTTCACGTCGCTGAGAAGTCGGATACGTCCGTAGTACCTGAGAAGCCATCGAACAAAGGGCCTGGCCCGGCGGAGATAGTGGAGGAAAGGGACGTAGCCAAGGGAAACACCGACACGCCCCGCGCGCCCCGGACACTGAGCCGGATCAGTTGCGCGTCGATGGGACTTGAAGGTGTACGTGAAGCAGCCCGAAGGAGCAAGGGTACGCAGTTCACGGCATTGCTGCACCACATCACACCGCAGTTATTGGCGCAGAGCTTCTATGCCCTGCGCCGCGATGCAGCGGTGGGCGTGGACGGCATGTCGTGGCGAGAATATGAGGAAGGTCTTCTCCAGCGGGTAACCGATTTGCACGCAAGGCTCCACAGTGGAGCCTATCGGGCAACGCCATCGCGGCGGGTCTACATTCCCAAAGCCGATGGCAGGCAACGCCCGTTGGGCATTGCCTCTCTGGAGGACAAGATCGTACAGCAGGCAGTCGTTACCGTTCTGAATGCGATCTATGAAGAGGACTTTCTGGGATTCTCGTACGGGTTTCGGCCGGGACGCAGCCAGCATGATGCGCTGGATGCGTTGACGGTCGCGCTGAAGGGCCAGAAGGTGAACTGGATATTGGATGCGGATATCACGTCGTTCTTTGATGAGATCGACCATGAATGGATGCTCATGTTTCTGGGACACCGGATTGCAGACCGACGCCTGCTCGGGCTTATCTGCAAATGGCTCCAAGCGGGTGTTATGGAGGATGGCCGTAGGGTGGCTGCGACCAAGGGGACTCCCCAAGGCGCAGTGATATCGCCATTGTTGGCGAATATCTATCTTCACTACGTGCTGGATCTGTGGGCAAGGCAGTGGCGCCAGCGGTATGCCCGTGGCGATGTGATTGTTGTGCGATACGCGGACGACAGCGTGGTGGGTTTCAGGACGCAATGGCAGGCTCAGCAGTTTCTGGTGCAGTTGCAGGAGCGCTTGGCCAGGTTCGGTTTATCCCTCAACGCCTCGAAGACACGGCTGATTGAGTTTGGTCGTTTTGCTGCGAGAAATCGTAGGAAGCGGGGGTTAGGTAAACCGGAGACGTTTGACTTCCTAGGCTTCACGCACTGTTGCAGTACCAACAGAAGCGGTGGTTTTCAAATACTGCGACTGACGGTCAAGAAGCGAATGCGTGCGACGCTGCTGGCTATTCGGGATGAGCTGAAGCGCCGACGTCATGAGCCCATCGGGGCTCAAGGGCAATGGCTTACTCGGGTGGTCAGGGGCTACTTCAATTACCACGCGGTGCCGGGAAACCTAATACGTCTTGGTGGCTTTCGTTCAGCGGTCTGCCGTCTATGGCGGCAAGCCCTCAAACGGCGCAGCCAGCGTAATAGGCTTCAATGGTCACGCTACGGACGCCTTGCCGACCTCTACATACCTAGACCTAGAAATGCACATCCTTACCCTGAGGATCGCTTCGCGTCACATACCCGAGGCAGGAGCCGTATGCGGTAGTTCCGCACGTACGGATCTGTGCGGGGGGCGGCAGGTAACTGCCGTCCCTACCGCGACCGGTTGGCGTGGCAAACACCGGTAGCAGAAAAGCAACCTTGGGCGTCAAGGGGGGCTAAGCCGCCGTGATGGGTAGGATTCGCGACGTTTTCTGTCTGCTGTTCAGAGGCAGGGCCGTTAGGTTTGGCCATTCGTCAAGTAACTGCCCACCTTAACCTCCGTCAGCGGTCGGCCTTGAATCACACCGGGTTTCGTGGAGGCCTCAACTCTTGAGAGAATGAGGCATGAAG
>NZ_JABUYN010000003.1:0-383569 GCF_014897305.1 Pseudomonas sp. FME51 | reverse complement strand
AATCAGCTATGGGTGTCCGACTTTACTTATGTTTCAACGTGGCAAGGCTGGCTCTACGTCGCCTTCGTGATCGATGTTTTTGCCCGGCGAATCGTTGGCTGGCGGGTGAGCAACAGCATGCGAACAGACTTCGTTCTGGATGCCCTGGAGCAGGCGCTGCACTCTCGGCAGCCGAGCCGCATGGACGACCTGATACACCATAGCGACAGGGGTAGCCAATACGTCTTCATCCGATACACCGAGCGTCTCGCTGAGGCCGGCATAGAGCCCTCTGTAGGCAGCAAAGGCGATAGCTATGACAACGCTTTGGCTGAAACCATCAACGGGTTATACAAAGCGGAGCTGATTTATCGGCAGTCCTGGCCTAGTCGCGAAGCAGTGGAAATCGCCACTTAGAAATGGGTTCACTGGTACAACCACCAGCGGTTGCTGAGTTCGATTGGGTATATACCACCGGCATAAGCCGAGGCAAACTTCTACCAGCAACAATCCGGTCAGACCATTGGCGGCCTGACTTAAACGAAATGGCCTCCATAAAACCCGGTGTGATTCACTGGGATAAATTGGTCGCGTTCGACCTGTGTATGCTCAAGATTCACTAACCCTTGCGTAGATTTTTGCGTGTGGGCCATTTACCTGTGATTCCCAAGCTTTTGGTGTCTCGTCGAAGTCAAACTCGGCATAGTCCACAGTGATATTCTCCGTGGTGGTGATATCCAGTAAGCGTTCCCAGATTTTGCGACGATCCGCCGGAGGGCGCTGACCGGTACCGATGCATGAAAGCGTTCTGAATAAAAGATCAGCTATATCCAGGTTGAGTTGCCGTCCCGCACCGGTGCCGACGGTAACGATGCGTGCTCCCCACCGCGTTGCCTTCAATGCATTTAGCATGGGCTGACCACACACCAGATCAAGCACTACGTCGTAACCTTCTCCTGCTTCGGCTTTGAGTGCCGCCACATCAGTTTCATCGCCTTTGAGGCATACCGTAGCGTCGGTAATTCCGCGTTCTTTCAAGCGTGCCAGAGCTGCTTCGCTTCGGCCTGCGGCAACGACCTTGCCCGCTCCCAGATAACGGGCAAGCTGCAGGGCGATTTGCCCGAGCGTGCCGGTACCGCCGAGGATCAATACGGTCTCACCGGGCTGAATCTTTGCGGTTTCCAGTGGAATCAGCGCGCCGGTTGCGGCGATACCCATGGTAATGGCGGTGCGGTCATCGATATGGTCCGGCACATCCCAGACTTCCTCGGCAGGGACCAGTGTGCGTTCGGCCCAAGCGCCAAAAGGCAATACAGAACGTTCGCCGAAGTAAACTCGCTTGCCTTCCGCCGTGCGCCCGACGCCTTCGCCCCGGATGACGCAGGGATAGGCTACGCCCAATCGATACGCGCCGAGCACGTCCCAGCCGCCGAGGCCAGCAGTATCAACATCGATCAGTATCGCGCCGTCCTGGGCTTCCGGTTCCTTGAAATCCTGCATGACGGGAAGGGCGCCGCGTTCGGTAATGACAGCTGCTTTCATTGTTATTCTCCTTTTGTCGACAAATGCGCGAGGTAGAAGCTCCGGCTATGTTTGGCATGTTTGTGCGCTGTAGTGGGATATGATTCTGCAGTAAGATTTATATTCTGTCAAAAGAACGCAGGGTGGCGAATGAAGGACTCTAAAAGTCTCTTCGCGATACTCTGATCCATGCGCCCGCACTTGGTGAATCGGATGAGTTGGTTACATAACCGCAAAACGCAGTTCAAAATCTACAAGGGTCCTGCAGCTGGCTGGGGTGCATTGCTGAGCGTTACCCATGCGTGGCTGAACAGCGAACAGCCCATCAAGAACATCAAGGCGTTGCTCAGAACCAATCAACAGGGAGGCTTTGATTGCCCCGGTTGCGCCTGGGGTGATTCACCGGAATCCGGTGCGGTCAAATTCTGTGAAAATGGTGCCAAGGCGGTCAATTGGGAAGCGACCAGCCGACGGGTGGACGCCAAGTTTTTCGCTCGGCACAGCGTCACCCAGTTGCGTGAGCAAAGTGCCAGCGCAAAGGCAGCATCCCAACTGATCGGAAGATACCGGTCGGTCGCTGCGTCGTAGCGCACAGGTTCCGTCAAGCGCCCCTGGCGGCGGCTTACTATCCTGAGATAAATCCGCTGGTTCCGCTGGACAGTTTCGGCGTGGACAGTTTCACCCGGCATCAAAATTTATACCGATCAAACTGTTGCCTGGAGAGAGGGGAGCGAAGCTCGAATTAACTGAAGCCTGAAAGCTTCATGCGTTGCATTATTCCCATTCGATTTCAGTGAGCCTGGTAGGAAGTGTTCACGAAGGTTGGTGGATCTGGGCGAGCCGAGGGACTCCATGGAGTATGATCGGCCGCTGAAGTAGCTTACCCGGCGGCCTTGCTTCCAGTGCTGTGCCAGTCAGTGCTCGCTGATGCAGCTGGCTACTATCTTGTGGCCATCAAGGTCGCGCACATAGGCTGCGTACACATTCGGCCCCACATCTCTGAATCCGGGTGCGCCAGCATCCGTACCTCCCGCTTGCAGCGCACGCTGGTGGAACTCATCGACTGCGGCTCGGTTCGCTGCTGCAAAGCCTACTGTCAGGCCATTGCTTACACTGGCTATGTTACCGTCGGCGGGCTTTAGCACGACGAAGCGCGGGCCCGCGCCGCCCCAGAGCGATGCTGTTTCCTTATTACCAAGGTTTTCATAACCCAGCGCACCAAGCACTGAATCATAGAAGACGCGGGCGTTGGGCAGATCGTTGGTGCCTACAGTGATATGTGAAAACATAGGATAGTTCTCTTGGTTGGAGCGCCCTGAATCGCGCTCAATCGTTTAAAAAAGACTTCTGAGGCACGCTGTGAGGTTCAGCAATCCAAGCCGAGTAATGTGGCGACGTCTCGACGCAGCTCCGCACCAGCGCTGTAGGGAACTTTTCCGCTGTTCCCCCCCGGCTCTCACTGAATCCAGCGTTTATCAATCACGCTCTATAGCCAGCGCAACGCCTTGTCCACCACCGATACACAGCGTCGCCAATCCTTTCTTGGCATCACGCCGCGCCATTTCATAGAGCAGGGTTACCAACACACGGCAGCCGGATGCACCAATGGGATGCCCCAGGGCGATAGCGCCACCGTTGACGTTGACCTTCGACACGTCCCATTCCAGTTCCTTGCCGACCGACAGGCACTGGGCGGCGAAGGCCTCGTTGGCTTCGATCAGGTCCAGTTCCGCGATAGACCAGCCGGCTTTACTGAGGCATTTCTTGCTGGCGGGCACCGGTCCGATACCCATGATCGCCGGATCGACCGCTGCGCTGGCATAGCCCTTGATACGAGCCAGCACCGGCAGATTCAGCGTCTTCGCCTTGTCCGCCGTCATGAGCATGACTGCCGCTGCGCCGTCATTCAGGGTCGAGGCGTTGCCGGCGGTGACGCTGCCGTCTTTTTTAAATGCCGGACGCAGACCCGCCAAGCTGTCTTCAGAGGTGTCGGCTCTGGGTTGCTCGTCGGTATCGAAGGCAACGGGATTGCCCTTGCGCTGGGGAATCATCACCGGGGTGATTTCATCCTGAAAGCGTCCGGCACTGATTGCCGCATTGGCGCGCTGCTGAGAGAGCAGGGCGTAGGCGTCCTGATCCTCACGGCTGACCTGATACTGGCTTGCCAGGTTCTCGGCGGTGATGCCCATGTGGTAATCGTTGAAGGCGTCGGTCAAGCCGTCTTTCAGCAGGCTGTCTTCGAGCTGGGCATGGCCCATGCGCAGGCCGGTGCGCGCCTTGGGCAGCACGTAGGGCGCCAGGCTCATGCTTTCCATACCGCCGGCAATGATGATCTCGGCGTCGCCACAGCGGATCGCCTGGATCGCCATGTGCACGGCCTTGAGGCCGGAGCCGCACAGCTTGTTCAGCGTCAGCGCCGGAGTACTGAACGGCAGACCGGCATTGATCGCCGATTGACGGGCCGGGTTCTGGCCGCAGCCGGCAGACAGCACCTGGCCGAGAATGACTTCATCCACCTGGCTGGCGTCCAAGCCGGTGCTGCTTATTAACGAGCGGATGACGGTGGCGCCCAGTTCAACGGCAGGCACGTTAGCCAGCGCGCCTTGAAAACTGCCGATGGCGGTACGCGTTGCTGCGACAATGACGACGTCTTGCATGATCTTTTCTCCAAAAAAAACGTGGCTACCGCGATGGTGAGCCACGTAAAACCTTCAACGGGCAGCACTCCCAGGGCAGCTTGTTCAGCTGCTCCGGAAATCAGTGAAACCTATCCCCTAGGGTCGGCTAGTGTTTGCTTTGGTATTGCTCGGTCAACACCGGGCAGCCGGTGGCTTCCTGCAATGCCTGGACGGTGATACCGGGCGCCAATTCGAGTAGCTCCAGGCCGGCGTCGGTAATGTCCAGCACGGCGAGGTCGGTGATGATCCGGGTGACCACACCCAGGCCAGTGAGCGGCAGTTCGCACTGCTTAAGAATCTTCGGGCTGCCGTCCTTGGCGTTGTGCTCCATCAGCACCACGACGCGCTTGACGCCGGCGACCAGATCCATCGCGCCGCCCATGCCCTTGACCATCTTGCCGGGGATCATCCAGTTAGCCAGATCGCCTTTCTCCGACACCTGCATCGCACCCAGGATCGCCAGGTTGATATGTCCGCCACGGATCATGGCGAAGGAGTCGGCATTGTCGAAGAAACTGCTCCCGGGCAGACTGGTAACAGTCTGCTTGCCAGCGTTGATAAGGTCAGGGTCGACCTTGTCTTCCTCCGGGAAGGGGCCAATGCCGAGCAGGCCATTCTCACTCTGCAGCCATACATCCATGCCTTCGGGGATGTAGTTGGCCACCAGCGTAGGCAGCCCGATGCCAAGGTTTACGTAGAAGCCGTCAGCCAGTTCCTGAGCAGCTCGTTGCGCCATTTGTTCGCGTGTCCAGGCCATGATCAAGCGCTCCGTGTGGTACGTTTTTCGATACGTTTTTCCGGATTGGCATTGAGCACAATCCGCTGCACATAGATTCCCGGCAGGTGAACCTGATCGGGATCGAGTGAGCCGGTTTCGACGATTTCTTCGACCTCGACGACGCATATCTTGCCAGCCGTCGCGGCGAGGGGATTAAAATTGCGCGCGGTCTTGTTGAAAATCAGATTGCCGGATTTATCAGCCTTCCAGGCTTTGATTAGCGCTACGTCGGCTGTCAGGGAAGTTTCCATCACATACCATTCGCCGTTGAACTGGCGGGATTCCTTGCCCTCGGCGATCAGCGTGCCGTAGCCGGTTTTGGTATAAAAAGCCGGAATACCAGCACCGCCAGCCCGAAGCTTTTCTGCAAGTGTGCCTTGGGGAGTAAATTCAAGTTCCAACTCGCCTGAAAGGTACTGGCGCTCGAACTCTTTGTTCTCGCCCACATAGGACGAGACCATCTTGCGAATCTGGCGGGATTCAAGCAGCAGCCCAAGCCCGAAACCGTCAACACCAGCGTTATTGCTGATAACGGTAAGATCCTTCTTCTGCGTATCGCGCAGGGCTTCGATCAACGCTTCGGGAATACCGCACAACCCGAACCCGCCGACCGCCAGCGTCATGCCGTCGTCGACAAGCCCGGCAAGAGCCTCCCGAGCGTTAGGATAGATTTTGTTCATTGTTATAGATGCTCCTCTTCCCGTTAAAGTGTTTCGTCATTGATCGAGCTGACTGCTTTTGGCTTTGGCAACACGCGAGCCGGACGGCCGGTTCAGCAACCTGCTAATTCGGTTCCCGGCCTGAATCAGCGCGTCCAGGTCTATTCCAGTGTGGATACCCAGGCCATTGAGCATGTAGAGAACGTCTTCGGTGGCGACATTGCCGGTGGCGCCCTTGGCGTAGGGGCACCCGCCAAGCCCGGCAACCGAGCTGTCGAATACCTGGATGCCTTCCAACAGTCCCGCGTAAATATTGGCCAGCGCCTGCCCGTAGGTATCGTGAAAATGGCCGGCCAGTTGATCACGGGGAATATGCTGCGCAACGGTTTCAAACAGGTTGCGCGTGGCGCCGGGCGTTCCGGTGCCAATGGTGTCGCCCAAGGAGATTTCGTAGCAGCCCATGGCGTGCAGTTCGCGGGCTACGTCGGCCACCTGGCTGGCGGCGATCTCGCCGTCATAGGGGCAGCCCAGCACGCAGGATACATAGCCGCGTACCCGCACGCCGGCTTCGGCTGCCGCGCTGATGACAGGTTCGAAACGCTGTATGCTTTCGCTGATCGAGCAGTTGATATTGCGCTGTGAAAACCCCTCGGAGGCCGCGGCAAACACCGCCACTTCTTCAGCGCCGGCTTGTAGAGCCAATTCAAAACCTTTCAGGTTCGGCGTGAGCGCCGCGTAAATTGTGCCCGAGCGCCGCTGAATTCCGGCAAATACGTCCTGTGAGCCGGCCATCTGCGGGACCCACTTCGGCGAGACGAAACTGCCCACCTCGATGTAGCCCACCCCGGCGTCGCTCAAGTCGTCGATCAGGCGGATCTTGTCACCGTTACTCACCGGCTGCGCTTCGTTCTGGAGGCCGTCACGCGCGCCTACTTCGACCAGTTTGACCGAGGCGGGCAGGCTCATTGCGTTTCTTCCATTTCCACCAGCAGAGTGCCCTCGGCGATCAGCTCGCCTTCGGCGCAGAAGATTGCCTTCACTGTGCCGGCTTCGGCTGCGCGAATGCTGTGTTCCATCTTCATCGCTTCGAGCACCAACAGCACGGCGCCAGCCTCGACCTGTTGGCCTGGCTCGACCATGACGCGTACGACGCTACCATTCATCGGCGCCTGCAAACCACCGGCGTGCTGGTGGGAATGGTCCACTTCCGCAATCGGGTCAAATCGGTCGATCCGCTGCCAACTGTTATGCCACTGCAGATACAGAGCGCCATTGCTGATCAGCAGGCGGTGGCGGCGGGTCTGCTGCGCCTCGGTGACCAACAGCGTCTGGGTAGTCGGGCAATACGAGCAGCCGGTTACGTCTACGGCGGCAAAGGGCTGGTCCAGCTCGCCGCAGCGAAGGTGCAGACGACTCTGTGGGGGCAGTCCGGCGCGCCAGCTGGTCAGGTCAGTCCAGGGGCTGAATTCTGCTGCGCCAGATCCAGGTGCTACGGACGAAGCGCCCGGCATTGCCAGCAACCAGGCCTTCGCTGCGGTGCGCCAGAACCGGTCGTCGAGTGCTTCAGGCGCGGGCAGCAATTGTTCTGCATGACGCGGGATAAACCCGGTGTCCAGTTCGGCCCGAGCGAAGGCGGGGTGGGCCAGAATACGGGTCAGGAATTTCAGGTTGGTCTGCACGCCAGCCACCACGGTCTCGCGCAGCATGGCCAGCAGGGACAGGCGTGCTTCTTCCCGCGTCTCGCCCCAGGCAATCAGTTTGGCGATCATTGGATCATAGAAAGGCGAGACCACGTCGCCTTCGGTAACGCCGCTGTCCACGCGGCGGCCCTCGCCGGCGGGCGGCTCGCGATACAGCTGCAAAGTGCCACTGGCCGGGAGAAAGTCGTTGTCGGTATCTTCAGCGTACAGGCGCACTTCAATGGCGTGCCCCATCAGCGGGACCTGCTCCTGGGTCAGCGGGAGCTTTTCGCCCTGGGCCACACGCAGCTGCCACGCAACCAGATCCTGCCCGGTGATGGCTTCGGTGACCGGATGCTCGACCTGCAGGCGGGTGTTCATTTCCATAAAAAAGAATTCGCCGCGCGCGTCCAGCAGAAACTCCACCGTGCCGGCACCGACGTAGCCGATAGCCTGGGCGGCCGTCACCGCGGCATCGCCCATGGCCTTGCGCAGCTCGGGCGAAAGCCCTGGTGCAGGGGCTTCCTCAACCACCTTCTGGTGACGGCGCTGGATCGAACAATCGCGTTCGTTCAGGTACACACCATTGCCGTGCTGGTCGGCAAACACCTGAATTTCCACGTGTCGGGGCTGCAACACGTATTTTTCCACCAGCATGCGCGCATCGCCAAAGGAGGACTGGGCCTCCCGTTGCGCCGACGCCAGTGCTTCAGCCATATCCGCTTCGCGCTCGACCACCTTCATGCCTTTGCCGCCGCCACCGGCGGTTGCCTTGAGCAACACCGGGTAGCCGATGCGCTCGGCAGCCGTTACGAAGGTCTGCAGGTCCTGTTCGTCGCCATGGTAGCCGGGCACCAGCGGCACGCCGGCCTTTTCCATCAACGCCTTGGCCGCTGATTTGCTGCCCATGGCATCGATGGCCGAGGCGGGTGGCCCGACGAAGATCAGGCCCTGCTCTTCGCAGGCACGGGCAAAACCGGCATTCTCGGACAGAAAACCGTAGCCGGGATGAATCGCCTGGGCACCGCTGGCGTGGGCGGCGGCGAGAATCTTGTCGACCAGCAGATAGCTGTCCGCTGGTTTCGCGCCACCAAGGCCGATGGCTATATCGGCTTGCAGGACGTGCTGTGCCTGACGGTCAACGTCACTGTGTACGGCGACAGTGGTAATGCCCATCTCGCTGGCGGTGCGCATGACCCGGCAGGCAATTTCGCCGCGGTTGGCGATAAGCAGGGTATTGATCATTTTTGTTCGTCCCACATCATGGCGAAGTTTTATGTTGTTCGGTTTTCACTATCTTTACCGGGTAGCTCTCAGTCTGGCTGCCATGCCGGTTTGCGCTTTTCCAGAAAGGCGCTCAGGCCTTCCTGACCTTCCGCGCTGACCCGGATGCCGGCAATGGCCGCTTCGGTATAACTGCGTACTTCCCCGGTCAGTTCACCGTGCTTGACGGTCTGCATAAGCGCCTTGGTCGCATTCATGGCCTGGGGGCTGTTCAGCAGCAGGTTATCGACCCACTCCTGTAGCGCCACGTCCAGCTTCTCGGCCGGATAGCATTCGACGAGCAATCCCAGTTCCCGCGCCCGTTCACCGCTGAAACGCTCGGCGGTCAGGGCGTAGCGGCGCGCCGCCCGTTGCCCGATGGCTTGCACTACATAGGGGCTGATGACTGCGGGAAGCAAGCCGATACGCACCTCGGACAGGCTATACAGGCTGTCGTTGGTGCCAATAGCGATATCGCAGCAACTGATCAAACCCAGCGCACCACCAAAGGCTGCCCCGTGTACCACGGCCAGAGTCGGCAGGCTGAGCTGCGCCAGACTGGCCATCAGTTGCCCAAGTTCTCGGGCATCACTCAGGTTGGCCTGATAATCGAGCTTGGCGCACTCCTGCATCCAGGCCAGATCGGCTCCGGCAGAAAAGTGCTTGCCGCGCCCGCGCAGCAGGAGAAACCGCAGCCCTTTGGCGGCCTGAACCTCATCCATGGCTGCCAGCAGCTCACGGATCATCTCGGCATTGAACGCGTTGTTGCGTTCGGGCCGGTTCAGCCACAGGGTTGCTACGCCGTTGTCGCTGTATTCGAGTTCGATTGTCTTGAAGCTGGTCATGGCTTTCTCAATCCGTGTTGTGGCAATCAGCCGCCTGGGTGAAGCGGCAGCTGAAAGCAATCACATCCTGAACACCCCAAAGCGGGTCGGTGCAATAGGCGCATTTAGCGCGGCCGATATCGCCAGACCGAGCACGTCGCGGGTCTGCGCCGGGTCAATTACCCCGTCGTCCCATAACCGCGCGCTGGAATAGTAGGGATGACCCTGCCGCTCGTACTGCTCAAGAATCGGTTTGCGCAGCGTCTGTTCCTGCTCGGCGCTGAAGGTCTCGCCGGCGCGTTCAGCCTGCTCATGCTTGACCTGCACCAGCACGCCTGCTGCCTGTTCGCCGCCCATCACCGAAATGCGCGCATTGGGCCACATCCACAGGAAACGGGGATCGTAGGCGCGGCCACACATGCCGTAGTTGCCGGCACCGAAGCTGCCACCGATGATCACGGTGAATTTTGGCACCTGGGCGCAGGCCACAGCGGTAACCAGTTTGGCGCCGTGCTTGGCGATACCACCGGCCTCGTATTTCTGACCGACCATAAAGCCGGTGATGTTTTGCAGGAACAGCAGCGGAATGCCGCGCTGGCAGGCCAGTTCGATAAAGTGGGCGCCTTTCTGCGCGGACTCGGCGAAGAGGATGCCGTTGTTCGCCAGGATCGCTACCGGATGCCCATGCAGATGGGCAAAGCCGCATACCAGCGTGGTGCCATACAGCGCCTTGAATTCATCGAACTGGCTGTCGTCGACTAGGCGGGCAATCACTTCGCGCACATCAAAGGGTTGCTTGGCATCGGCCGGGATGATGCCGTATAGCTCGTCGCTGGCGTAGCGCGGGTTGATTGGTGCGCGGCAGTTCAGCTCACCCTGCTTGCGCCAGTTCAGATTGGCGATGCAGCGCCGGGCCAGGGCCAGGGCGTGTTCGTCGTTCTCGGCATAGTGATCGGCCACGCCTGAGGTCTTGCAGTGCACATCGGCGCCGCCCAGATCCTCGGCGCTGACCACTTCACCGGTGGCGGCCTTGACCAGCGGTGGGCCGGCAAGAAAAATGGTTGCCTGGTTGCGCACCATGATGGCTTCGTCTGCCATCGCTGGCACATACGCGCCGCCAGCGGTACAGGAGCCCATGACCACGGCAATCTGCGGAATGCCCTGGGCGCTCATGTTGGCCTGGTTGAAGAAGATGCGGCCGAAGTGCTCGCGGTCGGGAAAGACCTCATCCTGGCGTGGCAGGTTGGCGCCGCCGGAATCCACCAGATAGATGCACGGCAGGCGGTTCTGCAGGGCAATGGTCTGCGCGCGCAGGTGCTTCTTAACTGTCAGCGGATAATAGGAGCCGCCTTTGACCGTTGCGTCGTTGGCCACGATCATGCATTCGACACCTTCCACACGCCCTAGACCGGCGATCAGACCGGCGGCGGGCACGTCTTCGCCGTAGACCTCATGGGCGGTCAGTTGGCCGATTTCCAGAAACGGCGAACCTGGGTCGAGCAGGGCATCGATGCGCTGGCGGGGCAACAGTTTGCCGCGCGAGAGGTGGCGCTCCTGGGCCTTGGCGCCGCCGCCTTCGGCAACGCGCGCCAGCAACTCGCGCAGGTCCGTCACCAGTGTCTGCATGGCCGAGCAGTTAACCGCATATTCTGGCGCGTTGCGGTTGATTTGACTGTTGAGAATGCTCATGGGTTATCTCTTTTTATAAGGGCGCTTTTTATGAGGGGCTTCACCGGGTCTCGTTGAACAGTTCTCGCCCGATCAGCATGCGCCGAATTTCGCTGGTGCCTGCGCCAATCTCGTACAGTTTTGCGTCACGCCAGATGCGGCCGGTGGGGTAGTCATTAATATAGCCATTGCCGCCGAGGATCTGGATTGCTTCACCGGCCATCCACGTGGCTTTTTCGGCGGTATACAGGATCACGCCCGCACAATCCTTGCGCACCTGGCGGACATGCCCGCTGCCCATGGCGTCGAGGTATTTGCCGACGCTGTAGAGATAGGCGCGGCACGCCTGGAGGGTGCTGTACATGTCAGCGACCTTGCCCTGAATGAGCTGGAACTCGCCGATGCTCTGACCGAACTGCTTGCGGTCATGAATATAGGGCGTGACGATGTCCATGGACGCCTGCATCAGGCCCATCGGGCCACCGCTCAGCACCGCGCGTTCATAGTCCAGGCCGCTCATCAGCACCTTGGTGCCTTCACCCAGGCCGCCGAGAATGTTTTCTTCCGGGATCTCAACGTTGTTGAATACCAGCTCGCCGGTGTGCGAGCCGCGCATGCCGAGCTTGTCGAGCTTCTGCGCAACGGAGAAACCAGGGGTATTGGTATCTAGGATAAAGGCAGTCATGCCTTTGGCACCGGCGGTGAGATCGGTCTTGGCGTAGACCACCAACACGTGGCAATCAGGTCCGTTGGTGATCCACATCTTGGTGCCGTTCAACACGTAACGGTCGCCTTTCTTGTCGGCGCGCAGTTTCATGGAGACCACATCAGAGCCGGCATTCGGCTCACTCATGGCCAGGGCGCCGATGTGCTCGCCGGAGATCAGCTTGGGCAGGAACTTCTGCTTCTGCGCTTCGCTGCCGTTGCGGTGAATCTGGTTCACGCACAAGTTCGAATGCGCTCCGTAGGACAAGCCGATACCGCCCGCTGCGCGGGAAATTTCTTCCATGGCGATCATATGCGCCAGATAGCCCATACCCGAGCCGCCGTATTCTTCGGCCACGGTAAGACCAAGCAGGCCCATGTCGCCAAATTTGCGCCACAGATCCATCGGAAACTCGTCGGTGCGGTCGGCTTCGGCGGCACGCGGGGCGATTTCCTTGGCAGCAAAGCCGGCAACCGAATCACGCAGCATGTCGATGTCTTCACCAAGGAAGAAGTCCAGTCCGGGTATAGCGCTCATACTATGTAATCTCCTGTTCTTATGTTTATAGCTGCGTGGCCTGGATGCGCGCATCCTTGGCGGTGGCGTCGTGAAATTCCGCTTTGCGCTCATTGCGCCATGCCGATAGCAGCCGGGCGTGCTGAATGCGGGCCTGATCCAGGAAACGCTCCTTGACCGGACCGTAGCCGCGAACGATGTCTGGCAGGTTGGTAAGCTCTACGGCGGTTTGCAGTTTCTCTGCGGTCAGCTTGTCGAGCACCTCGTCAAGAATGCCTTCGTAAGTCGCCAGCCATTCGCGTTCTACCTTGCGCTCGGCGGTATAGCCAAAGGGATCGATGACCGAATTACGCAGGAACTTCAGACGTGCCAGCAACTTGAAGCTGCGCATCATCCACGGGCCGAAGCTGCGTTTTTTTGGTTCTTCGCCTGGCTTGGCGTTGTTCATGATGGGCGGAGCCAGGTGGAAGTTGAGCTTGTAGTTGCCCTCGAACTGCGCTTCGATCTTTTTCATGAAATCGCCGTTGGTATACAGCCGCGCCACTTCGTATTCGTCCTTGGTAGCCAGCACCTTGAAGTAATTACGTGCGACGGTCTCGGTCAGCTTGCCCGGCTCGCCAGCGATTCGCGTTTCAGCCTCGCGGAACTGCTGCACGCGCGCCAGGTATTTGTCACCCAGTTTGGCGTTCTGATACTCGGTAAGAGTGGCGATACGGCGCTGAATGACCTCATCCAGGTTCTGCGACAGCGGTTGCGCTGCGGCTTTGCTGCTGTTGCTGTCGATCAGGCTGCGCAGGCGTGGCAAATCCGCTGCGGCGCGGCGGCCCCAGTCGAATGCCTTGAGGTTGAACTCGATAGCGGTGCCGTTCAGCTCGATGGCCTGGACCAGTGATTCTTGCGCGACAGGCAACCAGCCCTTCTGATAGGCGAAGCCGAGCATGAAGGTGTTGGTGGCAATCGAGTCGCCCATCAGTACTGTGGCGATACGACTGGCATCCAGGAAACTGGACTGGCCTTCACCAACCGCTTCGGCAATCTGCGCCGACATGGCCTGGGTGCGGAACTTGGGATCGGGGTGCGCTTCGAGGTCGCCGCTCTCGGCCTGCAGGGCAAAGGTGCGCACGAACTCGCTGGTGATGCTCTCGTCCGAATTCACCACGGCATGGGTCAAGCCGTGGCGGAGTTTTTCCAGGGTCTCGTTGTTGGCGCTGACCACCAGATCGCAACCCAGCAGCAGGCTGGTTTCGCCTGCAGCAATGCGCGGTGCATGCAGCTGCGATTGCTCGGCAGCGATGCGGATATGCGACCACACGGCGCCGCCTTTCTGCGCCATGCCGGCCATATCTAGGTTCAGCACGCCTTTGCCTTCGATGTAGGCAGCCATGCCGAGCAAGGCGCCGATGGTCACCACGCCGGTGCCGCCCACGCCAGTGACCAGAATGCTGTAGGGCTGATCCAGTGAGGCCATGGCCGGCGTTGGCAGATGCCATTCATCGGCACCGGTGTTGCCCAGCGCCTTGGCCTTGCGCAATGCGCCGCCTTCCACGGTCACGAAGCTCGGGCAAAAGCCGGACAGGCAGGAGAAGTCCTTGTTGCACGATGACTGGTCGATGCTGCGCTTCTGGCCGAATTCGGTATCGACGGTCACCACCGACATGCAGTTGGACTTGCTGCTGCAATCGCCGCAACCTTCGCAAACCGCCTGGTTGATGACTACCCGGCGCGCCGGATCAGGGAACTTGCCGCGCTTGCGGCGGCGGCGTTTTTCGGCAGCGCAGGTCTGGTCGTAAACGATAGCGGACACGCCGTCGAACTCGCGCAGCTCCTTCTGCAGCTTTTCCATTTCTTCGCGGTGCAGGACTGGCACGCCGTCGGCCAGGTTCTTCACTGATTCGTATTTTTCCGGCTCGTCGGTCACCACAGCAATACGCTTGACCCCCTCAGCAGCCAGTTGTTGGGTGATCTGCGGCACAGTCAGGGTGCCGTCAACCGGTTGCCCGCCGGTCATGGCTACGGCATCGTTGTACAGAATCTTGTAGGTGATCTGCGCCTTGGCAGCGACCGCTGCGCGGATTGCCAGGATGCCGGAATGGAAGTAGGTACCGTCGCCCAGGTTGGCGAATACGTGCTTGGTGGTGGTAAACGGCGCCTGGCCGATCCAGGCTACGCCTTCACCGCCCATCTGGCTGAAGGTCTGGGTTTGCGGATAGATCCACGCGGCCATGTAATGACAGCCAATACCCGCCAGCGCCCGGCTGCCTTCCGGCACCTTGGTGGAGATGTTGTGTGGGCAGCCCGAACAGTAGTGAGGTACCCGATCCATCAGCGCGCCCATTACGTTTTTGGTGGTGAGCTGTGCTTCGAGTTGCTCCAAACGGTTCTGCAATCTGTCGTCCGGGCGCAGGCGCAGAATCCGCTTGGCCAGGGCGCGAGCGATGTGCGCCGGCGTCAGTTCACTGATGGCCGGAAGCAGCCAGTCAGTGTGGGGCATGCTCCACTCGCCCTTGTCGTCGAACTTGCCGACGATGCGTGGCCGCACGTCCTCGCGCCAGTTATATAACTCTTCCTTCATCTGGTATTCGATCATGTGGCGTTTTTCTTCCACCACTATGATTTCTTCCAGACCCTCGGCGAAATGGCGTACGCCTTCGGCTTCAAGCGGCCAGACCATGCCCACTTTGTAAACCCGCAGACCCATCTGCTGGACCTGCTCTGCACCGATGCCGAGCATCTCCAGCGCCTGACAGACGTCCAGGTAAGATTTGCCTGCGGTGATGATACCGATTCGGGCGTTGGGCGAGCCCATGACCACGCGGTCGATACGGTTGGCGCGGGCATACGCCAGGGCGGCGTACAGCTTGTGTTCGAGCAGGCGCTGTTCCTGGGCGAGCGGCGGATCGGGCCAGCGGATGTTCAGACCGCCTTCGGGAATCTGGAAGTCGGGAATGATCGACTCAACGCGAAACGGATCGATATCGACAATCGCTGCGCTCTCAACGGTATCGGCGACGGCTTTCAGCGCCACCCAGCATCCGGAATAGCGAGACATGGCCCAGCCGTGAATGCCGTAATCGAGGTATTCCTGTACACCGGAAGGTGCCAGCACCGGCATCATCACGGCTTTGAAGATATGTTCTGTCTGATGTGGCAGCGAAGAGGAGCGGGCGCCATGGTCATCACCGGCTACGGCCAGCACACCACCAAACTTCGAGGTGCCGGCAGCATTAGCATGGCGGAAAACGTCTCCGGAGCGGTCAACACCTGGACCTTTGCCGTACCACATGCCGAATACGCCATCATAGGTGGCGCCTTCAAAGATGTTGACCTGCTGGGTACCCCAGATGGAGGTGGCGGCCAGTTCTTCGTTAACGCCTGGCTGGAAATGGGTGTGGCTCTCCTTCAGGTATTCCCGAGCACGCCATAGATGCTGATCGAAGCCACCTAGGGGCGAGCCCCGATAGCCGGAGATAAAGCCAGCGGTATTCAGCCCCGCAGCCAGATCACGCTGGCGTTGCATAAGCGGCAACCGGACCAGCGCCTGGACTCCGGTCATCAATTGATATCCGCTTATCTGCGTATACTTGTCGTCAAGCGAGAGGGAAGTTCCCATGGCTGATCATTACCTGTCTTGTTCTGTTTATGGCTACTGCAATGCACGGTAGTACGGATTGACTGGAGTATATGAAGAGCGGCTGGTATCGTAAAATTATAAAAACCAGACGCAGTTATTGGAAAAACAGATGACAAAGCATGATGTTTCGATGCGCCAGTTGCGATACTTCGTTGCAGCTGCGGAGACCGGCCAATTTTCCCAAGCGGCTAGCAAGGTGCATGTATCGCAGTCGGCTATCACTGCTGCGGTCATGCAGCTGGAAGAGCGCCTGGGCGTGAAACTGTTCGAACGGATGCCCTACGGCGTCAGCCTCACGGCGGAGGGCAACAAGTTCTTGCAGCATGCCAGTCATATTCTTGATACGTTGCAGGATGCTCTTAGCGAGCCGTTCTTTCTCAGCCATGCGATCAGCGGTGTGGTAAGGGTAGGAGCGTCCTATACAGTGCTGGGCTACTTCCTGCCTAATCTGCTGGCACGGTTCAAGCGTAATTATCCGGATGTCGAGATTGATCTGATTGATATGGAGCGGAGTAGCATCGAGGCCGCCGTCACTTCGGGCGAGCTGGACGTGGGTCTGACGGTAATATCTAACGCCAGCGATCTCGGCGGCTTGGAGCACAGCGTGTTGATCAGGTCCCGGCGGCAATTGTGGCTGGCTTCCGCCCACCCCCTGTTACAGTCGGCGTCCATCACCTTGAAGGATGTCGCCGGACATGCCTATATCATGCCCACGGTAGACGAAGGCGAAACGTCGGCGCTGCGTTACTGGCATAGCCAGGACCTTGAGCCGCAGGTGGCTTTCCGCACGTCTTCCATGGAATCGTTGCGCGGGCTGGTGGCTCACGGTTTTGGGGTGACCATTCTGTCAGACATGCTTTATCGCGCCTGGTCGCTGGAAGGCAAAAAGATTGAAATCCGCCCGCTTACCGACGCCGTCCCACCGATGGAGCTGGGCCTGCTGTGGCGTGAAGGCGCAAGCCTGAACGAGGCTGCCAGTGCTTTCCAGCAGTTCCTTATTCATGCTTGCGGATCGTGATCCGTCGCGCTGCTCAGGCAGGCGACGCATTGTCCGATCAGAAATCGTTCAGTCCTGCGCGGCGTTTTCTCTGCGCTGACGGATCGACTCGGTGAAGTCGCGCTTTAATGTAGGGAAGTAGGCAATCTGCCCGCCCATGCCGCCGGCAATATCAATAGACGCACCGCTGATGAAGTTCGCGTAATCACTGGCAAGGAACAGCGCCATACCAGCCACGTCCTCCGGGCGGCCGTAGCGTCCCAGCGGGACGACTTTCATGACCATTTCATCGAATTCCTCCCGAGTTACACCTGGCCCCATTTCCTTGAAGTGCCGATCCCACTGACCGGTATCGATCCAACCCATGTTGAGGGAGTTGACCAGGATATTGTCTTTGGGCAGTGACATGCCAAGCGATTTTGAAAGGGCTACACAGGAGGCTCGGTTGATTACCGACGGAATGCCTTCTGGGGTGGGCACCACGCCAGCAAGCGCATTGATTTCGATGATTCTGCCCCAGCGCTGCCTGCGCATGAAAGGCACAACAGCCTGAACGAAGCGAAAGTGACCCATCTGCAACACATTGGCGTGGGCGAGGATGTCTTCGGGCGTGAGGGTGTCCAGATTGCCGCCTTTACCCTGGCCGGCATTATTGACCAGCACATCCACACCGCCCCAGGCTTCGGCGATCTCCGCAACGAAAGCCTGGACCGCCGCGGTATCAGTGACGTCGACAGAGCGGGCGATGACCGCTGCGGCGCTGCTCTCCAGCTCCTTGCCGGTTTCCGCAACGGCTTGCGGATCCCGCGCGCAGATAGCCACTCTGGCACCATCCCTCGCAAACGCTCTGGCAATCGCTCGGCCAATGCCCCGGGAGGCGCCTGTAATGATCACTCGCTTACCACTTAAATCAATATTCATACATTCTCCGTAGTGATGGAAGTCGGGCTCTTCCCGCTCTAACCGCGGCTGGAAGCGCCATTTTAGGGCATTTCAGCCGAGGTCCTGCTTTCTATTAAAACGACAACTGCCGAAAGAAAGAAACACAAATTGAACAAAAGGCATATTTATGTTTAATTTGTGTCATTGATTACGGTCAAAAAATGACGAGCGCGCGGTTTTAGCGGCTCTACCGCGAATTTGATGGCTGTTGCATCTGCTCCGATTTCGCTGTTATTTTCAAATCTGAATGTAGAATGAAAATCTTGATATGGAATTGTGGGTTTTGTTCCGCTAGGATGACCAGACGCTGAACGGAGCGCAGGAGGCTAACCAACTGGTGTTGCGGTTGAAGATGCTTGTGGTCTTGCAGCGATACGCGAATAATTTTCATTAGCCACTGAAAATAAAAACAAGGAATACAGATGAACACTAAGCTCAGATTTGGTCACAACGGTTTGGCTTGCAGTGCGCTGGCTCTTGCAGTTCTAGCGGCTACAGGCGGCGCTTCAGCCATGCAGATCGATGTCGGCAATCCTGATATACGGCTGCGCTGGGATAATACCGTTCGCTACAACCTGGGTATCCGGGCGGAAGACCAGGATAGCGCGATCATGAACAACCCGAACTTCGACGAGTCAGACGGGAAGTTCGACAAAGGCGACATCGTCACCAACCGTCTCGATCTGCTGACGGAAATCGACCTTGCCTACAAATGGCATTTCGGTGCGCGGGTCAGCGCCGCTGCCTGGTACGACGATGCATACAGCGATCGTACCGTTGATGGCAACGTGCCAGGCTATTCGACGAGTTATGATAACGACCGTTACAGCTCTGAAGTCGAGCGTTATGTCTACGGCCCCTCCGGAGAGATTCTGGATGCGTTTGTGTGGGGCAATTTTGATCTGGGAGACACGCCGGTCAACGTCAAGGTGGGCAAGCACACCAATTACTGGGGTGAAGGGTTGCTGTTTGGCGCGCATGCCATTTCCTATTCCCAGGCTCCGATGGACGCTGTGAAAGCCGTTACCAGTCCAGGCATCGAAACGAAAGAAGTCTTTCTGCCGATCGGGCAGGTGTCTGCCAAGGCGCAGGTAACGAATAATCTGTCCATTTCCGGACAATATTTCTATGAGTGGGATCACACTCGCATGCCGTATGGCGGCACCTATTTTGGCGCAGCTGACCCTTTCTTTGAAGGTCCAGACCGTTTGGCAGCGGCGCCCGGTTTCGATTTGCGACGGGGTGATTCCAAATTCGGACGCGATGACGCCAACTGGGGTGTCATGGCGCGCTATGATATTCAGAGCCTAGGTGCAACGGTGGGAGCCTATTACCGTCAGTTTGATGACTATCAGGCATGGTTGTCTCCTCAGATTGATATGGCCGCCGGCCAATACCGTCTGGTTTACCCACGAAACGTGAAACTGATGGGTATCAGCTATGCAGGCAACGTAGGCTCGGCTTCCATTGGCGCTGAACTGTCTTACCGCCAGGACGGTGCACTGAACGCCACCGGTATCAGCCCCATAACTAACGAAGGCCCCCGCGGTGATACCTACCATGCTGTGTTGAACGCAGTGTACGGTGTGCCTCGCAACTGGCTCGCAGATAACTCGGTGCTGGTAGCTGAACTGGTATTCAGTCATCTGGATAAGGTCACCGAGAACGAAGAGTTTTACAAAGGACGAGGTAACGCCGCCTGTACCGATCTTCGCACGCCGGGCATTCCAGGCTCTGGCGATAAGGAAGACGGTTGTTCTACCCGGAACTATTCAGCCGTAGCTGTGAACTACACACCGCAATATTTGGCCATCCGGCCTTCCTGGGACCTGTCCGTTCCGTTGACCGTCAACTACGGGTTGTATGGCAACGCTGCCAATGCGGGTGGCGGATCCGAGGGCGCGTTGGCCTGGTCTGTTGGTGCGCAAATGACCTATCGTCAGAAACACGACTTTACTTTGCGCTACGCGGACACTTCAGCTCAGGAGAAGAACACCCTGAATGCCAATGGCGACGAGATGGTCAATGGCAACGGGAACGTAGGTGGTACCGACCGCGGTTGGGTTTCGCTGACCTACAAGACTTCCTTTTAAATAAACACAATATCGGAGCACGTTATGAAACTTCATTTTGCCTTAAGCATCGTCTTGACCGGGATTGCGGCGTATTCACTGGCCGCAGTGCCTGCGCAGGAGGCCGCCAAGCTTGGCGAGTCTCTTACGCTGCTCGGGGCGATTCAAGCGGGCAATGAAGCTGGCACTATCCCCCCTTTTGAAGGGGGGCTTCGTGAAGCTCCTGCTGGTTTCGAACCGGGTAGCGGTTATTGGGCGGATCCCTTCAAGGATGAAGAGCCATTGTTCCGTATCGATGCTAGTAACTATGAGCAATATGCAGAACAGTTGAGTGCGGGTCAGATTGAATTGCTCAAGCGCAATCCAGACACCTATTACATGGATATCTACCCAAGTCACCGTACCGCAGCTCATCCCCAGGATGTTCTCGACGCCACCGTGCGCAATGCCACAACCTGCGGAACCTTGAAAGACGGTCTTGCCTTGGGACCGGAATGCCGGGGCGGGATTCCCTTCCCGATTCCACAGACCGGGCACGAGGTGATGTGGAACCAGCAAACACGTTACAACGATGGTGAATACGGTACCACTACCGCCTCTTCCAATAGCTGGATCGTAGCCTCCAACGGCACCGTGACCAAGGCTTCCGAGCAATCCACGTTCGTTGAACGTCCTTACTATCAGACGGATCTGGAAGAACGAGATCCGCAAATGTATACCCGTGTGTATTCGGTAACCAAAGCACCTGCGCGCCGCGCCGGTGAGCTGACCGGATACATCGATTTCCTTGATCCGACCCAGAAACCACGTCGTGCCTGGAGCTATACCCCAGGGCAGCGCCGGGTCAAGTTAGCCCCCGAGTTTGCCTACGATACCCCCGTAGCCAGTATGGGCGGGCTGGAACTGTTTGATGAACTCTTCATGTTTTCGGGCATGCAGGACCGCTTCGACTTCGATCTGGTTGGTAGAAAGGAGATGTACATTCCTTACAACAACTACGAGCTGTACTTTCACTGCGATGCTGAAACCCAGCTGATGGACTCCCACGTCAATCCCGAATGCGAGCGGTGGGAACTGCACCGTGTATGGGAAGTGGAAGCGACGCTGAAAGAAGGCAACCGTCACGTCTACAGCAAACGGACCTACTACCTGGACGAAGACACCTATGGGGCTGGCCTGTATGACGCCTGGGACCAAAGTGGTCAACTGTATCGTTCAATGATGCTGGGTGGCGTGCAGCTTTATAATCACGATATTCCCTACATGGTCAAACACTCTATCTATGACTTCAACAAGGGCATGTACGGCTTGATCAATGACGCTCTCAATGGCGGCTATCAGGTACTTGAGAAGCCTCTTTCCGAGCGCGAGTTGAACCCTGAAGCCATAGTGGGCCGAGAAACCGTTCGCTAACCAGATCTGACCAAGGCAGCGCTGTTTCTCCAGGACGGATAAAGCGCTGCCACTCATACCGGTCGACCCTGGGCATCTCACGCATAGGGACTCCTGGGATTACCGAGGATAAAAATAATGAATGTATCCCGTCTGTTTAATTGGTCTGCTGGTAAGCGCCGCTCACGTGCCTCGTTCGCCATCGCCGGTGCCTGCAGTATTGGTCTGATGGTTCAGGTCTTGCCGGTAGCGGCATCGGAGCAAGCTCCGCTGTCATCAACCGGTTTCCATGACCCGTTGCAGCAATCCGCTTTGGTTCAGGCCGGCGCGCGCTCGCAACCCGCCCTGGCTGTTACCCGCGCTGGTGAGAACCTCGTGAGTGTTGGCTTGCGCGGGTTGATCATGATATCTGACGACAATGGCGAAACCTGGACGCAGTCCCCGAGTCCGGTGGCTGTCGATCTGGTTCAGGTGTATTTCCAGAATGAGCTCAATGGCTGGGCGGTCGGGCATGATTCTGTGCTGCTGGCAACCACCGATGGTGGGCTTACATGGAAAGTGCAGCTGGATGGCCGGAGTCTGGTCACTCTTCTCAAGGAACATTATGCCAACGCCGCGGACCTTGATGAGTTCGAAGCGGAAAGCATGCTCCGGGAAGTCGATCTTGGGATCAGCACTTCCTACAGTCCCGGCATCATGGCCACGCCTTTCCTCGATGTATTTGTGAGGGAAAACGGCGAAGGATTCGTGCTGGGCGCCTTTGGCATGCTGTTGCGCACTACCGACAGCGGTGCTACTTGGACACCCTGGACCGAACATACCGAGAACGACCGTCGAATGCACCTGTACAGCATAGATATGCAGGGTGATCAGGCCTACATAAGCGGCGAACAGGGTCTTGTCATGCGACTGGATCGTGAGCTTGGCCGTTTCGTCAACGTGGAAACATCGTATGCCGGCACCTTCTTTGGTGTGCACGTTCGTGACGGCCTGGTCATGGCGTACGGCCTGCGGGGCAATCTGTATGTCAGCCGAGATGAAGGTGCGACCTGGGATCAGGTTGAAACCCAGCAGCAAGCCAGCCTGGTGGATTCGCTGGAAGACGGGCCCTACCACTCGATATTGGTAAGCCAGCGCGGCGAGTTGGTACGCCTGGATTCCCGCAGTCTTGAAACGGCCAGACTGGAGGTTCCCTTCACCGGGGAAGTATCCTCCGCGGTCATGTTGAACGGCTCCAGAGAGTTGATAGTTACCCAGTTCTCTGGTGTCAGAAAGATAGATATTAGCCAGCTCGGCAAGTCGATTCCAGTACCAGGGACTTGATGTAGTACCACACGGTTATTGACCTCGTAATTGAGGGAAGGACCGGATGGCCGAGCCAAGAACGCCTATTGGTATCATTGAAATTTTATCCGGGATGCGCTGGCCTATGTGTTTGGTGGTCGCAATCTGACCTTTGGAGAAGAAAATGGTCGATCTGAATAACAATAACGCGATGCCAATAGTTCAAGATGTCAAAGACTTCGATAAGAATTCTGGCAGCCTGTTTGAACGCATTATTTTTCATAATCGAATACTAGTGCTCCTGAGTTGTCTTCTGGTGACCATTGTGCTGGGCACGTTTGCTACCAAGCTGGATGTCAATGCCAGTTTCGAGCGAATGATCCCGGTCAATAATCCCTACATACAGAATTACCTCGAACACAAGAGTGAACTACCGGGCCTGGGTAATAACATCCGCGTGGTGGTTGCCAGCAAGAACGGCGATATTTATGATCCGGAATACCTGCAGGTGCTGCAGGAGGTGAATGACACGCTTTATCTGATTCCCGGCATTGATCGGTCCTGGATGCGGTCGCTGTGGATGCCTATCGTACGGTGGCGGGAAGTTACTGAGGATGGCATCAGTGGCGGTGCGGTTATGCCTTCCGACTACGACGGTAGCGAAACCAGCATCCGCGCCCTGAGGCGCAACATTACCCGCGCCGGGTTGTCGGGCAGCCTGGTCGCCAATGACGCCAGTTCCAGCATGATCTTGGCGCCCCTGCTGGAGACCAATCCCCAGACCGGCGAGCCGCTGGATTACAGCGAGTTCTCTAAACAGCTCGAGGACAAAATCCGCTCATTTGAAAGCGACAATGTGGACATTCATATCGTCGGGTTCAGCAAGCTGGTCGGTGATCTGATCGAGGGCCTTCAAGCGGTAATGATGTTCTTCGGTATATCCGTAGTGGTGGCCGCACTCTTTGTGTATCTGTACACACATTGCGTACGCAGTACCCTGTTGCTGGTGAGCATAGCGATTACGGGGGTCGTCTGGCTTCTCGGTCTGATGCAGTTACTCGGTTATGAGCTGGACCCCTATTCCATTTTGGTGCCTTTCCTGATCTTTTCGATCGGCCTTTCCCACGGCACCCAGAAAATGAATGGCATCCTGCAGGATATTGGCCGTGGGACCCATAAGTATGTCGCTGCACGTTACACCTTCCGGCGGCTGTTTCTGACCGGGCTGACAGCACTGCTCGTAAACGTGGTGGGGTTCGCCGTTCTGGCCATCATCGACATTCCGGTTATCCGGGACTTGGCGCTGACGACCAGTATCGGTGTCACCGTCCTGATCTTCACCAAACTCATCCTAATTCCGGTTGCGTTGTCATACATAGGCGTCAGCAAGAAAGCGGCGCGGATTGCCATCGAAAAAGACAAGAACATACAGCAGAATCGCAACTGGCAGGGCAAGGTGTGGCAGGGCCTGAACAGATTTACCGAACGCAAGTGGGCGATCATTGCCATAAGCGTCTCTGTGGTGATTACAGCGGTCAGCTCGGTAGCCATGCTCGATCTAAAAATAGGCGACCTGGATCCGGGTGCGCCGGAGCTTCGTCCTGACTCGCGCTATAATATGGATAACGCCTTTATCACCGCCAATTACGGTCTCTCGAGTGATCAATTCGTAGTCATCATGAAGACCGAAGCCGATGGGTGTCGTTTCTTCGGCCCATTGCAGACCATGGATGAGCTTGCCTGGCGTCTACGCCAGACCGAGGGGGTACAGACTACTACATCGCTGGCCGGTACCGTCCGCTCCATGACCTCTGGCATGGCTGAAGGCAGCGCCAAATGGTTGACCATAAGTCGTGATCAGGCGATTACCAACGCGTCAGTCGATGCTGCGATGATTTCCTCGCCGGGTACTACCAACCAGAACTGTTCGGTCACCCCCCTGATTGCTTATCTGACCGATCACAAGGCCGATACGCTGACGCGCGTCCTGAACGTCGTCGAGGAATTTTCCGCCGAGTACAATACCGGCCCTGATGCCGAGCATCCTGTGGAGTTCCTGCTGGCAGCCGGTAATGCGGGTATCGAGGCGGCAACCAACATCGAAGTTCGCCGCGGCATTATGGTTATGTACTTTGCGGTATACGGCGCAACTGCATTGCTATGTCTCATCACCTTCCGCAGCATCCGCGCGACCTTGGTCGCGCTCATCCCTCTGATCATGACAACCATCATCTGCAAGGCGCTGATGGTATGGCTCGGCATCGGCCTCAAGGTCGCGACGCTCCCGGTCATGGCAGTCGGCGTGGGGGTCGGGGTCGACTATGCACTCTATCTGCTCAGTGTTCAGCTGGCTGTCCAGGCACGTGGCGAGTCCCTTGCCGTAGCCTATCGCCGTTCTTTGGATTTCACTGGAAAGGTCGTGGCGTTGATTGGTTTGACCATGGCAGCAGGGGTTGTCACCTGGGCATGGTCACCCATCAAGTTCCAGGCTGACATGGGCATTTTGCTGACCTTCATGTTCCTGTGGAACATGCTCGGTGCCTTGATTCTGATCCCCGCGCTCTCGCACTTCCTTCTCCAGGATGTGGGAGCTCGGAACCGGAAAGGTGGCGCAGTGGCGTCGCCCGCAGACGTACCCATCGAGCGGCCTTCGTCTGAACCCGCACGCTACACAAAGCAGGAATCAGTGAATACCAATTGAAGTACAGCGCCAAGGAATGGCGCTTCCAACCCAACACTGAATTTTCGCTCCCCTGTAAAAATGGAGATAAAGATGTTCGAATTGCTGATGAGCGCCGACATGATGGTGCCAGACCCGGATGGAATGACCGAACTGCTGGTGGACAAGCTGGGCATCCACAAGCACGAGCGCTGGCGCCAGGCCTTTGATGACCATCCCTATATTGCCCACTTCCTGCGAGTGCACAAATCATTGGCGGTGTCACCGACCAGGGTCGAGCCGCAGTGGCATCTGGACCGCCCCAACCCCGGTGATCCGATGTTCCATGATTTCCTGGAAAGCCTGAAGGAGTACCAGGGCCGGCACCGTCCGATGCTGACTCACTCTATCGTGCTGAGCCTGCACGGGGATAAATTCGATGCGCTGGTGGCGAAACTGATGCGTCGGCGTCTACCGTTCCGAATGGCGCAACGCACGCCAGATATGCCCTTCGACCGCCTGTGGTTGGGAGCGTCGCCAGAAAAACCCGTCTACGATCCTATCGTCGATGGCGGATTGTGTATCGAGATCATGCCAATGGAGCCACTGCAGATGCCGGCCGAAACGTTCTCGGTACCCGCTCCGCAGCCGCTTGATTCCAAGCCCGGCGATATGGTGCGTGTTTCTGCCCGTGGCTATCTGGTGCGTGACCTTAACGAGACCCTTCGCCGGTGCTCTGCCAATCTTGATTGGGAACCCTCAGGTCCGGTTGAGCTGATGGAGGGCGAAGGGTATCGCCGCGCGCGCATGGGCTTCACCCTGGCTAACAGTGCCACGCTGGACATCATCGAAGCGACTCGCTGGAACAGTGAAGCCGGCCTGTACGTCAACAGCTGGGGTCCAGGCCCCTATTACATCCGCATCGCCGTAAACGATCTGGCGGCGAAGGCTGAAGATCTCCGGGCGCGGGGCACGGCGTTCAGCTGGATCGAGTCCAGCGATGCGGTGGGTGGCAAGTCGCTGATCAGGATCGATCCGTCTGAGCTTAGAGGGCAGTTGTTCGAGTTCGAGGAGTGCTGACATGAGCATTGAGGAAAGCCTGCCCGAAGTAATCAACGAAGCAGTGCAGATGCACTGTGATGGGGCCGTGGGGTGGGTGGTGCTCACCCGTCCTGGCCAGATCAACGCCATCAACGACGCTATTCGCGAGGGTGTTCCAGCGGCCCTCGAACGGCTGGAGAACGACCCCAGGATTCACGTCATAGTGATCCGCGGTGAGGGCGCGCGGGGGTTTTGCGCGGGGGCTGACATCAAGGAAAAGCGTGGTGTCGAGACCTCCATCCAGGTGCGAAAACGGATGGAGGGCGCCCGCTGGATCGAAGCTATCGATGCAGTAAGCAAGCCGGTTATCGTCGCGATTCAGGGTTACTGCATGGGCGGAGGCCTGGAATTGGCTCTAGCCTGTGATATCCGTTTTGCGTCGCCCAATGCGGTGCTGGCGCTGCCGGAAACCGGTCTGGGATTGATCCCGGGCGGCGGCGGTACGCAGCGTTTGTGCAGGGTGGTGGCGCCAGGTTATGCGCTTGATTTGCTGCTCACAGGTGAACGCCTGGATGCCGAAAGGGCGCGGCAGATTGGCTTGGTATCGCGTGTCGCCAAGACCGCTGAAACCTTGCTCGAGGAAGTGTCGGCGCTGGCGTTGCAGATCGCCGGCAAATCGCCAATGGCCTCGGTGTATGCAAAAAGAGCCGCGCGAGCTGCCTCGGAAGTCGATTTGAAAAAGGGTCTGGATCTCGAACTGGACCTGTTTTCGTTGCTGGCTACCACCAAGGATGCCAAGGAGGCTGCTCTGGCCTTTGCCGAGCGTCGCGCGCCGCAGTTCACCGGTGAGTGAAGCGGATCATCTCGTATCAAGCCAAGAGAAGAATAAAATGACAACAGACAAGCTCAAGGATCGTGTAGCGATCATCACCGGCGCTGGTGGTGGTCTGGGTGCCGAGTGCGCGCGGGTACTGGCCTCCCATGGTGCCGCCATCGCGATCGTCGATATCAATCAGGAAGCGGCGGCCAATGTGGCGGCAGAAATTGAATCGGCCGGTGGCCAGGCCATTGCCATACGCACCGATGTATCCAGCGAAGACGACGTCAAGGCGATGGTCGAACAGGTGATGAACCGGTTCGGCCGTATCGATGTGCTGCACAACAATGCCGCTGTGCTGGATGTGAACCAACGCCAGAAAGACCGCGATATCTGCAACCTGGATATGGACGCCTTTGATCGCGCTATCGCGGTGAATTTGCGCGGCGCCGTGCTGTGTTCCAAGCATGTCATTCCGGTGATGCTGAAACAGGGCAAGGGCTCGGTAATCTTTGCTACCTCCGGACTGGGTGCCCAAGGGGATCTGTCCCTGACCGGCTACGCGTCAACCAAGGCTGCTTTGAACATGCTGCCCAAGCTGGTAGCGGCGCAGTACGGCAAGCTGGGTGTGCGCGGCAACGCGGTGCAGATTGGTCTGGCGCCTGCGGAAAACGCCCACAGCTCCATGCCGCCCGAGCTGCTGAGTATCCTGCGCGACAATCACCTGACGCCTGAACTGGGCACCCCCCGCCAGATCGCTGACGTGGTGGCCTTTCTCGCCTGCGACGAGTCATCGTTCGTGACGGGTACCACCCTGGTAGCAGATGGCGGTTTTGGCAGTCACACGCCTTCACTGGTGGCAATGCGCGCCTTCTTCGAGCAGTCGGACCGCAGCGGCATGTAATGGAATTCGCGGCTCTGGTTAGCGCCCCCTAACCGGGGCGCTACAGGCATCAGGCCTGTCGCCTGATGCTCGCAAGAATGAAGTTGGCTGAGTGTTCACGCCAGATCCGCATGCCATCCTCCGAGGTAGTATCAAAGCCGACCAGGACGGACATGGTGTAATGATTGGTGAACCCGCCGGACATCAGCAGCGCGGAACTCGCCAGAAACAGACGGGCATCGATATCCTGCTTGAACACGCCAGCTTCGATTCCATGCTTGAGAACCGCTGAAAACTTGATAACAAGCGCCGGGGATTCGCTGGTGAAGCTGTTGGGCCTGGTCTCCGACGCTTCGTGATAGCGTATGCCTTCCAGGGCCAGAGCGCCCAGGAGCGGATCTTCCATATATTGGTCAAAGCAGCAATTGAGCAATCTCCGCAGCGCTTCTTCCGGCGGCAGTTCATCGATATCAAGGGCGATCAGTTCCTGCATTATCTGTTGCGAGGCGTCATCCAGGACGGTTGAAAACAACACTTCCTTGGAGCCGTAATAGTGATAAACCAGTTGTTTGGTGACGCCGGCTTCGCGGGCGATATCTTCTACCCGGGCGCCCGCCAGGCCTTTCAGAGCAAAGATTTGCCTGGCGGCGGCGAGCAGACGATTCATGGTATCCCGCTTGCCAGGTTCTGCACGGGTTGACGGGTTGCTCATTGTATTTCGTCTCCGGTTTCATGGATAAAACATCAGGCGTCAGTGCCATCAGCATAAAGGATTGCGGCCTCGCTGTAATGAACGCAAGCCGCTGGCGAGTCGCCACGGGAGTAGATATGGATCTGAATATTGCCGGTTGCAAAGCCATTGTCTGTGCCTCTTCGCGGGGCCTGGGTAAGGCGTGCGCCATGGCGCTGGCAGCTGAAGGATGCGAGGTTTTCATCAACGGCCGTGACGCCGCCAGTTTGAATGAGACTGCGATGGCAATCCGTGACAGCACGGGTCTTGAGGTGATTCAGGTGGTGGCGGATCTCAACACCAGCGCTGGCCGGGAGACACTCCTTGCGGCTTGCCCCGCTCCGGATATTCTGATCACCAATAATGGTGGGCCCGCGCCGGGCAAATTCCAGGACTGGGACCTCGATTGCTGGCAGCAAGCGCTGGAGGCCAATATGCTCGGCGCCATCCTATTGATTCAGGCAGTCGTTGAAGGAATGCGCGAGCGTCGTTTTGGTCGGATCGTCAATATCACCTCGGCCATGGTCAAGTCCCCGCGGTTGCCAATGGGTCTCTCGACAGCGGCCAGGGCCGGGCTGACGGCGTTCTCGAAGGCCCTGTCGGTGGAGGTCATCCGTGACAATGTCACGATCAACAACCTTTTGCCCGAACGCATCGCGACCGATCGGCTGGTCTATATGACCAGCCAGTTGGCAAAGCACAAGGGTATCAGCCTGGAGGAGGCGAGAGCCGAGATGCTCAAACCGGTTCCGGCGCGGCGTTTCGGCACCCCTGAGGAATTCGCCGCCGCCTGTGCTTTTCTGTGCGCGGCTCAGGCTGGTTACATTACAGGGCAGAATTTGCAGCTGGATGGCGGGGCTTACACCGGCCTGATTTGAAATCAGGCTTTGCTTCTGGTTTTCCAATCGGCTGGAGCCTGCTCTGCGGGGGCAAAATCGAGTTCGACGTCCACGTCATTGGGGTCTTTGAAGAACACCTGCCAGGTCCGGACGTCCCCCGGCGCGCGGATGATTCGATAACGAATGGCGTGCCGGTCGAGTTTGTTTAATGTCTCTGTCAAACCTTGCGCAAAGAACGCCATATGATCCAGCACACCGCGGCGAGGGTTGGGCATGTTATTTATTGCGATGACGTGAAGCACAGGGTGGCCCTTGGCGTAAAGCCACAGCCCGGGCCTTGGAAAGGGCGGCCTTGGTCCCACTTCGAGTCCAAGCAGGTTCACGTAGAACTGTTGTGTCTCCTCGAGCTGGTCAGTGACGATGGTGAAGTGGTCCATTCTGAGAATCATGGCTTGCCTGCCGTCTTTATGGAGTTTGCCTATTGCGGGCTAACCACATGGTTAGCCCGCAATAGAGGTACGTTACTCTTCTTCGTTGCAGATCAGTTTCGCTCGCATCGTAGCGCTTGCATAACTGCCGTCCAACCGCAGAACGGCCGACGCACCTGCCTTGATGGGAGTCATTGGAGATTCAGAAGCCGCAGTTTCGGCAGGCCCCGGATCTAACTGACAGGTCACGCTGGAATCACCGTTATTGGTTACCTGAAGCACTTGGGTACCGGCTGTTCCTCCAGGCCCTGGAGTGGTAGCAGTACTGTCACCGATTATCTTCGTTTCGATATCCAGACCGTTTAGTTCCTCGTCCAGCTCGATATCTTGCGCGAAAGCCACAAATGGCAGGCAGGCGAGCAAGCCTAATGTCGTCGCAATCTTCTTCATTATAATTCTCCTGCTATTTTGGGAAGGACATTAAATGTAGAGACGCTACCCACTCAGGAGTTCCTGAAATTTGCTCCAAGAAGTTTGGATTTGTTCGACGAAAAGAGCAAGTTCTCGCTTTGCTATTTATTTTAAAAAAGTAGTTTCAGGTATTGGTTTTTCGAATGCCTGAAACTGTTATTTTTGGATTGTTTATTACGCTTGAATGATTATGATGAAGTGTAAATATCAGTGTTCAATAAAAATAATCTCTGAGATGCCTCTTTATGTATTCAGTACATTACGATGAACACGATCCGTCCGCCGCTGGAGAGTTTCTGACAGAATATCGACTGGTGAATGACGGCTTTGACATACGTATTGAACATGCGCACTGGTCGAATTCCGGCACCGCGGTGATTCATGCGAAGAGCAGCTGTCTGCTGCGTCTGGTGCTACCGACACCAGCAAGACGATGGTCTCCTTTTTCGGATAACAAAGGCCGTTTTTCCGACCTCAGCTGTGAGTTTCAGCCGCTAGGGCAGGCGCTATTTCTACCGAGGGATA
This sequence comes from Pseudomonas sp. FME51, assembly GCF_014897305.1. Classification (NCBI taxonomy): domain Bacteria; kingdom Pseudomonadati; phylum Pseudomonadota; class Gammaproteobacteria; order Pseudomonadales; family Pseudomonadaceae; genus Pseudomonas; species Pseudomonas sp. FME51. Next base: position 352,587 of record NZ_JABUYN010000003.1, on the reverse strand, counting down.
CGGAATTTCAGTTTTGTCACGGTGTATCCGAATACAAAGCCATGATATGTCTGTTCGATCCTGGAATCATGGGACCGCTGGCTGGGGTCCAGTGGCAGTGGGATGGATGTCTGAGCGACAGCATGCTGAATCTGGAGAGCCCCTACCTTAGGATGTCACTGCAGCGTCTCGCCCAGGAGGTCGCTGCACCCGGTTTTGCCAGCGAACTGCATACCGAGTGCCTGCTGACGGGTGTCGCGCTTGATTTGCATCGGCAGTTTCTGAGTTCTCAGGTTACCGCTGATTCAGGGAAATTGAGCCCCAGGCAGTTGAGAACGCTGCGCGAAATGGTCGAGACGGAACCTGAACACAGCAGCTCCCTCAAGCAACTAGCAGACGCGCTCGATATGCCGGCCAGACGTCTTTCGGAGCAGTTCAAGAACACCACTGGTCTCACGCTACGCCAATTTGCAGCGCAGGCTCGTATCCGCCGCGCAAAGTCACTGCTGCTCGATAGCAAGGTGTTAATCAAGCAGATCTCCTATCAAACCGGGTTCCTCAATCCGGCCTCCTTTACGGCAGCGTTCCGCAAGGAGGTCGGCATGACCCCTGAAGCCTTTCGTCAAATGCACCGGTAAGCAGTTGTCCTCAGTAAGCGGGCACGGCGTCGTCGCGGCGAAATACCGGGTAACCGCCGAGCGTCAGTAGCATCAGGGGTCCGACAACAAAGCAAACGGTGCTGAAGGCCAGCAGGCCGGAGTAGTCGCCAGTAAGACTGTAGAGCGCGCCAAACAGCAACGGCGCTCCGGCAGCACCCGCTGTGATCAGACCCAGGTGAACACCAAAGAGCCGGCCATAGTCACGCATGCCGAAATAACGGGCGATAAGAAAGGCTGCGATGTCGAACTCCGCACCTGCACCTATGCCTACCAGCAAGGTAGCCAGAACATAGAGCCCGGTATTGCCGCTGGTCAGAGCGAAAATCAGACAGGCAACAGCGGGCATAAGTAGGGCTATGGCCGCTACGCCCGGGGCCCACAAACGATCAATCAGATAGCCCACTACCAGTCTTCCGAAGATCAGCGAAATACCGAAGGCACTGAAAATCTGTCCGGCCTCAACGGCGTTAAGCCCTCTGTCCTGCAGCAGCGGGATTATATTGGTTACCAGTCCGACCACGCAGGCTACCACCAGGGTCATGGACAGGTTGCACACCCAGAAGCGCCAGGATTTTAGCGCCTCACTCAGCAGCATGCCGCTGGATGGGCTCTGGGGCTTGGGTTGTCCCACCAAAGCCGCACTATTTTCTGACCTGACAGGCATCAACCAGCGCAAGGTTAGCGGCAGAGCTATCAGGACCGGCAGCAGCGACAGCGCGATAAATCCGGCTTGCCAGTTCCAGGTTGATACAGCCCAGGTGACCAGTAGCGGCAACCCGGCTGCGGCGAGTCCTGAGCCGCTGAGAATGATGGCCAGAGCCAGTCCACGATTTTCTACAAACCAGAGATTGACCAAGTGGGACCAGGTGATCTGCAAAGTTCCCAGACCCGCCAGAGGTACCAGGAAGTAACCCAGATACAGGCTCCATATTGTGGTTTGCACCTGGGTAAGTAGAACCATGCTGATTGACAGAGCGATCAATGACAGGATGGTGACGATACGCAAACCAAATTTCAGGTTGAGCCATCCCGCCAGCTGAGCCGCGACTATGGTGCCGAGCGATAGAGCGGTGATGGCGGCCTGCAACTCGCTGCGGCCCCAGTCCATTGCCTGTTCCAGCGGTATTATCATTGCGCTGAAGCTATATAGCAGCAAGGAGCTGGAGCTGGTCGCTACGCCGACGGCAGCGAGAATGAGGATCTTCCAGCCGATTTTGAATTCTCTGTTATCAAACTGTTTCATGGTCTCTGCCCGTTCAGGATAATTTAAGATAATGGGAATGGCGTTAGTCGTTGCCAATAAACTGAGCCGCCTCGGCACTTTTTCTCATCACATGGTCTCGCCTCAGGCTGCCGGGCGAGGCTGCGCCTGCCGCAACCGCCATATCTTCGGGATGAATCAGCGTCGGCCCGTTCCGCAGTTCCTGCAGAGCCAGGCGGGCGATGTCGTCCGCCTGCGGCAATGGCATGGTCATGGCATTGGGAATATTCAATCGTTGCATGGTCTCGCGCATCGTTGGCGTATCCACGGTGCTGATCAGCAGATTGAGCACATCGACGCCCCGATCCTTCCACTCGGCCCAAAGCGATTCACCTAGATTGAGCGAAAAGGCCTTTGTTGCTGAATACATCCCCAGCTTGCGCATGCCACCCAGCGCCGCATGTGAACCCACCAGCAGAAACCCGCCACGGCCTTGCTCTATCATCCGGCCGCCAAATGCGTGACTGATCTCCATGACCGTCTGCGTGTTCATCCTGAGCAGCTTCATCCAATGCTCAGTAGAGGTGTTGAGAAACTGGCTGATAAAGGGATCACCGCCGGCGTTGTATATCACCAGACCGACCTGACGGGCGCCGATGGCTCCTAGCAGCCTTGAGGTGGCATCCGCTGCCGACAGGTCCTGCGTCACGCATAACGCCTGAATGCCGTGCTGAGCTTCGAGCTCGGCTTTGAGGGACTCAAGCGCTGTCTCGTTTCGGGCGACCAGGATGCAATTCAGGCCCTGCGCTGCGATCTGGCGCGCGAAGGCTGCACCGATGCCATGGGATGCCCCCGCGATGAGCGCCCAGTCACCATAACGCCGGTGAAATGCGGGCGCATCGTCCAGCTGGTTGATTATTTCTTCAGACATATCCGCTCCGGGTACGATCAGTGTCGAGGTTCATAGGGGGGGAAGGTCGATATGGCTGGCCGAGGCGCCAATAGCGGTGCCGCCAAACACCTGGACACGTCGTTCAATCTGCGAGGCAAAAAGTGCCAGCAGAGGCAGGTCATGCTCGGCGTTAGCTGCCGTCACGAAACTTTCCAGCGCCGCCTCCATTTCCTGGTGGTGGTCAAAGCGCTGGCCGAGTAGTGCTTCGGCTTCGCGCATGTCCTGGGCTTGCAGCTCCAGCATCATGGCGTCGGCCTTGCTTAGATATTCCACGATCTTGCGCACGGCGTTCAGCTTGGTCTTCTGGAAGGGATCATTCACTTCGACCTGTTCCACCGCATCACTCAGCATGCTCAGCAGTTCGGCGTTGGGTCCCTGTGGTTTGACGGGGGTGGCTGGCGTCTCGATTGCCACGCCCATTGCTTCGGCCAGGGCGTGGACCACTACGCGGCGCAGCGCAATGTCGAATTCAATATAGGTATCGTGGGGATCTCCCGGTTTTGGCGTAGCGACCGTCGAGGAGAACTGCATCGTACTGACGGTGGAGAACAGTAAGGTATGAAACCGCACAACGTCGGGTTCAGGCGGTTCGCCGCTAACCTGCTGGTAATATTCGTAGAGCGCTTTGAAAGGGCCTCCGAGTGGTTCGTAATTGTCCCGCATCCGCGCTGATGCCAGGTCGGCCAGCGGGTCGCCGATCATCGCGAACTCGAAATCATAGAGAGTGGTCAGCTTGCCGTTCTCGAACAGATATTGGCCCGAGTCGTACTGCACCAGGCTGGGCTTGGTGCGATGCTGCGGAACGTTGCGGCGCAGCCAGTTCAGGGCGAATTCCAGCAGCGGCTGCGGACGGGTTTTATTGCGTGCGTAAAGCGGGTAATACGCGTTAAGCCCGGCCAGCGAAATGGCTTCGGCACCCTCGGGCAGCTCGATTCCCTTGGCCACAAAGCGATCCAGTGGCAGCTGGTGCATGGCGACCATGGCGTCTATGTATTGCTTGGCCAGGCTCAGGCGTTCGGCGTCGTCCCTGGCGGAAGAGAGATCTCTAGTGCCGGGCACGGCCTGCATGACGATTGCCAGCGGGTCTTCGCAGAATCCATAGATATGCGGTGCCGGAACACCCTGCTGACCGATCAGCGCAAGAATATTTGCTTCGCGGCGCAGATCATCCGGAAACGGGCTGACGTCGCCGCCCCGATCGCCGCGGATGTGCAGTTTGAGTATTTCGTCGCCACGTTGGAGGTCCATATTCCAGGCAGGTCGCCAGCGCGGTAGCCGGTCTGTGCGGACCACGGTCCCGCCCAGCAGCGTTTCGACGAAACCACGTATCTTTTGTTCCGTCAACTGGTCGGCACTGGCATTATCTGATAAGGCCATGTTCATTGATTACTCCACGAATAAGCTTCTTGGACCTGGCGCCGGCCAGGTCTGTAAATGAATAGAGCGCTCAGGCCCCTGGGGCAGCCAGTTCCGGGCCGCCAACCTGCTCCAGGGATACACCCTTTTTCTTCGCCAGATCGGCGGTGTCGAGGTACTCGCGCCACGCCGTGATCTTCCCCTCGGTATTGAGCTCGTAAACTGCGACCATGGAATGCGGCATGGGTTTGCCGCTGGAAACGGCGTAGTCGTCCCGCTCGGTCATCACGATGCTGTCCGAGGACACAATGTTGCGAATGACACAGTGGTTGTGGGTGACGTAACTCATTTGCCGCTGGATCTCGTCACGTAGCGCCGCGCGGCCGCGAATCACTGGCCCGCCGGGAACCCAAAGCTGCCAGACTGCGTCTTCACGCATCATGTTCAGGATGGTGTCCAGCTGCGGGCGCGACGTAGCTGTGCCGTCACCCCATGCCGCGCAGAATTCCCTGATGATTTGTTCTTGTCGTAAGCCCATTGCAAAAATCTCCTCGGAGTAGGTTGAAGGTCTGCGCTCAGAGGTAGGCGCGGACTACCGGGACCATCGGCGTGCCGCAACTCATGCCGCCGTCGACGCGCATCAGGGTGCCGTTCACATAGCGCGCCTCATCCGAGGCGAGGAAGAGCGCCATATTGGCAATGTCTTCCGGCTCTCCCAGCTGCGGCACGTTCTGCAGGTCGAGGAAGGCGCGGGTCATCTCTTCATTGGCCCAGCCTTCGAGGGCAGCGGTACGGATTACGCCGGGCAGGATCGCGTTGCAGCGAACGCCCTGCTTGCCGAAGGTGGCGGCGATGGTTTGCACATACCAGTTGAGTGCCGCTTTGGACGCGCCGTAGCTGAACTGGGCGACTTCTCCGGCAATCGAGCTGGTGGACGAGGTGAAGATAATCGAACCGGAACCTTGCTCCAGCATGTGGGGCAGGGCGTGCTTGCAGGCAAGAACGCCACCCAGCACGTTGACGCGCATGTTGTCGTGGAACAGCTCTTCATTGAAGTTGATAAAATCCACGTCCCGAGCTGTCGCGGGATTCTTGTTAACTGCGTTGTTGAACAGGATGTCGATCCGGCCGTAGGTCTCGATGGTGGTGGCTATCATCTGTTTGAGATCGGCCTCCTGGCCAACATCGACCTTGAGCGCCGTCGCTTCGTTGCCCGCGGCAGTGATGCTGTGGGCGACTTGATCTGCGGCGTCCGCATACAGGTCGGTCACTACAACCTTGGCGCCCTGAGCGGCAAATGCGATGGCGCTGGCGCGGCCGATACCGCTGCCGGCGCCAGTAATAACCGCTACTTTTTCAGCAAGTCTGTTCATGGAAAGCTCCAGTCTGGGATCAGGTAAGCGTTAGCGGCGCTGACCAGCGGCGATAGTCTGTGGATTGGCTTCGCGTTCCATAATGGGCGCATCGCGGTAGCGCGTCGGACCATTGCCGAACATTCCATACTGGCTGCGGGTGAAGTCATACAGCGAGTAGGAATCCTGCTGCGGATTATTGGGGATGCCATAGGCCTGAATGTTGTACTGCGCGCCCGAGCGGAACATTTCGCCGCTGTCATCCCAGGCGTCGTACAACGCTGCGCCGAAGGTGTCTTCGTCAATGTAATAACGGCGGGATTTCTGTGCGTGCCGTATACCTTCCTCGCGCTCAGCTGAAACTACCCAGGCGCGGTGCAGTTCCCAACGCTCGCAGGCCGGGTTGATGTGGTTTTCCATCAGCTTGGTGTCCATGTCGCACCCCCATTTCAACTCATAGTTGCTGTAGGGCAGGAACATTTCCTTTTTGCCTTCCAGCGTCCAGTTGAAACGGTCCATCTTGCCGGAGAACAGAAAGATTTCGTCGTAGAAGGAGACGCTGCCGAACGCGGCATTGGGCGTGTCATAGGAAAATTCCGGAGCCTTGCGGATGCGTCGCTGTCCGGTCGAATAGCTCCAGGCATAGCGATCATTCTCCACTGGATCAAGGTGATCCCAATACCCGGAGGCCGTGCCCGCCGTGCGAGCTGGGGCGACGATGCGTGACCAGATCCGGCTAGCGATCTTCGGGTCGCGTCCTTCCACATCCAATTGATAGAACGGTTTTTCACCGGTGGAACGGTTGGTATTGGTCAAGGTCACATGGCCCTGATTGACCACATAAGCGCTATGGTTCCAGTCCCAGCCGTTGATACCCTGATAGTTGAGCAGATAGTTCCACATCACCTGCTCGCCGCTCTCCGGAATCGGAAAGGGCAACCCGCCACGACAGGCTTCGCTGACGGATAACCCATCGTGCAGCGATTTGCATTCCGGATTGCCGGCATTGTCCACGGTTGCTGCTAGAAAGGCCTCTGGGAAATCCGCGGTGCGGTGGGTCGGATAAATATCCATGTAATACGTTTCGGGATACTGTTTGAGCAGCTTCATCTGTCCGGAGGAAAGCTCGTCGACGAACTCATCGGCATTTTCGGCGGTAATGCGGAACAACGGGGCTTCGTTGGCGAACGGGTTAGGCCAGAATCCGTCACCTGGCTCCAGGCCGTCGGCCACTTCCAGCCCACCGGTGTAAGCGGGAATAGTGTCTGCATCGTTGCCGGCGGCTATCGCACCAAAGCGGGTAAGGTCCTGGCCCAGGTCATCGGCGGTCCATGTCTCATTACTCAGCGCCGGGGCAGCTATGACCGCGAGAAGGCTGATTGCAATCTGATTCATCTTCATGGAGTACTCCAAATTTTATTGTTATTGACTGGCGGGTTGTCGGCCTAGAAAGCAGTGCCCAGGGTTAACGATATCCAGTCGCGATCGGAGAGACCGATGCTGCCGTTACCCCCTATTACGGTGTTCCCAACGCCGGGAACGTTACGGGTGATGGTGTCGGAGCCGTAGCCGATGTAGGACAGGCTGATCTCGTAGCGCTCGTCGAGCAGACCCTTGATGCCTACCTTGAAGTTGTAATCGCCTTCGTTGCCACCGCCAGTGGCAGCATTGCCGGAAATGCCATAGTTGAGGCTCATTGGCGCGGAGATATTCCAGCCGGGCAGAACACCTAACCACTGAGGGGTGAAGTTGATCGCCAACCCGGCGTAGTTGCGGGTAGCGCAACCCCAGTCCTTATCCTCGTCCACACAACCGCCATAGCCTTCGCCGCGGAACTGATCGGCGTTCTCGGTTACCTTGTCCAGATGGCTGTAGGCGACCTCGGTAATCAGAGAACCGGTGTCCCATAGTGGCGTGGGAGGCAGCAGCCAGAGCGCATTGGCGACCATGTGCCAGGTATCGCCTCGCGCGCCTTGGTTGTCTGCCAGATCGATCCGACTGGAAATCAGCGAAGCGTTTTCGCGATACGACAGGTCAACGCCCACCGAAGCACCGCCGAGTACCGGACCCGCTGACCAGCTCAAGCCGTAGAGCTTTATGTCTTCGGGGTAGACATAGCGAGCAGAGCCAGGCCCGGTTTGCAGACCCCAGGGGGTGTAGTCATCAAACTCTCGGTAGAACGCGCTGATATCCGACTGCATGAAATCGAGGCTGTAACGCGCCATGACGCCCCAGTTGCCGCGGTTGTCAGGTTCGAGCGGGTCTTCTATGGGAAAGGCAAAGCCGGGCGCAACGGGTAGGCGATCCGGGCCTGCAAGGGCGACATCGGCGGACGCCAGATAGGTTCCCCCTTCAGGTGCACGTGTTGAATCCCATTCGAGAAAATATTGTGCCGCGAGGGAGAGCCGGTCAGTTACCTGGGCCTGGCCGGACAGTTGTGCCAGAGGCAGGAATATCTCGCGGGTTTCGGTGCCGGGGTTTGCCTGGGCTTTGCGGCCATCCAGAGGAGCCTGCGCGTAGGACACCGCATGCCCGGGAATCAACAGTCCATTGCCCCAGTAGAGGGTGTGCCGTCCAGCGCGGACGCTGACAGGCGCGTCGCCTACGTAGAACCGGGTAAATACAAAGGCGTCGAGGAGTTCACCGCTCAAGCCTCGGTGGTAGCGCTTGGTGTGGGAGGAATATCGGTCGTCGAAATAACTGGTGGTGCTCGGGCCGGCAGGCGCACCAGGATAATAAACGTTGCCCGGATTGATCTCGACGTCGGTATCGGCGTAGGCCTGATCGTACCAGGCCGCACCGCTGATGCGCAGACCGTGGTCTTTTTTATAGGCCAGCTCGAATTCGCTCATCACATCCAGACGATTGGTCACCACATCGCCGCGATCAAACTTGTAGTTCGATTCGTCGTAGGTGGCATTGTTGCCGAGCGCGTTATCGCGGTCCTCGGCGCGGACGCCCAGGTTGTAGCGAATGGTGTTGTCCCAGCGGCCGATCAAGTCGGGATTGCCGGTATCGAATTCTGCTGCCTGGATATTATTGACGCAGACAAGCGAGACTGAGAGTCCTACAGCCTTGCTGAGTAATGACAACTCTGGCTTGAACATTAAGCTTCTCCGTTGATCTTGTTTTTATAATCTGACCGTTGTCAGTAAACGCGACGGGGGGGGAGGGGACAACGATAATGCCTATCGCTGAACTGCCTGGACCTATCGATAAACTGCTCTGCGCAGTAATGGGCTCGGCACTGCGTGTTGCGGAGAATTTGTTCGCCTGCTTGGTCACCGGGCAGAGCCAAACCGGACCGAGACCGCTAACCTGGCCGGACGCCTTGGCCGGACCAACCTGGCCGGGACCATAGAACAGTCGGCGGCTCAGTGCGCCTGCAGCCAGGTATCCATTGCCTGCCATATCTGCAATCGTGAGGAGGCCATGTTATGCATATGAGCCGCATGTCCGATGAGAGTGACCGTTCGGTCACTGGTATGGGGGTAGAATGAGGCTTCGCGTTGCGGGTCAGGGCTGACATCCACTTCGCCGTAAAGCAGCAGCACCGGACACTCGATGGCACCAGCTTGGTCCTCCACCGCACCAGGGGTAAGCGCCGCCAGAGCGAGCGTCACGGGCGTGAGGCCGGCGTGCTGGTCGTCGCGCGCTATCAGGTCCTCCGGCACATCAGACAGGTGAAAGAATCCACGCATTGTCTGCCGATCAGTCGGAATGTAGCCACCATCGGAAAGGCTCGCCTGCACGCTGGCTACGTCAGTGTCACCAAGCTCCAGAGGCAGGTTGCTCCACCCAGCAACGATCAGTCGCTCAAAGCTTTGGAAGCGCCCTTGTTGATAAACCGACAGCATCCCGCCCATCGAATGGCCCAGGCCGGACACACGCAGCTTGCTATGCGGTGGCAGTTGCAGCCATTCACCGTCCAGCAGGGCGACAGCGGTTTGCCGTGCCGCAAAGTCGCTGGCAGCGGCAATCACCTCCAGCGTCAGTTGTTTTTCAGGTTCGGGTTTGCTGCTGTTGCCCATTCCGAGGGTGTCCAGCGCCAACACCAGATAGCCGCGTTCGGTCATGAATCTGGCGAAACTGTAGGAGTGGTCCAGATAGCTCGGATGGTAGTACTCACCGGAACAGCTGCCGCCATGCAGGCACACCAGCAGGTCAACCGGGCGTTCGGTCGCTATTGCTTCGTCTGGGGCGAACAATGAACCCGACAGGGTAACGGGTACGGAATAGGGCGTGAGATGGCTGACATTCCACGTCAGTTTGATTTGCCGCATAGTTGATTCCTTATTGCAAAGAAAAAGCCCTTCAGCTGCGAATGCAACTGAAGGGCTCTCGGGTCGTTCAATTAGCGCTGTGATTCACGGGACACGATCGCTTCCGGATTCAGCTCTCGCTCGCTTCTGGCTTCTGTCAGCACACGATAACCGCCGTCCATGCCGTCGTTGATGATCCCGTACATGCCCTTGTTGAAATCAAATATGGTGTGTTTAACGATATAGGGAATGTCGTGGTCATAGAACTGCACACCGCCCATCATCATCGAGCGGTACAGCTCACCATTCTGGTCCCATGCGTCGTACAGGCCGGCTCCATAGGTGTCTTCGTCAAGATAGTAAGTGCGCTTGCTGTAAACGTGACGCATGCCAGGCTTGAGCGTTGCTTCAACTTCCCAGACGCGATGCTTCTCCCAGCGCTCGCATTCCGGATTAGCATGTGAGGTCTTGAACTGATCATCGCAGTTGAAGTAGAACTTGTAGGCGTTGTAAGGAATCAGCATCTCTTTTCTGCCAACCAGTTTGAAATCAAACCGGTCCTGCACGCCAGAGAACATGAAGAGTTCGTCGAACAGCTCCAGACCACCCATGCTACCGACCGGCGTGTCGTAATTGAATTCCGGGGCCAATTTCACGCGGCGCTGGCCTGGCGTGTAGCTCCACGCACGACGTGGCTGCTGGGTCGGGTCAAGGAAGTCCATCAGGCCTGTCAGTTCTCCGGCCTTGCGCGCAGGCGCTTTGGTTAGGGAATAGACACGGTAGAACAATTCCGGATCGCGACCGGGAACGTCGATCTGGTAATAAGGGCGCTCGACGAAGGTCGACTGGGTAGCTGTACGAGTAACGGTGCCGTTGCGGTCTACTACCCAAGTATTGGAAGCGGAGGTAGTGGTTCCGTATTTACCGTCGTTGTATCGCACCAACAGGTTCCACATCATCTCGTTGCCGGTATTCGCAATTGGGAAGGGAATCCCTCCGCGGCAGTCGGTTTCAAGTGCCAGACCTTCCTTGTAGGTTTCGCAGGTAGTGGCGTTACGGATGCTCGCTTCCATCACTTCCTTCGGATAGGCCGCTGTCCGATGGGTAGGAAAGATATCCATGTAATATTCGGGATTTCGCTGCAGCACTTCCTTCTGCCCTGCGCTCAGCAGATCGGCATACTCAGCCATGTTGGCCGAAGTAATGCGATACAGGGGCTCTTCGTCTTTGAACGGATCCACCCAGAAACCGCTGTCTGGCTGGAAGCCTTCAGGGGCGGTGCGCAGTCCGCCTTCATAAGCAGGAATACTTCCGTCGGCGTTGCCCGCCTGGATTGCCCCGAGAGGTGTCAGGCTTTGTCCGAGTTTTTGTGCCTCTTCAGGGCTGACGGCCGCGAAGGAGGCAGCAGATATCCCGCTCAGTAAGAGGCCGATAGCGATCTTCAGTTTCATGAGAGTTCTCCGTTATTGATGTTGTTAGAGGGAGTATTGCTGGATCCAAGCCCATCGCCGACAGCGATCGAAGGACCCATAGCTCCGCTACCACTGCAGATGGGAAATGTCTGATTTGAGATAGTGTGGGGAAAGCGCGGGCTGCATTGATCCACTAGCACTTGAAAAAGCGCTGATAAATCAACTGACCATGATGACCGTCCGGAATGATCCAGATCTGCTCTCATTGTTCTGTCCTGTTATTTTTATTTTCTAGCGGCTGATTGCCTGTTGCGCAGCCTCGAAGAACATCGGATAGCTCGTTCGGACTGTTAGCAATGCCTGGGTAGACCCTATCAGAGATTTTTTTATAATTCCATATGCAGATTAAAATTCTGCAACAAGAATTGCAGGTGCTATGGTAAAGGCACTTTTGATGGGGACCTCTTGTGCAGCGCTAATCGTTTTACTCAGAGTAAAACGGTTGCGCAGCACCTGATCGGACCTTGTTATAGGGTGCTCATCATTCTCAGGTGTGTGGTCATGCCATGACTCAGCGCAGAGGCTTGAAAGGGATACAACCATGAATAACAACAAGATTGATTTTGACGTGATTATTGTTGGTGGCGGCACCAACGGGCTGTCGGCGGGCTGTTACCTCGGCCTTGAAGGGAAAAAAACCCTGGTGCTTGAGGCGCTCGACAAAGTGGGTGGCATGGCATCGTCGGGATATCTAATCCCTGAAGCGCCCGAGCATCTGGTACACCCTTGTGCTTTGGACATGATGTCGATGCGTGTTCACTCTCACGTGCCCCAGGAACTGGACCTTGAGCGCCACGGATTCAAGGCGATCGAACTGGCGCCAGGGTATGTGTATCTCCACCCGGATGGGAGCTCGCTGGTGTTCTGGCGAGACCGCCTGAAAACCGCTGCGGAGATCAGGCGCTACAGTAAGAAAGATGCCGAGGCATTTCTGGAGTTCATGAACGTTATTGACATGTTTCTCGAAATTGCGCTTCCAATGATGCGTGTTGATCCGGCCAAACTGAACCTGAGTGCCAAGCTGAAAATCGTGGGCAGCGCCCTGAAAAATCGCAAACTCAAGCCTGAATTGATGGCTTTGATGACAGGCTCCGCTCACCAGGCTGCGCGTGAACGCTTTGAACATCCTGTAACCATTTCCGCGATGTGCGCCTTGACCGGCCTGGCCGGTGATATCACTGCTGACGGCGGCGGCATCTACTATGCCTTGCTGGGCTTTCTTCACCGCTTTGGTGTGGGTCGTGTGCTCGGCGGCATGCAGCAACTGAGCAATGCCATGCGCGCCAGGCTCGAAGAGCTGGGCGGACAGGTCATCACCTCTGCAACCGTGACGGAAATCGTCTCCAGCCAGGGTATGGTGAAGGGCGTTAAGCTGGCCGATGGGCGCGAATTCACGGCTCGTTCAGTGATCGCCGGCTGCCATCCCAAGGTGGCTTTGGAAATGGTGACTGCTGGCGAGATGCCAAGGCACCTGCTCACCCGTATCGCCATGGCGCCGGCCAACGCCAAAGGCTCCGGACCGCTCAAGGTTGATGTGGCGCTGGACGGTCAGATTTCTGTGCCGCGCTTCGAAGCAGCCCGGGGCGACGGCATTGATCTGCGCAAGACCTGCCTACTGATCGGCACCGAAGAAGCCGTGCTGGAAAACTTTGCGGCCTGCGCCCGGGGCGAAGTGCCCACTCTCCCGTACATCACCCTGGCGGTTCCCAGCGCGGCAGACCCTTCCCAGGCTCCGGTCGGCCAGGACGTGATCTATATCTATCCTCCGGTCATGCCGGTCAATCCGAAGGAAGGGTGGGATAACATCAGGGAAGCCGTGGCGGATCAGGTAATCGATCAGCTCTCGGCCTATGTAGAGGGTATCAAGGGACATGTCATAGGACGGCGGATCGAAGCCGCACCCGACTTTACCGCCCGTTTGAACACAGTGAATGGCTGTGTCGTACATATTGACACCACTTCCATGCGCTCCAGCACTATGCGCCCGGCTCACGGACTGGGTGGCGACACTCTGCCGGTGGCGGGACTGTATCTGGGCAGTGCCGGCATCCACCCCGGTGGCGGCGTGAATGGCATGGCTGGCCGGCTGGCAGCCAAGCGCGTGGCCAGTTATCTGGCGAAGAACCCCTAGCGGTCCATAACAAGAAACTCACTCTTACCAGGAGACAACCTATGTCACTCGCAACTCAGGAATTTGATATCGAAGCCGCCTACCATGCGGTCTCGGACACCTATCTTGGCTCGGACGTCGATATCCATGGCCTTTGCAGAGAAAAGCGCCGTAACGAACCGGTAATGCAGGGGGACTTCGTCGATACCTACCTCAAGGTGCCGACCAATGCGAGCGCCAAGGCGCCCAGGTGCGCAGTGACACTATTCCGGTACAAGGACGTGATAGCGGTACTGCGCGACGCTGATACTTTCACCAGCGGCTTTATTGCCGAAGGGCTGGGCGCTTTTTTTGACGGCTTGATAGTCCTGGCGATGGATGGTGAGCAGCACCGTCGCACGCGAGCGCTACTCCAGCCGGTGTTCATGCCACAAACCGTAAATGAATGGCGACCCGAGATTGACCGGGTCATCCGCGAAGATTTTTTGCTGCCCATGGTGGCGAACAAGAAAGCCAATTTAATGGACTTTGGCCTCTATTTCCCGATCCGCGTCATGTATGAGCTGATGGGCTTTCCAGCCGATGACCCAGAAAAATTCAAGAAATACGCCAGTTGGGCCCTTGCGATTGTGGCGGCCAACCAGATCGACCCGGAAAAAGCCAAAATTTATGGTGCTCTGGCTGGCCAGGCAGTGAAGAGCCTTTACGATGCAATCAAAGAGGTCGTCATCTCCAAGCGTGCCGAGGGCTCTCAAGGTCAAGATTTGATTAGTAGGCTGATCAACGCGGAATATGAGGGACGGGCACTGGATGATCATGAGGTGACCACCTTCGTCCGTTCGCTGCTACCCGCCGCAGGGGAAACCACTACCCGGACGTTCAGCTCGGTGATGACGCTGCTGCTGGAGCGGCCTGAGTTGCTGGAGCGAGTCCGCAATGATCGCAGCCTGATAGGCAAGTTGATCGACGAATCCGTGCGTTACGAGCCGGTTTCGACCTTCAAGGTCCGCCAGGCCTCCAAGGACGTCGAGATTGGGGGTGTTATGGTGCCGAAGGGCTCGATGGTCCAGTGCATGGTGATTTCCGCCAACCGGGATGACGAGGCGTTCGACAATCCGGATGTTTTCGACCTGGATCGCAAATCCCGTCCTTCGCTGGGGTTTGGGTTTGGTCCGCATATGTGCATTGGCCAGTTCGTTGCCAAGGTGGAGCTGACCTGTGCAATCAACGGCATTCTGGACCTTCTCCCCAACATCCGGTTGGATCCGGATATGCCCGCGCCGAAGATCGCCGGGGCGCAGCTGCGTGGCGCGAAGTCCATTCATGCGATCTGGGGCTGAAGTGCGGCACAAGCCAAGCCACGATGGGTTAGCCTACAAGGTGAAGATAAATGAGCAACGTCGATAGTAAACAGATAGAGAAGTTTTTGCATGGTCAGCTGGAATGCTGGAACGCCGGTGACCGGGACGGTTTTTTTGAACACTACCGAAACGTTTCCCCCAACGGGCTGGATATCGAATATCTGGGCCGACCCGTGGTGGAAGGTTTCGCGGTGCTGGAAGGCATGTGGGATCAGCAGAACAGCAAGTTCAGCGTGGAGGTCGAGTTGTCGATCATCGCCGCCAACGAAGCCGCCTGCCACCACAAGAATGTGATGCGCGACGGTAGCGGTGTTATCGAGACCATTGAGCTGTACAAGTTCGAGCAGGGCAGGACGCTGGTACGCTACTTCATCAAGCAGTGATGGGCAGACCAGTCTGACCCTTTAGTCTGGCCCTCAAAACAACCGCAGGTAACGCTGCGGTTTTTCGGCGTCTGGTGCGTGTTGGCGCGTGACGCCTGCGCGATGCCTGCGTGCAAATGCACAGCTCAGCTCTGCTATGATTGGCGCTAGCGTTTCTACTCGAGCCAATCCCATCCAGGCCGAGCAATTCCCATCCAGGATATCCCCTATGAGCAAACAACTCGTGGAGAGCTGGCGCATCGAAGAGCGTCGGCAAATCGTTTCTCAGCGAGGCTTGAACGTCTGGCCGCATGATCAGCCGGACGATCTGGAGCAAATCGAACAAATCCGTGAATGGCTCGACAGCGAGCCGGAGCCTGTAGTGCTGCAGCACCCGCTGCACCCTTTGAAGATGCTGGTGGCCAGGGGTTTCAGTCCGCGCATGGCTTACTATTTTGCCATCGGTGATTACGAAGAAGCGGACCTCGAGCTGATCGAGAAAATGGTCAGGCCGGGGGACAGTGTACTGGAGTGCGGCGGCGGTGCGGGTATAACCGGTTCGCTGGCGGCTCGCTGTTCGGGTAATCCGGTCACCATCGTCGAGCCCAACGAGGTAATGCATGGGATCATCCGACAGAACGTCCAGCTTAATGACCAGAAATGCCGGCTGATTGCGGCGGCCGTGGTGGCCGACGACTATTCAGGCGATACGCTGACGCTTCGCGTGCAGGATGAATACTGGTGGAGTTCGGTGCTGGATCATGGTTCGGGAGAGCCGGTTCAGACTGCGGTCGCAAGGATTTCAGATTTGCTGGCCAGCATCTGTCCCAGCGTCCTGGTGCTGGATATCGAGGGCGCGGAAGTAGGGCTGTTGCCCGATAAGCTGCCCGATGATCTGCGACTGATCATGGTCGAGTTGCATACACCGGATATAGGCGATGAGGCCACCGTCAGGGTGGTCAACACGATAATGGGTCAGGGTTTCCGGCTCTGTCATGTCAGGTCCCAGACCTGGGTGTTCGAGCGGACTGTCTGAGCCGGCTCGGCATCGGCGTTCCAATGATCGAGGCTGGCCCGCAACGAGCACTTTTCAGGCCAGCTCCTGAGCGGTCTCAAGCCATTTCGGCTTGATAGGGCTTGGGTTGGAATGCGCTAGCCGAGCGCAGCGTCAACAGGGTCAAGGATGCCACCATTGCCGCGACCAGCGAATACATGATGACGGGGTCGTAGTTTCCGTACTGGGTATGGATGTAGCCGAAAAAAGCCGGAGACATACCCGCCACGATAGTGACCAGACCCAGGTGCAATCCGAAGATGCGTGCATAGTCCTTCATGCCAAAATAACGAGCCATGAGAAAAGCGGCTATATCAAATTCCGCGCCCGCGCTTAAACCTATGCAGACAGTAGCCAGCACCAGCAGGGCGGTAGACTCGGGCCCCGTCACCAGCAAGATAAGGCAACCTATGGCCGGGGTGAACAGCGCAGCGGCGGAAATGACGATGGGCGAGTAATGATCGAGCAGGTACCCAACAAACAACCGCCCGACAATGATTGATGCGCCGAAGGCACTGAAGATCTGGCTGGCGGTAAGTGCTGGTACGCCTTTGTCCTGCAGGTAAGGCACCATCACCGTGACCATGGCGACGATAAGCGATACGGACAGAATGAGCGATACGTTGCACATCCAGAAGATCCTTGATTTGCGCGCTTCGGCAAAGCTGAATCCGGTCGCCGCCAGAGGGGCAGTGTGGGCTTTGCCTTGAACGCTCCGGGGCTCGGCTGTCGGGATGTGCAGCCACAGCAGTGCCATCGGGAGCGTGGTTACCAGGGGCATGATCGCGAGCAGTACAAAGCCTGCCTGCCAGCCCCAGCGTTCCATGCACCAGGCCAGCAGGGGCGGAACGATTAACGCCGCCACACCGGTCCCGCTCAGGATTATCGCCAGCGCCAACCCACGGTTGCGCTCGTACCACAAGCTGATGAGTTGGGTCCAGGTGATGGCAATGGTTCCCAGGCAAAGCAGCGGCATGGCGAAGAACGCGACATACAGCCACGCGATATTGCCATTGAGCTGGGTCAGGGCGGCGTAGCACAGAACCTGCAGAATCAGGGAGACAATGGCTACACGCCGCAAGCCGAATCGGGCGTACAGCCATCCGAGCAACTGCGACGCGACGGCCACGCCGGCAAAAAGAAAGGTAATGGATGCCTGCAATTCGCCGCGGCTCCAGCCAAAGGCCTCCTGAAGCGGGATGACCATAGTGCCGAAGCCATAGAGCAGGGCCGCACTCATGCTGGTAACAACGCCAAACACGCCGAGAATCAGAAACCGCCAACCCAGACGGAATTCGGTGAGATCCAGCCTTGGTTGACGGGACAGATCATGGTCGGACATTTTGCAACTCCTGCGGCACCTGCGTCTGCATGAAAGCCGGCGCATGAGATCAGCATTGTTTTTATGGTTTTTTAAGTAATTCTTCGACCTTGGGTAAAGCGACCATGGTGGCTCCGCCATCCACCAGCAAAGAGGTGCCGGTGATGTAACCCGCCTCGCTTGAGGTCAGGAACAACACCGCCGCAGCGATATCAGTCGATTGCCCCAATCGGGGAACCGGAAAATGTTCCGCCAGCAGGTGGGGTAGCTCGTCACCCAGGGTGCTCAACATATGGTCCGTACCGATCAGGCCAGGTTCCACCACGTTGACTAGAATGTTCAGTGCACCGAATTCGACGGCGAGCCCGCGGGCGAAGGCGTTCATGAAGGCTTTGCTCGAACCGTAGGGGATCAGCGTTGGGGTGTACTTGCGGTTGGCCTCGCCGGAGGAAATGAAAATGATGCGTCCCTTGTCCTCCGCCTTGGTGAGGTGCGGGGCGGCATCCTTGGCCAGCCAGAACAGGGACTGTATATTGCTGCGTACCAGATGATCGAAGGTCTCGTCCGGCATCTCGGTGATCAGCCCGTGGGCCGTATCCGCTGCGCAGTGGACCACAATATCCAGCTTGGCGAAGTGATCGATGGCACCTTCTACCATGGACCTTATCGCTGTCCGGTCGGCTATATCGCCGCCGACAAGAGCCGCTTCACGGTTCAGCGCTTTTATCTGCTCGACCGTCTCTTGCCCGTATTTCGGGGTTCTTGCTGACACCACAACCTTGGCGCCTTCCGCAGCGTAGGCCAAAGCGATGGCTCTGCCCATGCCACGCCCGGCGCCTGTGACCAGAACGACCTTGTCTTTGAATCTCATGTGTTGCTCCCGCAGTGTCGAATCGAGTTGCCTGCCTGCAAAGCAGGCAAGCATGAAGCAGCGTTACAGATCAGCGCCCCGCACATTGCGGGCTGTGCCGTTGCGACGGTCCGATTCGCCCCAGGCCAGCCAGCGGTCTGGTTCGCGATCGTCGCCAACTCGACGCCAGCGCCCTTCCTGCTGGGCAGTGATAGGAAAACCGCCGACGAAGTCGATCATCTCACCCTTGGGGTCGGGCAGGAATTCCCATTCCTCCTCGCCTTCGAGAACGATGCGGGCCGATTCCAGGAAGTAACTTCCGTCCTTGTGAACCGTTGTCCCTTCGATGTCCGTGGTGGTGCGTATCTCGCCTTTTTCATTCATGAAGATGGCGTAGCCCAGATTCTCGTGGCCGACCATAAAGGAGCCGGCGTCCCAGGTACCATCCTTGTAGATCGTCACGAACGACCACCAGATAACGTGCATCTTGTTGTTTACCACCAGGTCCTTCTTGAAGTGGATGGCGCCGCCTTCGGCCATGTACATCTGATCCAGCGCCATCGCGCCCTTTACTGGGCGGCCTTCGCAGGTTCCCGAGATATCCCAGAGCTGGGAGACATAAAAGGTTCCCCATTCGACGCCTGGCAAGTACCATTGCAATCCGGGCCCAAGCAATTTGCCTTCAAGTTCAAACAGACCTTCCTCCTTCCAGGTCAGCCTTTCGCTGGACGCGGTGATCTGCCATGAATTGCCGGGCTCGTCGGGCTGATTGGTCCAGGTGACGGTGTCGCCTTCCAGTGTCTGCACCGGGATGGGCGTAGGTGCTTGGGCGGCCATACGCTCATGATCCATGCGCAGATGCTTACCATCGATATGATTGGTCTGATAGATGAACTTGGTCGGATTGGGTGTGCCGTTGGGCGCTAGGACGGAGCGCACGAAGGAGTAGATGTTGCCCTCTTCGTCGCGCACCGAGCCAAAGGGAGAGCTCTTGCTCAACTGCAACCCGAAGAAGCCCCGTTCACCGGCCATCGCTGGCCCGGTTACTTTGTGGGGGCCAACCAATTGCTGATAACCAAAATCGCCACGTTCAGGAATCGTTGTAAAAGTTCGCATAGCATTCTCATTGTTATTGGATGGTCGGGGGTGGGTTATCGCTGGCTATTCCGGGATACGATTGCTTCCGGCGCCATGTTCCGTTCGGCTAGCGGGGTGGAAACAAACTTGTAACCGCCCTTCAGCCCATCGTTGATCACGCCGTACATTCCCTTGTTGAAGTCGTAGATTACGTTTTTGACGTTATAGGGAATGTCCAGGTCGTAGAGTTGAACGCCGCTCAGGAACATCGACCGGTACAGATTCCCCTGTTGGTCCCATGCGTCGTACAAGCCGACACCGAAGGTGTCTTCATCCAGATAGTAGGTACGCTTGGCATACACATGTCTGCTGTCTGGCTTGATGGTGGCTTCCACTACCCAGACACGATGCAGTTCCCAGCGCTCGCATTCAGGATTGGCATGATTTTTAAGCATCTGCTCGTCCTGGTCGCAATCGAAATAAAAGTTGTACGCGTTATAGGGAATGAACATTTCCTTGCGGCCAATCAGCTTGTAATCGAAGCGTTCCTGGCTGCCGGAGAACATTTGCAGTTCATCAAACAGAGTGACACCACCCTGGCTAGCAACCGGCGTATCGAAGGCAAACTCGGGAGCCAGCTTTATGCGGCGCTGCCCTGGTGAATAACTCCAGGCTCGGCGCGGTTGTTTGATAGGGTTTAGGAAATCTGCCATGACAGTCACTTCCCCGGCGCGCCGAGCAGGGTATCTGTTGAGGGAAAAAACGCGGGCATACATTTCGGGGTTACGGTCTGCCTGGTCTATCTGGTAATAGGGCATTTCCTCAAAGGTTTGTTGTTCCGCTGCCTTGGTAATGCTGCCGTTGGAATCCACGATCCAGCTGTTGGACGAAGCAGTTGTGGAGTACCCGGAGCCGATCTTGTAACGCAGCTGCTGGTTCCAGATAACCTCATTGCCCGATTGTGGAATGGGGAAGGGCAGGCCGCCGCGGCAAGCGGGATCAACCGCCAATCCATCCTGCTCGATGGTGCATTCAGTGGCGTTACGTATCGTTGCGTCTATCACTTCCTGGGGATACGCGGCGGTGCGGTGGCTGGGATAAATATCCAGGTAGTAATCGGGGTTGTCACGCAGCAGCCGCTGCTGGCCCTCACTGAGCTTGTCCGCATATTCACCCACGTTACTGCCGTCGATGCGAAAAAGTGGCGTTTCGTCCTTGAACGGATCGATCCAGAATCCTGAGCCAGCCTCAAATCCTTCGGGCGCAGTGGTCAGGCCGCCGGTATAAGCGGGGATGGTTCCTTCGGTATTGCCGTCCTTCACGGCGCCCCAAGGTGTCAGACTTTCGCCCAGTTCGGCAGCTTCCTGCGGGCTGACCGCTGCCAGCGAGAATGTCGAGAGGCCGCTGAGTGCGGCGAGTAACACCAGTCGATGCTTCATATGGTTCTCCAATTGTTTTTATTTGAACGATGGCTCCGCTTTACGTCTGTCCGGAATAGCAACAGGGCTCTGCAGCTGGACGGCAGGGCATTTTTCAGGCGCGCTTGAAAAGCGTTCTGCAGGGTATGAAGGAGCTGTTCACAGAAACGAATGCCCTCTAGCGTTGAGCTTTCCGGCAATCGATACATGACACGGGAATGTGAGCTGGCCGTGCAAGGCCATTCTGGATGGTTCATCGAACAACCTTTTGTTTTTATTATTGAAACTAAATTGACGAGCGCTATATGCACGCGCCTTGACCATGCATTGAACCTAGCAGAGCAATTCTAATAAATCTACGATAGAGAATCTGGTTCTAATTGAAGAATTATGTAAGAGACTAGTATGAAGGTTTTTCAGGCGGTGGCTGATAGTTGTTGCAGGTCAAGCACGGCGGGAGGTGGCGCGCCCCATGTGCGTTTTTCGGGGCGGTGGACGATGCGCCAGGAGGGCTGAATGAATCGTTTTACTCCAAGTAAAACAAAACCCCTTCTGAGAGGGGTTATGAGATGAAAATACACCGATGCCGCTGAACGTCAAAGCCGCTCCGTGGCAACTTAGCGGCCCGGCCCCTATCTCAACTCAGCATCAACATTCCACCGTCAATCATCAGGGTCTGGCCCGTCACGAAGCGCGAACCCTCACCGGCCAGAAAAACCAGAACGGGCGCAAGATCCTGCGTGGCATCGCCAAGCCGACCTCCAAGCGGAATCTGACTGGCCATGAATGCATCGTGCTGCTTAAGCTGGGCCTCGCTCATGCTGGCGCGGGTGGCCTCGTACATCGGCGTCCATATCGCTGGGGCGATGGCGTTAACGGTTATGCCGTGCGGACCCCACTCGCGTGCGACGGTACGCGTCCATGCCAAGACCGCGCCTTTGCTGGCGGCATAGTGCGCCTTGCCAGGCTGGCCGCCCACGCCGGCGGCCGAGGCGAAATTGATGATCCGCCCGCCATCTTGTCGCATACGCTCGAAGGCCGCGCGGTTGGTCAGAAAGGTGCCGCGGGTGTTTACTGCGAACACTTTTTCCCACTCATCCAGAGTGATTTCATCAGCAGTGGCGTTGGGCGCTATTCCGGCAGCATTCACCAGCACGTCCAGCCCGGCCAACTGCTCCGTGGCCCAGTCGAACGCTTCGTCCACCGACTGGGAATCGGAGATATCGCAGATCCGGCTTTTCATCCAACCGCTTTCTTTATCGGTCACCGACTCTTGCGAAGTGCCCACATCAAGACTGATCACATGGGCGCCTTCGGAGATGTATGCCTCAACGATCGCTGCGCCAATGCCGCGCGCGCCGCCGGTAACAATGATGCGTTTGCCAGCCAGTTGCATGGATCTGCCCTCGTGTGGTGCAGCGCCGTCTGCCGCTGCGGGATAGGAAACGGTTAGGGTTACTCGATCCGCGACAGTGCGCCCTCAAACAGCCGCAGTGCCGAGGCGTGGTGTTTTCTGCCGTGCTCCATCGACGCCTTGCCCGCGCAGGCCCGCGCGTAGCTGACTTCAAGAAAAATGCCAAGCTTGAAAGCCGCGAGTACCATATACCAGGTAAGGGCTTCGAAGCTGCGGGAGCTGCCGGCCACGTAGCGCGACACCAGCTCGTCCGCTGCGGGGAAGCCCTCCCAGGGATGCACCTCGATCTTCCGGCGCCACGGCCGCTGGCGTCCGGCCATGTCACCACCAGCCAGGCCAGATCCAGTAGTGGATCGCCGATGGTGGCCAGTTCCCAGTCAACGATCGCACTGAGCTCTGGCCCTTTGCGACTGAACATCACATTGGAAAGGTGATAGTCGCCGTGCAGGATGCCGGAGCTGAACTGTTGCGGGCAGTTGTCATTCAGCCAGCGCGCCAGCCGGTCGAGCCCGGGAAGGCTGCCCGCGCCCGGCCAACCGGCGTAGCCGGCGACGCTTTCAAGCTGATGCAGCCAGCGGGATACCTGCCGCTGATGAAAGCCGTCGGGGCGCCCGAAGTCGTCGAGACCGATGGCTCGATAATCCAGATCATGCAGGCAGAGCAGCGCGTCGACCATGGCCAGTCCCATGCGCCGGCGCATGTCGCAGTCGCCGCCATGTGGCAGCGGCAAACCAGCTGCGCAATTGGGATTGAAGCCATCTACCGGCTCCATCAGGAAAGCGCTGCGCCAGCTGTGCATCGTCAAGCGTCAGGGTCGCGGCCTGTTTCGGGGTGAACTCGTGGATGAATACGTCGGCGGCGGCCAGCAGCTGTTCGAGTTGCTGCTGCCCGTCCGACACGTCGATATCCAGCGTGACACTGCGCTTGCCCCGATTAAGCACCGCGAACAGCGCCTCGTGTCTCCGAGCCGGGTTGCCGGGCGGCTCGACCAGAATCACCTCGGCGCCCGCTTCGCACAGCTGCAAACCCGCTGCAGCGCTCGCGATGCTAGAACCCAGGCTGACGACGCGCAGGCCGTGCAATGTTGACTCACTCATAAGCACCTCTGGGTGTCTTGTTGTTGCCCGTGAAGAAAGTTCGGACGGACGGCTAAAGCCGCTTGATCATCACAAACCTAGCGCAGAAACCGAAGTTGTTCTAGATTCAGACGTATATTTCTTATACGGAATTTTTTGGGTGAGCTGCTTGCGCTCTTTTACAGCTCGCCTGAATTGATCTATCCGTGAAGTGCTGCTGGCTGCAAGTGCCATCAACTGATCCACTATTGCTGGGTAGGTTGTTCGATGTCCGAGCCATGCAGAATGAGAATATTGCGGCGATGGCCGAATTGATGGATAAGCAGACTGAAGCCCGTCAGTGTCACCATGACCGCTGTTAACGGAACGGCGCTGGGCATGATCCAGACGCTCACTGCGATGGCGCCCAGCGTACCGAGGAAGAACTGTATGGCGCCTATGACCGCTGACGCCGATCCGGCGCGCTGGCCCTGGCTTGCCATGGCCAGCGCTACCGCGTTCGGCGATAACAAGCCCATGGAGGTCATGTAGACGAAGAAGCAGGCCATCAGCAGCGGCAGGGAGGCAAACCCCAACAGAGTTGCCAGAAGAGCGACTGACGCCGCCAGGAATGGCGGCCAGAGCATGGCATTCAATAGCGCAGCCGGGCCGAAGCGTGCTACCAGCCGCGCGTTGACCTGGGAGCCTGCGATCATGCCGAACGCGTTCATCCCGAAGAACCATCCAAAATGCACGGCGGGCACCTCATAGAGTTCAATGATGACGTACGGAGAGCCTGCGACGTAAGCAAACATCCCGCCGAATGGCAGGGCACCGATAAGCACATACATGATGAACTGCCGGTCTCGGAGTAGATCGGCGTAGCGCTTGAACGTGCCCGCCACACCAAGGCGCTCGGCGGCATGTCTGGACAGTGTTTCGCGCATGGTGAAATGCATGGCCAGGATCAGAATCGAGCCGGCAATCGCCAAAATGGCGAATATCTCTCGCCAGCCCATGATTTCCAACAGCAGGCTGCCGAGCACCGGGGCGAGGATAGGGGCCAACCCAAGCGCCAGCATCAACATCGAGAAAGCCCAGGCAGCCTGCGCTGTAGTGGTGCGGTCGCGGATCACAGCGCGACCGACGACCACGCCCGCGCTGCCGCCCAGGGCCTGGAGAAACCGGGCCACCGTCAGAGTGGTCAGATCTGTGGCCAACATGCAGCCGACGGAAGCGAGAATAAACAGCGTCAGGCCGAAATACAGAGGTGGCTTGCGCCCGTAGCGATCACTCAAGGGGCCGTAAATTAGTTGCCCGAGGGACATCCCGAACAGAAAAACGGCAAGGGTTATCTGCACATCCGCTGACTGGACACCGAGACTTTGAGCTATGGCCGGAAAAGCGGGCAGGTACAGGTCAACGGACAACGGCGACAGGGCGGTCATCATGGCGAGCAGGAACAACCAGCCGGGGAAGAAAGGCCTTGGTTCGGAATGTGTCATGAAAAGACGATCAGCATGAAAAGATCAAGGGCCAACTCCGGAGCTTTGCGCGTGCCTGGGCAGCAAAAACAGGCTGGCCAAGGTAGCAGAGCAGCTCCTTTAAATCCAGATAGAGAATCGTATTTTTCCTGCAGAATAAAATTTATACGGCTCAGGAGCGCTCCTGCCCACCATGCTTCTATAGCGTGACGGTCATGGAACAGGTGCCTCCGGCGGCGAGCAGGCGTTGTCGCCGGATAACTGGTGCGGCGATCTCCGATTCACCCATTACTCTGATCGATGCGGGCGAGATGGCAGTGATGCGGCTGGATAGCGGTTCTGAACTGGCGGGCGTGCCGCTCTGCGCAGGGCCAGCACCAGTATAAAACCAATGCCTGACAGCAACGCTGAGGCAAGAAACACTTGGGCAAGTCCCAAGCTCGCAGCGAGCAGCCCCATCAAGGGACCTGCCAACCCCACCGCCAGATCGAAGAACAGCGAAAGCGCGCTCAGCGCGGAGTTGCGATTAGCGTCCGGGGTACGCGCAAGGGTTTCCACCGCCAGTCCGGGATACACCCAAGACACCCCCAGCCCGGTCAGGGAGGCACCGAGAATCGCGATCTCGGGCGAAGGCGCCAGCCAGACGAACAACAGCCCCAGCCCTTGTATCAACAGGCACAGGGTTACGACCGGGTAGCCACCGAAACGTAGCACCACATTGGGCGTCGCGAGCCTGGCGAGAATAAAGGCTATGCCGAAGCCGGTCAGGCACCAGGCGGCGTTCACCCAGCCGAGGCTGTCAAAATACAGCGCGATGAAGGCGGTCAGGCTGCCGAAACCGGCCGAGCTGCAGGCCAGTGCCAAGCCGTTGGGCAATACCGAACAGAATACATCGATAAAGGGCAGCCGCTCGCCGCGCAACAGCGGCGCGGGGCGTCTGACTACCGCCAAGAGTAGCGCAAGCAAGCCGAGCAATACGATGCACAACCCGATGCTGGCCAGGCTGAATCGGTCGCTGATCAGCACCCCCAAGGGCGCGCCGACGGCGATACCGCCATAGGCGGCAATGCCGTTCCAGGACATTACTCGCGCGGTATGCGGCTTGCCGTGCAATCCGATGGCCCAGGTACAGCAGGGAGTGGAGATCATCGCTGAAGCGATGCCTTGAATTACGCGGGCGCCGAGCAGGATCGAGACACTGAGCCAAGGCGAGGCATACATCACAATCGCCAATGTGGTCAGCATTCCGCAAACAGTAAGGCCAGTTAGTCCAATGATGACTGCACATTTGGCGCCCAAGCGATCGGCCAGCACGCCGGCCAGTGGTCGAGACAGTAGAGTCGACACATATTGCGTACCGATTACGATGCCAGCCCAGACAGTGTTGAATTCCAATTCGTTGAGGACGAAGCCGGGCAGTACCGCCAAAGGCAGTCCATTGGCCACGTAAGACATGAAGTTGAAGCAGACGATAAAGGTGATTGACAGCGTGAGCCGCATGGGGGCTGTGGTGCTGGTGTCCAAAGCGTGCTGGCTCCTGAATTGAAAAACCCCTTCAACCTTTTGAGTATCCGGGGTTAAACAATCAATGATTAAAGACGATGAGCCATTTCCCAGGCTTTCAGATCGAAGTCAGATGCACTGGCTTCGGCAGCTGTGAGCTCCGGCGGACGAGAAAGAATCTTCTTGCCTGCCAGGTGATCTCCGGAGCGGTTGCACGATTCGACAGCGACCAGATGATCCCTGCGAAAGCACAGCACAGAGAACTGGTTCGACTCCATCGATCCCAGGGTCACGGTACTGTCGTATCCGGTGGACAGACCGACAATCTGCAGTTTCAGATTGCCCTGATCGGTCCAGAACCAGGGCGTTGCGACAAACGGGGCGGCTTTACCCAGCAGCCTTGCCGATACCGCTCTCGCCTGGTCCATGGCGTTTGGAACCGACTCGATACGGGTATGCTCGCCATGATTATGAACACAGGGAAAACAGGCTACGTCGCCAATGGCGGAAATGTGCGGGTCATTAGTCAAAAGGTCAGCGTCGACCTTTATACCGTTTTCTATTTCCAATCCAGCTTCGGTGGCAAGAGTGATATTCGGGATAACGCCTATGCCGTAAACCACCAGATCGGCGGGAAGTACTTCGCCGTCCGCCTTTTCCACGCCGATGGCCTTGCCGTTCTCTCCGATGATTTGATCGACCGCCTGGCTGAAGTGAAATTTGACGCCCCAGGACTCGTGCGCCTTGAGGAACAAGTCGGACATCTGCGGAGAAATCGCTCTCGCCATGAGACGGTCACCGCGGTCGATTACCTGCACGCTGGCACCTTGCGCTGCGGCTACCGCGGCGAATTCCAGTCCGATAAACCCGCAGCCGATCACTACTACATTCTTGGCGTCCTTGGCCCTGGGCGCCAATGCGTCGGCATCCGCGAGGGTTTTGATACCGAACACGCCTTCAAGGTGTTCCCCCGGGATCGAAAGCGGCCGGTTGTGGGCTCCGGTTGCCAGAACCAGATGGTCATATTCCAGTGCCTTTTCGCTTTCCAGTACCACCCGCTGATTCTGGCGATCAATAATCACCGCTTTACCTTGAATCAGTTCGATCTGCTGTTGATCAAAAAACGCGGCAGGCCGGAAGACCAGGTTTTCTGACTTGATCTTGCCCAGCAGGTAGGCCTTGGACAAGGGCGGACGCTGATAAGGCAGGCCAGGCTCATCTCCCACCAGGGAAATCCTTCCGGCGAATCCGCCTTGGCGCAGCGACGCAGCGACCTGAAATCCGGCTTGGCCGGCACCGACAATTACAACTGACGAAAGCGTCATATCTGCTCCTGGGGCTCAGTACTGGGACTCAGGCAAACGCAGCACCATGCCGTCCATATTTTCCTGAATGGTCAACTGGCAGGTCAGGCGGCTGGTTTCCTGGCGTTCGTTGGCGAACTCCAGCATGTCCAGCTCTGCGTCCTCCGCCGCCGGAACGACGTCCGTCCAGGCGTCTTCGACGAAGGCGTGACAGGTGGCGCAGCTGCAAGCGCCGCCGCAATCGGCTTGAATGCCCGGCACCATGGCGTTCATGGCAGCTTGCATAACGGATTGGCCGACCTCACCCATGACTGAGTGCTGGGTGCCGTTGTGTTCGATAAGCGTAATTGTTGGCATTGTAAACGTCTCCGTGAACAGATTTAGGCCACTGCAGCCTTGGGTGGGGATACTTCAAATACAGGAGGCCGGCCCAGCGTGAGGAGCATTAACGGCCCTACGATGGAGCAGACCGCGCAATAGATAAGCATGGCCGTATAGGAGCCTGTCTGGCTCAGGAATGCTGCAAACAGCAAAGGTGAAGCGGCCGAGGTGGCGGTCAGCAGGCCGATGTGGAATCCGAACAGGCGACCGTATTCTTTAAGTCCGAAATAGCGCGCAATTAGAAAGGCGGCAATATCAAATTCGGCGCCTGCGCCAAAGCCAAACGAAATCGCTGCCAGCAGGAGTAGGGTAAAGTCGGTGGTGCCACTGAGCAGAATGACGCAGCCAAGGGCTGGCATGGCTAGACTCAGGGCCGATATGCCTGGAGGCCAGACGCGATCCAGTAAATAACCGACCAGAATCCGGCCAAAAACCAGTGAAATGCCAAAGCCACCGAAAATCAGACCGGCTTCTTCTGCAGACAGTCCCATGTCGCGCAAAATTGGTACGGTGTTGGTAACCATGCCGATAACTACCGAAATTACCAGTACCAGGGCGATATTGCAGATCCAGAATTTTTTCGAGGTGAAACCTTCCTTGAAGGTCATACCAGCATTGCTGCGCTGGGCAGCCTGCTTGCTAGCTGCGCTGGCATGGCTCTTGGGCTTGGGTACCGAAAACCACCAGATGGTCAGGGGCAACAACAGAAACAGGTTGAGCATGGCCAGTATGATAAATGCCGATTGCCAGCCCCAAATGCCAATACCCCAGGAAAGCAACGGCGGGATGGTCGCGGCGGCCAGCCCGGTTCCGGATAGGCCAATGGCCAATGCAAGGCCGCGATTCTTCTCAAACCACATGTTGAGTAACTGCGTCCAGCTGACCGCCAGGTTGCCAATGCTCAATATTGGAATGATGGTGAATGCCAGATAAAGGCTCCAGACCGACCCGCCTATCTGCGTGGCCCCCAAGTAACCCAGCACCGTCAATGACATGGAGACTGCGGTTACTTTCTTGATGCCGAAACGCAAATTGAACCAGCCTACCAACTGCAGCGAGATGACCGCGCCCACGAACAGGAAGGTAACGGCTACCTGCAGGGCACTTCTGCTCCAGCCAAAGGCTTCTTCCAGAGGAACAACCAGCGTTCCGAAGCCGTAGAGCAATGAGGAGTTAATACTGATGCCTATACCTAACAGTGCCAGGATCAGTACACGCCAACTGGCTCGGAACTCTGAAAAGTCGATGGAGGCGTTATTGACTGAAACATTCATGTGCAATGTCCTTCATTGTTTTTATATCACCAGTTTAAGCGCTGCAGTCATTCCCTCTGGAGGTTACTTTTCGCAAGACCGGTTTTAGTTTCTGGCTTCAGAACTATATACTGAAGTCAGAATATTGCATGGGGGCAGGATTGTCCAGACCAAGGGACTGATCCATGCACACGACAACAATAAAAAAGACGAGGGATAACTATGCGATGGCTCAGCCGTTTTTCCATGGGCGCAAAGCTCATGTTTGCTCCTGCGCTGATTGTGCTCCTGCTGGTCTTCGTGTCAGCGGTGGCCTATTACGGATTGAACCGCCAGCAGACCGTGCTTCATCAGATTGAGCAGGTTCGCTTCAGTCAGTATCAGCGAGCGCTGGAAATCTCATCCGCATCACAAGCCGCGATGGTCGGATCCTATGCCGCAGTAGTGCAGCTTATTCAAGCCGAGGGCAAGGTATCCAAGGAAGAAATGCAGTTCTACGTGGAGGACATGCAGGCGAGTGTACGGGATATGCTGGCAGGTATCGACGCAGGGCTGGCCCATACCGCCGACCTGAGCGAGCAGGAGCAGGAGACTTTCCAGACTTTCGGTGAACAGGCCAAGGCATTCGCCCAAGGGGTGGATGATCTGGCCGAGGCCGCGCTAACCAACCCCTACATGGCAACCTCGCAGCTGGGATACGTGCGTGCTGAATATAACCGTGTGCTCGGCTTGCTGGCGCAGTTCATGACACTGCAACAGGAGCTGTCCGGTGTGTCCTTTGAAGTGGCCAACGAAACCGCCACGTCGGTGACCGAGGCGTTGGTAGTCGCCGTCTTTGCGGCCATCGCGCTAGGCTTGATTGTCGGTTTGCTGATGCGGCATCAGGTGCTCAGGTCGATAAAGGCCATTGAGCAGGCTGCGGTAAAGCTGCGCGATGGTGATCTGACCCATCGGGTGCAGGTGATCGGGCGAGATGAAATTGCCCAGACTGCTAGCGCCTTCAACGCACTTATAGATAGTCTTCAGATTGCGGTGCGTCAGGTCACCCAGGTTGCGGTATCGGTAGGTTCCTCTGCTGAGGAGCTGGTGTTCGCTTCCAATCAGGTCGCGCAGGGCGCCAATGAGCAAGCCAGTGCGGCGACCCAGGCGGCGGCTACGGTGGAGCAGATGAGCGTCGGTATTGCCTCTATTTCCACCCACGCGGAAGCGTTGCGGTCCTCTGCCGGAGACAGCCTGCGGGGCGCGCAGGCCGGCCAGTTTGCACTGACCAGATTGCTGGACGAGATACGCCGCGTACGCGATGCCTTTACTGCAATCACTGCCTCAGTCGGCGAATTCGTCGCCAGCACCAGCGCCATCACCGCCAGTATCAACCAGGTAAAGGAGCTTTCCGCACAGACCAATCTGTTGGCCCTCAACGCCGCTATCGAAGCCGCCCGCGCAGGCGAAAGTGGCCGCGGGTTCAGCGTTGTTGCCGATGAAGTGCGCAACTTGGCCCAACGCTCCGCCACGGCGGCCAATTCGATCAACGAACTGACGCACGGACTGGAAAGCCAGTCCAACAGCGTTTCCAGTGTGCTTGATGAGGGGGCTGCCGCGCTCGACAGCAGTCAGAAGCTGCTTGGGGAGCTCGAAAGCGTGTTGTCAGAAGCTGCGAGGCTGGTAAGTGCATCCACCTCGGGCGTTAGCGAAATCGCGTCGGCCGTGCAGGTTCAGAATGAGGGCGGAAAGGAGATTTCACTGGGTATCGAACGCATAGCCAAAATGGCGGAGGAGGGCGACATGGTCTCCCATCAGGTCACATCGGCCGTGGGGTCGCTACGGGAACTGGCAGGGGAGTTGAAAATGTCGGTCAGCCATTTCCGGACATGATGAGCCAGTACTTCCTTAGGCAAAGGAGTCGAGAGCGGACGTTGCGTGTTCTCGACTCCGTCGTCAGGGTTGGCGTTACGGCAGGGTGAAAAGCACCTTGACCTGATCCGTCACCATTGAGCTGTCCACATAGCCGATGGCGTTGGCTTCAGCCGCTACCTTTGCCAGCACGGCAGTGTCGTCACCGACGCTGGGAAGCGGCTGGCCTTTGCCGGTAAAGATCAAACCAGACCAATACGATTTGAGTTGCGATTCGTTCTTCTTGGTTACCGAGGTGTAAAACTTGTCTTTTGTAGGGCTCCAGTCTTTCTGGTCGACACCTGACAGAGACTTGTCCTTGCCTAGAAAAATATTGGCAACCTCAGCCTGGGAGGGCGTGTTGGCGGCGCTCGGGTTGACGATGACGGCCACCTCGGCATGAACCAGCGTTGCGGTCAGACTCAGCATGGCGATGGCGAAAGTTCTGTGCATGAAAAAAATCACTCTACTTCTCCTTAGAATATGAAGTCAGCGCCGATGCTTACGATGTCACCGTCGAAGGTACGCTCGAGCACGCTGAAGTCCGGCACGAAGCCAGCGCTGAAGCCCCGAGTCGATTCCACACGTTTGTACTCGCCCTTCAGGGTCACGCTGGGAGTGAGGCTGTAATTCAAGCCATAGGCCCAGGACGACTGACGACCTGGTTCACCTTTATCATCTCGCTGGGAATAGGTTACATGCGGCAGGTAGTCACCAAAGCGGTGCCCAGCCATGAGGTAGAAGGATTCGATGGTGCTGAGCGGGCTCTGGCGTTTGATAGCTTCAGCGTTGGTCAGCCAGCTGCCGTTGTCGTACTGGTGACCCAGGGACTCGAACTTGCCTTTGAACTTGCCGAATATCTCGAGATTCAGGTCGGATTCGGTATAGCTGTAACGCAGCGTGCCAAAGTTCATGGTTGCCAGGCTTACGCTGCCGGTAACCAGTTCCTTGTAATCCACGTCCAGCGGGCCGTCCAGGCTGTGAATGAATACCTCGCGGTCGGTCGCCTGGCCGTAACTGGCCTGGAAGCTCAGTGTGCCAAAGGAAACGGGCAAGCTGTAAAGAGCATCGACGCCCTCATAGTTGCTAACCGGCATCTCGCTATAAACTTCATCAGGCAGGCGTAGCCAGGGGTAGGCGTAACCCACGTCAAGCGTCTCGGAGAACATAAACGCGCCCGGACGCAGGCGGCCTGCGCGCAGGGTCAACTGATTGTTCACCTGGTAGGCCAGATAGGCCCATTCGACTTCCAGATGCCACTCGTCCTGATCAGCCTTGGCCACCGTCTGGAGGGTTGCGCTGAGCTGGTCGGCTATGCCGTAGGACAGTTGCCCGCCCAGTTTTGACAACTGGTCGCCGCGCCAGGCGTCTGTGGTCTGCCCCTTAATGCCGTAGCCCTTGGCATCGTCGGCTCCGCCGAGGTACGTAATGGCTGCGGTACCGAATCCATTAAAGCGATATTCCCCTGGCTCCAGTGCCATGGCGGAGGTGCTTGCCAGGCAGACGGCCAGACCGAGTAGGTTGCGTTTGTTCATGGTTCTTCAAGCTCCGAAGATAGTGTTATGTGCGAAATTGTGCGGTGGCCGAACGCAGGTTATCCCCTGTGCAGACCAACTGCTCGCCAAGGCGGGCGGTGGCCCCGGCGCCGTGCGCGGTTGCTTGTGCGTCCTGCTGCAACACTTGGGTTTCTTGCTGGATGGAACTCGACAGTCCGATCTGCTCCTGGGTGAACTGGGCAATCCCGGCGTTGAGTTCGTCGATCTGGATGACGGTGCGGGCTATGGTGTCGAGCAGCTGTGTGGCTTCGACCGAACGCTCGATGCTCTCCCGGGATTTCTCGCTGTTGTTATGCATAACGTTGAGCACGGTGTTGGCGCTGCTTTGCAGGCGCTGGATGATCTGCTGAATTTCTGCCGTCGACACGGCTGTCTTCTGCGCCAGGTTGCGTACTTCATCAGCGACCACAGCGAAACCGCGGCCCTGTTCACCGGCACGGGCGGCTTCTATCGCGGCGTTAAGCGCGAGGAGGTTGGTCTGTTCGGCAATGCTGCGAATGACCGTCAGCACCGAGCCCACTTCCTGGGTTTCCTTTTCCAGTTGCTGCATGGCCTGCACCGCACCCATCACGCTGCTGCCCAGGTCGCTGACGCTGATCGACAGGTCGCCGATATGTTTGCGCGCCGTAACGGCCTGACGCGAAGCGGACCCCGCCTCTTCGGAGGCCTGTTTCGAGCGCCGCGCTACTTCCTGAATACGGTCGGTCATGGTCAGGATGTCGCGGCTGATCGAGTTGGTGTGATGCTGCTGGGACTTGGCGCTTTCCTCCGAGTCCTGGGTCAGCCGGTAGAGCTCCTTGGACACGTGACCCAGCGGGCTGGCCGCCTCGATCACCTGGCGCATGGTGCCCTGCAGGGTGTCGAGGAAGCCGTTGAACAGATGGATCATGGCGCCAATCTCGTCGTGTGCTTCGACATTGACGCGGCGCGTCAGGTCACCGTCGCCGCTGGCGATGGCCTGCAGCGACTCGATGACGCCGCGGACATTTGCCATCACGCTGCGGATCACCGTCCAGGCAGCTAGCGACACCAGCACCAGCAAGCCCAGGCTGAGGATGATACCCAGGCGGGTGGTCTCGGCATTGTTCTGGCGTGTTTCCGCCAGCGTTCGTTCGAAGTCCTGATAGGCATTGCTGCGGAACGCGGCAGCGAGCTTCTGGGTTTGCGCGAGATCGGAGGCCATGCGGTCAAGGCTAGAGCGCAGGTCATCAAAGGAGGCGCTGCCACTGATCAATTGCTCCGACGCGCTGAGAGCATTATCAGAATAGGTCAACACGGCTTGGCGCCAGACCTGCAGGTCCTGGAGGCGCTGTGGCTGGCTCTGCAGCAAACTCGCGAGCGCCGTTTGTTGGGTAGCGATCTCCTGGAGAACCTGGCGCGCTTCGCCGAGAATCGTTTGCTCACCGGCTGCGATAGCGTTGTTGAGCAAGCCGGGCAGGCGGGAAAACTGGAAGATCACCGCATCGGCCTTTTCGAGCGTGGGGTAGCTTTGGGACTCCAGCGATTCCAGTCGGTTATCGGTGACGGACAATTGCAGCGACGTATAGGCGACATATAAAACGAGGCCGAGCATGGCGACGGCTGGCGGCATGGCCAATTTGAGATTTAGTGACAGATTCTTGAGCATTTCTGGCCCCCAGGTGAGATGCGAACTAGCGAAGCTGAAGTGAAGTTGAACAGTAATTACAAAAATGTTCACTAAGCTGTTGAGGGGTTTCGGCTGAAAGGGGCAGGACTTTAGCGCCGTGTGACAATTTGTAGTCGCAAGGAGGGGATGATCTGAATAGGGGCGAGCAGAAAGCTGCCTTCAGTCATGGCGCGTCGGTAGGCCAGGTGTGATCGGCAGCGTAGTTAGAAGGCGTGGTCAGGAGGCGTCGATGGGCGAGGCCAGGTGCCGTTGTTCATGAGCGCGTCGAATGCCTCGGTCATGTCGCTGGCCGGGTTGGGATAGTCGTGACGCACCCACCATAACCAGAGCCCGATGAGCGCGCCCACAAAGCAGCGCACTGCTACTTCGCCGCGTAGCTCGTCAGCTTGGTAAAAGCCTTGCTTGCGGTAATGTTCGCGAACCTGGATGAGCAGAATGTTTTCCAGGTGAGCGAGGATAACGGTCTGGGAAGGGCTGTTGAAAAACGAGGTGGTGAGGGAGGCATGCCGCTCGGTGGCTATGAACAACCAGGTCGATGCATCCAGTACAACGCGCTTGTGGCCTGATACATCGACCACCCGGGTAGGAGGCGTGCCGATGCTCTCGTAACCCGCTACCAGGAGATCTTCCTTGTCACGGAAATGAGCGTAGAAGGTTGATCGCGCAACCCCGGCGCGCTCGAACAACTCCTGCACGGTTATATCTCTGAAGTCCTTTTCCAGTGCCAGTCGGTACATGGAATCGAGCAGCCGCTCCCGCGTACGCCGGGCTCTCGCCTTGTGGCGATCACCGGTTTGATCTTCATCGTTGCTGTGTTCCGGGGGGGCTGTCAAAGGCGCGTTCCTGCTGGTCTCTTAAGCGATAGGGTCTTGCGAGATGAGGCTCAGGTTCGAGACTGACACAGGCAGCGTGGACCGGGCAAGTTAAACCCTATTGCGGATTCTGTATTAGAAATCGAACGGATGCGGGATTCCGTCTGTTGTGGCGCAAATTGGTGCGGCTCTACACTCATCTGCGTCAGCAATAAAAACCGGACAATAATAATGAATACCGATAGCGTGACCAATGCGATACCGTCCAATGTGCCTGCTCATCTGGTCCAGGATTTCGACCTCTGGGCTGCGCTTACTGCCCAGGGCGAAAACGCCTACGCCTGGGCCGCCAAGTTGCATGAGAGCATGCCACCCATTTTCTGGGTGCCGAGTCTGGGCTTTCTGCCAGGCACTTGGATTCCACGCCGTTCGGAGGACCTGCGGCGCATCCTCCAGGATCCCGAGACGTTCAGCAGCGCGGGCTTGACGCCGTACCCCATGCTGCTGGGCGAAAGCTGGCGCCTGGCGCCGCTTGAAGTCGATCCGCCGGACCATGCTAAGTACCGCGCGCTGCTGGATCCTCTGTTCACGCCAAAAAAAGTCAATGCTCTGGAAGAGGACATCCGCCAGTTGGCTGGGCAGCTTATAGACGACATCGCTCAGACAGGGCGCTGCGACTTTAATGAAGACTTTGCCAAGCCGTTCCCGACGTTGATTTTTCTCAAGCTGATGGGTTGGCCGCTGGAAGACCGGCCGCTGTTCCAGCATTGGACCCAGACGCTGATCAAGAGCTCGGAGCCCCAGGTGGTGACGGAAAACGCACGGGAAATTACCGGCTGGATTCGGGCACGCATCGCCGAATGCGGGGCCAATCCGGGCGATGATTTCACCAGCTACCTGCTGGCCAGTCAGATTGACGGCCGCCCGTTGACCGATGATGAAATGCTCGGCATCAACTTTCTGATATTCATCGGTGGGCTGGATACCGTTACCTCGACGATCGGACTGTTCTTTCGCCATCTGGCACGCAATCCGGCGCAGCAGGCGCAACTGCGCGCCGATCCGTCGCTGATCTCCGATGCGGTGGAAGAGATGCTGCGTTCCTATTCCATCGTCAATATGCGCCGTACCGTAACCCGGGATGTGCAGATCGGCGAAGCGACGATGAAGAAGGGTGACATCGTGCTGATCAGTACCGAGTTGGCCAACCTCGATCCCGAGGTGTTTGACCAGCCGGAAAAGGTCGATTTCCTGCGTAGCGCCGGGCATGCACCACACATGGCCTTCTCGTATGGGGTGCACCGCTGTGTAGGGTCGCACCTGGCCCGTCGCGAGTTGCGTATTGCGCTGGAACTCTGGCTAACCAAGGTGCCACCGTTCCGCATCGCAACCGGTACCACGCCGCGCTTCAACGCCTTCGGCATATTCGGTATGGAAGAGCTGCATCTGGAATGGGATGTGGAGGAAACCAAATGAAAATCATCGTCGACAACAAGGCCTGTGCCGGACACGCGCGCTGCAATGACGTCGCGCCGGGACTTTATGAGCTCGACGACAACGGCTACATCAGTACCGCTGGCTTCGACGTCGAGGTCGGGCAGCAGGCCCTTGCCCGGCGAGGCGCCAGGGCTTGCCCCGAGCGGGTGATCCATGTCGTGGATGAACCTGCAAACCCCCCCAGGCAATGGGCTGAATAAAGGACAGGAGCAATGAACATGAAACAAAGCTACGACTACATTATCGTTGGAGCGGGGTCGGCCGGCTGCGTGATGGCGAACCGGCTCTCGACCGACCCCAGCGTCTCGGTATTGCTGATCGAGAGCGGCCCGGAGCACACCAGCCCGTTAATCGCGATGCCGCGAGGTATAGGCAAGCTGTTGATGCCCGGCAACCC
Source organism: Pseudomonas sp. FME51 (assembly GCF_014897305.1). Lineage (NCBI taxonomy): Bacteria > Pseudomonadati > Pseudomonadota > Gammaproteobacteria > Pseudomonadales > Pseudomonadaceae > Pseudomonas > Pseudomonas sp. FME51. Next base: position 315,607 of record NZ_JABUYN010000003.1, on the reverse strand, counting down.
CCACGTTTGGGATTATCAGGCCTCGCGGGGAGAGGGCATGGCCACGGAACTGTGGCTGAAGGGTAAGGCTATTGGCGGCTCCAGTTCGGTGAATGGGATGGTTTACGTGCGTGGGGCACCTGCCGATTACAACGCCTGGGAGGCGCAGGGATGTACCGGTTGGGGTTGGCAGGATATGGGCCGGCAGTTTGTCGCCATGGAAGATCATCAGCTGGGCAGCTCCGAGTGGCGGGGTGTGGGCGGACCACTGAAGGTGACTGTGCACCCCTCGGGCGATGAGTTGTGCGATGCGATCATCGACGCTGCGGCACATATCGGTACGGCGACCGTCGCGGATACCAATCATGTGGACTCGGTAACGCAAGGCGGGTTCGGTTATCAACCGCAAAACACTTGGAAGGGTCAACGCTTCAGCGCCGCCAAGGCGTTTCTCGACCCGGTGCGTAGGCGGCCCAATCTGACTGTGATGACGGGCACTAATGTACAACGCATTGAGTTCGAGGGGCGCCGTGCCATCGCGGTCCAGGTGCGTGGAAAGGAAGGCAAGCGACGCATTCGCTGCCAGCGTGAAGTGCTGCTTTGTGCCGGTGCGATCGAGTCGCCGAAGTTACTGCAGCTATCCGGCATAGGTCCTGCCCATTTGTTGCAATCGTTGGGAATTCCGGTCATCCAGGATGCCCCGGATGTAGGGCGTAACCTGCGCGAGCATGTCTATATTGCCGCGCAATTCCGGGTGACCCGGGGCAGCTTCAACCATTGCTTCGCCGGATTGGGGCTGGCCCGCTCGGTGCTGAGTTACTTTGTCGGCAAGAAAGGCCCCATGACCCACGCGGCGCATGAAGCAGGGGGCTTCGTAAAAACTCGGCCTGAACTGGAGCGCCCTGATGCGCAGATCGGGGTGAGTCTGTTCTCCATGGATGGCGACGGCAAGACCGTGGCGATTGATAAACAGCCGGGGATAACCCTTGGGGGGTATTTCATGCACCCGCAGAGCCAGGGCGAGATACGCATCGAGTCGGCCGACCCGGCGGTGCCGCCAAGAATTGTCGCCAATTACCTCAGCGCCGAAGCGGACCAGACGGCCGCAATCTCGCTGCTGAAGTGGATCCGCAAGCTGGCGGCGCAACCGTCGCTCAAGCCCTTCCTGGTTGAAGAGTTGACCCCCGGTCCACAGGTGCAGAGTGACGAGGAAATGCTTGCCGCCTTCCGCCGCTTTGGGCAGACGGCGTTTCACGTGGCAGGAACCTGTCGGATGGGCACTGACGAGCACGCTGTGCTGGACCCCGAGCTCAGGGTGCGCGGGGTTGACGGCCTGCGGGTGATAGATACATCGATCATGCCCGCGCTGGTATCGGGCAACACCAACGCGCCGGCCATGGCTATCGCCATGCGTGCGGCGGAAATCATCGCTGGTGCGAATCAGCAAGGAGCGAACGCAGCATGACTATCCCATTTACCCACCTGAACAAATTCTACATAAACGGCCGCTGGGAAGCGGGTAGCGAAGGCGCTGAAGCGATCATCAACCCGGCCACTGAAGAGGTGATTGGCCATGCCCCGGTTGGTAACTTGGCGGCTGCCGAGGCGGCAATTGCAGCCGCCCGCGAGGCCTTTGATCACGGTCCATGGCCCTGGCTGAGCATGGCCGAGCGGGCGGGGTACATGCGGCGCATGCACGCGGCGCTGGTAAGCCGGCGGGAACAGATCGCTGCGCTTATTGTGGCCGAAGTCGGCTGTTCGCAAATGGTCACCCAGGCCATGCAGGTAGATATGCCGCTCGGGCATGTCCTGAAGGCCATCGACCGATCCCTGGTGACCGAGGCCCGGCAGATCCCGGTCGAAGCGGTGCCCAATCCGATGAACCCTGGTGGCCCGATGATCCTGGGAAGCGGCAGCATTGAGCGCGAACCGGTTGGCGTGGTGTCGGGAATTACTGGCTACAATTTTCCCTTCCTGCTGAATCTGGCCAAGGTCTTTCCGGCGCTGCTGGCAGGCAACACCCTGGTGCTCAAGCCGTCACCCTTTACGCCTTACTCGGCCTTGCTGTTCGGCGAGATTGCCGAGGAAATAGGTTTGCCCGAAGGGGTATTGAATATCGTCACCGGTGGTGTCGAGGTGGGCAGCCTGCTGAGCAGCGATCCGCGGGTGGACTTGGTATCGTTTACCGGCTCGGAGGCGGTCGGCATCAGCATCATGACCCAGGCAGCTGCCACCTTGAAGCGGGTGCATTTGGAGCTGGGCGGCAAGTCCGCGCTGATCGTACGAGCCGATGCCGACATTCAGACGGCTGCCATGGGCGCCGTCGCCGGGCTGATGATCAATGCGGGGCAGGGCTGTGCGCTACTGACGCGTTTTGTGGTGCACAACTCGGTCCGCGAGCAGTTTGTGCAATGCGCTCGTGCCGTTGGCGGCCAGTTCAAGGTGGGTGATCCGGCGGATCCGAGCGTGATGATGGGGCCGCTGATTCGAGAGTCGCAGCGCGCCAAAGTCGAAGGCCTCATTGCCAGTGGGCTTGAGCAAGGCGCAAAGTTGGTCTGCGGGGGCGGTCGTCCGGCCGGCCAGGAGAAAGGTTTTTTTGTCGACATCACTCTGTTTGATGACGTCACCAATGACATGACCATCGCCCAGGAAGAGGTCTTCGGTCCGGTTGGCGTAGTGATCGGTTTCGACACCGACGAAGAGGCTATCGCCATTGCCAATGATTCACGATTTGGGCTCAACGGCGGAGTAATGACCGCCGATGCCGCCGTTGCGTACAAGATGGCCAGGCGCATCCGTGCCGGCAGCGTCTACCTTAACGGGGGTGGCGGAACCATGCCCTACGCGCCTATTGGCGGCTTCAAGCGCTCAGGTATAGGTCGTGAGTTCGGACCTGACTGGCTCAATGAGTTCACCGAAGAAAAATCCATCATCTATCCCATCGGGCGCTGAACCCTCGACGAGCCCTGGCGCGGTGAGCATCGACCATCGAGCGACCGAGCCAGGGCAGGCTGTGTACATACCAACAACAACTACAACAAGGTTCGTAGGAGACACCATGCATAAGGTATTCGGCGCAACTCTGCTCGCTGCCACCCTGGCTTTGGGCGGCTGCAATAGTGATGACAACGATGACAGCAAGGAGGACGAGCGCCGCGCGGAGGTGCCGAATATTGAAGCGGCTACCGGCGGCGCGGGGCAGGCGGCTCTGGCCGCAGACCTGCAGTTTGCGATGGACAGTGTTGGCTACAGTGAACAGGAGTTCATCCTCTCTGGGACTGCTGTTTCTTACCTGCCAAAGGGTGGGCAGTCGCTCGGTACGGATGGGCAGTGGGACGTCGAGAAGAATGACAGCGCGGCTTATGTCACGCGGGCGGTTGTCTACCAGCCACTGGATGCCGAAGCGTTCAATGGCACTGTAATCGTCGAGTGGATGAACGTGACCAGCGGGAGCGATTCCAGCCCGGTCTGGACCTATACGCACAACGAGTTGATTCGCGAAGGCTATGCACTGATCAGCCTGTCCGCGCAGGCAGCGGGGGTGGCCAGCACCAAAACGATGGATCCCGAGCGATATGCCAATCTGCTGCACCCTGGGGACAACTATTCGTACGATATTTTCTCGCAAGCTGGGCAGGCTGTGCGGGATCATGCTGATGTTCTGCTGAATGGACTGCAACCCAAGCGGGTGCTGGCGGCAGGGGAGTCGCAATCCGCCTACCGGCTGGTCTCCTATGCCAACGCTGTCCACCCGTTGGTGACTGTCTATGATGGTTACCTGCTGCAAAGCCGCCTGGCCAATGCCGCGCCGCTGGCCACAGCCGATGACGTCTCCGGTTCGACGGAAATTCGCTCTGACCTCGGCGTACCGGTGCTGATGTTCCAGTCGGAAACCGATGTCAACGAGGTGACGCGCCAGGCCGATACCTCCACGTACCGGCTCTGGGAAGTCGCCGGAACGGCTCACTTTGACGTATACGGCGGCGGCATCGGATTGATTGATACGGGCGATGAAGAGGGCGCAGTACTCGCCCTTGAAGCACTGCTCGACCCGCCGAGCACGGTGTTCGGATTCATCAACTGCGACAAACCAATCAATGCCGGTCCGATGAGTTTTGTGCTGAGCGCCGCGGTGCATGCACTCAATGAATGGGTCACAACCGGTACGCCACCGGCTTCGGCAGAAATCTTGCAGGCTACCGACTTTACGCTCTATAGCCCTGGCTATGCGCGAGATGCACAGGGCAATGCCCTGGGTGGCATCCGCACGCCCTTTGTCGACGTGCCGCTAGCGGCATTGAGTGGCACGGGTAACACCGGGGGCGAAGGCTTTTGCTTGCTATTCGGAACTACCGAGCCGCTCAGAGCGGGTGAGCTCGACACCTTGTATCCGACGCAGCAGGCCTTCGTAACGGCGTGGACTACGGCTACCGAGGCGGCGGTGGACAGGGGCCATATTCGTCCTGTGGATGGGCAAGCCCTTATCGATGCGGCGGCCCGGGTGCAGATTCTGCCCTGAGATGTACGCTTCATCACGTGCCGATATGCGGCACGTGATGAGGTAAATTAAACATAAAAGTACTTTATGTATGTATTAAGAATATCGCCGTAAAGAAGGTTTTATGTACGTTTACTCGCTAATTTTAAAGGAGTTATCCGTTGAGTGGGTGCAGGTGCTACGCTGCAGCTCACTGATTAAAGGGAAAATAATGGTGATTCATCAACTAAAAATTTACAAAAATGAATTTTTTGTTCATTATCTTCCTATAGCTGAGCCTGACAAAGAGGATAAGAGTATGAGTTCAGATAAGGTTGTTTTCCGTGCCGTTGCTGATCGCGGTCGCTGCTGTGGGTATGGCTTATGCGCTTCGATCTGTCCAGAAGTTTACAAGCTTGATGCCGATGGCCTGGTCTACTTTGAAGACGACAAAGTAACGCCCGAGTTGGAAGAGGCGGCGCGTGAAGGTGCCGAAGCCTGTCCTGCCGAGGCCCTATGGCTGGAAGAAATCAAACCCTGAGCATCGTACTCTCCAGCAAATAATAAAATATTTTGACGAGGTAGATTGCTATGGGACGTCTGGAAGGCAAGGTTACGCTCATCACCGGAACGGGCGGTGGGCAAGGCAGGGTTGCAGCGCTGCGTTTTGCCCGTGAGGGTGCGATCGTGGTTGGCTGTGATACCAACGAAGCCGAAAACAAGGTGACGGCTGAACTGCTGTCTCAGGAAGGGTTCACTCTCTACGGGTACGCGCCGGTCGATCTTGGCGACCATGAGCAGGCCAAGGCCTGGGTCGAGTCTGCCGTAGCCGAACATGGCCGGATTGACGTTCTGTATAACAACGCATCTGCTGCACGTTTTGCGCCGGTTCAGGATATGACCATCGAAGACTGGCACTTCACTATTCGCAACGAAGTGGATCTGATCTTCTACACCACCAAGTACGCCTGGAATCATCTGGCGGAACGCAAGGGGGTGATTCTGAATGTATCGTCCACCGCTGCCTGGGGTGGCTCCAAAGTAGCCGGTATCTCGGCGCATTCGGCAGCCAAGGGAGCCGTGGTTTCCTTTACCCGCCAACTCGCCGTCGAAGGCGCGCCCGCGGGCATTCGTGCGATCAGTATCAGTCCTGGTTTTGTCGCCACGCCAGGTACCGCCGCGTTCATGGAAAACCCGGTAGCGCGTGCCGCGCTGCTCGACGGCGTGCTGATGGACAGGCCCGGACAGCCCGAAGAGGTTGTCTCGCTGGCCGTTTACCTGGCATCCGATGAGGCGTCCTTCATCACCGGATCGGATATCGTCATTGATGGTGGATTGCTGGCTATATAAGCCATCCACCGGCATCTGATAGAACGAGGAAAAGCAGATGGATATTATTGGACTGGGTTACATGGGCTTTGAAGCCACTGACCTTGAGGCCTGGCGCGACTATGGCCCGTCGGTAATGGGTTTTGCGATAGGCCAAAACCCGGAGAGCGATCCGGGTTCGTTGTATTTTCGTATCGATGATCGCCGCCACCGTTTTGCTTTCCACCCTGGCAAAGTTGACCGGCTGGCCTACATCGGTTGGGAAGCCAAAGGGCGGATGGAGTTCAAGGCAGCCTGCCAGACATTTAGCGATGCTGGCGTGGAGTTTACCGTCGGCGACGCGGAGCTGTGCGAGAAGCGCGGCGTCAAGGAGCTGATCCGTTTCTTTGACCCGGTCGGCTTTCGGCATGAGCTGTTCTACGGGCAGAAATGGCTTCCCGATTCTTTTGTGCCTGGGCGCCGCCATGGCGGTTACTTGGCCGACAAGAGAGGCCTTGGCCACGTCGTGCTGATGACTCCCGAGTTTCCGCCGGAACTGGAACATTTCCTTATCAATATCATGGGCTTTCACTGGTACGGTTCGGGCGCGGGCAAGGGCAAGACCGGCTTTTTCCGCTCCAAGCTCAACACCTCCACCAGCCATGATATTGCCTACGGACACGCTCCGGGCCGTATGGGGATTCAACACGTCGGCATGTTCGTCGGCAGCCTGCGTGATGTGGGCGAGACCTACGATATCGTGAAGAAGCGCGAGCTGCAGATGATGATGACACTGGGTCAGCATTCCCAGGACCCACATGTTTCGTTCTACCACTTTAATCCGTCAGGCTTCGCCTTTGAGTGCATCGCTGAAAGTGAACCATGGCATGACGATGGGTTCGAGCTGAATCCGGAGAAGATGAGCGTGTGGGGCCACGAGCTGGTGGGCCCGATTCTGGGGCCTAGCGTCAAAACCCCGGAAGAGGTTGGCGATCCGGAATTCACCGCCAAGAAGGGCTAGAAATGCGCCTGGCTCGGGTAGAAGATGCGACGGGAGCGCGGTTCTGGGTTCTTTTGCATCCTGATACCGGCACCGGCCAGCGCATCAATGCCCCGTTCTCCCATTGGGCAGGCAAGGTCAACACCGGCAGTATTGCGGCGCTCGATCTGTCGGCCACAACGCTCGAGTCAGATACGTTTCGCCTGGTAGCGCCCGTTGAGCCCGGCGCCCGTATATTCGGGGTCGGGCTCAATTATTTGTCGCACCTGACTCGCCTGGGCAGTGCCGCGCCTCCTCATCCTCTTGCCTATATCAAACCGGACTCTGCGATTGTCGATCCCCACGGGGCGATTTCCTATCCAGCGATGACGGGCGAGCTGGATTATGAGATCGAGCTGGTGGCGGTGATTGGCAAGCCGCTTGGCGACGCCGTTGCAGCGTCGTCCTGCGTGATGGGTTATACCGTCGGCAACGATATCAGCGCGCGAGATGCGGGCCGTGCGCTGGGGCGGCTGGATCTGTTCACCCAGAAAGGCATGGATGGCACGACACCGGTCGGGCCATGGATTGCCACGCTTGATCAGCTGGGCGGCGGTGGTCAGCCGCAGCTGGATATGCGCATGACCATCAACGGCGAGGTTCGCCAGCAGGACAACACCCGGGAGATGATCTTCGCGGTCGATGAGCTACTGAATTACCTTGACGCGCGCATCACCCTGCGGCCGGGGGACCTGGTGTTCACGGGATCGACACACGGAGTTGGGCTGGAGACCGGACGTTTTCTCCAGTCTGGCGATGTATTGGAGGCACACATCGAAGGCGTCGGGATACTGCGAAATGAAGTGGGCCCACAGCGTATCCTTGCCACAGCACGACAATCGGGACGGCTGGGTCATCCCGCTACTTAGCTTTGCGCCCCAGTCCCCTGACAAGAGGCAACCATGAATCAAGGGGCAACCTGGTATCCGTTGAAGCACCGTCAGTTTCGTATGTTCTGGAGCGCGGGCGCTGTCATCAATCTTGCTATCTGGATGCAGACCGTAGGTGCGGCCTGGATCATGGCCGGACTCACTGAGTCTGCCTGGATGGTGTCGCTGGTGCAGACCGCCATGACGCTGCCAGTGTTTCTGTTCGGCCTGCCGGGCGGCGTGATCGCGGATCTGGTGAATCGCAAGTACTGGCTGCTCTTCACCCAGTCGGTGATGTTGGTTGCCGCTACCGCTCTGTTTGTGCTGGTCTCCACCGGCGGCCTGAACGCCTGGTCTCTGTTGTCGCTGACGTTCTTGCTGGGCACGGGAAGTGCGCTCAGCATGTCGGCGTGGATGGCCGTGATCCTCACACTGGTTCCGCGTGAAATTGTGCCCGCGGCGGTCGCGCTCAATGCGATTTCGACAAACGTCGCTCGGGCGTTGGGCCCTGCCATAGCCGGTCTGCTGATCGCCGTAGCAGGTCAGGCTTCGATGTTCCTCTTGATCGCCTGCTGTTTCGCGGGTGTGATCCTGTTTCTGCTTGGCTGGCGCTCCTCTCGAGTCATCGACGTACTGCCTCCGGAAACCTTTTTGGGCGGTATGCGCAGTGGCCTACGTTATATTCGCCATTCGGTGTCGTTGATCAGTTCGCTCAAGCAGGTATTCATCTTTACCAGCTGCGCCAGCGCGCTCTGGGCGTTACTGCCGCTGATCGCCAAGGATCAGCTTCAGATGGATGCTGGCGGGTATGGCCTGTTGATGGGCGCCCTGGGTGCGGGAGCCGTCATCGCAGCGGTAAATCTGACCCGTCTGTACCGTCTCTTTGCACTGCGCAAAGTGGTTGTAGCGGGTGCCATTGCCTTCGCTGTGGTCACGGCCGCGGTATCGCTGACCGATGTCGTCTGGTTGGTCTGGCTGTTTCTGGTCATCGCCGGGATTGCCTGGATGGCGGTGAACGCCACGGTCGCTACCATTGTGCAGACCTGTGCGGCGGACTGGGTTAGAGCCAGGGTCGCTTCGGTGTATCTGCTCATGTATATGGGAGCGATGGCGGTAGGTGGGGCGGTGTGGGGCTTGATCGCGGATTATATGGGTACGACCAACGCTCTGTTGCTCGCCGCTGCGTGTATCGTTTTGGGATTATGGTTCACGCGCAACGGTATTTTCGTACTGGGTAGCGAAGCCGATTACCGAAGCGTTCCGCAGACAGACAAACTCGAGGTGGCGAGAGAAATCAGTCACTCCGATGGCCCGGTCTCCGTCGAAATTAGCTACCGGGTACCGGCCGGTAATCAGCACGAGTTCATCAAGTGCGCCTACGCCGTGGGCAAGTCGCGACGTCGAAACGGGGCGCGCAACTGGCGGCTCTACCGCGACCTGGCTGATCCGGACCGCTTTGTGGAACGCTTTATAGTAGAGTCCTGGTTGGGATATCTTCGGCAAAGGGATCGAATTACTCAGGCCGACCAGACTATGGACAAAGAGCTGGGGCGCTATGTGGTCGAGTCTGATTCAACCAGACGCTACATCCACCAGCCAAATGCCAACCCTGAATGGCAGTAAAAATTCGATTAAAAAATGCAATTCTTGATATAGAATGGTCGGCAGGCCATTATAAGGGCGTAAATCTGGAATCCCGTGATCCCTGCGCCGAAGAGGAACCTTAAAAATGGATGCTGAAGTCAATATCAATGACAAAAACGCGGCCAAGTCGTCCTTGGTTACCGTGAAGCCGGTAGTCAATGCTGTTCGCATTCTCCGTTTTCTCAGCCAGGCTGCTGCTCCAGAGCGCTCCGTGGATATCGCAAGGAAGCTGGATATCAACCCGAGCACTTGTTTCAACATTCTCAGAACCCTAGTCACGGAAGATATGGTTGATTTCAGTCCCATGTCAAAGCGTTACTCGGCCGGGTTGGGCTTGGCCCGCCTGGTTGAGCAGTTCGTGACCCAAGGGCAGAAGGTTCAGTTGGCTAAGCCGCTGCTGGAGAGCTTCGCTGCGCGCTCGAAGGTGACCGTCACCTTGTGGCGGCGCATGGGTCTCGACCGAATTGTCATTGTCAGTTCCGCAGCCTGCCCTACCGACGTGCGGATCGATATGAGCGAGGGCCAGCGGCTACCGATCCTGATGGGTGCCAGCGGGCGCTTGTATGCTTCTCAGCTCGACCTTGATCAGCCGCAGTCCAAGGCCATTTTTGACAAGATTCGCTGGGGCGGCACGCTGTCCTATGAAGAATATCGCGATCAGGTGAGGGATGCGTCCAAGCGGGGCTGGGCGATCGACGATGGCAATTTCTCGATTGGTATCCTGGCTGTGGCAGCACCGGTTTATTCTCCATCCGATACGATCGAATTCACGGTTTCAGCCGTCATGTTCCGCGGGCAGCGTGATGAGACAGGAATCGCAGAGCTGGGTCAGTCGCTTCGCAACTTGTGCGATGAGTTGAGAAGCGTGTTGTTCTGACCCTCAGTCGCGCACCAGCAACAGACTGCCGCCAAGCGGGCCGCCCCCGGCGGCTGTAACCGCTACGTTGTGGTCGGCAACCTGACGTTTGTCGGCGCGACCCCACAGCTGCAGACAAGCCTCATGCACGTACCCCAGACCATGGGTTCGCCCTCCCGACAGCTGACCGCCATTGGTGTTCAGGGGGAGTTCGCCATCCAGCGCGATACGCTGCCCACCTTCGACAAAGCGCCCGCTTTCCCCTACAGGACAAAGACCCAGGGCTTCCAGCCAGATCATGGTCAGTATGGAGAAGCCATCGTAAAGCTGGGCGGAGCCGACGTCCTTGGGTTTCAGGTCGGTACGCGACCACATCATGCGACCTACATCGAACGCAGCGCCCTGGGTAAGCGAAATCTGATCCCATGACCAAGGCTGGTTCAGGGCTGCACCCATGGCTTCGATCCGGATGGGCGGGTTGCGTCCGTCTTTTGCGACATCACGCCGTGACAGGACTATCGCTGTCGAAGCATCACAATGTACATCGCAATCGAACATGCGCAGCGGCGTGGAAATCATCCGTGATTCCATATAGTTGTCCATGCTCATTGGCGTTCGATAAACAGCCTTGGGGTTGAGCTGGGCATTGCGCCGGCAGGTGAGAGCGATTTGCGCCAGCTGTTCCGAGGTCGTGCCGTAATCGTGGAAATGCCGCTGTGCGTACATCGCCATCAGATTCACGGCCGAGAGCACATTGAAGGGTGTATACCATTGCCAGGCAAAGCTACTGTCCCGCCCCTGGGTTTTGTTGGTCAGGGCTGAGGCTTGCTTGTTGTGCTGCCGAGTGGAGGATTCTGTGATAGTACGGAAAACCAGCACATTGCGGCACATGCCGCTGGCTATCGCCATTACGCCGTTGATCATCCCGGCGAGAGGGCCAGGCCCCTCATAGCCGCCGCCAAACCAGTTCACGTTCAAGCCAAGCGCGTTCTTCAGCGCATTGGGCCCGACGGGAGAAAAGCTGTCGCCGTTGTTGTTGTCGCCTGGCCAGCAAGCTACGCCATCGATGTCGTCCCGGGTCAGCCCCGCGTCCGCAATGGCTTCAAGGCAGGCATTAGCGGTCAGGCGCATAGCCGACAGCTGCGAAGGGCGGCCAACTTCGGATTGGCCGATACCGGTGATGGCGACATCTTTTTCATACAGACGGTCAAACATGCTCAATCCTTAACAAATAGTGGAAGCCACACATCGTCTTCCTGCTGGAAGTGCACTCTAACGGGCATCCCTATATGGACGTCTGTCACTGGAATTCCTTCGATATTGCTGACAAAGCGAAGATCGGTCTGCTCCTCCAGTTCCACGATGGCAATGACAAAGGGTTCCTGCAGTTCGGGTGTCCAGGGCTGATGGTTGATCGTGAAGCTGGCCACCTGGCCCTTGCCCGATACGGCCTGCGGACCCACTTCAAAACTGTTGCAAGCAGGGCAAACGGGGCTGGGGGGGTGGAAATAACGACTACAGGCGCTGCAGCGGTGGATAAGCAGCTCGTTGTTTTCACCGCCTTGCCAAAAGGCGCGATTGTCACCGGTGAGGGCTGGCAGCTTTCTCGGCATCGAATAGATCCTGTCTCAACAACCTAGGTAGCGTCAGGTTAGCATTTGTACATATATTAAAAAAGTGTTCTAATTTAATTGTACTGGGCCTCTCACTGGCTCATCCTAATAAGACTAGCTTGCGGAGGTCCTCCGATGACTCTTTCCCTGCAAGGCCGCGCTGTGATCGTCACAGGCGGCTTTGGTGTGCTCGGTAGCGCGCTGACCAGATTGTTGCTTGAGCGGGGCGCCCAAGTAGCGGCCCTGGATCTGAATGAGGTGCCTGCCTCGTTGGTTGCTACCGCTGATTTTCTCCCCCTGGGCAAGGTCAATCTGACCGAAACGACTTCTGCAGAACAAGCGATGATCCGGGTGGTCGATACGTTTGGCCATATAGATGCGGTCGTCAATGTCGCCGGCGGCTTCGCCTGGGAAACCTTTGAATCAGGATCCCTGGACACCTGGGATCGGCTGTATCAGATGAACGTGCGTACCGCCATCGTCAGTACCAAGGCAGCGCTGCCGCATATCCTGAGCGCGGGCAATGGTCGAGTAGTCAACGTCAGCGCTTTGGCTGCCAACAAAGCCGGACCGGGCGTGTCTGCCTATGCAGCTTCCAAGGCGGGTGTGGCGCGCTTTACCGAGTCGCTCGCCGAAGAGCTGAAACAGCGCGATGTGACGGTCAATGCGGTGATGCCAAGCATCATCGATACCCCGACCAATCGGGCTGACATGCCTGATCAGGATTTTACCGCCTGGGTGACACCCGAAGCGTTATCTGTCGTTATTGCCTTTTTACTGTCTGCCGAAGGGCAGGTCATTACCGGTGCCTGCCTGCCAGTGAGTGGGCGAGTATGAATGACTTAATGAGCTGGAGATTGCTGTCATGAGGTTGGTCACTTTTGTAAATAGCGAAGGCCTGGAGCTGGCTGGCGCCCTGATCGAGCAGGATCAGTCGGTGCTCGACCTGCAACAGGCTTACACCGAGCTCCACGGTGGACGGGCCGCTCCGCTGGCCAGCGTTCTGGCGCTAGCCGAAGCTGGGGAAGATGGTATGGAGCTCGCCCGGAATCTGGTTGCCAAGGCGCCATCTACCGCTGTGCAGGAGCGAGCCTCGGTGCGGCTTCGGGCACCTATTCAGCCGCCGCCACAAATGCGTGATTTCTCCTGTTTTGAGTTGCATCTGCGTCAGAGCTTTGCTGCTGCTCGGCGCTTTCGTGCCATGCGTACGCCAGATCCTGAGGCGACACTCAAGGCCATGAACACCAGTGCCGATGACCGTGTCATCGACACGTTCAACCGCCAACCTATCTACTACAAGTGCAACCGCTTTGCCGTGGTAGGTGTGGACGATCAGTTCGAGTGGCCTGCCTACAGCAAGGCGCTGGATTTCGAGCTTGAATTTGGCTGCTACATCGGCAGGCGCGGCAAAGACATCACACGCGAAAACGCCAGACAACATATCTTCGGCTACACGATCTTCAACGACATCAGTGCGCGCGATGCTCAGGCCAAGGAGATGAGCGGGATGTTGGGGCCGGCGAAGGGGAAGGATTTCGATACTGCCAATATCATGGGCCCCTGTCTGGTCACGGCTGATGAGCTTGAAGATCCCTATGATCTGAATATGATCGCCCGGGTAAACGGAGAGGAGTGGGGCCGCGGCAACACCCGCGACATGCGCTGGCAGTTCGAAGATGTGATAGCCCATGTTTCTCAGTCCGAGACGCTGCACAGCGGGGAGTTTCTGGGGTCAGGCACGGTGGGGAATGGCTGTGGTCTGGAGCAGTTACGCTATCTGAAGCCTGGCGATGTGGTTGAGCTCGAAATCGACGGAATCGGCATGCTGCGGACTCAGGTGGGAGAGAAGGGTAATCCGTTCTAAAAGAACAGCAGAGTTCTGGCCAAGACTACAATTGAAATGATACAGATCAATAAAATCTGTTCACAAATTCGTTTCAATGTGATCTGCTTGGCAATGAAGCGAAACTTTATCAGAGATTCAATAAATTGATGTTTAGCGCGGCCTGATAAGACCCCTAATAAAACTGGAGGCGAACATGCTTACTAAAACCAGCCAGGTGCTTTCTGATGGCACCAAGATTTCCGACCTGATTTATCCTGACACTCGTGAAGTGCAGATGCGCGTGCTATCGGACCCGGAAATCTATCAGATGGAAATGGAAAAGATTTTCGGGAAGACCTGGGTATTGCTAGGTCACGAATCCGAGATTCCCAATGTCAACGATTTCATGGTTCGCGATATAGGGGGCGACTCTGTCATTGTTACACGCGACAAAAACAATGACATTCACGTATCCCTTAATGTCTGTCCGCACCGGGGCATGCGCGTGGCGCTGACCGACTGTGGTAATGCCCAGATCCACAAGTGCATCTATCACGGCTGGGCTTTCCGCCCGAACGGCGACTTTATCGGCTCCCCTGTGAAGCGTGAGTGCATGCACGGCAGCATTCTTCCAGAATCCGAGCTTGGCCTGAAAAAAGCCCGCTCAGTCCTCTATGGCGGCTTGATCTTCGCGACCTGGAATATTGACGGTCCTTCGTTCGACGAGTTTCTCGGCGATGCCAAGTGGTACTACGACATTCTCTTCCTGCGCAGCGACAAAGGCATGGAAGTGCTTGGGCCACCGCAGCGTTTCATAGTCAATGCCAATTGGAAGACCGCTGGCGAGCAGTCAGCTGCAGACGGTTTCCACACGCTGACGCTGCACCGCTGGCTTGGTGAGGTAGGTAACTACGCCAAGAAGGGCGACGCCGCTGCGGAAGAGAGCGATGAGCCGGATCTGACCCCCGAAATGTACGGCGTCGAGATAAGTTCTCCCCACGGCCACGCGCTGCGCTGTATTGACCAAGCGCGCAAGATCCGTCGCCTGACCGGTCTGGAGCCTGACGATCTGAGCATTCAGGAAAAGCTCAATGCATTGCCGCCAGCCGGCATGACCAAGGACATGGTCGAGCAGTTGGCACGCAACCTGTCGGAGGATCAGCTCAAAGTTCTGACCACGATGCCCCCGCAGGTTGGCGGAATGTTCCCGAATATCCTGTTTGGTTTCGTCTATATCCCGCAACCAGATGGTTCGGTTGTTGGCTCGATGACGTTGCACACCTACATCCCCCGAGGCCCGAACAAGCTGGAGTTCTGCAACTGGATCTTCGCTGAAAAGGACGCGCCGGAAGAGCTGCGCGAGAAGATGCTCAAACAGACCATCCAACTGTTCGGCACCTCCGGCATGGTCGAGCAGGACGATTCGGATACCTGGCCGCACATGACGCTGTCAGCCAAGGGCGCCATGGGCAAGCACATGACCTTGAAGTATCAGGCCGTGTATGAAACAGGCAAGCCTGAAGGCTGGCCCGGACCGGGAATCGTCAATGAAGGGTTTACCAAGGACGATACTCAATGGCACTGGTGGCTCTACTGGAACGAGCTGATGAGCGCTGAATAAACCATTCTCCAGATTATAAGAACAGGAGTTTCTCATGCAGCAGGTTCAAGAAAAAAGCGCCGAAGCCCCCCAGGGTCAGGCTGTTCCGGTCGGATCGGCGGAATACAACGCCATTCTTACCTTTCTATATGAAGAAGCGGCCCTGCTCGATCAGCTTCGGCTGAACGAGTGGGGCGCGCGACTGGCGACGGATCTGGTCTACACCGCACCGTTGCGTCACACCCGGCTGGGCGTCGATCATGCGAAAAGCTTTGTTCGCACCGTCATGCACTTTCATGACGATTATCGCTCGGTAATGGGTCGGATCCTGCGCCTATCGGGCAAAAGCGCCTGGGCGGAAGATCCGCCGTCGCGTACTCGTCGACTGGTAACCAATGTAATGGTTCGGGAAACGGCCAAAAGCGATGAGTTCGAGGTGGTCAGCTATTTGCTGATGACTCGCAGCCGCTTCAGCGAGTCCCATGTCGATGTGATCAGTTGCGAGCGCAGGGACGTAATTCGCCGGGAGGTGGATGGCAGTTTCAAACTGGCTAAGCGTGAAGCTTTGCTGGATCAGTCCGTTTTGGGAACCGCCAACCTGGCCGTGTTCCTGTAAGAGTTTGGTTGGGTGCGGTCACACCCAGCCATGCGGAGGATGAAGCCCGCCTTGAAAAAGGCGGGCTTTGTTCTGTCTGACGGTGGAGTTTGAGCGGTAATATCTCTGATTGCCCTGCTTAAAGCTGCTGAACCGGAAGATTCGGCTCCTTGCCCGCAAACCAGTCCTGATCGCTGGCGCACAGGGCGCGGGGGCGATCAGTAAAATCTAGCGTCGAGCCCTTCATGCGCAGGGCGTGCGCGGCTCGAACCGGCTGCTGGGCATAGCACAGGCTGGTCTCCCTCGCATGTTGCATCACGTCCAGATCATATTCACGCCCACGGGAAATCGTCGTGCATCGCCTTAACAGTAGGGCGGCTTCCGCGTCCTCTGGATCCAGCGTCTTGATCGCCCAGCCCGCCATGCCCTGATTCAAATCGACACCGCTATAGGGCGCCGGCTGTTCTATGAGGGTGCCTTTGATCTGCCACTGCAGACACGGCCGGCCATCGCGCAAAAGGACGGGCGATGTGCGTCCGTCAACCCGTGTCGGGATTTCTACATCGTAGGTACGGTGCTCGTTCCGCCTCGCCGCAGCGGCAATAGCCAGGCCTGCAAGGTCCAGCATGTGCGTACACTGATGCCTGCCATCCGTGGCCCTGGTTACACTGTGGGCGACCTCTGACAACTGCATGCCGATCAGGTCTTGCAGGGGCTTGGCTGCCCCGGGGCAGGCCGTATAGGGAAAGCGGACTGCGTAGCCGTGAATAGCCGTGACGATTCCCTGGTGATGGCGGATGCTGACCCTGAAATGATGGAAATCATCCTCCAGCGCTGCGCGAATTTCCCCGTCTTTCTGGGTATGAATCTCTACTCGTCGTCGGAAAAGCATATGGATAGCCTTAAGCAAGCAGGATGGATTTAGGTAGGAAAGGCGTCTATAATATGAACATTAACAAAAAAAGTGTCTATTAAAAAGGCTGCAGATATGAGACTGCTTGAAAACAAAGTCGGGCTAATAACAGGTGCTGGTGGTGGTATTGGTGAAGGCGTGGCCCGTTATTTCGCCAAACAGGCCGCTGCGGTGGTGGTAGCAGAGCTGAACGAAACAATGGGCGAAGCCGTTGCTGCCGACATACGCGCGCAGGGCGGTCAGGCCATCTTCTTCAAGACAGACGTATCGAGCAAAGAAAATATCTCTGCCGCTGTTCAGGCTGCAGTGGATGAGTTCGGGGCGCTCGATATCCTGGTCAACAATGCCTTCGCCCCGACGCCCAATGTTCTGATGGAAGACAAGACTGACGAGATGCTGCAGCAGACTCTCGACACCACCGTCTGGGCCGCCTGGTGGGCGATGCGCGCCGCTCTGCCACACATGCGTAAACGCGGGGGCGGCTCGGTGATCAACTTCTATTCGATCGACACCGAGATCGGTGCCTGGCTGCATGCCGATTACAATACTGCCAAGTCCGCAATCATAGGGCTTACTCGCAGTGCGGCCGCCGAGTGGGGCCGTTTCAATATCAGGGTAAATGCCATTGCCCCCACTGCGATGGGCGCAACTTTTCACAAGCTTGCAGCAGAAAATCCCGGTTTCGCCGAACGCTCTGCATCGATGCGCCCGCTGGGTCGCTGCGGCGAGCCTGAAGCGGATATCGGTCCGGTTGTGGCCTTTCTTGGCTCGGAAATGTCCCGCTTTATCACTGGCGAGACCATCCATGTGGACGGCGGGCTGCATTTGCCCGGCTACAACTCCAGGCCTGCCGATATTCTGGTAAAGGAATACTGAAGTCGTTTCATCACGGAAAATCAGCCGAGGTCCACAGCCTCACCAGCACTTGTTGGCGGGCTTTTTGCTGTAGGGTCCTAAGATGGGTTCTTCCTGGGAGTGTCGAGCATCAGCTCGATACTCAAGGGCTGCCAGCCAGCGCGGTATCCTCAGGAGCCATCAACCACCCGCAAGCGCGCGGTGATTGATGGCTTTAGCCCACTCAGCGCTTCTTGACGCTGATATCGGTGTCTTCCAGATCCCAGGTGTTGGCTGTCTTGCCTTCATCCCTTAGCTCGTACTTGAGCACGCGCCCCTGAGGGTTTTTGGGAAGCGTGTCGCGGAACTCAATATAGCGAGGCAGTGCGTAGTAGGGGACGGCATCGGTTGCCCAGTGGAACAGCTCTTCTTCGGTCAGTAACGCGCCTTCGTGCAGGATAGCAGTGACTTTTACATCGTCTTCGCCTTTGTCCGACAGCACCGCATGAACCGCCACCTCGGATATCGCTGGGTGAACGGCAAAGGCCGATTCCATCTCGAAGCTTGAAATGTTCTCGCCTCGACGGCGCAGGTAATCTTTCTTGCGATCTACAAAAAAGAAGAAACCGTCCTCATCGAATTTGCCGATGTCACCGGTATGAAACCACATGTTGTTCATAAGCTTGAGGGTAGCTTCCGGTCGCTGCCAGTAGCCTTGAAACATGATGTCGGGACGCAGAGGGCGGACCACGATCTCGCCAGCTACGTTGGCCGGCAGTTCCTGGTCATTGTCATCCACGATGCGCACGTCAAAATCAGAAATACGTTTTCCCGACGAGCCCGGCTTGGCGTATTCACCAGCGGCCAATGAAGTGATTACACACGCTTCAGTCAACCCGTAACCATTGCCGCCCACCAGGGGAGTACCGAACCGGGTGCGCCAGATTTCCTTGGTTTCCTCGGTGTAAGGGTTGCCTCGGGCAGTATGAATCTGACCGAAGCAGCGTTTCATGGATTCGTTGTCAGGGGCCTGGGCGAGCAAACCGCCCATGCCGCCGAGGATAGACGCGATGGTTGCACCACTGCGCTCTACTTCAGGCCAGAAATTGGAAACCGAGAAGCGGGGCAGTATTGCTGCACGTGCGCCCACAAGAATGCTTGCGATGATGGTCACGCACAGGGCATTCATATGGAACAGGGGCAGGGGAGTAATTGTCACATCATTTTCATTGGCTGGTCCCGAACGCAATTGCAGGCGCGCCAGGTTGCACATGAAGTTGTAACTGACCATGCAGCCCTTGGACGGTCCGGTAGTGCCGGAGGTGTAGATCAGACAGGCAAGATCGGAGGGGGCGGGCTTGTCTTCGATCACGGTCGTGTCCGTACCGCGGTGTTCATCTAGGGGCGCAACGGGCACTGTGCAATCCACTGCCGATTCCAATGATCCGCGATGAAGGACGCGCTTCAATACGGTGAGCTGGCCGCTGATGGCAGCAACACGGTCCATGTAACCAGCTTCGCATATGAGGAGCTGCGTGTCCGCATCTGCAATCTGGTGCCGCAGGAACTCACCGCGTAGCGCGGTATTGATGGGTACGCTCACTGCGCGGAGCTTGTTGACGGCGAGCCAGCACACGACAGCGTCAATGTTGTTGTCCAACATGGTGACTACTGTAGCGCCGCGTGTTACACCCAGGGAAGCCAAAGAATGCGCCAGTTTGGTAGAAAGAGAGTCAACTTCTCGGAAAGTGTATAAATCTCCACTGAAATCGAGCAGAACTCGGTCTGGATGCCTTGCAACTGCACGATCCAAAGCTGCAATAGCTGTGTCTTGTTCTCCCACGAACCAGGTTTCGGGATTGCCAGTACCGCTCATACGCATCTCCTTCCAATGCGGCTCCAGGCGGGAGCCAGACAGCTTTATTTTTGATAGAGAATGGCATTCTATATCTTATTTTTTCTGTTGTCTCTATCAAGAGTTGAACAGAAAATGCTGGATGTGGCTATTTAACCTGCTAGGATGGCACTTACAGGAAATTGACAAGGGGGTGCAGTATGCTCAATGAGGAGCTTGACGATACAGCGGTGTCTATTGATGAAGTTCAAGGAAGCGCGGCATCTAAAGCGGGTGGCAAAAAAGTCCAGCGCTCAAAGGTAAAGACGCCTGCGCCACGGCTGACTTCCGGTTCGGGCAAGACTCGGGCGGTCAAACCCAACAAGCGTTCAGAAGAAACCATCAATAGTATTCTGCAATCCACTGAAGAAGTGGTGCTCCAATCAGGGGCGGACAGGATATCCATTCTTGATGTGTGCAAATCAGCGGGCGTGTCACGGGGCACCTTCTATCGTTATTTCTCCTCCCAGGAAGATCTGCTGGATACCTTCTCGCGACATAAGCGAGATGACTTTCATCGGGTGCTGATGAATACCATCGGTACAGTTGAAGACCCTGAAGCACGACTCAATGCCTTGATCACATTTATCGACAATTACCTCGAACAAAGCCGAGCTCAGCGTCTGCTAACGGTGGCGCCCGAATATGCTCTCGGATTCTTCAGGCGAATATTCCACGATTCGATATTGCGTTTCCAGGATACGCTGGACATCGTGTTTGACGACTGGGATGAAAAGCTCGGGGTCAAGCTGGACCGGGAGCTGATTTGCGAAATGATCATTCGTTATGTTCTGAGTGAAATTCTGGTGCCGGAAAATTCCGGGCGGCGTTTGCTTCCTGCCCGTGTCAGGCGTCTCGTCGCTTCCCTTACCATCGGCTCCACTTCACGAACACGACGCTAACTCTGGGGAGGTACGTTTCCTCCCATGGTTAGGGTTCCCTCGAGCCACCCTCTCTGGCATTGATCCTGTTCGTTTTCCTGCATCCTTGAGCGCTGTTTCGCAGCGCCTCATTTCTTTTTTTCGGCTGTTAATCAGTCGCTATCATGAAAATCGTCCAATAAAAAATTAGCCTGAAATCCTTGGCCAAATGTGCATAACGGTGCAGGATATTAATAATATCTTTTATTTTTCAATTACATAGATGATATTTCCCAGCCTGGACGCCTGTCTGAAAGGTCGCTAGATTAGGCTTTTAATCGGCTTTATTCGATGAAAAATTTGAACAGTTTTGCGATATATGATCATTTTGTATTATGCTGCTGCATAGGGGCGCGGCTCGCTTTGGCTGCAAGCGCCTGGCTCTCTACTCAAATAGAACAAAACCGAGGTCTACATCATGCTTATCGATCTTCATGCTCATGCGCCACATCCCGAATACTATGACCAGCATCCCCACTGGGGCCCTGCCTTTGAATCGCAGCCCGATGGCGATATAAAACTACGTGTGGGTGAATGGATCCTGTCCCTGGGTGCGCCAGAGCGCAAGGTCGCTCTGCGTGAAGCCCACGCTCGCGGTGAAACGCTGCAGGTTGCTGAATACATGGCTAAATGGGCCGACCCCAAGCATCGCCTCGCGGGGATGGATGCGGCTGGTCAGAATGCTCAGGTCATATCCGTGCCAAGCCATTGCTACATGTACTGGGCTGAAGCTGAGTTCGGCGTTCCCTTTGCCCGCACGGTAAACGATTCGCTGGCTAAATATTGCTCCGGCGCACCGGATCGCCTGATGTTCTGGGCCCATGCACCGTTGAACGTGCCTGTCGAGGCAGCGAAAGAGATTCGCCGCGCGGTCACCGAGCTTGGCGCCAAAGGTCTGGTAGCTGGCGGTTCGAACTTTGGTGGCCTGGAGTTCGATTCGCCGGAAATGGATCCTGTCTGGGAAGCGCTGTGCGACCTGGATGTGCCTATGTTCGTGCATGGCTACAATCAGTCAATGACCTGGGGCAAAGAGGCCAATACTGATCGCTACGAAACCACCGCAATCCTCGGCATGAATTACGATGAAACCAAGTGTTTCTGGTACATGATCAACGGTGGTGTGTTTGATCGCTTCCCGAATCTGAAAGTCTATATCACTCATGGCGGTGGCTTCGTGCCTTACCAGCTTGGTCGCATGGCCCAGACCAACCCGAATCTTGACGTGTCCTACAATAAGAAGCCTTTCCTGGAATATCTGCGCAACTTCTACTTTGACGTTGAGCTGCATGAGGTACCGATGCGTCAGGCTATGGTCGAGGTGATCGGTGCTGATCGCGTTCTGTACGGCTCGAACTTTGGCGGCAGTGACGCGGTGCGCCACGATCTGACCTCCGACCTGAAGCTGTCCCAAGAAGATATGGACCGGATTCGCTGGAAGAACGCCTGCGAGCTGCTGCACCTTGATCCTGCCAAGATAGGTAAGGTGGGCGACCCCGCCAAGGCAGCCGGTAAGGTAGGTGCCTGATGAAACTGGCGCGCTGTTCTCTCAACGGCGGTAAGCCTTTCTGGGCGGTCGTGGATCTGGAGCACGATGAAGTCAACGCAATTCAGGGCGACTTTCAGGAGTGGGCTCCACGGGTCGCCGCTGGTGCGGGAATCAGCGCGCTGTCGCTCGCTTCCGCGCCGTTGGCACTGGTCGATGTTGTGCTCTTGCCGCCAATCGATCCGGTCAACCGGGTCGTGGTGGCGGGCGCCAATTACCTGAAGCATTTGCAGGATGACTTCGGCCTTGAGGCGCCGGCCCAGCCGGTGGCTTTCCTCAAGGCTTACGGCGCCTTGATCGGCGCCCACGATCCTATTCGTTTTCCTCCGCTTACTGAGGAGCTGGATCATGAGGTTGAGCTTGTCGCGGTGATCGGCAGCAGTCAGATCGATCTGCAGAATCCGCTCGCATGCGTGCTCGGTTATACCGTGGGCAATGATGTCAGCGCGCGTGATCTTCAGCGCAGTGGTCCCAAGGGCATTGGCATGGATCTGTTTGCTGCCAAGAGTCAAGATCGCACCACTGGCGTCGGGCCCTGGATCGTCACCAAGGACGAATTTCCCCAGGGATCACCCAAGCTGCGTCTGACGCTGGCGGTCAATGGCGAAGTTCGTCAGGACGGCACCACGGAGGATATGACCTGGGATGTAGGGCAGTTGATTGCTTTCGTCCAGGCCCGGTCGAGCTTTGCCTGCGGAGATATCCTGTTTACTGGCTCACCCGCAGGTGTGGGATTGGGGACAGGCCGCTTCCTTAATGCTGGAGATATTGTGGAGGCTTCGGTAGAGGGCATCGGCACCCTGCGCAACGTGGTCAGTGAAAAAAACGTTTAAAGAGGCTCTTCGAATGAGTGCTGATAAAAGTAACAAGGTTGTGGTTGTCGGTGCTGGCCTGATGGGCACCGGCATCGCTCACGCTTTCGCGAGCTCGGGCTTCGAGACCGTTTTGGTTGATACCAACGCCGAGTCACTCAAGCGAGCCTATAGTAGCATCGAGAAAATACTGGGCGATGGCATGCGCCTGGGTAAGGTCACCGCTGAAGCCGCGCAGGCCGCATTTGCCAGACTGTCGATCAATGGTGATCTGACGGAGGCCGCCGCCGGCGCCCACGTGCTGGTCGAAACCGTTTCCGAGCAGCTGGCGGTGAAAAAGGCAGTAGTTGCCCAGGCTGCGGCAGTAATGGCTCATAACGCGATCATTGCCAGCAACACCTCGGCATTGAGTGTGACCGAGATTGCTGCCTCGATTCCGGTGCCTGACCGTTTCATTGGTATGCATTTCTTCAACCCTGTGCACAAGATGAAACTGGTCGAACTGGTGCGCGGCCTGGCCACCAGCGATGAAACAGTGGCCAGAACCAAGGATCTTTGCGATGCCATCGGCAAGACCTCGATCACGGTGAACGAATCTCCCGGGCTGACTACCAGCCGCATGTCTGCGCTGCTGGGCAACGAGGCGATGTACATGCTTCAGGAAGGCACGGCTACCGCTGAGGATATCGATACGGCGCTGCGCATGGGTTTCAATCACCCGATGGGCCCGCTGGAGCTCGGCGATCTCACCGGCTGGGACACCCGCCTTTCCGTGCTGCGCTATCTGCATGAAACCCTCGGCGAGAAGTTCCGCCCGTGTCCGCTGATCATCAAGATGGTGGGAGCAGGGCGCCTCGGTCGCAAGACGGGCCACGGCGTATACAAATACGAAGACGGCAATCGGGTTCCGGCTTCCGGGCTCAAGGCTAGCGCGTTATGAATGACATCGTCATTGTGGAGGCAGTACGGACCCCAGTTGGTCGCTTTCGCGGCAGCCTGGCCGGGGTGCGGGCCGATCACCTTGGATCGCTGGTCATCAATGAACTGCTTCAGCGTACGGGCCTGTCCGCCGAGCAGATCGATGACGTGATCTTCGGTTGCGTGACGCAGATCGGTGAACAGTCGGCCAATATAGCGCGTACTGCGTTGCTAGGCGCTGGCTGGCCGGCTTCGGTGCCGGGCCTGACGCTGGATCGCAAATGTGGTTCCGGCGAGGCAGCGGTGCACGCGGCCATGGGCGCTATTGCTGCCGGTGCAGCGGATATCGTTGTGGCGGGCGGGGCGGAGAACATGAGCCGGGTGCCCATGGGCAGCAACCGAGACCTTCATGGGGAAGCCTTCGGTTGGAAGGCGACGGAGCACTACGAGCTGACGTCGCAGGGCGAAGCGGCAGAGCGCGTCGCTGAAAAGTGGCAGATCAGCCGCGAAGAACTGGATGCTTTCGCTCTGGAAAGCCATCGCCGTGCTGCGGCTGCCGTCGATGCGGGGCACTTCGATCGGGAGATCGTGCCGGTGCCGGTGGGCGAGTACTGCGAAAAGGGTTACGAGGGGTTCACCGGCCTGTTCGCCGCCGACGAAACCATTCGTCGCGATACATCCCTGGAAAAGCTGGCCACGCTGAAAACCAGCTTCCGTCCGGAAAACGGGCGGGTAACAGCTGGAAACTCGTCGCAGATTTCCGATGGCGCCGCTGCGCTGCTGTTGATGTCGGCCGAAACAGCCTCAAGACTGGGATTGAGGGCACGGGCACGGATCAAATCGATCACAACAGTGGGCGCTGACCCGACACTGATGCTGACAGGTCCGATTTCAGCTACTTACAAAATTCTGGCCAAGTCAGGCCTGCAGCTTGCGGACATCGACCTGTTCGAAATCAATGAGGCGTTTGCGTCGGTGCCGATTGCCTGGCTCAAGGAGACTGGTGCTCCGGCGGACCGCTTGAACGTGAATGGCGGTGCCGTAGCGCTGGGGCATCCGCTTGGTGCCAGCGGTGCGCGGATCATGACGACTATGTTGAGTGAGCTCGAACGTCGGAACGGTCGCTATGCCCTGCAAGCCATCTGCTGCGCCGGTGGCATGGGCACCGCGACCCTGATTGAGCGCCTTCCTTAACCTGACAGCGTCGATCAAGGTCGGTGCAGGGTGGTCTTGTATGTCTAGGATTACACCGGTTCCGCTTTCGGCTTTGCCCGAGAGCCTGGCGACTGCTCTGGATCGAGGCCTGGCTTCAGGAATGCTCAGTTCGAGCGTGCCTGTCCAGGTCTGGGCGCATCGCCCAGCGATAGCGCAAGTGTGGCTTTCGTTGCTCGAGCAGTTCCATACACAGAGTTTGCTGGGTGAGCGACTCAAAGAGCTGGTTCGCCTGAAGATCGCAAGCATTACTACCTGCAAAGCCTGTCAGTTGGCGAGAAAGTCGGATGAAGTGAGCGAAGACGATATCGCCTGCCTGGCAACAGACAGCGACCGCTTTTCTCCGCCCGAGCAGGCTGCCCTGCGCTACGCCGAGCTTTTTGCCGGTGACTATATGGAATTGGGTGACCAGCACTATGGCGCCTTGATGGAATTCTTCAGCCTGGCAGAAATCACCGAGCTCAACATGTATTGCGCGCTTATGCTGGCTGGCGGCCGCATGACTTATGTCCAGCAGGCTTATGAAACCTGATTATGAACACTTGGAATCGCGATAAGTTTCTACTGAACCGCATCGGTCAGCTAATGGTGCGCTTGACCCAGAACTGTACATGAGCAAGCCCCAAGGGCAGGCGCCTGCCGACGAGGGGTTGGCTAAGTTAAGAAGACGGTTATTGAGCAATAAACCCAAAAGGGTTCAAATTTCGCTCGTTCACGCATAAGCTGAGAAGCTATATCAGGAACAACAAAAGGATAGCGTCATGTCTGAACAAAACAAAAGTAACCTTGAGCAGGTGTTCGCCGATGTGGCGAGCAATTATCAGGGCAACGATATTGATTTGCATGCAGCCTATGCAGAGATGCGCAAAAACAGCCCGGTACTGGAAGGGAATTTCATGGAACGCCTGGGCGTCCCGTCGATAGCGGGTGTCGACCCTGATCGACCTTGTTTCACTCTGTTCAAATACGACGACGTTATGCGTGTCATGCGTGACGCTACCCAGTTTACCAGCGGGTTCATCGCAGAAGGACTGGGTGCTTTCTTTGATGGGTTGATTCTTACCGCAATGGACGGTGATCAGCACAAGAACATGCGTAATCTGTTGCAACCGGTATTCATGCCGGACACGGTCAATCGCTGGAAGGAAGATCGCATCGACAAGGTCATTCGTGAGGAATTTCTGGTTCCGATGGCGCCGCAGAAGGGCGCGGACCTGATGGATTTTGCCTTGTATTTCCCGATCCGCGTCATCTATTCATTGATTGGCTTTCCCAACGACCAGCCTGAAAAAATCAAGCAGTACGCTGCCTGGGCGCTGGCCATTCTCGCTGGTCCCCAGGTCGATCCGGCCAAGGCCCAGGCGGCGAAGAAAGCCGCCATGGAAGCGGTAGTCGCGCTCTATGATGCGATCAAGATAGTGGTCGCCGAGCGCCGCGCGGAAGGTGGGGATGGCGATGATTTGATTAGTCGTCTGATCAAGGCCGAGTATGAAGGCCGCTCGCTTGATGATCATGAAATCACCACGTTCGTGCGCTCGTTGCTGCCCGCAGCCGGTGAAACCACCACCCGGACATTCGGCACGCTGATGACGCTGCTGCTGGAGAATCCGGAACTTCTTGATCGCGTGCGCAACGACCGCAGCCTGGTGAATAAGGCGATTGACGAATCGATTCGTTTCGAGCCTGTTGCGACGTTCAAGGTGCGCCAGACGGCTGAGGAAACCGAAATTCGCGGGGTCAAGATCCCCAAGGGGGCGATGGTGTCGTGCATCGTCAGCTCAGCCAACCGGGACGAAGAATTCTTTGATAACGCCGATACCTTTGATATCGACCGTCGCCAGCGTCCGTCCTTCGGTTTCGGTTTCGGGCCGCACATGTGCATTGGACAGTTCGTCGCCAAGACTGAAATAAATTGCGCCGTCAACGCGGTGTTGGACATGTTGCCGAACATCCGTCTCGATCCTTCCAAACCGGCTCCGGAAATTACCGGCGCGCAGCTGCGAGGTCCGCACAAACTGCACGTCCTTTGGGACTGAATTAGTCGCACCACTATCAAGCAGGTCT
This sequence comes from Pseudomonas sp. FME51, assembly GCF_014897305.1. NCBI lineage: Bacteria > Pseudomonadati > Pseudomonadota > Gammaproteobacteria > Pseudomonadales > Pseudomonadaceae > Pseudomonas > Pseudomonas sp. FME51. The sequence goes on along the minus strand of NZ_JABUYN010000003.1, from coordinate 288,692 downwards.
TGCCGGATAATGGCCGCAGGCCTGCTTGTTTCCTTGCCTTCAGCGAGCCAGCGGGAAAAATCCAGGTTAGATCTTCCGCGATTATTCAAAAAAATATAAACACAAATCATAAATGTGTTTATATTCCTTCTGTTCTGAACTAATATCATAGAACAAACACAACCCGCGAACAGCGAAGGGGAATACACCATGAATCTTGAAGACCTCATTCTCGTCAGTGTGGACGACCATGCGATCGAGCCGCCGGACGCTTTCAAACACCACATGCCTGAAAAATTCAAAGGTCGCGAGCCTCACGTTGAAAAGCGTGGAGAGCGTGATGTATGGGTATTCGAAGAAGAGGCCACCGGCTACATGGGCCTCAACTCTGTAGTGGGCCGTCCGAAGGAAGAGTACGGGATGGAGCCGCTGGGCTACGACCAGATGCGTCGTGGGACCTGGGATGTGAAGGCGCGTGTCGATGACATGAACGCCAACGGCGTGCTGGGCTCGCTGTGCTTCCCGACCTTCCCTGGCTTTGCCGGCCAGCGCTTCCAGACCCATGCCAACCGGGAAATCGCGCTGGCGGCGATCCAGGCCTACAACGACTGGCACCTGTACGACTGGTGTAACGCCATGCCGGGTCGTTTTATCCCGTTGATGCTGGTGCCGTACTGGGACATGAAGGCTGCAGTCGCCGAGATCAAGCGTCTATCTGCCCAAGGTGTGCACGCGTTGTCATTTTCGGACAACCCGGCCCGCCTGGGCTATCCGTCTATTCACGACGAATACTGGGACCCAATGTGGAAGGCTTGCGCCGATAACAACGTAGTGATCTGTTGCCATATCGGTTCGGGCGGTAAGGCAGAACACGCTTCTGACATGTCGCCTATCGATGCCTGGATCACTACCATGCCGATTTCGATCGCCAACGCGGCGGCCGACTGGATCTGGGCTCCCATGTGGAAAAAGTTTCCGACCCTGCGCATGGCTCTTTCAGAAGGCAGCATCGGCTGGGTACCTTATCTCCTAGAGCGGGCTGACTTCACCCACCGTCATCACCACGCATGGACCAATGCTGATTTCGGCGGAAAAATGCCGAGTGACATCTTCTTCAAGCACTTCGTTACCTGCTTTATCGAAGACAACTTCGGATTGCAGAATCTCAAGTTCATGAACGAAGACATGGTTACCTGGGAAAGCGACTATCCGCATTCCGATTGCACCTGGCCGCATTCTCCGGAAACGACCTGGGCACATCTGAAAAACCTGACTGACACGCAGATCAACAAAGTGACGCATCTCAACGCCATGCGTGAGTTCTCCTACGATCCGATCTCGATCTTTGGTCGTGAGAACTGCACCGTCGGCGCATTGCGCGCTCAGGCGACGCATGTCAGTACCGAGCCGGCCCTGGGTCTTGGCGGTGCCGAAGTCACGCGTAAAGATGGCAAGCCCATCACCTCGGGCGACATCGCCGCGATGTTTGAAAGTGCAGACGCCAAAACGGCTATCTGACGCTTGACCTAACGCCTCGCCTCACCATCGGTTGCCGCCGGTGGTGAGGCGAGGGCCAACCAACAAACCTGCTTTCTGCATTGCTTCGAGCAGTTGAGGGTGTCTTGTTGATGAGTATTTCCCAATTTAACTACAGCACCATACCGTCAGAAGCCGAAGCACTACGTGCTGACGTCAGGGCTTTTATCGACCAGGCCCTGCAGGATTATCCTGCGGCCAAACGAGCTTATTCGTGGATGGGGTTCGACGCCGAGTTCAGTCGCCTGCTTGGGCAGAAGGGCTGGCTGGGTATGGCGCTACCGAAACGGTACGGCGGGGCAGAGGCATCGCCCTTTGCACGCTACGTGATCATTGAAGAGCTGCTCGCTGCGGGTGCTCCGGTATCGGCTCACTGGTTCGCCGATCGGCAGAGCGCGCCGCTGATCCTGCGGTTTGGCACCGAAGCTCAGAAAGAAAAATACCTGCCGCCGATCTGCCGCGGCGAAAGCTACTTCTGTATCGGGATGAGCGAACCTAATTCCGGCTCCGACCTGGCATCCATAAAATCGAACGCTCGGCGCGTCGACAATGGCTGGCTGGTCAATGGCCAGAAGGTCTGGACTACCAATGCCCAGCATTCTCATTACATGATTGCGTTGCTGCGCACCGGTGAGAAGGAAGAAAGTGGACGCCATGGCGGCATGTCGCAGTTCATCATCGATCTGAGTCTGCCCGGCGTCACCATTCGGCCAATCGCCGATCTGGCCGGCGGCGAGCATTTCAATGAAGTGTTTCTGGATAACGTACGCCTGGACGCAGACGCCCTGGTGGGTGAAGAGGGTAACGGCTGGGGGCAGGTCACTGCCGAGCTGGCCTTCGAGCGCAGCGGCCCGGAGCGTTTTCTCAGCAGCATCGCCTTGCTGCATACGGCGATCAAGGCTATCGGCCCTGATCCTGACGCGTTCCAGGCTCGGGAAATAGGCCGCATTACCGCCCGGTTGCTGACGCTGCGCAATATGTCGCTGGCGGTAACCAAGCAATTGAGCGACGGTGAGAACCCGGCATGGGCTGCCTCCTGCGTGAAAGATCTGGGCAATGTTTTCGAGCAAGAGCTCCCGGAAGTGCTGCAATTGCTGGTTGAGGAGCAGCCCCAGGTGGACGGTGGGTCGGATCATGCCCAGGTGCTTGCCTACCTGACTCAGATGGCGCCGTCTTTCTCATTGCGGGGGGGCACTCGCGAGATCCTTCGCGGGATCATTGCACGTGGATTGGGGCTCAGATAATGCGAAAACTTTTTGAATCGACAATAGAACGCTTGCTGGGCGACATCGCCACGCCCGAATACACCCGCGCGGCTGAGTCCGGTGCCTGGTCCGCGGATCTCTGGAGCGCCCTGGAAGATAACGGCATCCTGCTGGCAGGAGCGCCAGAAGCTGCCGGTGGCGCAGAGGCCAGTTGGTCCGAGCTGTTCGTTATCGCCCGTGCCGCAGGCCGGTTTGCGGCACCCGTTCCGCTGGTTGAAATGTTGCTAGGCAATTGGTTATTGGAGAAAGCCGGCATTGGTGCCCGCAGCGGTGTGTTGACGATCGCAACCGACTCAGCCTTGCACTGGAACGGTGACAGGATTTCCGGCGAACTGCGTCAGGTTCCATGGGGACGACACGCTGAGCTGGTGGTTGCGGTGGTAAGGGAGGGCGCCGAAAGCACTGTCGTCTTGCTGGAACCGGCTGCAGCGAAAAATATCGTACAGGGAACCAATATTGCCGGTGAACCTCGCGATACGCTCCAGTTCGCTGCGGCGAACGTTATGGCATCGGCATCTTTGCCCGCCGGGCTCTCCGGTTCGGTCTTGCTTACCGGTGGCGCCATGTTGCGCTCAGCCCAGATGGCTGGCGCGCTGACCGCATTGATGGAACTCACCTCCGGCTACGCGGCGGATCGCAAGCAGTTTGGGCGGCCCATTGCGGCATTCCAGGCGATCCAGCAGCAGTTGGCTGTACTGGCAGAGCAGACGGCGGCAGCGAACATCGCAGCCGAAGCCGCTTTCGTCGAATCCAATGACCACCTGGCTGCCTTTAGTATCGCTGCTGCCAAGATAAGCACCGCCGAGGCGGCGAGTCTCGGAGCGGGGATTGGTCACTCGGTGCATGGCGCGATTGGCTTTACTCAGGAGTACACGCTGCAGCTGCTTACCCGTCGCCTTTGGGCATGGCGGGGTGAATACGGATCGTCGACATTCTGGAGCAAGCTGCTCGGCGCGCATGTGTGCAAGGCCGGCGCCCAGAACTTCTGGCCTGCCATTACTCACGCGCAGCAGCAAGAGCTGATCGTCCCTACACAAGGATCACATCCATGAGCGAGTTTCTACAGATACAACGCAACGGCGGAGTAGCGGTGGTCAGGATGAATAGTCCTGACACACGCAACGCCCTGTCTGAACCGTCCCAGATGCAGGAGTTTGTTGATCTCTGCCGCGATCTGCGACGCGACCAAAATATCAGAGTCATGGTCCTGACCGGTAACGGCAAGGCCTTTTGTGCGGGCGGTAACATCAAAGACATGCAGAATCGCGAGGGCATTTTTGCCGGCTCGCCGTATGAACTGCGCGATACCTACCGCAACGGCATCCAGCAGATTCCGTTGGCGCTCTACGAACTGGATATTCCGATTATCGCTGCGGTGAACGGACCCGCTATTGGCGCAGGGCTCGATCTGGCGTGCATGTGTGATATCCGCATCGCGAGCGACAAGGCTCTGTTCGCCGAAAGCTTTGTGAAACTCGGGATTGTGCCGGGTGACGGCGGCGCCTGGTTGCTACCACGCATTATCGGCATTCCCAAAGCCAGCCTGATGGCTTTCACGGGGGACACCATCGATGCGGCGAAGGCGCTGGAGTGGGGCCTGGTTGAGCAGGTCTGCACCCCCGAGGCACTGGAGTCTGAAGCTTTGGCGCTGGCGGAGCGCATCGCGCGGAACCCCGGGCACGCTCTGCGCCTATGCAAGCGCCTGCTGCGCGAAGGACAGCACATGCGCCTGGATTCGCTGCTCGAGCTGTCGGCTGCTTACCAGTCACTGGCTCACCACACTGAAGATCACCGCGAAGCGGTCAGTGCGTTTGTAGAGAAACGCGAACCAAATTTCAAAGACAAATAATGAGTCTGCTCAAAGGGGACCATCATGATGCGTAGCGTATTCCGTGAAGACCACAACATGTTCAGGGAACAGGCCCGTCGCTTTGTCGAGCGCGAAATCGTTCCGAATCTGCATGAATGGGAAAAGGCCGGCATCGTTCCCAAGGAAGTATGGCTGAAAGCCGGCGAAATGGGCTTGCTGTGTTCAACCGTGCCTGAGGAATACGGCGGTGCGGGTGGGGATTTTGGGCACTCGGCGGTGATGATCGAAGAACTCGCACGCGCCAATGCCACAGCCGTGGGTTTCACCACCCATTCGGAAATCGTCGCACCTTATCTGATCGCCTACGGTTCTGAAGAGCAAAAGCACAAATGGCTGCCCAAAATGGTCAGTGGCGAGATGGTGGGCGTGATTGCGATGAGCGAGCCGGGAATCGGCAGCGACCTGCGCTCCATGCGCACCGTACTGCGCCAAGAAGGTGATGACTATGTAGTGTCTGGTCAGAAAACCTTTATCACCAATGGCGGTAACGCAGATCTGGTGGTGACGGCTACCAAGCTGGACCCTGCCGGCAAGGATCTTACGTTGGTGTGTGTGGAGGCTGACCGGGCCGGATTCTCCAAGGGCAGGTTGCTCGACAAGATCGGTCTGAAAGGCCAGGACACTGCCGAGCTGTTTTTCGACGACGTGCGTGTACCGGTGAGCAACCGGCTCGGCGAGGAAAACCGGGGATTCAAGTACCTCACCCATCAGCTTGCTTGGGAAAGATTGATCATCGCGTTGCGCGCGGCACAGTCGATTGAAACCTTGCTCGAAGAAACAATTACCTATACGCGTGAGCGTAAGGTCTTTGGCAACACCGTGTTTGATTTCCAGAATACCCGGTTCAAGCTGGCTGAGGTGAAAGCTCAGGCGACCATGTTGCGGGTATTCGTGGATGATTGTCTGGAAAAGGTCATGGCGGGCGAGCTGAGCGCCGATGTGGCGGCAATGGCGAAATTGCTCGGCTCGGAAATGCAGGGAAAAATGCTGGACGAGTTGCTCCAGCTTCACGGTGGCTACGGTTTCATGAGCGAGTACAAGATAGGACGCGCCTGGGTTGATGCTCGCGTTGCGCGGATCTACGGTGGAACGTCGGAGATCATGAAAGAGATTATCAGCAGGAATCTTTGACGAGGGTTGGGTAGTTCTGGCCTCGCCGCCTAAAACAACAAGTAGGAGATAGGCTATGTTATTGATCTGTCGAAATGTCGTTCTGGTTGCCGCTATGTTCCTGGTGGCCAATGTATTTGGCCAGGGCATCCCGGAAGATCGCTACGTCGAAGAGGCGGATCGCGCGAAGTCGCTTTTGCGCAAGGCTGTCGACTACTATCAAAAAAATGGCGACCGTGCTCTTGCTGCTTTCAGCCGCCAGGGCGCGTTTATCGAAGACCAGTTTTACGTTTATGTGATTGATACCCAGGGCATCATGCTCGCCAGCGGCGGGCCTTCGGCCAATCTCATTGGGCGGGATGTCAGCGGCGCATTGAATGATGACCTGAACAAGGGATTCAAGGCGGCGCTGGCGTTGCCGGAAAGCGATGAGATTCATCATGCCGATTACCGCTGGTTGAGCTGGCAGGACGGCAGGGAAGAGCGCAAGCGCGTGTTTTATCAGCGAGTGGACGACAAAATATTTTCGGTTGGCTATTACATACAGCGTTCAAGCATTGAGGAAGCCAAAACACTGCTGGATCATGTTTCCGATGCTGTCGCTGAAAACCCTCAGCAGGCGTTCGAGCGTATCAATGAGCTGGATGCCGCGTTCCTCAAGGACGACCTCTATGCCTTTGTCATTGATCGTGACACCCAGCGGTTCGTTGCCCACGGATACAATCTAAGACTGGTCAGCAGCGATTTTCGCAAGTTGCACTCGGCGGATGATCATCCGATCGGCCAACAGATTCTCGATGCTGCGGCAAAGAATGGCGTTGGCGACATTACCTACCTGTGGCCCAACCCCGTAACTCGCAAAAACGAGCAGAAGGTCACTTTGTTCAAAACCAGGGGAAATTACATCGTGGCGGTAGGGTACTACCTGGGCGGAGTAAGCGGTGATTGATATGCCCAGAGGTATCGGACCCGAGGCCAAACCGACGGTGCTCATCACTGGCGGCGCCCAACGGGTAGGCCTGCATTGTGCACGTCGCCTGGTAGAGGACGGCTTTCATGTCCTCGTCACTTGTCGCTGGCTTAGGCAGGATTGGCAGGAGGAGGAAGATATTGAGGTTATCGTGGCCGACTTTGCCAGCGCGCCAGGCATAACCCAATTTATCGAAACCCTGGCTGAAAAAGTGCTTGGCTTGCGTGCAATCGTTCACAATGCGTCTCTCTGGCTGGGCGATGACGGGTTAACGGCCGAGAGCTTCCAAAGCATGTACATGGTGCATATGCAGGCCCCTTATCTGATCAATATGGCCTGCGCGAACTGGTTCGGGCAAGGCCCTGCCGATATCATCCATATCACTGACCACGATGCGCTCGGCGGCAGCCCTGATCACGTGGCCTACCTTGCCACCAAGGCAGGCCTGGAAAACATGACACGCTCCTTCGCTGCGCGTTTTTCCCCTGCCATCAAAGTCAACAGCATTGCTCCCGCCTTGATCATGTTCAACGAAGATGACAGCCCGGCATTCAAGGAAAAAATCCTTTCCCGCTCTGCGCTTGGCATTGAGCCAGGCCCAGAGATTGTTTATCAGGCAATTCGTTACCTTATGGACAATCCTTATGTAACGGGTACTTGTCTGGACTTGAACGGCGGCGGCATGCTGAAATTTGCGTAAGAGAAAATATTGATGAGTATTGAAAACCTGACACACAGCTATGAGTCGATACTGTTGAATCTTGGCGAAAACCCACAGCGTGGTGGTTTGCTGGGTACCCCGCTAAGAGCAGCAAAAGCCATGCAGTTTCTTTGCCGGGGCTATGATCAGTCCCTTGATGAAATAGTCAACAATGCGTTGTTCGACGCTGATAGTGACGAGATGGTCATCGTCAAGGATATCGAGCTTTATTCACTCTGTGAGCACCACATGTTGCCCTTTATAGGCAAAGCCCATGTAGCCTATATACCGACAGGTAAAGTAATAGGACTATCCAAGATCGCACGTATCGTCGATATGTTTGCCCGTCGATTGCAGATACAGGAAAACTTGACCCGTCAGATTGCCGAGGCCATACAAGAGGTGACCGATGCTGGTGGTGTCGCGGTAGTTATTGAAGCCAAACACATGTGTATGATGATGCGGGGAGTGGAGAAGCAGAACTCCAGCATGTATACCTCGGTGATGCTTGGTGCATTCCGTGAATCTGGTAATACACGCCAGGAGTTTCTGCAGCTGATCGGGCGTTAGGATCGTTTATTCGTATTCGCTCTCGGGGAATTTATTCATCGGTATCGGTAGACGTTGCGAGCTCGTGCCAGGTTTCAAGCTCTTGCTGTCTGATATCCAGTCTGCTGGCTGAGAGCTCGACGGCGTCGGAACCGACGACGAAGTGAGTCGGTGCCTGCGGGTGAAGCGCCAATTGCTCAATAGCACTGCCAAGCTTCGCTGGATCTCCTTGTTGAGCATGATTGTTTTTATCGGATGAGTCCCGTATTTTCCTAGAAAAATCGGCGTATTCCGAAATATCCGCGCTGCCAAAACGAGCAGAACTGGCATCGAGAAAGTCGGTACGGAAGGAGCCGGGCGATACCACGGTAACCTTGATGCCAAAACCTGCAACTTCCTGTGCCAGTGATTCTGAGAAACCCACTACCGCAAATTTTGAAGCGCAGTACACGCTAGCACCTGGCATTCCGACAAGCCCGGCAATCGAAGCAATGTTAAATATGTGCCCCTCAGTTCCTCCGCGCATTATTGGTAGTACTGCCCTGCACATGTTGAACATGCCAAATACATTAGTGGAGAATTGATTCTCTATATCGGTAGCGCTGTTGTTCTCAAAAGGACCCAGCTGACCGTAGCCAGCGTTATTAACCAGGATGTCGATTTTCCCAAAAGTGGCGACGGTGGATTGCACTACATTTCTGATCTGATCTTCTACGGCGACATTGAGGGCAAGGGTAACGACCTTTTGAGCATCATAGCCGCTGAACGCTTCAGCGATTTTCTCCAAGTTTCGTCCGGTTACTACTACATTGTCACCTGCTGCAATGGCGGCGTTAGCTATATGCCAGCCAAGACCTCTATTCGCGCCTGTTATGAGCCATGTACGCATTTATAGCTAACCTATTAATTGGTTGATTTGTGCTTTTATTGCACACAAGTAGTCAAAGGGTCAATGTTTGGAGTGGTAAAGGTATGTTTAGTAGAAACTTTGTCGATACCGATGGTCCTGAGTATGCATTGCATATCGAACCGATCATAGTAAAGCCGGATGCTCAAGAGCTTGGTTTCGCCCAGCTAGGCGGCGCGTCAACTTGCAAGGTGTTGTCAATTTTAGATGTGCCTCCGGATGAGCGTAACCGCTCCATAAACCCCACCTACAACCAACGTTCTGTTCGCGCCATGCTGACCTCCCGTATTCCCTCTGGAGGTTTTTCTCATGATGCGCCCAGGTGCCAAGGTTAAAAAAGTCTACCTGTACCCGAAGCCGGTGGACTTCAGAAAGTCCATCGGCGGGCTGTCAGCCCTGGTCGAGCTGGATATAAAGGCGGCGGTGTTCGACCCGGTGCTGTTTGTGTTTCTCAACCGGGCGCGCAACAGGGTGAAGATCCTGTATTGGGAGCGCAACGGTTTCTGTCTCTGGCTCAAGCGTCTGGAGGCTGAACGGTTCAAGGCGCCACCGGATATCCGGGACGATGCTATCGAGCTGACCGCAGAGGAGTTGAACTGGATGCTCGATGGTTTTGACCTGTGGCGCAACCGGCCACACAAGGTGTTGAGACCGCGCTATGTAGCCTGACGCTGGTATAATCCACGGCATGATTTCGCTCCCCGACATCCTGCCGAACGACCCGGATCAGCTCAAGCATTTGCTGATGCAGATGCAATCTCGCGTATCGCAGTTGCAGGAAGAAAACACGCTGCTGCGTCAGCGTCTATTCGGGCGCAAATCAGAGCAAAGTGCTGATCCGAGTTCTCCGCAGCTGGGCATGTTCAACGAAGCCGAAAGCCTGGCCAATGAAACACCCGCTGAAGATGACGAAGAAACAGTTGCTCCCGTATCGGTGAAGAAGCGTGGCAAGCGTAAGCCGCTACCAGCAGAACTGCCGCGCATTGAAGTGATACATGAGCTGCCCGAGCATGAACTGACCTGTGACTGCGGTTGCCGTAAGCAGGCCATCGGTGAAGAAACCAGCGAGCAGCTGGAAATCATCCCGATGCAGATCCGGGTGATCAAACACATCCGCAAGGTCTACGCCTGCAAGGGTTGCGAAACGGCACCGGTCACGGCTGACAAGCCCGCCCAGTTAATTGAAAAGAGCATGGCCAGTCCCAGCGTCCTGGCCATGTTGCTGACCACCAAGTATGTCGACGGGTTGCCACTGCACCGCTTCGAGAAAGTGCTGAGTCGCCACGGCATCGAACTGTCCAGGCAAACACTGGCTCGCTGGGTCATCCAATGCGGCGAGCACCTGCAACCGCTGGTTAACCTGCTGCGTGACCGGTTACTGGAAGGCCCACTGATCCACTGTGATGAAACTCGCCTGCAAGTACTGAAAGAACCGGATCGTGATCCGACCAGTCAATCCTGGATGTGGGTGCAGACGGGCGGGCCGCCCGATCATCCGGTTGTGCTGTTTGATTACACATCCAACCGTGCCCAGGATGTACCCTTGCGCTTGCTTGAAGGTTATCGGGGTTACCTGATGACCGATGACTATGCGGGCTACAACGCGGTGGCTGAACAGGACGGTATTGAGCGCCTGGGCTGCTGGGCGCATGCCCGACGCAAGTTCATCGAAGCACAAAAAGCGCAGCCCAAAGGTAAGACCGGGCGCGCCGATATGGCGCTGAGCCTGATCAACAAGCTGTACGGCATCGAGCGTGAAGGCAAGGATGTAAACGCCGGGCAGCGCCTGCTGCTGCGCCAGCAGAAAGGTGAACCGGTACTGACTCAGCTCAAAGCCTGGCTGGACAAGACGCATGGCCAGGTAACGCCGCAAAGTGCACTGGGTAAAGCAGTCGGCTATCTGGCCAGCAACTGGAGCAAACTGATCCGCTACACCGAGGCTGGGCACCTACCGATCGACAATAACCCTGCCGAGCGCGCCATCCGCCCATTCGTCATCGGTCGTAAAAACTGGCTGTTCAGCGATACGCCGAAGGGTGCTCACGCCAGCGCCCTGATCTACAGTCTGGTCGAAACCGCCAAGGCCAATGGACAGGAGCCCTATGCTTGGCTGCGGTATGTGTTGGAACGGCTGCCGCTGGCCAGTAACGCCGAAGAACTGGAAGCGCTGCTGCCTTGGAACTGCGGGCAGGTCGCTATTTACTGATCCCGTTGCAAGGCGGGGTTTATGGAGCGCTTACGGATGAGCGCGTGCTTACTGTCACCTCAATGGGCCACTGCGATAACGAGGTTGAGAAAGTTCTTCCGCTACGGTTCGCGAAGCATTACTACAGCAGCCACAAGTCCACAGTCGACAACCCTCACCTCTCGCAAGGGTGCTGCATAGCTACAGGTACGGCTTTGCTTATTCAGGTAGTCAAGTAGCCAGCAGCCAACTAGCGAGGACGCTGATCTCGACAAGCTTTGGAGCGATGCGCCTGTCCATTTGCTCCGAGTGGTTGGCAATTAGCGAAACGGGGATGCCCAGCTCGCATGACAGTATTCGATCTTAGGTCAAACGACATTGGGCTGTAATCGCTTTGACTGCTTGCTCGAGAGGTGCAATGCATCGACTGGAACAGAGATATGGCTCGGGAGGCAGTACTCAAAATCCAACTGATCTGAAAATGCAGAAAATCTGGTGGGCACGGTTTGGGCACATTCTGGGCACAGGGCTTTTTCAGCTGATTTTTATTAGCCGAGGGCAGGTGTCATTAGGACTGTTCTGATAGGAACGAAAAAATGAGTACTTTTTTCTGTGACCACAGATTCGGGCACAAGAAAATGGACTGCTGCGAGATTAAATTCTTGATTCTAAAGGAATATGGCGCACCCGACTGGATTCGAACCAGTGACCCCTGCCTTCGGAGGGCAGTACTCTATCCAGCTGAGCTACGGGTGCGTAAGGGCCGCCATGATACGCATAGATCCACCGTTCGTCCATGGTTTCGGTACAATGTTCGGCGTGTTGCCGGTTGGGTCCCGGGTGCGGCGGCTTGTCGCTGAGAGATGTTGCTGTTTTGCCGCATAAGGGTTTACCGGTATACTCGCGCTCATTGTCCGGGCACCGTACTTGGGCTCATACCTATAGCCATGATGAGGATGTATAAGTGACGATTGTGAAAAAATTACTGGCTGCCTCCGCCGCCACGCTTGCCCTTGTTGCCGGCAACTCTTTTGCGACTACCGACGAGGCGATCGCCGAGCGCGTGAAGCCCTACGGTAGCGTCTGTGTCGTAGGCGATCCATGCGCTGAAGCAGTAGCTGCAGCACCGGCTGCTGGTAGTGAAGCTGCTGCCGGTGGTACTTCCCAGGGCGAGTCCCTGTTTAGCGCCAAGGCTTGCGTCGCTTGCCATAGCGTGGACAACAAGGTGGTTGGTCCGGCGCTGAAGGAAGTGGCTGCCAAATACGCCGGTGATGCGGACCACATCATTGCCAGCATCAAGAACGGTTCCACTGGCAACTGGGGCCCTATCCCTATGCCACCGAACGCAGTCAATGATGAAGAAGCCGCTGCTCTGGCTGAGTGGATTCTGTCCCTCAACTGAGTTGAGTCAGGCTGTAAAGAAAAACCACCCATTGCGGTGGTTTTTCTGTTTCTAACGGCCGAGCATACTGCGGATGTCTGACAGCGCGCTGTTGCCACGTGCCTGCTTCTGTTCCACGGGGACGTCTTCGGTGCCTTCCCATTCCAGATCTTCGCTGGGCAGCTCATCCAGAAAGCGGCTGGGCAGACAATCGATGATTTCACCGAACTGGCGGCGGCGGGCGGCGAAGGTGAAGGTCAGGTTGCGCTTGGCGCGGGTGATGGCGACGTAGGCCAGGCGGCGCTCTTCGTCGACGCTGTCGGCTTCGATGCTGGAGCGGTGCGGCAGGATCTCTTCTTCCATGCCGAGTACGTACACGTGCGGATACTCCAGGCCCTTGGAGGCGTGCATGGTCATCAGCTGCACGCGGTCGGCGTCTTCTTCCTCTTCCTGACGCTCAAGCATGTCACGCAGCACCAGTTTGGCGATGGCGTCTTCGAAGGTGGTTTCGCCGGTTTCGTCGCGGTCCATGGTGTTCTTCAGCGAGTCCATCAGGAACCAGACGTTGCCCATGCGCTTGGCGGCGATCTCGTCGCTGGAGCAGTTCTGGCGCAGCCAGTTCTCATAATCCAGGTCCATGACCATGCTGCGCAGCGCGGCGATGGGTTCATTCTGCGCGCATTGTTTTCGTACGTTTTCCAGCCAGTGGCCGAAACGCTGTAAGCGCTCGCAGTAGCGTGGTTCCATGTGCTCGGCCAGGCCCATCTCGGTGCAGGCGGCAAACAGGCTGACATCACGCTGTTTGGCATAGGTGCTGAGCTTTTCCAGGGTGGCTGGGCCGATTTCACGGCGTGGCACGTTGATCACCCGCAGCAGGGCATTGTCGTCGTCCGGGTTGACCAGCAGGCGGAAGTAGGACATCAGATCCTTGACCTCCTGGCGCCCGAAAAAGCTGGTGCCGCCAGACAGGTGATAAGGAATCTGGTGATGTTGCAGTTTGAGTTCGATCAGCCGTGACTGATGGTTGCCACGGTAGAGAATGGCGATGTCCTTCCAGGGGATCCGGTGCTTCAGGTGCAGGTTCTGGATATCGGTGGCGACACGCTCGGCCTCGGCGTCTTCGTTGCGGCAGCGGATGACGCGGATCGGGTCGCCATAACCCAGCTCGCTCCACAGTTGTTTCTCGAATACGTGCGGATTGTTGGCGATCAGGGTGTTGGCGGCTTTCAGAATGCGGCTGGTGGAGCGGTAGTTCTGCTCCAGCATGACCACTTTCAATGCCGGGAAGTCTTCTTTCAGTTGCGCGAGGTTTTCGGGGCGGGCGCCGCGCCAGGCGTAGATCGACTGGTCGTCATCCCCCACCACGGTGAAGCGCGCCTGATTGCCGACCAGCATCTTTACCAGCAGGTACTGACTGGCATTGGTGTCCTGATACTCGTCGACCAGCATGTAGCGGATGCGAAACTGCCATTTTTCCAGTACATCAGGGTGGTTCTGAAACAGCAGCACCGGGATCAGAATGAGATCGTCAAAATCGACCGCGTTGTAGGCCTTTAGAGTGCGGTTGTAGTGCGTGTAGACGCTGGCGGCCGTTTGCTGCTGCGGCGTTTTGGCCGCGGCGAGTGCTTCCTCCGGGGTGATCAGGTCGTTCTTCCAGGAAGAGATCTGTGACTGGATGCCTTCCGCACCGTCATCGGCGCCGTAATCTTTCTGCATCAGATCGTTGATCAGCGCCTGGGCGTCGTTCTGGTCAAAGATGGAGAATCCCGGCTTGTAGCCCAGCCGCTGATGCTCCTTGCGGATGATGTTCAGGCCCAGGTTGTGGAAGGTGGAGACGGTCAGGCCACGACCCTCCGAGCCGCGCAACAGGGAGCTGACGCGTTCCTTCATTTCCCGGGCAGCCTTGTTGGTGAAGGTGACCGCGACGATATTCTGCGCGCGTAAGCCGCATTCCTTGATCAGGTAGGCGATCTTGCGTGTGATCACGCTGGTCTTGCCGCTTCCGGCGCCGGCCAGCACAAGCATGGGACCACCGATGTAGTGGACTGCTTCCTGTTGACGGGGATTGAGTTGCGACACATTGACCTCACGCTAGGTTGGGTGCGCGATTCTAGCATAGGGTATGCTACCCGCTCGGCGGGAAAAGCTCGACATCATGATGGCCAAAAGCTACGCTGGGGCACGCTGCGATTTAATAGCATGTTGAGACGAGAGGGTATTTTGTCTTCGGATAGATCTTTGCAACGGATTGTAGTGCTGGATGACACGGAAGCCGCTGAACAGCTGGTCAGTCGTCTGATATCCGCGGGAGCACCTGAGGTCGTCATTGCGCCGGGCTGGGAGCAGATTTCTACTCTGCTGACGCCCGGACAGCTATGCGTGCTGTTGGTGCGCGCGTCTTTCCTGCCCGTGCCCGATCAATATGATGTTCCCGTGGTGCTGCTTGCCGAGCACGCGGACGCTTTGCCGGATGGCATTGCCGACAGCATCGGGGAACAGGCTGGCGCCAGCGAGCTGCTCCGTTGCCTGCGCTACGCCAGCGAGCGACACCAGCTGCAATCCGCGCTGATCCGGGCCGCGAATGCCTCGCAGATATTGCAAGACGGCATCAGTCTGCAGACCCCCCGTCAGATTGAATTGGAGGTACAGCTGCGCCGAGCGCTGCGCAGTAATGAGCTGGAATTGCACTACCAGCCCCGCGTGGAGCTGAGCAGCGGCAAGATCATCGGTGTGGAGGGGCTCATTCGCTGGCGCCATCCCCAGCGTGGTTTGCTGGGACCGAATGAATTCATTCCGTTGGCTGAAGAGAATGGGTTGATCGTACCTATGGGCTATTGGGTCATCGCCCGCGCTTGTCATGATCTGAGGATTCTGCAGCGCCGAGGTATCGGCCTGAATGTTGCGGTCAACATGTCGTTTCGGCAGTTTCTCGACAGCCGCCTGCTGGCGACTGTTGAGCGCCTGATAGAGGAAACCGGTATCGATGCGAGGCTGCTCGAATTCGAGTTGACTGAAACAGCCATCATGCAGCGTCCTGATCAAGTGGCGCTGGCCATGAACGGCATGACCGGGCTTGGCGTGCGGTTTTCCCTGGATGATTTCGGTACCGGATTCTCCTCCTTCGTGCACCTTCACAAATTACCGATCAACCTGCTCAAGCTCGACAGGAGCTTTGTGAGGGGCATTGCTGATCGACCAGCGGACCGGCAGCTGGTGATGGCGATGATCGAAATGGGGCACAACCTCGGACTCGAAGTGGTCGCCGAAGGCGTGGAGCTACGTACTCAGATGGACGTTCTCCGCGGATTGGGTTGCGACCAGATTCAGGGATTCTTCATCAGCCCGGCGCTGCCCTTTGACGAGCTGTGCTACTTCGCTGAGGCTTATGGCACAGGGCGAAGCGATATCCTGAGCCGGCCTGCCAGACCTGTCACTTGCGAGTGAGACGGTCCTGGGGCCGATCCCTCTAAGGCAGTCCACTCTGCGGCTGACGGTCCAGCTGCCGATACTGCAGGGCCTCCGCCAGATGCGGTCGACCGATTTTTGCGGTCTGCTCCAGATCCGCTAGGGTCCGCGCCACCTTCATGGCGCGATGACTGGCTCGTCGCGATAACCCCAGTTGTTCCACTGCCTGTTCCAGCCATGCAGCGTCGGCCTGTTGCAGCGCACAATGTTGCCGTACACCGGCCAAGTCGAGATGTGCATTCAGGCAGCCCTGACGCTTGAGCTGCTGGTCCCGGGCTGCCGCTACCCAGGTGGCAGCTTCGGTGCTGTCGGGTTTGCCGTAGGCCTCGCCGGTAAGGCTGAAGGCTTCATTGTGCATGCCCAGGTGCAGATCGATACGGTCAAGCAATGGACCGGATAGTTTGCTGCGGTAGCGTTCCACCTGTTCCGGTGAGCAGCGGCAGCGGCCCGAAGGGTCCCCCTGATAGCCGCAGGGGCAGGGGTTCATGGCGGCGATGAGCTGAAAACGTGCTGGAAAGGTCAGTTGTTCGCGGGCGCGAGCGATGTGGATTTCGCCAGATTCCATGGGCTCGCGGAGCATCTCCAGCACCTTGCGATCAAATTCCGGCAGCTCATCAAGAAAAAGAACGCCATGGTGAGCTTGGCTTATCTCCCCTGGTCGCGGTTGGCTGCCACCGCCGACCAGTGCTGCTGCCGATGCGCCATGATGAGGCGCACGAAAAGGGCGGGTCGGCCAATGCTGCAACATATCGCGGCCGCACACCGATTGAATCGCTGCCACTTCCAGTGCTTCATCTTCCTCCAATGCTGGCAGAATGCCCGGCAGACGGCTGGCGAGCAGCGTTTTGCCGGTGCCCGGTGGGCCGAACAGCAGTAAGTTGTGCGACCCGGCGGCGGCGATGATCAGTGCGCGCTTTGCTTGAGCCTGGCCTTGCACGTCGCGCAGGTCGGGCAGGCTATCGGTGGTGGACGGGCTGGCATTGCACTCCACGGGTGACAACAATTGCTCGCCGCGCAGATGCTCGCAGAGTTCCAGCAGATGGTCGGCGGCGATGATGGTAACGCCGCGCACCAGCGCAGCTTCTGCGGCATTAGCGCGCGGCAGCAGCAAAGTACGTTGGTTGTCCCGGCAGGCCAGTGCGGCTGGCAGAGCGCCCTGTACCGGTCGCAGTTCACCCGATAGCGCGAGTTCACCCAGTACTTCGCAATGCACCAGGCTGGCGGCGGGTATTTGCCCGCTGGCTACCAGCAGGCCAAGGGCGATAGCCAGATCGAAGCGTCCGCCTTCCTTGGGTAGATCGGCAGGGGCCAGGTTGATGGTGATGCGTTTCAGGCTGGGAAACTCCAGTCGGGCATTCTGCAGAGCGCTGCGCACCCGATCCTTGCTTTCCCGCACGGCGGTTTCCGGTAGCCCCACCAGCGCCAGGCCCGGCATGCCGTTGGCCAGGTGTACTTCAACAGTGACAGCGGGGGCCTGAACACCCAGTTTGGCGCGGCTGTGAACAATCGCCAGGGACATTGATCACTCCTTGATCGCCTCCCTTGGGAGGCAGCGGTTCCGTTAGGGTTTCTGTTCCAGCTCCGCGACCCGCTTCTCCAGCGCTTCAAGACGTTCCCGGGTGCGCAGCAATACCGCTTGCTGGGTTTCAAATTCTTCCCGGCTGACTACGTCCAGCTTGGCCAGCGCGCTTTGCACCAAGGCTTTGAATTGGCTTTCCAGTTCGGCGGTGGGCCGCGCGCCGTCGCTCATCAGCAGGCGGGCAGCCTGGTTGCCTACGGTATCAAACAAGACTTTATGCAGCATGGGCGCTTCCGTTTTCGATAACTGAATAAGGGCCGGTCTCGACCGGTTTTGCTGTGTCGAGTCTAACATCAGGCCCCTTGCGTCCCAAATGCCGATAAGCGAGACATTGCCCAGCCTTGGCGCACTTTTGTGGGTTGCATGCTTCTTGTTGGTGCAATCACCGTTCCCAGAGTCTCCAGATTCGCACCGCTGGAAAGTAACTAATTGATAAATATGGAAAATCAAAACATGGCAGGGTTTCTGCACTGATCAGGGTAGCCGGATCCTGCTTGTGACCGAAACAGGGCAGTGTCGGAAATGTGATTCGGCGCACGGTGTGGGAGGGGAATGTCCATTCAGTTGCCTCGCGGAGCAGCTGATTAGGTGGTTTATCCGCACATCCATGCAAAGTCCGATTTTAAAAGGCCTTAACTCGGCATAGACTTGTCCTGTCCCCCAGGGCAGTCCATCTAACGGGAGTGAGTATGAACATGAAATTAGTAACGGCTGTTATCAAGCCATTCAAGCTGGACGACGTTCGGGAGTCGCTTTCCGAGATCGGCGTTCAGGGCATTACCGTGACCGAGGTAAAAGGGTTTGGCCGGCAGAAGGGCCACACCGAGCTGTATCGCGGCGCGGAATACGTGGTGGACTTCCTGCCCAAGGTCAAGATTGAAGTGGCCATTGGTGAAGACATGCTGGACCGCGTCATCGAAGCCATCACCAAGGCGGCCAATACCGGCAAGATCGGCGATGGCAAGATCTTCGTTGTGGCGCTGGAGCAGGCCATTCGTATCAGAACAGGCGAGACCGGCACTGACGCCATCTAACGCTTCGTTTCGCTGTATGCAGTAATAAAGCCTATCTGGGGGGCTTGATTATGAACGACATCGTACAACTCAAGTACGCGTTGGATACGTTCTACTTTCTGGTGTGTGCTGTGCTGGTGATGTGGATGGCATGTGGTTTTGCCATGCTCGAGGCTGGTCTGGTACGCACCAAGAGTACGACTGAAATTCTCGCCAAGAACATCGCGCTTTTCGCTATTGCGTCGATCATGTATCTGCTGGTGGGCTACTACATCATGTACTCATCAGATGGCTCCGTTTTCCCAAGCCTGGGTATGCTGATTGGTAATGAAAACACGGCTGAGGCGGTAATGGCGGGTGGCGATGATGCACCTTATTACTCCAGCCGAGCGGACTTCTTCTTTCAGATCGTGTTTGCTGGGGCCTGTATGTCAATCGTCTCGGGGGCAGTTGCCGAGCGGATGAAGCTGTGGGCATTCCTGTTGTTCGCGGTCATCATGACCGGCTTTATCTACCCCATTCAGGGGGCCTGGAGCTGGGGTGGTGGTTGGTTGAGCGAGATCGGTTACTCCGATTACGCGGGTTCGGGCATCGTGCACATGGCGGGCGCAACGGCGGCACTGGCCGGCGTTATACTGCTGGGTGCGCGTAAGGGCAAATATGGACCCAATGGACAGATCAATGCCATTCCCGGCTGTAACCTGACCCTGTCGACACTGGGTATTTTCATCCTATGGATGGGGTGGTTCGGCTTCAATGGCGGCTCCGAGCTGAAAATTTCCGACATCGAATCGGCCAATAACGTGGCGCAGGTGATGGTCAATACCAACCTGGCAGCAGCGGGTGGGCTGATCGGGGCGATGATCGTATCGCGTCTGTTGTTCGGCAAGACGGACCTGACCATGCTGCTCAATGGTGCGCTGGCCGGCCTGGTGTCCATTACCGCCGATCCACTGTCACCCAACGCCTTGAGTGCCGTGCTGGTAGGGGCTGTGGGTGGAGTGATCGTGGTTTTCAGCGTATTGGCGCTGGATCGGGTGAAGATCGATGACCCGGCAGGTGCTATCTCCGCCCACGGATCGGCAGGTATCTGGGGTGTGCTGGCGGTCCCGCTGACCAATGCGGACGCCACCTTTGGCGGGCAACTGTTGGGTGTGGTGGCGATCTTCAGCTGGGTATTCATTGCCAGTCTGATTGTCTGGGGCATCATCAAGGCAGTGATGGGCATCCGGGTATCGGCGGCGGAAGAATACGAGGGGGTGGATATCTCCGAATGCGGTATGGAAGCCTACCCCGAGTTCACCAGCAATAAGTGATCTGCCAACGCGGGATATTCAACACGACTCGTTTTTTAACGCAGGGCGCCGCAGGTAACCGGGCGCCCTGCCTGCCTATGGGAAGCCAATTTCTGACGGTGTTTCCAAGCCGCTTGCGGGCACCACCATGAGAAAACAGCAAACTTGCCGGCTCCACTGCAGTCCAACGCGAAGACCCTAATCAGTTCGCCAAGGGAGATCTGCATGAAAGCTGAGACGTACGATTACTTGCTGGAATGGACCAGTGCACTGCACACCATCATCGCCGAACGTATGGAGGAGGCTCTGACTGCCGATGTCGATCAGCGCAGCCGTTGGCTGATGGAATACGTGGCCGGGCACGAGCGTGATATCGCCCGGACCGTGGACCAGTTTCGCGCGCAGGCGGGCAAAGCGGAAAGCCGAACCTGGTTGTATGAGCATATCGGTGAGGACCTGCCACCCCGCGCAGACTGGGAATTGAGCTTTGTCGGCAAGGACTTCAATGAAATCAATGAGCAGCTGTTCAAGCTGCACGATCAGCTGATCGAAGTGTATACCTCCATGACCGGCCGGGCGCCCATACCAGCGGCTGCGGAGCTGATGAACAGTATGCTGGCGCTGGAGGAAGGCGAAACCCGCCGCCTGGCCGAACAATGCGGACGCCTGCAGGATCTTTGATTGACTGAATTATCACATCGATAACAAAAGAATTTGCATCTACCTCTGGTCAAATCCCTCTGTTGCGCTATATATAGCCAAGTTTCAAGCGGAGGAATGCCATGAGCGAAGACGATATCGAAGATGATGACCTGCAGGACGAAGAAGTGGACAACAGTAATGTTGATGAAGCCGATGAAATGGAGGCTGATGAAGAGCCTGAAGTAAAGCCGCGGAAGAAAGCTGCAGCCCGGGAAGACCCGCTGGAAGGGCTGTCACCGGAAGCCAAGGCGCGTGAGCGAGATATGCTGGCGCGGCAGATGGAAGAGTTTCTGGCCCGTGGCGGCAAGGTTCAGGAGGTCGACAACAACGCACTGCGTGATCCACCGAAGAAGCCCGACGGGAAATACGGCAGCCGGCCGATCTGACATGTCGTGGTTTTGACGAGCCCGTCGCTGCGGGCTCGTTGCATTTACGTCGGGCTTTCAGCCTCGATAATTGCGCAACCAGTCGGGGATTTCGCTCAGGCAGCGCACCTCGCCATGGGGCCGTTCCAGGTCCGTCCATTCCAGCCCCAGCCGATTGAACCACAGCGTATGTAACCCGACTTCACGGGCGCCCTGGATGTCATCTACCGGGTGATCGCCGATATGCAGTGCCTGATGCGGCTCGACACCGGCGCGTTCCAGTGCGGCGAGAAAGGGCGCGGGATCGGGTTTGCTCAGGCCGACTTCATCGGCGGAGACGATGATCTTGAAATACTTCTCCAATCCCAGCCGGCGCACGTCGGCGTTGCCGTTGGAAATCGTCGCCAACTGGTAATGCTTGGCCAGCTCTTCCAGCAGCGGCTCACAGTGAGGGAAGAAGGTCAGCGCGTGGCGTGCTTCGAGAAACACTTCAAACCCCGCCAGTGACAGCTCTGCCGCCTGCTCGGGGGTATAGCCGGCCTTGCGCAGCCCGCGCTCGAGAATGGCAATGCGCAGCGCGGTAACGCGATGACGCAGCGCAGGGTCACTTGCCAGTACCTCGTTACGCACGGCGCGTCGGGCCTCCTGATCCAGGCGTTGAGTGAATAGGGGGGCGTGCTGGTCCAGCCATTCCAGCAGCGCCTGCTCGGCGGCGGCCACCACCGACTCGGTTTCCCACAGGGTGTTGTCCAGGTCGAATGTCAGCAGTTGAAACATGGGTTCAGGCTCGTTGATCAGTCATCAGATTTGCGTTTGGCGCGGGGATGGGCGCTGTCGTACACCTCAGCCAAGTGCTGAAAGTCCAGATGAGTGTACACCTGTGTGGTGCTGATATCGGCATGCCCCAACAACTCCTGAACGGCGCGCAGGTCTCCGGACGACTCTAGCAGGTGGCTGGCAAAGGAATGTCGAAGCATGTGCGGGTGCAGATGCTGGCCGATATGCTCGGCGCCGTAGCGGCGCACGCGCAGCTGAATGGCCCTTGGCGTCAGGCGCCGGCCCTGCATGCCGACAAACATCGGCTGTGCAGGGTCATTGACCACCGGGCGGACGTTGAACCAGCTGCGCAGCGCCTGGCGTGCCATGCGGCCGACCGGCAGAATACGGGTCTTGTCGCCCTTGCCGATCACCCGCACCTCGCCAGCATCCAGGTCGAGTCGGTCCATGTTCAGTGTGGCCAATTCCGACAGCCGCAGGCCGGAGGAGTAGAGCAGCTCCAGCATGGCGTGGTCGCGAACGGCCAACCAATCGTCTTCATCACCATTGTTGAGCAGCTGCGCTGCCAGATCGGCATCCAGAGCGCGCGGAAGTTTACGGGGGGATTTGGGTGCGCGCAGATCCAGTGCCGGGTTATGACGGCAGCGGCGTTCGCGCAACAGATAACGGTACAGACTGCGCACCGCACTCAGTTCGCGCTGCAGACTGCGACCCGACAGACCGGACTGGTGGCGACTGGCAATATACAGGCGTAACAGGGCGGTATCGACGGCGTTCCAGTCGCTGACCTGATGTTCGGTCAGAAAGCGGCACAGGCTGTCCAGATCGTGCTGGTAGGCATCCAGTGTACGGGGCGATAACTGCCGCTCATTGCGCAGGTGGCCGATGAAGCTTTCCAGCTCCGCCAGCAGCGGCGCGCCAGCCACTACAGGCTCCGGGGCTCGCTACTCAGCGGACGCTGACGCAGCAGGACCCGGGCCAGCGCATCGGCGATATAACTGAGAAACAGCGTCCCGGTCGCACTGCGGTACTGCTGCGGATCACGGCTGCCCAGTGCCAACACGCCATGCAGACCCTGATGTTGGATAGGCGCCAAGGCGGTGGAGGCAACCTCGGTCCCTTTATCCCCGAACAGAAAGGTCAGTTCATCGCTGCGCAGGACGCCACTGAGGGTCTTGCCGCTATCCAGCAGGTGACCGATGGCATCGCGAGCGGCGGCGTGGCTGACGCTGCGCGTGTTGCAGATACGCTGGGTTTCACTGAACAGGATCAGACTGACAAAAGGCACCTGAAAATCGTCGCGCAGGCTGTCTTCGATGCTGGCGATCACCTCTTCCACATCGTGCGATTCCAGCAGGCTGAGGATCAAGCGGCGGCTTTTCTCGAACAGCCGGTCATTCTCCCGGGCCACTTCCATCAGTTGGCTCAGGCGGTGACGCACGTCGATGTTACGCTCGCGCAGCAGCTTGACCTGACGCTCCACAAGAGACACGGCTTGCCCGGACTGATGGGGAATGAACAGGTCAGGCAGCAGCTCGTCGTGTTCGACGAAGAACGCCGGATGTCGACGCAGATAGTCAGCCACAACAGTGGAGTCCAGCTCAGGAGCTGGCGGCAGAGGCGTTTCGCTCATATGCGTATGTGTCCTTCATAAACCCGACTGGCGGGGCCGGTCATCATGACCGGCTGGCCGGGACCGGCCCATTCGATTTTCAGGTAGCCGCCGGGCAGACGTATGGTCACCGGCGACGTCAGATGCCCGAGCTGAATACCCGCCACTGCTGCGGCACAGGCACCCGTGCCGCAGGCCTGGGTTTCACCCACGCCGCGCTCATGTACGCGCAGCCGGGCCTGGTGCTGATCCACCAGCTGCATGAAGCCTGCATTCACCCGATTGGCAAAGCGGGGGTGGTGCTCGATCAGCGGGCCCAACTCACCTACCGGATAGGTATCCAGATCATCCACCAGGGTTATACAGTGCGGGTTGCCCATGGACAGCGCTGAGATGTCCAGCGTCTGGCCATTGACCTCCAGTGGATAGCTCACGGCTTCGCGGTCGGCAGTAAAGGGAATCTCTGACGGCGTGAAACGGGGCGCGCCCATGTTCACTGTCACCTGACCATCGCGGCGGACCTGCAGAGTGATCAGACCGCCTGCAGTTTCGACCTGAATTTCCGATTTGGCTGTCAGTCGCTTGTCCTGCACGAAGCGGGCGAAACAGCGGGCGCCATTGCCGCACTGTTCCACTTCGCTGCCGTCGGCGTTATAGATGCGATAACGGAAATCCACATCGGGATTGCTCGGCGGTTCCACCACCAGCAGCTGATCAAACCCTATGCCCAAGTAGCGATCGCTCCACTGGCGGATCAGCTTCGGTGACAGCTGTGCGTGCTGGGTTACCAGGTCGATGACCATGAAGTCATTGCCCAGTCCGTGCATCTTGGTGAATCGCAGCAGCATGTCAGGCCTCGGGCAGCAGCGACTCGCCTGCGAACAGCTCGCTGACCGTTTCACGACGGCGGATCAGGTGCGTTGCAGCACCATCCACCATCACTTCAGCCGCCCGCGGACGGGTGTTGTAATTGGAACTCATGACAAAGCCATAGGCCCCGGCGGAACGTACCGCCAGCAGGTCGCCCTCGGCGAGTGCCAGTTGCCGATCCTTGCCGAGAAAGTCGCCGGTTTCGCAGACGGGACCAACCATGTCCCATGCCAGAGCTGGCACGTCGGTACGCGGCTGCACGGCATCGATACCCATCCAGGCGCTATACAGGGCTGGACGAATCAGATCGTTCATAGCCGCATCGATGATGGCGAAGTTCTTGTGCTCGGTTGGTTTCAGCAGGTTGACCTGGGTCAGCAGCAGACCGGCATTGGCTACAATCGAACGGCCTGGCTCGAACAGCAGGGTCAGGTCTCGGCCGGCGACTTTCTCGCGCACCTTGGCCAGATACTCGCCCGGCGTCGGTGGGATCTCATCGTCATAGGTCACACCCAGACCACCACCCAGATCCAGGTGGCGGACCTGGATGCCTTCGGCGGCCAGATCATCGACCAGCAGCAACATGCGATCCAGCGCATCAATCAGGGGGGTGTCATCGGTCAATTGGGAGCCGATATGACAATCCACACCATGCACTTCCAGGTTCGGCAGCTCCGCCGCCCGACGGTACACGGTGGGGGCCATGGTGATGTCGATACCGAATTTGTTTTCTTTCAGGCCGGTGGAAATGTAGGGGTGAGTACGAGCATCTACGTCCGGGTTGACCCGCAGGGATACCGGCGCTTTCACACCCATTTCGGCGGCGACCTTCTGCAGACGCTCCAGCTCGGCGGTTGATTCCACGTTGAAGCATTTGATACCGACCTGCAGCGCGCGGCGCATTTCCTCTTCGGTTTTGCCAAGCCCCGAAAACACTACCCGCGCCGGATCGCCACCGGCAGCCAATACCCGCTCCAGCTCACCGCCGGACACAATATCGAACCCGGCACCGAGGCGAGCCAGCACATTGAGCACCGCCAGATTGGAATTGGCTTTTACTGCAAAGCAGACCAGATGAGGTTGGCCGGCCAGTGCAGTATCCCAGGCAAGAAAGGCCTGCTCGATGGCGCGGCGCGAATAGACGTAGCAGGGTGTGCCATACTGCGCAGCGATAGCGGACAGGGCAACGGCTTCGGCATGCAGTTCGCCGTTCTGGTATTCGAATTCACTCATGAAATATTTCAGTTTCCGGTAGGTTGCTGGTTCAGTTCTTCGCGGGCCGGATCGACCGGCTGGCCGGCTGTCTCTTCAGGCATGTACAGAGGGCCCTTCTGGCCACAGCCGGCGAGCATGAGAAGCATGAAGAATGCCGCTATGGATCTTTTCATGATGGAATCCCAGTTGATAAACGGACAATATCCGGCAGTATACCCAGCCCGGCAGTCCGGCGCACCTCGCGGCAGAAGTAGGATGAACAAGGCAATGCAAGACTTGAGTGAAAGCGAATTCAACCACCAGGTTGATCTGATTCAGGATCGCATCGAGCAAGCGCTGGACGCTGCCGATCTGGATCTGGAGATGGAACAGGCTGAAGGATCACTGATACTGATGCTCGCGGCAGGCCCGCGGTTGGTGATCGGCCGGCAACCGGCCTCACGAGAACTATGGGTAGCGACACCGGACGGCACGCTGCACTTTGGCTACCATTCAACGCAGGGCTGGATCTATGACAGCGATGGCGAGCCGCTGAGCACGGTGCTGCAGCAGGTGTTGGGCGATCTTACAGGCGATGAAATCGAACTGGATCTGGACGACTGATGCTTGTACCACTACCGCTGTGGTGGCATGGCCGCTCATGAAATCGAGCGGCAGTCCATTGAGGTTGTTTCTTTACTGATTTACTTGGCGCGCAGAATGGTCACCAGCGCCTGAGCATGTTCGGCGGCTTCCAGTCCGAGGCTGGTCAAATACCCGCCATCATCCATGGTAGTGAGCCCTCGCTGATACAGTCGCGCGGCAGTTTCCACCGTAGCGGCTGACGCTTCCTGTTGATGAATCTTGAGCCCCGCCTGTGTATTGGCGAGATTGTACTGAGCCAGCAGATTGATATCGTCGATTTCTTCGGGAGTCAGTGACATGGGCAGTACCTTTTCTGATAGACGGTAAACTACTCTCGCAGTCTAACCACGCGGTGTCAGGGTGGCAATGCGACCATCCACCCCGGCGAAATTCACGGCGGTGATGTACTGGACGTATCCTCGCTTTCTGATTGAAACTGACGCTCTTCAAAAACAAGACGGATAAAAAATAATGCTCAGACTTCACGGTTTTGCAGTCAGCAACTACTTCAATATGGCCAAATTAGCGCTGCTGGAAAAAGGCGTGGATTTTGAAATCAATACGGTGCGCGGCAGTCAGGACGCCGAATTTCTGGCCATGAGCCCCCGCGGCAAGGTGCCGTTCCTGGAAACCGAGCAGGGCTTCATCAGCGAAACCAACGTCATCCTCGAATACATCGAAGAGACCCAGGGCGGAAAATCACTGTTGCCGAGCGATCCTTTCGCACGGGCTACCGTTCGGGCACTGGCCAAGGAAGTTGAGCTGTATATCGAGCTGCCGGCCCGCAGCTGTTACCCCGAAGTCTTCTTCGGCGGCAAGGTAGAACAGAACGTGAAGGACAAGGCCAAAGTGGAACTGCAAGCCGGTATCGCCGCCCTGCGCCGGCATGGCAGTTTTTCTCCCTACGTTGCCGGCAGCGAGATGACCATCGCCGACATCCTGTTCCTCTTCAGCATCGACCTGGCACAGGCCGTGGGTAAGAAACTGCTCGGTATCGACCTGCTGGGCGACTGGCCAGAGGCGCAGGCCTTGCTTGAACTGCTGAGCCAGAACCCCAACGTGCAGCGTATCGAAGCGGACAAGAAGGCGGAAATGGCGGCCTTTATTGCGGCCATGTCTGGGCAGGGTAAGTAAGCAGGAGCTTGGATCCCGCCCCGCCCCGTCATCGCTTTACTCGCTACGTTTTCCAGAGAGTCCTTTCATTTGATACGAAAAAGCCAGCGGCCGGAAACAACCGGCCGCTGACCATCAATCCCTGCAGGTGCTTATGCAGAGATCGGGGTGCGCCAGTCGTCAGAACCGGAGGTGCCGGACACTTCGTGGGTCCAGACGATCTTGCGGTAGGTGAAGTAGACGTCTTCCAGGTGGGTGAAGTGCGACAGGTTGGGATCCTGGCAGTTCGGCATGCGTGATTGCACGTCAACGATGATGGCGTCATGCAGCTCGATGGTGAAGTAGTGCTCCTGAGTGCCAGTGGAGGAAGTGCGGTACCACTCCAGACGGCATTTGTTCAGGCGCTCACCGGAGGTCAGCGAGTTGAAAAGCAGCGGTGAGGACTTGTCGAAGACCTTGGTGATCATCAGCGGTTTGTGAACGCGCTGCCCTGTCGGCTGGCCGGATTGCGGATCGCGGGGGATGATGACCTGATGATCGAAGGCCTGAACCAGGATCTGGTCTTCGTGACCTTCCTGGAAGATGTTGCCGACGGAGTCTTCAGTGAAGGTGCCGGCGGTGATGAGGCCTTGTTTGGTGCCTTCGATAGTCAGATACGCGGGTGTTGGCATGATGCTCTCCTTGCCTGGATTGAGTGGATCGCAGCGATCCGGGAACCAGTATCAGTACAAGGGGCGTGCCAGGAATGTATAAACCGTTTTGAATCAGCCGGTTATGTGAGTTATGAACTCAATGGGTCGCGCTGCTGTGATGTACGTCACATTAAATTGCGCAAGAAGTTGCGCAGTGCTGTGCAAGTTCTTGCGCATATGCCTGTAGCCCTTTTCAACCAAGGGATACAGGACAGTATCAACAGAGTTATCCACAGAGCGCTGCGCCACAAGTTGCGCAAAAGCTGCTCCGGGCAAAGGCCGGAAAAAACTCAGTCCAGCATGTCCGAGAAGCGCTGATCCTTCTTGAATATCAGCGGCTGACTGAATCCCGGGATGCGCATCTGCTCGGCGCTGATCTCGATATCGCTCTCGTCGATCATGTCCTTGCCGAAGTTGTAGATCACATCCAGTTGCCCCTGCAGTGCGCGCTGCTCGTAGGCAGCGGCGACTTTGCGGGTTTCTTCGCGGCGAATTTCATAATCGGCGAAGCGTTCTTCGCCGTACCGCTTGCGCAACATGCGCTCGACCGGCTGTGGCCCCAGCACCACCGCGCTGGAGTTGTTGCCACCAAACCCCTTGGAGTTGATGAAGCATACCTCCAGCGGGTTATCGCCGCGAGGCACGTCGGTGGTGCTGAAGCGCAGATGTTTCTGATGGACATCATCGGCAATGCTGTCGATGGTCTTGATGCCCGGCAGGATCTGGTATTTGAAGGTGCCTAGGGCAGAAGCCAACTGGTCGGCACTGGCGCTGGCCAGGGAATGGCCGACGAACGCTTTGACCGCAGCCACCGGCAGCTCATCGATGCCGAAGGCGGCAGCCACTTCATCAATCAACACTGACTCGGTTACCCGATTGGCCGGGGTGCTGGAGCCATGGGCGTGTACGAAGCTACGTTGGCGTACAGCGTCGGGACCGAGGATCTGCATGGCGCTGTGCACAGACTTGGCCATGGTCAGGTAGTTGCCTGGGCCGGGAGCTGAAATGGATTTCTTGAAACCATCAGCGCCGACAAATACATCGGGCACGGCGCCATGAATATCAGCACCCAACTCCATTGCCAGCTCATCATCCATGAGCATGAAGAACTGACCGGATTCGGCCAGAGTGAAACCGCAGTTCTGGCTGAATGGGCGACTGGCGCGGCGGAAGTCCACATCGTCGCGGCCTTCGATATTGCGCAGTCCTTCCTCGGTAGCCAGCGCGCTCATGGCGCCGTAGCCCTCAATGCACTCCTGGGTAATCGGCGCTTCGCTGCTGCCGACCAGCACCACGCGGGCGCGGCCGCTGCCAATCATTTCGATGCCTTTCTGCAGGTTGTACAGGAAGCTGGCACAGGCGCCGGTGATGGCGCCGGTGGTGCCGACACTGCCCAGCACGTAGGCGTTGATGAAGTCGGCGGGCATGCTGTTAAGCCCCAGCGCCAGCTGTTTAGCACTGACCCGGTGGCCTTTGAGGCGCGATTGCATCAGGCCGCCGAAGCTGTATTCATCCAGCTGGCTCATGATGCTGCTGGCAAAGACGGCAATTTCATCTGGCTCGACATGATCGAGAATGTGCTGCCAGGGCAGACCGGTGGAATGCAGTGCGTCAGCCGCTGCGACGATGGACATCTGCAGGCCGCGTGGATGGAAGCGCGAGTTGTATTGTTCACCGGGCTCGAAGCCGGTAGGCAACTGGCCGGCGGACTTGACCGCCATGGAACGATAACTGTCGACTTTCAGTTCGCAGTCACTGGCGATGGTGACACGCACTTCACCGCCCTCCAGCACGTCGATACTCCAGCCGGCAGGAAGCGGTTCTGGCAATTGTTTGGCCAGGGTGATGAAGGACAAGGGATGGCCTGTTTCCAGACCTACGGGCAAAACCTTGTGCCAATGCGCAGCATCCACATCCAGGTGGCGTTTTTCGATACGGCGCACCAGAGTGCCGTCGAGTATCTGCTGGCCGAAGCGCTGCTCGATCTCCGCTGGGGTCAGCTGTCGGCCAGCCTCGTCCAGATAATGATCATTCTCTGCACGTACCAGATTCATCAGCACGGCCAGACCAGCCAGCGTTTCCTGACGCTCGGCAGCGGGCAGAGATTCGATCACGGTACGCCGAAAGCCATGATGAAACGAACTGCGGCCGGCGGCGTTATATCCACCGAAACCGACAATGACTGGTAAACGCGACATCAAGCAAGACTCCTCGCTGTTTCGCTGCATGGGCTCTGGCGCTTACTGGGCCGGAGCGGGCTGAAAATCCTGACGACTACATATAAGAGTAGCGCCAAAAGACCAGCAGGCATCGAATTGGGTTTGATTGCATAGGCAGACGAGGAATGTAACCCGATGGTCACGTTTAGACTAGGGTGTTCTCGCACGAAGAGGCTTCTGATACGTGCATGAGGCCTTGTCAGAAGCCGTCCTCTGACGGTACCAGCAACCTAATCCTGTTCTTTGTCACAGGCAAATATCTGCTCCAGTGGGGGCAATGGCGTTTCGCCTGTGAGCGGCATATCGGCGTCGGTCTGTAGATGGAAGTTTTCCAGCGGCGCACTGTCGCGATCATCGTGTTCGAACACCGGTGGGCTGAACATATAGGCGAGCATCAGGCGCGTGAGGGCTTCCAGGCTGTCGCGGTGGGTACGCTCGTAACCGTGGGTGGCGTCGGTGCCAAAGGCGATCAGCGCCACGCGGGTATCGTTACCGGCACGCACCGCCGATTCTGCGTCACTGTGGTAATAGCGGAAGATATCCCGTCGCACCGGGATCTCGTCACGGGCGCACAGATTCAGCAGATGGCGGGTCAGGTGATAATCATAAGGTCCGCTTGAATCCTGCATGCACAGGGTCACGGTGTGCTCGGTGGAGGTCTGACCCGGTGCCACTGGGGCAATGTCCACGCCAACGAATTCACTGACATCCCAGGGCAGAGCGCCTGCGGCGCCCGAGCCGGTCTCCTCGGTGATGGTAAACAGCGGATGACAATCCAGCGGCAAGGGCTCGCCACTTTCCACAATGTGTTTGATTGCAGTGAGCAAGGCGGCTGCGCCGGCCTTGTTGTCCAGGTGGCGGGCACTGATATAGCCGTTGTCAGTGAATTCCTGCAGTGGATCGAAGGCGACAAAATCACCGACCGCTATGCCTTCGGCTTCAGTCTCGGCCCGGCTGGTGCTGTGGATATCCAGGCGCAGCTCGATGGTGTCCCAGTTCACTGGCAGGGTATCGACCTCGGTATTGAAGGCGTGTCCGGATGCCATCAGCGGCAGTACGCTGCCCCGAAAGCAGCCCTGTTCGGTGAACAGGCTGACTCGGCTGCCCTCAGCGAAGCGGCTGGACCAGCAGCCGATGGGCGTCAGTTTCAGGCGGCCATTGTCTTTTATATGACTGACCATGGCGCCGATCGTGTCCAGATGGCTTGCGATGGCGCGGTCGGGTGAGCCCTGGCGGCCCCTGAGCGTGGCGCGGATGGTGCCGCGCCGGGTGAGCTCATAGGGCACGCCCATGGCGTCAAGATGTTCGGCGACATAACGCACTATGCCGTCGGTGAAACCGGTGGGACAGGGGATGGCAAGCATTTCCAGCAGTACCTGTTGCAGGTACTGCATATCGGGTCCGTGGCTGGGTTGCATGAGTCCTCCTTTGTGTATGTCAGGGCTGACTGAGCGGAAACAGCATATCAATGAAACATTCGGCTGTCGGGCGTGGCTCATGGTTGGCCAGGCCGGGGCGCTCGTTAGCTTCGATGATGACGTAGTCGGGTTGGTCGACGGCGGGAACCAGCAGGTCCATGCCGACCATGGGGATGTCCAGCGCGCGGGCGGCGGCGATGGCGCTGTCGCGCAGAGTCGGGTGCAGTTCGTCGGTGACGTCCACCAGCGTACCGCCGGTATGCAGATTGGCGGTGCGGCGCACCTGCAGGTGCTGGCCGGCGGGCAGTACGCTGTCCAGGGTGAAGCCTTCGGCTTCCACGGTGCGGCAGGTTTCTTCATCCAGCGGGATGCGGCTTTCACCGTCGGTGCTGGCCTGTCGGCGGCGGCTTTGTTTTTCGATCAGCTCACGGACAGTTTTACCGCCGTCGCCGCAGATCTGGGCCGGCCGACGAATGGCGGCAGCGACCACCTGATAATTGATCACCACCACCCGCAGGTCTTCACCCTCGTGGAAGCTTTCCAGCAACACACGACTGTCAAAACGGCGGGCCGCCTCGATGGCCTGCTCCAGGGTTTCCGGGTCGCGGATGTTCACTGCCACGCCGTTGCCCTGCTCGCCGTTATCCGGCTTGACCACCAGCGCACCATGCTCTTCGAGGAAGACGGCGTTGGCTTCCGGGTCGGCAGCCAGACGGTAGACCGGTGTGTGCAAGCCGTGGCGTTGCAGGCAGCGATGGGTGAGCTGCTTCTGTTGGCACAGAGTCATGCTGACGGCCGTGGTCAGATCGCTCAGGGATTCGCGACAGCGGATGTTGCGGCCGCCCTGGGTCAGGGTGAACAGTCCAGCTTCGGCATCATTGACGGTCACTTCGATGCCTCGGCGCTGGGCTGCCCGAGTGATGATGCGCGCATAGGGGTTGAGCCCTTCGTCCTGCTCCGGGCCGAGAAACAATGCCTGATTGATGCTGTTCTTGCGCTTGATGGTGAAGGTGCGCAATTGGCGGAAGCCGAGCTTGTGGTACAGCGTCTTGGCCTGAGTATTGTCATGCAGCACCGACAGGTCCAGATAAGCACTGCCGCGGCTCATGAAGTATTCCACCAGGTGCCGCACCAGCATCTCGCCGACACCGAAGCGCTGGGTCTTGCTGTCCGCGGCCAGACACCAGAGGCTGGAGCCCTTGTCGGGGTCGTCATAGGCACGGGCGTGGTTCAAGCCCATCACCGTACCGATGATCTCACCGCTGTCGGCATCCTCGGCCAGCCAGAAGTCCGGCCCTCCGGACTCCCGTGGCGTCAGGCGCTGCGGGTTGACCTGGACCATGCCATTGGACAGATACAGGGTATTGATTGCCTGCCAGTCCGCATCGTTTTGCGGACGGCGGATGTGAAAGCCGCGCATGCCGTTGTGCGCTGGGCGGTAATTGCTGAACCACAGGCGCAGGGTGTCGGAAGGGTCAAGGAACAGTTGCTGCGGCGCGAAGGACAGCACCACATGTGGGTCGGCAACATAGAGTGCGATATCACGCTCGCCCGGCGTTTCCTGCAGCAGCGTATCGGCCAGCCGTTGCGGGTCCTTGAAGGTATGCCCGATCAGCAAGCGACCCCAGCCACAGTCGAGGGTGACATCGCGCAACTCTTCGGCAGGGGGCTGGCCCTGCTGGGCATGACCGGCCTGCAGCCGCTCCCAGGTGGGCGTCTGGCCGCGCTTGAGGCGTTGTTGTTCCGGTGGCATCTGTCGACTCATGATCACACCCCTTGGGCGTCGAGCCACAGGTCCAGCACCGCCAACTGCCACAGCTTGGAGCCGCGCAGCGGGGTGATGTGCTCCGTGGGCTTGAGCAGCAACGTATCGACGTAATCACTGTTGAAAAGTCCACGTGCCTGGGCGCGACTACCGGTGAGACTCTCGCGCACCCAGTCCAGCGTGCTGCCCTGCAGATACTTCAATCCGGGCACCGGGAAATAGCCTTTGGGGCGGTCGATCACGGCAGCGGGAATGATCTTGCGCGCCGCCTCCTTGAGTACGTACTTGCCATCGCCGGGCAGCTTGAAGCGGCCGGGGATACGTGCGGCCAGCTCCACCACTTCATGGTCGAGGAAGGGCACCCGAGCTTCCAGCCCCCAGGCCATGGTCATGTTGTCGACCCGTTTGACCGGGTCTTCCACCAGCATCACCGTGGTATCCAGCCGTAGCGCCTTATCCAGACCATGTGTGGCGCCGGGACCGGCAAAGTGCTCGCGGACAAACTCACCAGCATAGTCCTGCTGCGCCCAGCCCGGCTGCACGGTGTTGCGGTACTCAGCGAAGTCCCGATCCATGAACGCCTGTTTATACGCGGCCACCGGATCCTCCGCCTGATCGACCGGTGGATACCAGTGGTAGCCGGCAAAGATCTCGTCGGCACCCTGACCGCTCTGTACCACTCGGCAATGTTTGGACACCTCCCGGGACAGGAGGTAGAAGGCGATGCAGTCATGGCTGACCATGGGTTCGCTCATGGCCGCCAGGGCCTCGGGTAAGTTGCTGATGATGTCCTGCTCGGGAATCATCAGTTGATGATGGTCGGTGGCGTAATGGTCGGCGATCAGGTCGGAATAGAGAAACTCATTACCGGCCTCGCCGTTGACGTCGGCAAAGCCGATGGAGAACGTCTGCAGGTCGCGGGCGCCGGCTTCGTCCAGCAAGCCGACCAGCAGACTGGAGTCCACCCCGCCGGAGAGCAGCACGCCAACATCCACCGCCGCTAGGTTGCGCCGCTTCACCGCCGCACGCAGGCTGTCGAGCACACGCTCCTGCCAGACTTGAAAGGGCAAGTCATGTTCATCGGTGCGGGTGCCGTATTCCAGACTCCACCAGCGTTGCTGCTCGCGATTGCCCTTGGCATCGATACGCAGCCAATGGCCGGGCGGCAACTTTTCCACACCGTTGAGAATGGTCAGCGGCGCCGGCACCACCGAGTGAAAGGATAGATAATGATTGAGCGCCACCGGATTGATGCTGGTATCCAGATCGCCGCCGCGCAGCAAAGCCGGCAGGCTGGAGGCAAAGCGCAACCGTTTATCCGTAGCAGACAGATAGAGGGGCTTGATGCCGAGGCGATCACGGGCCAGAAACAGACGCTGACTGTCGCGCTCCCAGATAGCCAGGGCGAACATACCGTTGAAGCGCTCCAGCATCTGCTCGCCCCAGGCATGGTAGGCCTTGAGCACCACTTCGGTATCACCATCGGAGAAAAACCGGTAACCCAGCGCTTCCAGTTCACCGCGCAGAGCGGGGTAGTTGTAGATGGCACCGTTGAACACCAGGCTCAGACCCAGCTGCGGATCGATCATGGGCTGGCCAGAGGCATCGGCCAGATCCATGATCTTCAAACGCCGATGACTCAGCGCCACCGGGCCGGCGGACCACACGCCGGCGGCATCCGGGCCGCGATTGATCATCTGACCGGTTATCCGAGCCAGTGCCGCCAGGTCCGGAGTTTGCCCGTCAAAGCGAAATTCTCCCGCCAATCCACACATCGATTACTCCTCTCTGTGGTTGGGTCGTCAGGGCGACCTACAATGAACAATAGTTTGAGGTAGAAGTTATTTGCAGATTTCTATCGGTCAGTTACTTGGAAACCACTGACACGGTTTGGTTTAAAGGTTTTTTGACTGGAAGCAATGACTGCGGGTACTGTCGCGACCGCGATGCGCAGGGATTGGGTGAGGATTCGTCCACACCCTGCGGTTTATGGCAAAATGCATACTCACTGATGACGTTGTCTGCCGGGAGCTACACAACATGATGCACGATTTGTATCTGGCCCTTCGGCGGCTGCAGCGCGCCACCGAGATTCACGCCAAGCGCCTTGGCCGTCACAGCGGCCTGACGCCGATCCAGCTGCTGATTCTGCACAGTATCCAGGCGATGGGTGAAGGCACGCTCGGCACATTGGCCAAGCAGGTCAGCGTGTCTCAGGCGACCCTCAGCACCATCATCGACCGTCTGGAAAACCGTGAGTTGCTCAAGCGGGTGCGCAGCCTGAGCGACAAACGCAAAGTACACCTGGCCCTCACCGAGAAGGGTGAAGCAGTGATCCAGGCCGAACCGGCGCTGTTGCCCGGTGCCTTTCTCGAACGTTTCGGCAAACTTGCCGACTGGGAGCAGTTGATGCTGCTGGCCAGCCTGCAGAGGGTGGCCGGATTATTCGAGGAAGGGCAGCAATCTTCTCATGTGCTGATGGATGACGAGCCGCTGGTATAGTCAGGGCAAGGCTGCTCCCACAAAGCCCACCCCATCTTGTCTGGACAGCGTTTCCGCTTTAGCATGTTTGAAATTTCAAACGCTGATGTGGCAAATGCGTGACGCCATTTCTGGACAGGAGAACTTCCATGGAACTGCAATCGTTCGAGCTGTTTCGCCAGCAGGCATTCATCGACGGTAGCTGGTGCGAGGCCGACCACGGCCAGCGTGTCGAGATATTCAATCCGGCCAGCGGTGAGCGCTTGGGCAGCGTGCCTGACATGGGCACTGATGAAACCCGCCGCGCCATCGCGGCGGCCCAGGTGGCGCAACCCACCTGGCGTCGGCGTACGGCCAAGGAGCGCGCGGTCATTTTGCGCCGCTGGTATGAACTGATCCTGCAGCATCAGGAAGATCTGGCGCGGATCATGACTGCCGAACAGGGCAAACCGCTGGCTGAGGCTCGCGGCGAGATTGCCTATGCCGCCTCCTTTATCGAGTGGTTCGCCGAGGAAGCCAAGCGGGTCTATGGCGATCTGATCCCCGCCCATCAGGGCGACAAGCGCATTCTGGTGCAGAAGGAGCCGGTCGGTGTGACGGCGGCCATCACGCCGTGGAACTTCCCCTCGGCGATGATCACCCGCAAGGCCGGCCCGGCGCTGGCAGCAGGCTGCGCCATGGTGCTGAAACCCGCACCACAGACGCCTTTCTCCGCGCTGGCGCTGGTTGCACTGGCAGAGCAGGCGGGTTTGCCGGCGGGCTTGTTAAGTGTTGTCACTGCTGGAGTGGATAATGCGCGGGCGGTGGGCGGCGAGTTGTGCGCTAATCCGGTGGTGCGCAAGCTGTCCTTTACCGGCTCCACCGCTGTGGGTATTCAGCTGATGCAGCAGTGTGCGCCGAGCTTGAAGAAACTGTCGCTGGAACTGGGCGGCAACGCGCCCTTCATCGTCTTCGAAGATGCCGATCTGGACGAGGCGGTGGAGGGCGCGATGATCTCCAAATACCGCAACGCCGGCCAGACTTGCGTGTGCGCCAACCGGATCTACGTGCAGGATGCGGTTTATGACGCCTTCGCCAAGAAGCTTGCTGCGGCGGTGCGCCGGCTGGAAGTGGGCGATGGCATGCGCGAAGGCGTCACCACCGGACCGCTGATCAATGCCGAAGCCGTGAGCAAGATTCAACGCCATCTGCAGGATGCGCTGGATGGCGGCGCGACCCTGCTCGCCGGTGGCAAGCCCCATGCCTTGGGCGGACTGTTCTTCGAGCCGACCATCTTGACTGGAGTCGACAGCAGTATGCTGATTGCCCGCGAAGAAACCTTCGGCCCCGTGGCGCCGCTGTTTCGCTTCGATGATGAGGCCGATGTGATCCGTCAGGCCAATGACACCGAGTTTGGTTTAGCCGCGTACTTCTATGCCCGCGACCTGAGCCGGGTGTTCCGTGTCGCCGAGGCGCTGGAGTACGGCATGGTGGGTATCAACACCGGCCTGATCTCCACCGAAGTGGCGCCCTTTGGCGGTATGAAAGCCTCGGGCCTGGGGCGTGAAGGCTCGAAGTACGGTATTGATGAGTATCTGGAAATCAAATACCTGTGTCTGGGTGGTATCTGATCCGCCGGTGCGGGTAGCTTTTCGGGTTGTCGCGCACCCGCGCGACGACAGGATTGTGCGGTACCAGTGAGCCCGCAGGTGTAGCGCCGGTGCGCTATACCCCCGAAAAACGGTACGGCATGGCTACCTGCCACGGCTGAGCTCAAAACGTCGACAACCCCGTCGCTTCCATCATTCGATACAACACATACCGCCCGACATTGTGATCGGTGAATTCAGCATAGGGCAGGCTGTACTCAATCCCGTCTGCGTTACTCCACACCCGCTCAAAGGCGTTGCGCGCGGTCATCATGGCCGGATAGTCCTGGGCAGCAATCAGTTGTACATCGGTTTCCAGATTCAGATCGTCCAGATTGCGCCGGGTGAAGTTGGCCGAGCCGCTGATCAGTTCGCTACTGCCGTCGGCCCGGTCCATACGGATCCACTTGCGATGGCACTGCTCGCCGCTGGTAGCGCACCAGCGCAGCGGGATGCCGGCCCGCTCCAGATCCCAGGCGGCCTGGCGGTTGGGTATGCCGTTTTTCTCCCGGCCGAAGGCATCACGATTCGGGTCGAGCAGGACGCGAATGCTGACGCCGCGTCGCTGCGCCTGAATCAGTGCCTCGATCAGTGGGCGGTAGGACAGGTAGAACATGTCCATATCCAGTTGGTCTCCGGGCTGGGAGCTGTCGATCATCTGCAACACGGCGTCGCGGATGGCCCCCTCGGTAATCACCCGCAGACGGTTGTCCGAGTCGGCGATGGTGGCCGTGGTCGGCGGTCGAGGCCAGTTTGCGGTATTGAAACCCGCCAGTTGCGCCACGGTGCTTTCGGTCTGCAGCAGATCCAGAGCAGCCGCGCCGCTGAAGCGCAGGGCCTGGTTGCTGTGGCGACTGCTGGCGTCATGCGGGTTGGCTGAGGTGACCAATGCGGTCCAGCTGTCGCCGGAATCCGCCACTATCGTCTTGCGATGGTTGGCGCGGAAGTTGACCAGGTGCAGGTATGTGCGCAGGGTGACTTTGCCCTCGGCCACCGGGTTGGGCAGCCAGCCGCCATCGGTGCTGTTGCCGACGAAGCGGCAGCAGAGATTCCACAGGCCGCTCCACAGTGCGTTCGAAGCAGGCAGTGCTGCGACCGGGGTCATGAGCACATCAACGCCAGCCTGATGCAATGCCAGTAGTGCCGGATTTTCCAGGCCACCATAGAGCGTATTGAACGGGTCGGTTATGAGCACGGCTTGCAGGCCGGGTTGCCGCTTCCGAGCTTCGATCAGCGCCGCTGTCACCTCGGTAGACAGGGTACGGAAACTGTTTT
Organism: Pseudomonas sp. FME51; assembly: GCF_014897305.1. NCBI lineage: Bacteria > Pseudomonadati > Pseudomonadota > Gammaproteobacteria > Pseudomonadales > Pseudomonadaceae > Pseudomonas > Pseudomonas sp. FME51. The sequence goes on along the minus strand of NZ_JABUYN010000003.1, from coordinate 250,132 downwards.
TCCCGGCAAAATCATTGAACAGGAACATGTCCAGGACCACCAGCCTGCGCGCACCGCTGATCATCGCCAGAACCTCGTCGAAGATCTGTTGTTCGCTGATGCGCTCGCCGGTGTCGGTTTGCCAGGTCTGATCCAGTAGCACCTGCACACTGTCTGCCGGACGCCAGGGCGTGCTGGTCGACAGCCCCTCCGGCATTGGTTGGTAGGCCTGAAACAGGCTTGAGGCGAGCCACGCTATAAGTAATAAAACGATAAGTATGCGCAAAGGCCGACGGCGCCGCTTCCTGCGGTTGATGCGAGTGAGAATGTCCATGTAGTTGTCCGCTGAGTTCATATTCCGATTCGTCCTGCATGCTAACCTTGATGCACTTTCTTGTCTTCAGAGGTTGCCGATGCGCAAAGCTGCGATCAGTGCAGGAGCAGTGTTGCTGTTGGTGCTGCTGACTGCGTTGCTGGCTGGCCTATGGGTGCAGCGAACCTTGACGGCTGCCGGATTCGAGCAGCTTCACTGGCAGCAGTTGCGCTGGTCAGACGGTGCGGTGCAGGTGGAGCAGCTCAACGGAGCCAATGTGAGCGAGCAGGGCAGATTGGGCTTCCGGCTGGGCGGCATCAGGCTGAGACCTGTCTGGGATGGCGGACCGCGGATTGATCAGCTGATGGTCGAGGAACTGCAGTTGGCCTGGGAGCCGCGCGATAACCTGCCCCCGAGCGAGCCGACTGATGAAAGCTGGAGTCTGCCCGAGCTGGATCAGTTCGCCGGACCGCTGTCCTGGTTGCCGCGGGAACTGGAAGTGCGCCACATGCAGCTTCAGCTACCCTGCGAGGGTGATTTCTGCACATTGCAGGGTGGCTTTCAACTGGCGGCCGATCAGCAGCCGTTGGCATTGGTTGCGCAACTCGACCTGCAAGCTGATGAGCAGAGCCTGAGTGGCTCGCTGCAGTTGCGTGAGGAGCCCGGTGGCTATCGACTGCAGGCTGGATTGGAACTGCCGTACCCGCTGCACCTGGTGGGGCTCGGTCAGCTCAGTGGCAAGGTGCGGGTCGACCTGGAAAGCCGGGGTAGGCAATGGCTGCTGCGCGACGGTCAGGCAGACGCGCGTTTGCTGCAGCCACAGCTGGGTGCCCTGGCGGTGTTGCCGTCGGAGCTGCGGCCGTCGGCGCTGGCAGTGCGCATTACGCCGCAAGCCGGCAGCCTGAATACCTGGCATGAAAGCATCCCGTTGGCCACGCAGTTGCAAATCGAAGGTGCGGTGGCCGGGCAAGTTGATGCGCAGTTGGCGTTGAATAACCTGCCGCATTGGCAGGTGCAGCTGCATGCGGGACGTTTGCAGCTGAACGCAGACAAGCTGGAGCTGGCGGGAATGCAGTTGCAAACCGTGCAGCTCGATTGGCCGTTTCAGGCTGAAGCCGACCAGCAACAACTGAATCTGTTACTCAACGAGGGCGCATTGCTGACGGCGAAAAGCCTGTCATCGGCAGATGTTGGCCTGCAGCTCTCTGAGTTGCGGGCAGACTTGAGCGAAGCAACGCTGCACCTGCCTTTTTCTGCGCCTGACCAATTGAAACTGGAGGCACCACTGCAGCTTGGCGCGAGTCGATTGAATCATGCTGCGTTCAAGCCTCAGGGCTGGAACCTGAGCGGCAGGCTGCAACAGTCCTCGGCCGGGCTGATGCTGAGCGGCAGCCTGGCCGCCCTCAGCGGTCTGAATTCTGATCTGCAGCTGAACTGGCCGACCGGTGAGGCGTGGCGGTTGGACATGACGCTGCGAGAAATCTTTCTGCGCGCTGCCGATCCCCTGGCTGCCACCTTTGCTGACTGGCCGGCGCTGCTGAGTTTCTCCAGTGGTCGGATCAGCGGTACCTTGCAGGCGACCGGTCGTACCGGTCTGGATCAGATCAGGGGGCAGCTGGCCCTTAGCGGTGGCCAGGGTATCTATGATAGAGCCAGTTTCAGCGGCCTGTCCCTGCCACTGGCGGTGTCGCTGCAAGGTGAGACGTTGCGGCTGGGTACTGACGCATTGAATCTGAGCTCTCTTGATCCTGGCCTGCCGCTTGGACCATTGCGTGCCAGCGGCACCTACACCGCCGAGTTGAGCAAGCCCGCCAGCGGAGCACTGGAGCTGCGCAGCGCCAGCCTCGGTGTGTTGGATGGGCGTATTCTGCTGGAGCCGGCCAGGGTGGATCTGGGGCAGGCACGGCAGACCCTGGTAGCGATGGTGGAAGGCGTCGAACTGGCCCGCCTTTTCGAGGTCTATCCCGCAGAAGGATTGAGTGGACAGGGCACACTGGACGGGCGTTTTCCCGTCAGTCTGGTGGATGGCAATCTGGTCATCGCGGGTGGTCGGTTGCAGGCCCGCGAGCCCGGCGTGTTGCGCTATCAGGCGCAGCAGTTGCGCGACCTGGCTGCGACTAACCCCGGTATGGAACAGCTGGCACTGGCGCTGGACAATTTCCATTATCAGGTGCTGGCCAGCGACCTGTCCTATGATGAGCAGGGTGTGCTGGTTCTTGGGTTGCGCCTGGAAGGTAGCAACCCGGCATTCCAGCAGGGACGGCCGGTGCACCTGAATATACGTTTGGAAGAAGATATTCCGGCCTTGCTGACCAGTCTGCAGTTGAGCGGACAAGTGAGTGAGATCATCAGGAAACGGGTTGAGCAGTATTATCTGCAGCGACGTAGCCCATGACAGGAGAGACATATGCACTGGCGTCTGGTGATAATGGCGGTGGCCGTCGGGGTACTGACTGCTTGCACGCCGACGGTACAGCTGGCAGCGCCCAGCGAACCGATCAATATCAACCTGAATGTGAAGATCCAGCATGAGATCTACATCAAGGTCGACAGGGAACTGGACGAGCTGTTCAGTGAATCCAGCGGGCTGTTCTAGGAGAGAAATGACATGCGTATGAGTATCCGTATGGGTGGTCTGCTATTGGCACTGTTGCTGAGCGCTCCGGCGCTGGCGCTGAGCCTGAACGAGGCGATGTCGGCATTGCCGACGGCCAAGGCCGCCGGCCAGCTGGGTGAGCAGCCTGATGGTTATCTGGGAGTGGTGGCAGCGGGTGGCAATGCGGTCGAGATCGCCCGACAGATAAATCAGGCCCGCCGCGATGAGTATCAGCGCTTGGCCAGGGAGAACAATATTCAGCAGCGGGATGTGGAATCCATGGCCGGCAAGAAGGCGCTGGAACGCACCCCTGCCGGGCAATACATCATGATCAACGACGTGTGGATGAAAAAATAGCGGTCAGTGTACAAGTCGCAGTCGCTCGGTCTCGGTGAACTGCTCTTCAAGCAGGGCATTCACTGCAGCCTGCCTGTCGACGTCCGCCAGCCCCGGCCGGTCGAGGATGGCGTCGCGTTCCTGATTGAAGCTTGCCACCCGCTGCTGCCATTGGGCACGGCGCTGGTCCAGGGCTCCCAGCCGCTCGGTCGCTTCCGGCCCGAGCATCTGCATGCGCAGCTGACGAATCTCGCCATGGTCCGCTCCTGCCGCCAGCAACGCCTGGGTCTGCTGGCGCAGATCCTGATGTATCTGCGGTACCAGCAGCTGTTGCATTTCTTCCGGCAGGCTTTCCCGTAGCGTTTCTGTGGCCAGGGCTTTCTGCTGTTCATCCAGGCTGCTGTCGCGGTGGATCGCCAGCCGTTCCAGCGTGAAGTTGTTGTAGATCTCCTCGCCAGCGAAGAACGCAGCGTGGGTTTCGCGATCGAACAGCGTGGCGCGCAGGCGCTGGACTGCCTGTTCACGGGCGAATAGATCATCCAGACTCTCGGTTTCCGGGAAACGGCTTTCCAGTTCGGCAAGCTGCTGCTGATAGTCGAGGTAATTATCCAGCAGCGCCAGCGCCTGCCCCTGGGCAGGTGGTGATAGCTGTTGCGTCAGGTAATCGCGAATGCGCTGCTGCGTGGCGGTTGAGTTTTCTTCGCCAGCCATGCTCAGGAAATAATCGAACAGATGACGGATCTGACTGCTGATCAGCAGGTTGCCAGCGGCATCCACTCCCAGTTGGCCGTCCACTTCGGTGCCCCGCACGCTGGCGGGGAGCGGCAAGCCGGGCTTGGATGAATCGGTGCGCTGACGCAGCTGCGCCACGGGGGCGACAGGTTCCGCGCTTTTGTTGCTGAGGACCGGCGGTGCTGTTACCGGGCCGCTGTCCGTAGTGATATACCAGCCAAGCAACAGAGCGCTGCCCAGCAGGGGAAGATAGATGAGTGCTTTCATTCAACTGCTACCGTCAGACGGATGATGCCGGCCCGTTGGCGGGCCGGTGCGACTTGCGATGAAACGCCAAAGATCCTAGAGACCGGCCTTCTTCAGCCGGTTGGCCTGCTGCCGGTACACGGTGACTGGGTCGGTCTCGAAAATACTGGTCAGACCGAAAAACTGGTTCACTTCATCCAGATGGTTCATCCGGTAGTTGTCGCGAATGACCATGCCCAGGCGCGAACTGCAACGGCCGACCATGCCATCGTTGGCCTCACCTTTGGGGAAGGTCATGGAGGCCACGGTCATCATGAGGTCAGATGGATCGAGGATATTGGTCGAAGGGCTGGTACCGCTCCAGGAGTAGTAGCGCACGCCGTTGACCTGATAATCACCCTCGCCGCAGGCGCTGGTGGGAATGCCCTGGGGGAATTTGGCGTTGAAGCGCGCTGCGCCTTCCGAGTTCAGAGATTCCAGCGAACCCAGCGAATTCATTGGCGTGTCGATCGGGCTATCGGAGAGGACATTGATCAGCTTGCCGGCAGCATTCACGAGGCTGGCCAGCAACGCTTCGCCGGCAGAGTTCTCGGGAACCTGACGAATGAAGTCACCCAATGCCGAGCCCTTGTGCGGTGCGCCTATACTGGTGACCGAGGCGACCAGGTCGGGTCGTACTGCGGCAACATAGCGGATGGTCGGGCCGCCATGACTGTGGCCGAACAGGTTGACCTTGGCCTTGCCGGAGATGGCGACGATTTCCTCGACCTGCTCCAGCAACTGCTCGCCCCGGGCCTCCGAGGTGTCCAGCTGGCTGACCTCGGTGATGTAGACGCTAGCGCCATCCTTGCGCAGAGCCTGGGGAATGCCATACCAGTAATCAATACCCAGCATATTGTCCCAGCCGAGCATGCCGTGGGCCAGCACGATGGGATAGTGGGTTCGTGTGTAATCGGAGGAGCTGAACCAGGAGGCTTGTGTCTGGCTGACGGCGCCCAGCGCTGCGACCAGCCCCAACGCCAGTGAGAGGCGATTCTTTTTCATGTTGTTACCTTCGGCCTGTTGTTTTTGTGATTGTTGGCTCTGACTGCGCAGGCGCGCCTTCGAGCATGTGCAGCGAGCCGAGGCCGCACATTCAAGAGATGCCTGACAGAGACCGGCTGAGCATAGTTGCCATGCTGAGCGGCGGCGAGGGGTGCTGCAGGCGGACCGAGCAGCCGCAGGTCGACCCAGTGGTCACCTGCTCTGGCCTCGTTTTATTCACTGCACTTATCCGACGAACGGTATGGTTGATGGCTTGTGGCTATTATATTGATTGTGAGTCACAACGTTTCCGGTCGTACCGCTTTCTGCGACCGATCTGCTAGTCTGGCGTTCTGAAGCCCCGGCGCGGGCACAACAAGGATGAAGCCGATGTTATTGAACAGCTTTCTCAACGGATATCCCTTCTGGCTCCTGCTCGGTTTTGCACTGCTGATCTCCGAATTATTCGTGCCTGGGGTGATCGCGGTCTTCTTCGGGTTGGGCGCACTGGCGGTCGGCCTGCTGACGCTGGTCGGTGTGATTGAAAGCCTGGCGGTACAACTGCTGTGTTTCGGTGTGCTCAGCCTGGCTGCCCTGTTTGGTCTGCGCCGCCGGTGTACGCGTTGGCTGCGCGGCAGTGTCGGCGGACGGGCCAAGACCGACCTGGATGATGTCGGCGTGCTGGGTAACCGGGTGACGGTAATGACCGATTTCACTGACGGTACCGGGGACGTGCAGCTCAATGGTGCCAAATGGGACGCCGAATCCAATGAGCCGCTGCGCACCGGCGATACCGCCTGGGTGGTTGGCATCAGCGGTATAGTGCTGCGCGTCAGCGCCTCACGCCCTTATCAACCTTCCTGAACCTGATTATCAATTACGGAGTAAGTCGCAATGGAAGTCGCAACAATGCTGTCACTGGCGCTGCTGGTGCTTATCGTCATTACCGTCGCCAAAACGGCGCAGATCGTACCGCAGCGCTCGGCCTTCGTCGTCGAGCGACTGGGTAAATATGCCAAAACACTGGAGGCGGGCTTTCATCTACTGATTCCCTTTGTGGACCGCATTGCCTACCGTCACACCACAAAGGAAGAGGCCATTGACGTGGATCGTCAGGCCTGTGTCACCAAGGACAATATCCAGGTGGTGGTCAACGGGGTGATCTATCTGCAGGTGGTGGATCCCAAGGCCGCGAGCTACGGCATTACCAACTACCGTTTTGCCGCTACTCAGCTGGCGCAGACCACACTCCGTTCGGTGATCGGCAAGATTGATCTGGACAAGACTTTTGAGGAGCGCGAGGCCATCAATATTCAGGTGGTGCAGGCGCTGGATGAAGCGGCGCGGCCTTGGGGTGTGAAGGTGATGCGCTATGAGATTGCGGATATCGAATTGCCTGCCACCATCCTCGATGCACTGGAAAAGCAGATGCGCGCAGAGCGGGAACGCCGCGCAGTGGTGGCCCAGTCTGAAGGTGAGCGGGAAGCCAAGATCAACGTCTCCGAAGGTATCAAGCAGGAAACCATCAATCTCTCCGAAGCGGACAAGCAACGCCAGATCAATGAGGCCGAAGGCAAGGCACGGCAGATCGAGCTGGTAGCTCAGGCCACCGCCGATGGTCTGCGCCTGGTAGCTGATGCCATTACCACCAATGGCGGCAAGGACGCAGTCGCCCTGCGCGTAGCCGAACAATACGTGACTGAATTCGGCAAATTGGCTAAGACCAACAACACCATGATTCTGCCTGCGGAGCTGAGCAACATTGGCGCAGCGGTGGCGGCCATTACCAAAACGCTGGACACGGTGAAGCAGTGATCAGAGTTGAACAGTGTCAGTGAATGCAGTAAGTTAAATACAGTTCCAACGGAGAAACCCATGTCAATCAGCGCATCCATTCAGCACCATCGCATCCCGGCAAATGCCGTGGCGACTGCTGCGTGCTCAGTGGGCTCGGGTGTTTCCGCTTATTTTTATGGGTATTGGTTTAGCCACGGGCTAGCCTGATACTTATCAGGCGGCCCACTCAGAACGGGCCGCCCACCGCACTAATCAGAAACCCCCGGTCGGCCATCCGATCGGGGGTTTTGTTTTTTTGGCCATCAAGGGCCTATACATACAGAGGATTCAGACATGAACAATGACTTCAACTACTCCTACCGTTACTGCAGCTGGCGATTTAGTGGTCGTGCCCAGGACAACCAGACATTACTTCGACTAACACGATAGAACGCCGCGCGGCATGAACCGCGCGGCTAAGGACATATTGATGAACTCTTCCGTATCCGCCCTGCAGCTTTCCCTTGTGCCCAGCCTCAAGCCGGCACACAACCTCACTCAGCCGACCCAGCGCCGCACCCGGCCGCTGCCGACGCCAGCGGTTCTACGCCAGCGTCTGCCACTGAATGCATTGCAAGCCGAGCAGGTTCAGGCGCAGCGCCAGGCTATCCGCCATATTCTTGATGGCTATGACCCACGTCTGCTGGTGGTGGTTGGCCCCTGTTCGATTCATGATGCCGGCGCTGCGCTGGATTATGCCCGGCGGTTGGCGGAGCTGGCGCCACAGGTGCAGGATCAAATGCTGCTGGTGATGCGCGCCTATATCGAGAAGCCCCGCACCACGGTTGGCTGGAAAGGTCTGGTCTACGACCCGCAGCTGGATGGCAGTGGTGATATGGCTGCTGGATTGGAGCTGTCTCGCAGGTTGATGTTGCAGATGATCGAACTGGGTTTGCCACTGGCCAGCGAATTGTTGCAGCCGTTGGTCGCGGGTTACGTGGATGACCTGCTGGGTTGGGCGGCCATTGGTGCGCGCACCAGCGAGTCGCAGGTGCACCGGGAGCTGGTCAGCGGGTTGGACATGGCGGTCGGTTTCAAGAACGGCACCGACGGCAGCATGGGCATTGCCATTGATGCGATGCGCTCAGCGACCCATCCCCATCAGCATTTCGGCATGGACGACCTTGGTCGTCCGGCATTGGTGGAAACGGCAGGTAACCCCGATACCCATCTGGTACTGCGTGGCGGTAATCAGGGGCCCAACTTCGATGCGGCCAGTGTTGCGGCGGCGAAGGTCGCCCTGAGCAAAGCCGGCATCCAGCCCAGCATCATGGTCGACTGCAGCCACGCCAACAGCGGCAAGGATCCGCTGCGTCAGCCTGCGGTACTGCAGAGTGTCATCGATCAGCGTCTGGCGGGAGACAGCAGCCTGCGCGCGGTGATGCTGGAAAGTCATCTGTTCGACGGCAGTCAGCCATTGTCCGGTGACTTGCAGTACGGGGTATCTATTACTGATGGTTGCCTGGGTTGGACCGGCACCGAGCAGTTGCTGCGTGATGCCGCCGAGCGTCTGCGTCAGTAGTGATACCAGCGCAGCTGCAGGCTGACTTCGTTCTGCGCTGGGCCAAGGTGACTGAAGTCCCGTGCTGCGCTGAGGCGCAGACCGAGGTTGCGGCCCAGCTCCAGTTGCTGGGTCAGCGCCAGCTGGCGGCGCACTTCACCGTTGTGAAAGTAGTCTGCCTGGGCTTCCAGTAACAAGTTACCGGCTGCATTGCGCCAGAGCAGGCCGCTGTCGAACCCGGCGGCGGGGCTCAGCGTTGCAGAAAAATTATCGTTTTGCTCAATGCGTACCGTGGCCAGCGCATAGGCCATCAGGTTGTTGCCCAGTGGCCAGGTAAAACCACCGCCACCGTCCAGATAGCCCACCAAAGGCCGATCGTCCTCCGCGCCAGACACTCGCTCCAGCCCGGCGCTGACTTGCCACGACCAGGGCTTGAGCAGTTGGGTTCTTGGCGTCAGCGAGCGAATACCGACCAGCCCCAGCTCCTCCAGCTGCCAATGATTGCCCTCGTACTGCCGTACCCTCAGCTTGCCCAGTTCGATCTGCGCTCCCAGAGGGAAACCGGAGAGGTTGTCGTTCAGATCGTGGTAGGCCATGCGCAGCCCATACTCGGCGAAGGCGCGGTGTTCCTGACTGCCCGCGGCCAGCTGCCAGGTGCGGGATTCGTGGCCATCCTCCGGCAGCGCCGGAGTATCGATTTCCAGGCGCGGTGGCGGGTTCTGATTGATGGCCTGCAGCAGCCGGTAACTGCGCGCAGCACTGTCGACATCACGCTCCTGACCAGCTGCCTGATAGCGCAGCAACCGGTAGGCAGTTTCCTGAATCAACGACTGGCGCTCCGTGGGCAATGCCGCGAAAGCAGTGTCGTGCAGAGCCTCATCATCGGCGGCGAGTGCCTGTGCCCAGCTCAATTCGGCAGGGTGCAGTGGCGCAGCGCGGGCCAGCAACTCCTTTTCCCGCGATGGGCGGTAGTTTATGTCCTGTATCAGACCGGCATCCTTCACCGCGCGCACGGTATCAGCAGGAATGGCCGTCAATGGAAACTGGTCGATCAGCTGCAGGCCGGGCCGGGCGATTTCCAGCAGTTCGAGCAGGCGGTACGAGCAGTTTTCGTCAAAGAAGAAGTAGTCGAAGCGAACCTGCCGCAACTCCCAGACGTGTTCGATCATGCGCCCGGTTTCTTCGGGTGTCAGATCGAGGCGGTATTCCCACAGATCGCGGTTTTCCAGGCTGCTGTATTCACTTATCTTTTCCCGGTACGGCAACAAGGCAAACTGCCCCGGATAGCCGCCGGCCAGGCCTTTCCAGGCATAGAGAATACTGTTGTCCATGCCTTCAATCATGGCACCGAAGTTCAGTGCATAGCTGAGCAGGGCGGTGCCGCTGCCTGCTGCATCAGCTGAGTCAATACGCAGCAGGGTGTGCCCGAACATGGATGATGGGCTGTTCAGGTAGGCATCAGGAAATACCAGTACGGTGGTATGCGGATCGATGTCGGCATACCAGGTATCGAATTCGGCGCAGGTGACTGCGGGCAGGTCATCCAGTTTCAGCTGCTGGCGCAGCCAGCGGGTGCGCGATGGGAAGCGGCATTGCGGATGGCTGTCGGCCTGTTGCGGGTCGGCATAGATAGCGTCAAGGGTGGCAGTCAGTTCGGCCAGTGGTGAGCGTTCGCCATTGGCCGCCAGGAAGAAGTCAGCATCATCAACGTAGCTGCGCCAGCCGCCGAAGGTCTGCTGCTCGTAGTGACCGAGTGCGACCCAGTACGGATCTGAGGCGAGTTTCTCAAGGGTGGCCGCATCGGATTGCGGAGCCGCCTGTACGGCAATGCCGAGCATGCTCAGCAACAGGGGGAACAAGCGTATGGACATGCGAGACCGCGATGGAGGACGAGGGCACCAGAGGATGCAGGGAAAGGCCCGGAGCCGACGGAACGCCGGCCCCGGAGATCAACGCCAGGCTCAGACCTGTTCGGCGTACTTCGCCAATACTGCGTCGTTCTTCAGAACGGCCAGTGTGGCTGCATGAACCTGCTCGGCAGTCACGTCGGCGGAGCTGAAGATGTCATTGAAGTGCTGGCTGGTCACGGCAGCAAAATGATCACGGTCCTGCGCTTCTACACCCAGCACGACAGCGTAGGTCGTCAGGGCTTCACCTTCACCGCGCGCCATGTCTTCGGACAGCTCATTCATGATGCTGCTCAACACGATCATCGATTTGCCGTTATAGGCCAGAGCACCGCTGGTATCGCAACCGTTGGTACCCGAGGTCATACCGAAGGTGGCGTTGCCGGAGGTGCCGTTGGTGATGGACGCCACCAGATGGGAGGGCAGGCCGCGCTGGCCTTCGAACAACATGTTGCCCCAGCCGCAGCCCGGACCGCCCGGTGCGGTGGCGAACGCATTGAGGGAGGCAGCAGCAAGCAGAGAACCGAGCAGTATACGTTTCATGTTTGTTTTTCCATTTCATGGTTGGGAGCGATTGGAAATCTATCAACCCGCTTGGCTTATTGCAATTTGATTACTCTTTGATGCGTGCCTGATCGGATGCTGCAGAGCTCGAAATGCTCAGTCTGGGAGGGCGTTCACATAATCGCGTGTCCGTTCCCTGCGCATTCGACAGCCATGCCGCAATCTATAGCTTCGTATATACAGGCTGGATTTGCCTTTGCAGAACAGCAGTCCGGCACTAACGTCAGGAGATCAATAATTACAAGAAGCCCCCAGGAGGCGTGTCATGAGCGCGAATGCAGAATTACGTTGGCTGGACTCCTACCCCGACAACATGCACTGGGATGCCAGCCTGGCAACCGGTCCGGTCTGGGCGTTGCTGGACAAGGCGGTTGCGGATTTCCCCGAGCATCCGGCAATCAATTTTCTCGGTAGCAGGATCAACTACCGTCAGCTGGATGCGCTGGTGCGCCGCGCTGCCTGCGGGTTTCAGCAGCTGGGTGTGCGTCCGGGTGTTCATGTGGGGCTGTACCTGCCGAATACACCACATTATTTCATCGCTTTTCTCGGTGTACTGCGTGCCGGCGGGACCGTGGTGAATTACTCGCCGCTGGACGCCGAACGCACCCTCACACAGAAGATCCACGACAGCCAGACCACGCTGATGGTGACGCTGGATCTGGCGAGTCTGTATCCGCAAATGGCCAGCCTGTGCCAGAACAGCGGCCTGCAGACCTTGATAGTGGGTAGCTTCCTGGAGTTCTGCGACGGTGCAAGCGACGTGCAGGCAGCGCAGCTCGGACCCTCGGTAGAAGTGGTATTCGACCAGACCTGTCATTCCTTCGCCAGCCTGCTGGATAACGATGGCAGCTTCACCCCCTGGCCGATCAACGATCCGGCCGAGACCCTGGCCGTGCTGCAATATACTGGTGGCACCACCGGCGCGCCCAAAGGTGCAATGCTCACTCATGCCAATCTCACCGCCAGCTGCGCGCAATTGCAGGCGATTCTGGATGAGTCGCTGCAGATGGGGCAGGAGCGGGTGCTGGCGGTGCTGCCGCCGTTCCATATCTATGCGCTGATGATCAATATGCTGTTCAGTCTGCGCATGGCCGCCGAGGTCTATCTGCATCCGCGCTTCGATGCCGAAAGTGTGCTGCAGGAAATTCACCATAGCCGCATCACCACCTTCCCCGGCGTACCGACCATGTTCATCGGTCTGCTGGCTCACCCTCTGGCCGCTGAGCTGGATCTGACGTCGCTCAAACTGTGCAACTCCGGCGGCGCGCCCTTGCCGTTGGAAGTGCAGCAGCGTTACCAACAGGTGGCCGGCTGCGCCCTGCGTGAGGGTTGGGGCATGACCGAGACGACAACCACAGGCACCTTCACGCCGCGCGATGCGCCGCCACGCCCTGGCTCCTGCGGTATCCCGGTACCCGGCGCACAGATTCGCATTGCCCCGCTGGATGGGTCGCCGGGCGCTCTGCCGGCGGGTGAGCATGGCGAGGTCTGTATTGCCGGTCTGAACGTCACTGCGGGTTACTGGCAGCGCCCAGACGCCACTGTCGAAGCGATGACGGTCGATGGTTTCTTGCGCACCGGGGATATTGGCTATATGGACGAAGAAGGGTGGGTTTATATCGTTGATCGCACCAAGGACATGATCCTGTGCAGTGGCTACAACGTCTACCCGCGCATGATCGAGGAGGCCATTTACGAGCATCCTGCGGTCGAGGAGGTGTCAGTGATCGGCATCGAAGATGCCTATCGCGGCCAAGCGCCCAAGGCCTTCATCAAACTCCGCGCCGGCGCTCAGCCTTTCGACTTTGCGACCTTGCAAGGTTTCCTGGCCACCCGACTGGGCAAGCATGAACGCCTGGCGGCGATGGAGATTCGCGATGCATTGCCGCGCACGCCAGTGGGCAAGCTGTCGAAGAAGGAACTGGTCGAGGAGGAACGCCAGAAACAGGCGTGCGCGACAGCCTGAGCCGCCGCTCCAGGGGCCTGACTCAGGCTTTGCCGGTTACGCCTTCAGTTGCCCTGCCAGCCGATTGAGCTCGGCCGACAACGACTGCAGGCCTTCGCTGGCTTGGGCGGTGTGCTCCACTTCCTGTTGATTGGTTGCGGCGATGTCGGTGATCTCGGTGATGTTGCGCGAGATATCTTCGGAGACGCTGGTCTGCTCCTCTGCGGCAGTGGCGATCTGTCGGTTCATGTCGCGGATCGATTCCACTGCCATGGCGATCTGTTGCAGGTTGTCGCCGGCCAGGGTGACCTGCTGCATGCTGGTATCACTGCGGTTCTTGCCGGCCACAATAGCCTTGCCGGCCTCCGCTGCACCATTCTGCACGCTGCTGATGATGCTCTGAATTTCTGCCGTTGATTCGCTGGTGCGTTGCGCCAGGGTGCGCACTTCATCGGCAACCACCGCAAAGCCGCGCCCGGCTTCCCCGGCGCGGGCCGCCTCGATGGCGGCATTCAGGGCCAGCAGGTTGGTCTGGTCGGCAATGTTCTGAATGACTTCCAGTACTTTGCCGATCCGTCGGCTGTCGTCTTCCAGGTGGTGGATGACCTCAGCGGTACGCTGTATTTCCTGCAGCAGTGTCTGCATGGAATCTATGGTCTCGGTCATTACCTGGCGTCCGTTGCGGGCGCTTGTATCAGCGGCATCAGCGGCGCTGGATGCGTCGGCGGCATAGCGCGCCACTTCAGCTGCCGTGGCGGACATTTCCTGCATGGCGGTGGCGACCTGGTCGGTACGACTGAACTGCTCGCGGCTGCCGTGGGTCATTCGGGTGGCGACGGTATTCAGTCCGCCGCTGGCGCGGTCAAGTTCATCAGTGGTGTGTCTCAGGCCGGCAGCGGTTTCCGCAAGAAAGCTGCGCAGCTGGTTGGCAGCCTGGGCCAGCACACCCAGTTCATCCTGACGCTGGCTGGTGATCTGCTCATCGAAGCGCCCCTGGCTCAGCTGTTCAATCTGCCGGATCAGACGCGTGATGGGACTGACCAGCTGCCTGCTGATCAGCCAGCTGGCGAGCCCGCCGATCAGCAGTGCAGCACCAACCATGCCCAGAACCGAGAGCCAGACGGTACGTAAGGTGGCTGTGCGGATGTGCTGCACCTCGCTGGTGACCTGTTGATTGATCTCGGTGACCAGTTGCTCCAGTTGTTCGCTGGTCGCGCGATCGATACCGCGCACCATGTTGTCCCCCGCCACGGGATCGCGACCGGCGGCCATAAAGCGTTGCAGGCCATCTCGGTACTTCTCACCCAGCCCACGGTGCTCCCTTTGTAATGAGACGAGCCGCTCGCGGAAGGTGCCTGACAGGTCCTGCTCGATGATCTTGCCCAACAGCGCCTGCACCTGCTTTTCGCTGTCTTGGAACTGTTGCCAGTAACGATCAAGATCGGACTCTTTGCTGCCGCGCAGGAGCACGTTCTTCCATTCCTGCACCTGGGTCTTGAACGTCAGATTGGTCTCGTTGATCAGGTTGGCGGTCGTCTGCGGACCCTCCATCAACAGGCGGTAGCTGCGCAGATCCTGAGCCAGAGTGAGCACGCCGGCCAAGGCGACGACCAGCATCAGCACCAGGCTGCCAATGAGCAGCGCCAGGCTTTGCATGCGCAGGGAAGACTTCAGTAGCATCACAAACCTCGAATGAAAAATGAAAAATGAAAAAAACACACCCGCCCGTCGCCGATGAAATGGTGGCAGGTATCTGTGGTTTTTATAGGAATCGGGCGTTGTATCGGCTGGCGGCGGGAAAAACTTTAACCCATACTTGCGGCCCTCTTGATATGGGAACTGAATATTATGTTGCTTGCCCTCGCTGCCATTCTGATCGGGCTGGTTCTGCTGGTCTGGAGTGCTGACCGGTTCGTGGAAGGCGCTTCTGCTGCTGCCGTGCACGGCGGTGTGCCGCCATTGCTGATCGGCATGTTGATCATCGGTTTCGGTACCTCCGCGCCGGAGCTGTCGGTATCTGTTCTGTCCTCTCTGCAAGGCAACTCAGGTATCGCTCTGGGCAATGCCTGGGGCTCGAACATCACCAATATTGCGTTGATTATCGGCCTGGTCGCGTTGATCAGTCCGATCACTGCTCATGCCCGGGTAGCTCGACGAGAGATGCCGATTCTGCTGGGGATCACCGCCTTGGCGGGCTGGCAGGTTTTCGACGGGGAGATCAGCCGCACCGATGGTATTGTGCTGCTGGTGGTCTTTGCGCTGCTCATGGCCTGGTCCGTTCGCGATGGCATGCGCAGCCGTGACGATGTGGTGTCCGATGAAATCCGCAAGGAATATCTGGCCGACACCATGCCGCTCGGGCGAGCCTTGATATGGTTGCTACTGGGGCTGGTTCTGCTGGTCGTCAGCTCCCGCCTGCTGGTCTGGGGAGCTGTTTTCATCGCCAGCGGCCTGGGCGTGAGTGATCTGATCATCGGACTGACTATTGTCGCGGTGGGCACTTCGCTGCCTGAGCTGGCATCTTCCCTGGCAGCGATCCGCAAGAAGGAGCATGACCTGGCGTTGGGCAATATCATCGGCTCGGGCCTGTTCAATACGCTCGCGGTGGTCGGTATTGCCGCGATTATTCGGCCCATGGAGGTGGCTCCGGAAGTGCTGACCCGCGACTGGGCATTGATGGCGGCGTTGACGCTGGCGTTGCTGTTGATGTGCATCGCCTGGCGCGGGCGTCTGGGACGCATCAATAGGTTGGAAGGCGCCGGCCTGCTGACGGCTTTCTGTGGTTATACCGGCTTGCTGGTATGGACTGCGATGAACGCAGCCGGCTGAGGCTGTCGCATGCAGCTGGTCAGTCGGGGATGACCTGGCGACGGCTGCGTGTATCATGTGTGCAACGCCTTTGGGAATTACTCCGACATCATGAACGAAGCTCTGCGCGATACCCCGCAACACAAACCGCGGCCCATGGTCGACCTACTGGTCAGTATCATCCTCCCGTCGGTGATACTGATGAAATTCAGCGGTGAGGCACACCTCGGCCCGCATAAGGCGTTGATCCTGGCATTGGCGTTCCCGCTGGGTTGGGGACTGTTCGAGCTGATCCGCTATCGCAAATACAACTTCATCGCCGTGCTCGGGGTGATCAGTGTCTTTCTTACAGGCGGTATCGGTCTGCTGGAGCTCGATCCGCAGTGGCTGGCCATCAAGGAAGCCGCCGTGCCCGGTGTCATCGGGCTGGCGGTGCTGTTTTCCACCCGTACCCGTTATCCGCTGATTCGCACCCTGTTGTACAACGACAAGGTGCTGAATGTGCAGCGTGTCGATGAGCGGCTGCAGGAGCGCGGGCTGGGCGATATATTCGAGCAGCGGTTGTTGAAGGCCACCTACTTCCTGGCCGGCACCTTCTTCTTTTCCTCGCTCATGAACTACATGGTCGCCAAGTGGATAGTGGTCAGTCCCGCCGGCACCGAGGCGTTCAATGCCGAACTGGGTCGCATGACCCTGGTCAGCTACCCGATGATCGCCATTCCCTCAATGCTCATGATGATGGCGATCCTGTTCTACCTGTGGCGGACCATTCATGGTCTGACCGGGTTGAAGATGGAAGAGATCATCGCGCAGCAGAAGTAGCGCTGGAACGGGACGCAGAGCGTCCCAGTAGGCACTCCCGCGCGGAGTGTGGGAACGTCGGAGTCTCCCACACACGCTTTCTTGCGGTTTCCAGCGTGACGTTTGCAGCCCCTCCAGTGCGAGCTGCTCTCGCGGGTTTTGCCCATCGATTGCAAGCCCGCTTGCTTACTCGCGTATCAGATAGAAAAAGAAGTCGGTAGGCTTGCCCTTGATATCACCCAGACCGATAACCAGGTTGTCATTGACCTTGCGAAAGTAATCCATGATCGGCTGGCTATCGTAGATCAGGGCGGCGGAGACCTGGCCATCAAACTCGATGTTACGCATCTGTGCCGCGCCGAGCCGATCATAGGTGACCACTTCGCCATCGGTATTGGTTACCAGCAGCGGTTCGACATGGGCGGGCGAAGTGAAGCGCTTGCCGTACCAGTTGATCGGATCGGGCTCGGCACCCCCATCAAACTTGCCGCCCTTCCAGGTACCCACCATGAAATCGGTGTCCACCGTTTCCAGCTGCTGGAACAGTGGCATCAGCGTGGTCGCCGGATAGGCCTTGCCGCTGGCAATCATGTCCAGCCATTGTTGTTCCACTTCTCCGGCCTGGCTCTGGCCCAGGACCATGGCGCTCAGGCCAAGCGCGGCCAGTGTTGCAGTCAGTGTTCGCATTCTGTCTCTCCTCGGGTGAATGAATACGAACAGTCGGTTCAACCAGTGCACAACCCCCAGCAGGCATCCCGGGCAGCGGCTATATCCTCCTCGGAAAGGCTGATATGGCCATCTCGCTCTGCCTTGATCAGATTGATGAAAGCTCCCCACACCAGCGTCATCAACACCTCGGCGCGAATGTCACTGCGGAAGATCCCGCGTTTCTGCAACGCACGGTACTGGGCCAGAATCGGCGTCAGTGCCTCACGTTCCAATGTGCGGCTGGCCTCATCCAGATAAGGCCGGTGATCCTGCAGTTCCATGAAGCGATAGGCGTCAGGCTCCTCGCGGGTGAACTGCACCATGCGCCGCCAGACCTCGCTGAATACTTCGTCAGCCGGGCGTTGCAGGTCCAGATCCGCGTACAATCGCTGATTGATAGCCAGCTTCTGTTCGCGAAACAGCTCATTGACCAGCAATTCCTTGCTCTCGAAGTAGCGGTAGATGGTGCCGGTGCCGACATTGGCCTGTCGGGCCAGTACCGGCATCGGAACGCCATTCATGCCGCCCTCGGCAAACACCTTGAGTGCGGCGCGTAATATGGCGGCGCGCTTGTCCTTGATCCGGGGGCGGACGGTTCTGCCAAGGGGCTGTGGCTTGTTATCAGCGGTTTTGGAATGATTGTTCATCGCTGCATTCTAACCGCTTCCGACTGTTTGTACAGCGACAGGGAACGGCTTCATGCCGTTCCTCAGGCGCCTTGTTTCAGGCCTCATTACAATGCGAATGAATGTTCATTCGTGATTGCAGCTTAACCCGAGTCTGAATATTTGCCAAGGGTCTTTGCTGGGCAGGAGGAGGCAGGGAGATCACCTGACGCCGGACTCCGGCATCAGGTAGCGTTATCAGCGCGCCGGCGTTTCATCCGGCAACGGCATCCGGCTGCGGCGGTCCGCGCGCCGGAAGATGAACCAGACCAGCAGGGTGAACAGCGATACGGCAAGCAGTATGACGCTGGCAATGGCGTTGATCTCCGGTTTCACGCCCAGGCGCACGGCGGAAAAGATTTCCATCGGCAGGGTGGTTGAGCCGGGCCCGGATACGAAGCTGGCCAATACCAGGTCATCCAGTGACAGGGTGAAGGCCAGCAGCCAGCCGGCAACGATGGAGGGTGCGATCATGGGCACGGTGATCTGCAGAAAGGTCTTCCATGGCGGCGCCCCGAGATCCAGTGCGGCCTCTTCGATCGACTGGTCCAGTTCGCCCAGGCGGCTGCTGACGACAATGGCGACATAAGCTACCGAGAAGGTGGTGTGGGCGATCCAGATAGTCAGCATGCCACGATCGAACAGTACGCCAAACAGCGACTCCAGAATCTGCGCCAGCGCCACGAACAGCAGCAGCAGCGACAGACCGGTGATTACCTCGGGCATCACCAGCGGGGCGGTGACCATGCCGGAGAACAGCGTGCGCCCACGGAACTGGCTGATACGGGTCATGGCAAAAGCCGCCATGGTACCCAGCACCACCGCCGCAGTAGCCGTGTAGAAAGCGATCTGCAGGCTGCGCTTGACCGCACCCATCAGTTGGGTGTTGTCCAGCAGGCCCAGGTACCAGTGCACCGACCAGCCGCCCCACACGGTGACCAGTCGCGAGGCGTTGAACGAGTAGATGACCAGAATGACCATCGGCAAGTAGATGAACAGCAGGCCCAGCCACAGGACCACGCTGGAGAAATCAGGACGTCTCATGCCTTCTTCTCCATTTCCCGAGCCTGGTTGTAGTGGAACAGGATGATGGGGATCAGCAGCAAGACCAGCATCACTATTGCCAGCGCCGAGGCCACCGGCCAGTCGCGGTTATTGAAGAACTCCTGCCACAGCACCTTGCCGATCATCAGGGTTTCCGGACCGCCGAGCAGTTCGGGGACGACGAACTCGCCGACTACCGGAATGAACACCAGCATGCTGCCGGCGATGATGCCGGCCCGCGACAGCGGTACGGTGACCTTCCAGAATGCCTTGATGCGGCTGGCACCCAGATCAGTGGCGGCCTCCAGCAGGGCCGAATCATGCTTGACCAGATTGGCGTACAGCGGCAGCACCATGAATGGCAGGTAGGCATACACCAGCCCGATGTATACCGCCGTATTGGTATTCAGGATCTGCAGCGGCACGTCGATGATGCCCAGCGTCTGCAGGGCATTGTTGAGCAGGCCGTTGGCGCTGAGGATGCCCATCCAGGCGTATACGCGGATCAGCAATGCGGTCCAGGTCGGCATCATGATCAGCAACAGGTAGACCAGCTGGCGCTCGCGGGGTGCACGGGCGATGGCCAGCGCCATCGGATAGCCCAGCCCGAGGCAGACCAGGGTGGTGACCAGAGCAATTTTCAGTGAACTCAGGTAGGCCGCGTAATACAGGCTGTCCTGGCTCAGGAAGATGTAGTTGCCCATGTTCAGGGCAATGGTCAGCGCCTGGTCGGCATACTGGAACACCCGCTCGTAGGGCGGAATGGCGATCGCCGCTTGGGAGAAGCTGATCTTCAGGACGATGACAAAGGGCAGCAGGAAGAACAGGAACATCCACAGGTAGGGGATGCTGATCACCAGCGCCTTGCCACTGGGGCGACGCAGGAAGTTCATGACTGCAGCACCACGCCGCCGTCGTCATCCCAGCTGACGTAGACCTTGTCTTCCCAGGTTGGGCGCGGCAGGCGGCGTTCGGAGTTGGCGAAGAATGCCTGCACCATCTTGCCGCTGTCGAGCTTGATGTAGTACACCGAGTGGCCGCCCAGATAGGCGATGTCGTGCACCTGGCCGTGGGCCCAGTTGTATGCCTGCTCGGGCTGCTCGGTGCTGACGAAGACCTTTTCCGGACGCAGAGCGTACATCGCGCTCTTGTTCTCGGCGCGGGTGGTGACACCGTGGCCCAGATAGATCTGTCGATCCAGCTGCGGACATTCGATGATCACGTGGTCTTCCATGTCGGCGACGATCTCGCCCTCGAAGATGTTCACGCTGCCGACGAATTCGGCGACGTGGCGGTTTACCGGACTCTCGTAGATATCCATCGGCGTGCCGACCTGGACAATCCAGCCCTGGTCCATGATGGCGATGCGCTGGGCCATGGTCATGGCCTCTTCCTGGTCGTGGGTGACCATGATGCAGGTCACGCCGACCCGTTCGATGATTTCCACCAGTTCCAGCTGCATCTGCGAGCGCAGTTTCTTGTCCAGCGCGCCCATGGGCTCGTCAAGCAGCAGCAGTTTCGGTCGTTTGGCCAGCGAGCGGGCCAGTGCTACGCGCTGACGCTGGCCACCGGACAATTGGTGCGGCTTGCGCTTGGCAAACTTGCTCATGTGTACCAGCTTGAGCATTTCCGCTACGCGCTCGTTGATTTCCGCTTTGCTCAGCTTGTCCTGTTTCAGTCCAAAGGCGATGTTCTGCTCCACCGTCATGTGCGGGAACAGTGCATAGGACTGGAACATCATGTTGATTGGCCGTTTGTGTGGCGGGAGTTCGGTAATGTTCTGACCGTCGAGCAGCACCCGGCCCTCGGTGGGCTTTTCGAAACCGGCAAGGATGCGCAGCAGGGTGGACTTGCCCGAACCCGAGCCGCCAAGCAGGGCAAAGATCTCGCCCCGGTTGATGGTCAGGGTGACATCATCCACCGCCAGCGCATCATCAAACTGTTTGCTGACGCGCTGAATCTTGACGAACTCCACTGGTTCGTTCGTGGCCATGGCCTGTTTCATGGCCCCTGCGGCACCTACCATATAATCAGTACTCCCCAACAAGAAGGGGGCCGCTGAGCGGCCCCGTAAAGAGTGGCATCAGCGACCGGATTTGATCCTGTTCCAGGCTCGGGTGATGATCCGTTGAGATGCCAGCGGGCGCGGTTTGGCCACAAATAACTTGGCCATGACCTCCTCGGTGGGATAGATCGCCGGATCGCTCAGGACTTCCGGGTCAACGAACTCGTTGGCCGCCAGGTTGGGGTTGGCATAGGCCACATAGTCGGTGATCGGCGCGACCACTTCCGGGCGCAGGATGTAATTGATGAAAGTATGCGCGTTGTCGGCGTTCGGCGCACCTTTGGGAATCGCCATCATGTCGAACCACAGCTGCGTACCTTCCTTGGGAATGGTGTAGCCGATGTTCACGCCGTTATCCGCTTCCTCGGCCCGGGCTGCGGCCTGGAAGACGTCACCGGAAAAGCCGACAGCGACGCAGATCTCGCCGTTGGCCAGGTCCGAGATATAGCGCGAGGAGTGGAAGTAGGTCACATGCCCACGCACGCTCATCAGCAGCTCTTCGGCCTTTTTCAGATCGTCGGCATCATTGCTGTTGGGGTCCAGACCCAGGTATTGCAGGGTGGAGGTCAGCATGTCGTCACCGGAGTCGAGCATGGAAATACCGCAACTGGCCAGTTTGGCGGCCACTTCCGGATTGAAGACCAGATCCCAGGTGTCCAGCGGGGCATTCTCACCGAGGATGGCCTGGACCTTGTCGATGTTGTAGCCGATACCGTTGGTGCCCCACATGTAGGGAATCGAGTACTGACTGCCCGGATCGATGCTTTCCATCTGGTCCATCAACGCCGGGTTGAGATTCTTCATGTTCGGCAGTTTGCTGTGATCCAGTTTCTGGTATACACCCGCCTCGATCTGCTTGGTCAGAAAGTGATTGGACGGTACGACTATATCGAAGCCGGAGCGGCCAGTGAGCAGCTTGGCATCCAGCACCTCGTTGGAGTCGTATACGTCGTAGGTCACCTTGATGTCGGTTTCCTTTTCGAAGTTGGCAACGGTGTCCTCGGCGATATAGTCGGACCAGTTATAGATCTTCAATTCGCCGGCAGCGTGTGCGGCGCTGGTGAACAACCCGGTAACGGCCATGGCCAGCAATGTCTTGTGCATTGTAAGTTTCATGTCTTCTCCTGTTGCAGACGCTGCCCGGTGACCGGGTCTGCCTGCTGCTTCTGGTGTGGCCGGAAAGCCGGCTGTTATCGGATGATCTATCACTGCCCGGAGCGAACTCCGGGGCTGTATTCAGTCCTTTCTCACCGGGCACCTGCGCCGGCGCGGCTAGTGTATGCAAGCGTGACCCGGGCGGATAGGCTTGACAGGGCATTGTGCCGGCTTTTACCTGTTATCCCGTCTAACGCAGCTGTTTTTCAGCCATATTCAGACTACGCCAGGCCTTGTCGAACAGTTCATCGATCTCCTCCGGCTGAATGACCAGTGGTGGTGACATGATCATGGTGTCGCCTACCGCGCGCATCACCAGCCCGTTGAGAATGCACATGTCCCGACACAGGGTTCCAGCGGCGCCTTTGCCGGGGAGTCGTTCCCGGGTGGCCTTATTGCTGACCAGTTCAAAGGCGCCGAGCATACCGGTACCGCGGACCTCTCCGACCAGCGGATGCTCCGCCAGGCCTGCTATCTTTTGCTGCAGATAGGGCGCCGCTTCGTTACGAGCATAGTCGACTATCTTTTCCTCTCGCAGGATACGCAGGTTTTCCAGGCCGACCGCGGCAGCCACGGGGTGACCTGAGTAAGTGTAGCCGTGGAAAAACTCACCGCCATTGTCGATCAGGCAATTGGCCACGCGACTGCCGACAATCACCCCACCCATGGGCAGGTAGCCGGACGTCATACCTTTGGCGATGGACATGAAGTCGGGTTGCAGGTCGAAGTGCTGGCTGCCGAACCATTCACCGGTACGGCCGAAACCACAGATCACCTCATCGACTACCAGCAGGATGCCGTACTTGTCGACGATGCGTTTGATCTCCGGCCAGTAGGTGGAGGGGGGGATGATGACCCCGCCAGCACCCTGAATGGGCTCGGCGATGAAGGCGGCGACCTTGTCGGTGCCCACCTGAAGGATCTTTTCCTCCAGCTGACGGGCTGCCCACAGCCCGAACTCGTTCTCGTTCATATCGCCGCCTTCGCCATACCAGTAGGGCTGGGCGATATGCACGATACCGGGGATGGGCAAGTCGCCCTGTTCATGCATCACCGACATGCCACCGAGACTGGCACCGGCGACGGTGGAGCCGTGGTAGCCATTGATACGACCGATGATGGTCTTCTTCTCTGGTTGACCTTGCAGGTCCCAGTAGCGGCGCACCATGCGCAGCACGGTGTCGTTGGCCTCGGAGCCGGAGCCGGTGAAGAACACATGGTTCATGTGCGCCGGGGCCTGCTCGGCAATCGCGCTGGCCAGCTGCACCGCGGGTGAGTTGGTGCATTGGAAGAAACTGTTGGCATAGGGCAGTTCGAGCATCTGCCGATACGCCGCCTCGGCCAGTTCAGTACGCCCGTAGCCGATGTTGACGCACCAGAGCCCGGCCATGCCGTCGAGAATACGATTGCCGTCGCTGTCCCACAGATGAACGCCTGAGGCACGCTCGATGATTCGCGTGCCACGGGCGCCCAGCGCCTTGTGGTCAGTGAAGGGATGCAGATAATGAGCCGCATCCATGGCCTGCAGTTCAGCGGTGGTAGGTTTGGTCATGACGGTAATCCTCTGCTCCGTTGAATGAATGACGGCCTGCTAGACGCTCAACAACAAGAACTCCCTTTCCCAGGAGCTGATGACACGCTTGTAGTTTTCGTTTTCCACACGTTTGACGGCGATATAGCCGCGGCAGAATTTTTCACCCAATACTTCCTGGATGTCAGTACACATTTCCATGCGTTCAAGGGCCGACTCCAGGGAGAAGGGCAGGCGCAGGTTGCGTCTTTCATAGGCCCGGCCTTGCACCGGTGCGGTCGGCTCTATCGAGTTGACCATGCCCAGATAGCCGCATAGCAGGCTGGCGGCGATGGCAATGTAAGGGTTGGCATCGGCGCCGGGCAGACGGTTTTCCAGGCGCATGTTCTGCGGTGTGGAGTCCGGCACGCGCAGCCCGGCGGTACGGTTTTCCACGCCCCATTCCACGTTGACCGGCGCCGAGGTGTCCGGCAGAAAACGCCGGAACGAGTTGACGTTCGGTGCGAACAGCGGCAATACCTCGGGGATGTAGCGCTGCATGCCGCCGATGTAATGCAGAAACAGCTGGCTCATGTTGCCATCGGCATTGGAGAAGATATTCTCCCCGGTCTTGATATCGATGATGCTCTGGTGCAGGTGCATGGCGCTGCCTGGCTCATTGGTGATCGGCTTGGCCATAAAGGTGGCGGTCACATCATGCTTGAGAGCGGCCTCGCGCATGGTGCGCTTGAATACCAGCACCTGGTCGGCCAGGTGCAGCGGGTCACCATGGCGGAAGTTGATCTCCATCTGCGCCGTGCCTTCTTCGTGGATCAGCGTATCCAGATCCAGGCCCTGAGCCTCGCACCAGTCGTACATGTCCTCGAACAGCGGGTCGAACTCGTTGGCGGCGTCGATCGAGAAGGACTGGCGCCCGGTCTCCTGACGACCGGAGCGGCCAACCGGTGGCTGCAGCGGCAGATCGGGGTCATCGTTGCGCTTGGTCAGATAGAACTCCATTTCGGGCGCTACCAACGGCTTCCAGCCTTTCTCGGTATACAGCCGCAGAATCTTCTTCAATACATTGCGCGGCGACATCTCGATGGGCTCGCCCTGCTTGTCATAGCAGTCATGGATGATCTGCGCGGTCGGCTCGATCGCCCAAGGTACCAGGTAGATGCCGTCGTCATCCGGTTTGCAGATCATGTCGATATCCGCTGGGTCCAGCAGGTCGTAATAGATGTCGTCTTCGACATAATCGCCGGTCACCGACTGCAGCAGAATACTTTCCGGCAGACGCATGCCTTTTTCAGATATGAACTTGGCCGTCGGGGCGATCTTGCCGCGGGCAATGCCGGTGAGATCACTGACCATGCACTCGACTTCGGTGATTCTGTGTTCCTTGAGAAAAGCTTCAATCTTGTTCATACAGTCCTCTTGGGCCCAAATTCATTACAGCAGTATCGGAGCAGACAGTGGCAATCAGCGACTTGCGGATATCGAACATACTGTCACTTTTGCAGAGTTGCTTGTTCAATTTTTCATACAATAGCAACAAAGAATAACAACCACAAAATCATTGCGAATCGCCTGTAAAGCCCATGATAAGGGATTTTCATGGGTGTTCGAGAATGGCTTTGAATGGTGCGTTGTGCGCCATTGCAGGGCGGTCAGAGGTCTATTGACTCGCTGTAGCCTTTCGGATTTACTCTCAATCAATATGAGTCATGATTGATATATTTTACAAATAACAGGTGACGAACATGCACTCCCCAGCCGATGACACGGCAGTCGGTACCGAGCCCGCCAGTATCCCAGCCCTTGACCCAGTCGATACCCTTCCCGTTGATATGCAGGAAGCCGAGACTTTTCTGGCCGAGCATCCCGAGGTTCACTTCATCGATCTATTGATTGCCGACATGAACGGTATCGTTCGGGGCAAGCGCATCGATCGTTCGGCATTGATCCGGGCTTTTGACCGCGGTATCGCGCTGCCGGCGTCGGTATTTGCCCTGAATATCCAGGGCACCACCGTCGAGGAAACCGGCCTGGGTCTGGAAATCGGTGATGCCGATCGTATCTGTCTGCCCATTCCCGGCACGCTGTGTATCGAACCCTGGCAGAAGCGTCCCATCGGTCAGCTATTGATGACCATGTACGAACTGGACCGTAAGACGCCGTTCTTTGCCGATCCCCGCTATGTGCTGCAACAGGTAGTCGAGCGTTTCACTGATCTGGGTCTGAAGCCGGTATCGGCGTTCGAGCTGGAATTTTATCTGATCGATCAGGAGAACATCACTGGTCGACCGCAGCCGCCGCGTTCGCCAATTTCCGGCAAGCGACCCAATTCGGTGCAGGTCTACTCCATGGATGACCTGGACGAATACGCAGAATTCCTCGAGGACGTCATCGAAGCTGCCCACGAGCAGGGCATCCCCGCTGACGCCATCGTCGCCGAATCGGCTCCCGGCCAGTTCGAAGTCAACCTCCATCACGTGGATGATCCGGTCAAGGCATGCGATTACAGCGTGCTGCTCAAGCGGGTGATCAAGAGCGTGGCTTATGACCACGAGATGGACACCACCTTCATGGCCAAGCCCTACCACGATCAGGCGGGTAACGGCATGCACGTGCATATCAGTCTGGAGCGGGACGGAACGAACATCTTTGCCCCGGATGCCGACGGCAATCTGCCTGATGCGTTGCGTTGGGCCATTGGTGGTCTGCTGGAAACCCTCCCGCAATACATGGCCTTCCTGTGCCCCAACGTCAATTCCTATCGGCGTTTCAGTCCGAGCTTCTTCGTGCCCTGTGCCGCGACCTGGGGCATCGATAACCGCACTGTGGCAGTACGGGTGCCGGGCGGCGAGGCGGAAGCCATGCGTATCGAACACCGCCTCGGCGGCGCCGATGCCAACCCTTACCTGCTGATGGCGGCGCTGCTGTCAGCCATTCATTACGGCATCAGTAATCGCATCGAGCCGCCGGCCATGACCGAGGGTAACGCCTACGAGCAGCACGAAGCGTCATTACCGACCAACCTGCGCGACGCACTGCGCGAACTGGAAGGCTCCGAGGTGATGAAGGAATACATCGGTGAGGAGTATCTGGACGTCTTCGTGTTGTGCAAGGAAAGCGAGATGGAGGAGTTCGAGAAGACCATCTCGGATCTTGAGTATATGTGGTATCTGCATACGGTATAGAGAAGGCCCAGAGGAGCAAGCGATATAGGATGCCCGATCACCGCCTGGTACGGCGACCGGGCTGCGGGGCTCGCCCAAACGGTTTTTGCCCTGTAGACTGGCGCGCTGTTTGAGTTACAAAAATCTTGATAAGGCCCCTGATGCTGACTCTGCGAAACATGACCTGGCAGCCTACGCCGCCATAGTGCTGCGCCCCCTCGCATTACCCGTAATCGCTTGCTTCGCCAGCGGTTAGGCTTTGCTGTGTATCCGGTCTGCCACCAGCCACAGCACCTACACCCGATAACCTGATCTCGAATCGACCAGCTACACAGGACCTCTGCCCTGCTGTGCTGGGCGATCCATTGCTTTGGAAATTCTGATGCTCCACTCGTTGAAACAAACCTGGTTCTCCAATATCCGTGGTGATTTGCTTGCCGGCCTTGTGGTGGCACTGGCCCTGATCCCTGAGGCTATCGCCTTTTCCATCATCGCGGGTGTGGATCCCAAGGTCGGGCTTTACGCGTCCTTCTGTATCGCGGTGGTGATTGCCTTCGTCGGCGGCCGTCCGGGAATGATCTCCGCTGCAACCGGTGCCATGGCGTTGCTGATGGTGACGCTGGTCAAGAACCACGGCCTTGAGTACCTGCTGGCGGCTACCTTGCTGTGTGGTGTGCTGCAGATTATCGCCGGCTATCTGAAGCTCGGCTCGCTGATGCGCTTTGTCTCGCGCTCGGTGGTGACCGGCTTCGTGAATGCGTTGGCGATCCTGATCTTCATGGCGCAGCTGCCTGAGCTGACCAACGTCACCTGGCACGTCTATGCGATGACCGCCGCCGGCCTGGGCATTATCTATCTGTTTCCCTATGTGCCGCGGATCGGCAAGCTCATCCCGTCGCCGCTGGTGTGCATCCTGGTTCTCACCGGTGTAGCTCTCTATCTGGGCCTGGATATCCGCACGGTCGGCGACATGGGGCAGCTGCCTGATACATTGCCGGTCTTTCTGTGGCCTGACGTGCCGTTGACCTTCGAAACCCTGACAATCATCTTTCCCTACGCAGCAGCGCTGTCCGTGGTCGGCCTTCTGGAGTCAATGATGACCGCAACCATTGTCGACGAGATGACTGACACGCCCAGCGACAAGAATCGCGAATGCAAGGGCCAAGGCGTAGCCAATATCGCCTCGGGCCTGATGGGCGGCATGGCTGGTTGCGCGATGATCGGTCAGTCGGTTATCAACGTGAAATCCGGTGGGCGTACGCGTTTGTCGTGCCTGGTGGCCGGGGTCGTGCTGCTGTTGATGGTGGTCTTTCTCAGCGACTGGGTCAGTCAGATCCCCATGGCGGCTCTGGTGGCGGTGATGATCATGGTGTCGATCGGCACCTTCCGCTGGGAGTCGCTGCGCAACCTCAAAAAGTATCCGCTATCCACCAATCTGGTGATGCTGGTCACGGTGGCCGTCGTTGTTTTCACCCACAATCTGGCCTTTGGTGTTCTGGCAGGCGTGCTGCTGGCTGCGATGTTCTTCGCCAACAAGATCGGCCATCACATGGATGTCCGCTCCTCGCTGGACGAAACCGGCGAACATCGCAGCTACGAGGTCATCGGTCAGGTATTCTTCAGCTCAGCGGATAAATTCGTTGCTGACTTCGACTTCAAGGAAGCGCTGAGCAAGGTAACCATCGACCTGAACCGTGCTCATTTCTGGGATATAACCGCCGTGGCCGCCCTGGACAAGGTGGTCATCAAGTTCCGCCGTGAAAGTGTTGAAGTCGAGGTGCTGGGACTCAACGAAGCCAGCAGCACTATCGTCGATCGCTTCGGTGTTCACGATAAGCCCGAGGCCATCGTCCAATAACGGGGTTCGCTCGGGCCAGGATGCCCTGATGACGGGCTGAAAACGGCTACTGCATGGCCAGCCTTATGGGCTGGCACATGTGCCTGTGGACCTGCATGCTATGGTCATGCCGTAACCCCGACAGGAGCACAGTCATTTCCAAAGCAGCTTCTACCCAGCGCCCGGCCTCGGGTTGGTGGCAACGCCTGCGCTATTGGCGGGAAGATCGCCAGCTGCGCCGGCTGACGGTCACGGCTGATCAGTGGCAACAGGCGCTGGGCGACTGGGCGGTATACCAGCGTTACCGGCCGGAGCAACAACGCCATATTCAGGAGCTGGCGCTGCGTCTGTTGCTGCGCAAGCATTTGGTGGCGGTCAATGGCGCTGAGCTGGATGACCGGCTGCGCCTGCGTATCGCCGGAATGGCGGTGGTGCCGGTGCTCGAACTGGGGCTGGAATGGTATGACCGCTGGCAGACGCTGATTCTGTACGACGGCCCTTTCGTTGCCGAGCACAGCTGGGAGGACGAGTTCGGGATTGTTCATCAGGAAACCAGCGAGCGCAGCGGTGAGGCCTGGGAACGCGGGCCGGTGGTGCTGTCGCTGGAGGATGTCTGGCATTCCGGGCAGGGCGATGGCTACAACGTGGTGATTCACGAACTCGCACACACGCTGGATATGCGCGACGCCAGCGCCAATGGTGCGCCGCCGCTGCACGCGGACATGGATGCGGCGGCCTGGCAACGCGATTTTGCCGCGGCCTGGAATGATCTGGCGCGGCGGGCCGACAACGACGAGCCGCTGCCGGTGGATGACTACGCCCTGGAAGACCCGGCCGAGTTTTTTGCTGTGCTATCGGAAACCTTTTTTGAGCAACCCGAGTCGTTGCTAGCTGCGTGGCCGGCGGTTTATCGGCATCTGGCGGATTTTTACCGGCAGATGCCTGCGGGGTAGGGCTTATGCGGTCTGGCCGGAAATCTTGAAGCTAACCCGGATTCAACATCTGTCCTCATAGGCCTGCAGCTGTTCGATCAAGGCCCGTATTACCTTCGGCAGCGCTTCCAGATCCCGCACCAGAATACTGCGCTCGCGCACCCGCCAGGGCTCGTCCAGCTCGATTACTGCCAGCGCCATGGTGCGCTGGTGGCGGCGGGCGGCAGAATCCGGCATCACCGCCAGGCCGACCCCGGATTCGATCAGTCGGCACATGGCCTCGAAGCTGTAGACCTTGATGCGCATGTTCAGGCTGTTGCCGTTCTCGGCGACCTGTTCCTGCAGAAAGCGCAGCAGGGTGGTGCCTTCATGTAGCCCGATATGGGGGTAGTTCGCGGTTTCCTCCAGCCTGATGCTCTGACGCCCGGCCAGCGGATGATCCTTTGGGGTGACCAATACCAAGCGGTCGGTACTGAAGCGAATCGCCTGCAGCCCATCGGCCTTGACCGGCCCAGCGATGATCCCCATGTCGGTGGACCCGTCCAGCACGCCGCGCACGATGTCTCGACTGAGGCGTTCCTGCAGATCTACCGTCACGCCCGGTCGTTCGGCGAGGAATCCGCCAAGAATTTCCGGCAGGAACTCGGTGGCGGCGGTGGTGTTGGCAAAGATGCGGATATGCCCGGCGGCCTCGGTGCCGTATTCGGTGAACTCGCTTTTCATGTAGTCGACCTGGCGCATGATCAGCCGGGCATGCTGCAGAAACAGCTGGCCAGCCGGGGTCAGCTCCACGCCCCGGCTGTCACGGTACAACAGCCGGTTGCCGGCCTCGGCTTCCAGACTCTTGATCCGCACGCTGGCGGCAGCCGGTGAGATGAACGCTTTGCGTGCACCCTGGGTCAGGCTGGGTGATTCGGCGATATGAATGAATAGACGAAGATCTGATAAATCGAAATGCATGGCTCGCTGTGTCCCGCGTGTTTACTGGTGTGCTGCTTCAGTGTTAATCAAAACCGAACGCCCCCTTGCTGAAATGTAGATTCACAGATCGGTAGCCACTTGGCAATGATACTGAAAAATACAAGTCAGCCACGGGGACTAACCGATGAGCGATCAAGCATTATCCGCCTGGGTCGGGCGTACCGAAGAAACCCACGATCACCTCAGCCTGAATCTGCTGCAGCGTATCGCCGCTACTCTGGGTGAGCCCGCTCCGCAGGCTGGTGAGGTGTTGCCGCCGCTGTGGCAATGGTGCTTCTTTCAGCCAGCTGTGGCTGAAACCGGCTTGGGCGCTGATGGCCACCCTGCGCGCGGCGGTTTCCTGCCGCCAGCGGACAACCGCAACCGCATGTGGGCCGGCGGGCGAGTTGAGTTCCATGCGCCACTCAAGGTCGGCGCTGAGGCTTCCCGTGTTTCCACCATTCTGCGGGTCGAGGAAAAAGTCGGTCGTACCGGCTCTCTGCTGTTTGTCACCGTGCAGCATGACTATCTGCAGGGCGGTCAGCTGGCGGTTCGCGAGGAGCAGGATATCGTCTATCGCGAACCAACGCCGCCGAAGCTGGCCGGCGGTGCTGCGCTGCCGCAAGCCGATTGGCAGGAGTCCATCACCCCGACCCCGACCCTGTTGTTCCGCTACTCGGCGGTGACCTTCAATGGCCACCGCATCCACTACGACTGGCCCTACGTCACCGAAACGGAAGGCTACCCCGGCCTGGTAGTACACGGTCCATTAATGGCGACCTTGAATCTGCGAGCCTTCTGTCGGGCCAACCCTGACGCGAAGCTGCAACGTTTTGCCTACCGCGGCATGCGCCCGTTGATCGCTCCACATCCTTTTGTTGCCGGTGGCCGCATTGTCGAGCCGGGCAAGGCCGAACTGTGGACCGGTAATGACGAGGGTATCGCCCAGCAGGCCGAAGTCGAATTCAACTGATTTACCACCCAACCGAATTGATGCCCCGGCGGCCCATCGCGCCGGGGTTGAGCATGAACCAGAGGACACAACAATGAACCCGTACCTGAACGAAGAATACAACGCCATCCGTGAAGGGGTTCGCGCCCTGTGTGCCGAGTTTGACGGTGAATACTGGCGAAAAATCGACGAGGCCAAGGGTTTTCCGGAGGCCTTCGTCAGCGCCCTGACCCAGGCCGGCTGGCTGTCGGCGATGATTCCCGAGCAGTACGGCGGATCCGGTCTGGGACTGGCCGAGGCGTCGATCATTCTGGAAGAGGTGAACCGCTGCGGTGGCAACTCCGGCACCGTGCACGGCCAGATGTACAACATGTTCACCCTGCTGCGTAACGGCAGCGAGGAGCAGAAGAGCTTCTACCTGCCGAAGCTGGCCAGCGGCGAGCTGCGCCTGCAGTCGATGGGCGTCACCGAGCCGACCACCGGCACCGACACCACCAAGATCAAGACCACGGCGGTGAAGAAGGGCGACAAATATGTGATCAATGGCCAGAAGGTGTGGATCTCGCGGGTCCAGCATTCCGACCTGATGATCCTGCTGGCGCGCACCACGCCACTGGCCGAGGTGCAGCGCAAGGCCGACGGCATGTCGATCTTCCTGGTCGACCTGCGCCAGGCCATCGGTAACGGCATGACCGTGCAGCCGATCGCCAACATGGTCAACCATGAAACCAACGAGCTGTTCTTCGACAATCTGGAAATCCCCGAGAGCTGCCTGATCGGTGAAGAAGGCAAGGGCTTCCGCTACATCCTCGATGGTCTGAATGCCGAGCGTACCCTGATCGCCGCCGAGTGCATCGGTGATGGCCATTGGTTCACCCAGAAGTCCACCGAGTATGCCCGCGACCGCGTGGTGTTCGGTCGTCCGATCGGCCAGAACCAGGGGGTGCAGTTCCCGATTGCCGAAGCGCATATTGAAATCGAGGCAGCCGACCTGATGCGCTGGCGTGCCTGTGAGGAGTATGACGCCGGCCGCAACGCGGGTGCCGCAGCGAACATGGCCAAGTACCTCGCTGCCAAGGCGTCATGGGAAGCAGCCAACGCCTGCATGCAGACCCACGGTGGTTTCGGCTTTGCCAACGAATATGACATCGAGCGCAAGTTCCGCGAGACCCGTCTGTACCAGGTAGCACCGATCTCCACCAACCTGATTCTGTCCTACGTGTCCGAGCACATCCTCGGTCTGCCGCGCAGCTTCTGATCGGAGAATGATGAAATGAGCCTACACACTCAGGCGCTGACAGCCTTTCTCGCCGATCTGCGTTACGAACAACTCCCCGAGGGGGTGATTGCGCGTACCGAAGATCTGTTCCTCGACTGGCTGGCCTCGGCACTGGCCAGCCAGGGCGCCCACCCGATTCCGCTGTTCGAGCGCTATGCACAGAAGATGGGGCCGGCCAGTGGTCCGGCGCAGATTCTGGTCAACGGTCAGTCCAGCTCGGCCTATTTCGCCGCGCTGGTCAACGCCGCCAGCTCGCATCTGGTCGAGCAGGATGACCTGCACAATAGCTCCGTGCTGCACCCAGCCACCGTGGTGTTTCCCGCAGCACTGGCCGCCGCCCAGGATCTGGGCAAGAGCGGTCGCGAGCTGATTCTTGCCTCGGTTGCCGGCTACGAGGCCGGTATCCGCATCGGTGAATTCCTCGGCCGCTCGCACTACCGCATCTTCCATACCACCGCGACCGTCGGCACCCTGGCCGCCGCCGTGGCGGTGGGCAAGCTGATGGGCTTCAACCAGCAGCAGTTCACTCACCTGCTCGGCAGCGCCGGTACGCAGGCTGCCGGGTTGTGGGAGTTCCTGCGCGATGCCGCCGACTCCAAGCAACTGCATACCGCCAAGGCCGCTGCCGATGGCCTGTTGGCCGCCTATATGACCGCCGATGGCCTCACTGGTGCGCAGAATATTCTCGAAGGTGATCAGGGCATGGCCGCGGGCATGTCCAGCGATGCTGATCCGAGCAAACTGTCCGACCGCCTCGGCAGCCGCTGGGCGCTGCCGGAAACCTCGTTCAAGTTCCACGCTTCCTGCCGGCACACCCATCCGGCAGCCGATGCGCTGCTGGACCTGATGCAGCGCGAGCAGCTGCAGGCTGATGACATCGCCAGCGTGGTAACCCGGGTGCACCAGGGCGCGATCGACGTGCTGGGCCGGGTGGTGGTGCCGCAGACTGTGCACCAGGCCAAATTCTCCATGGGTGCCGTACTGGGCCTGATCGCCGTTTACGGCAAGGCCGGCCTGCCGGAGTTCGAGCAGCACAGC
The DNA here is from genome assembly GCF_014897305.1 of Pseudomonas sp. FME51. Lineage (NCBI taxonomy): Bacteria > Pseudomonadati > Pseudomonadota > Gammaproteobacteria > Pseudomonadales > Pseudomonadaceae > Pseudomonas > Pseudomonas sp. FME51. Next base: position 216,218 of record NZ_JABUYN010000003.1, on the reverse strand, counting down.
CTGACCGATGCCCGGATTGCGGCCTTCCGCGAGAAAGTCAGCATGCAGCTGGATCCGGAAGTCGACGGTGCCTATCCGCAGCGCTGGCTGGGTCGGGTCGTGGTCACCACCATGGACGGCCGCACGCTGCACGGCAGCATCGACGAGCCCAAGGGCGATCCGGGCAATACCTTGAGCCGGGCCGAGCTGGAGGACAAATTCCGCCGGCTGGTGGCTTTTTCCGGCGCCTGCGATGCCGATCAGGCCGGAGTACTGGTGGCCCGGGTGTGGGTATTGCGTGAGCAGACGGATATGAGCCAGGTCAGTCTGGCGGGAGGAACAGATAATGAGTGAGCAGCACAACAAACCCCGGCCCCTGGACGGGATCACCGTGGTCAGCCTGGAACACGCCATTGCCGCGCCGTTCTGTACCCGGCAACTGGCCGATCTGGGCGCGCGGGTAATTAAGGTCGAGCGTCCCGGCTCCGGCGATTTCGCCCGGGGTTACGACGAGCGCGTCGATGGCCTGGCCTCGCACTTCGTCTGGACCAACCGCTCCAAGGAAAGCCTGACGCTGAATGCCAAGCAGCCCGGCGCCGACAAGGTGCTGGAGCAGTTGCTGGCCAAGGCCGACGTGCTGGTACAGAACCTGGCGCCGGGCGCTGCGGCGCGCATGGGGCTGTCCTTCGAGACGTTGCACGAACGGTTCCCGCAACTGATCGTCTGCGATATTTCCGGCTACGGCGAGGGCGGCCCCTACGAACAGAAGAAGGCCTATGACCTGCTGATCCAGAGTGAGGGCGGCTTTCTCTCGGTCACCGGTGGCCCGGGTGAAGACCAGATGGCCAAGGCCGGCTGCTCCATCGCCGATATCGCCGCGGGCATGTACGCCTACACCGGCGTGCTGTCGGCGCTGATGCTGCGGGACAAGACCGGCGTCGGCAGCCGTATCGACGTGTCCATGCTGGAAAGCCTGGTCGAGTGGATGGGCTTTCCCATGTATTACGCCTACCAGGGCGCAACGCCGCCGCCCCGTGCCGGCGCGGCGCACGCCACCATCTACCCCTATGGCCCGTTCCCTGCCGGCGACGGCAAGTCGGTGATGCTCGGCCTGCAGAACGAGCGGGAATGGCAGGGATTCTGCGAGAAGGTTCTGCTGCAGCCGCAGCTGGCCAGCGACGAGCGCTTTGCCAGTAACTCCAAGCGTTCGGAAAACCGTGCTGAACTGCGCGCGATCATCGTCGAGACGTTCGCCTCGCTGAGCTCCGACGAAGTGATTGCGCGCCTGGATGCGGCGCCGATCGCCAACGCCCACGTCAATGATATGGCTAACGTCTGGGCTCACCCGCAGCTCAAGGCGCGCCAGCGCTGGTCCGAGGTCGGTAGTCCGGCTGGCATGCTGCCGGCGCTGCTGCCGCCCGGCCGCAACACGGCATTCGAGCCGCGCATGGATGCCGTGCCCGCGCTGGGCGAGCATACCGACAGTCTGCTCAGTGAGCTGGGCTACGCCGAAGACGATATTCAGCGTCTGCGTCAGCAGGGGGCAATATGAATACTCTCAAACCCATTATCCGGACTGCGCTATTCGTGCCGGCGACCCGGCCCGAGCGCATCCCAAAAGCATTAGTCAGCGGCGCAGATGCAGTGATCGTTGATCTGGAAGACGCTGTGGCGGAGAACCTCAAGAGCGAGGCTCGCAGCAATCTGGATGCGTTTCTCGCAGCCAATCCCGAGGCGCAGGTATTAGTGCGCATCAACGCCCCGCTGCATGCCGAGCAGAAGGCGGATCTGGAGGTATGTCGCAGGCATGCTGGTGTCATCGGCGTGCTACTGCCCAAGGTCGAGAGTGCTGATCAGGTAGCTATCGCAGCAGCCAGTGGCAAGCCGGTATGGCCGATCATTGAGAGCGCCCTGGGGCTGCAGGCATTACCGACAATCGCCCAAGCTGACGGCGTCGAACGGTTGAGCTTCGGCGCGCTGGATCTGGGTCTCGACCTGGGCCTGAACAGTGGTACCGCAGCAGCCGGCAGGATTCTTGATCAGGCGCGCTACGCCATCCTGCTGCAGAGCAGCCTGGCGGATCTCGCATCACCACTGGATAGCGTATTCCCTGACATCAAGAACCCCGAAGGCCTTGCACAAATGGCTGCCGATGCCCGCGACATGGGGTTCGGTGGAATGCTGTGCATTCACCCTGCTCAAGTAGAGGTGGTGCACCAGACCCTGATGCCTGACAGCGACGAGTTGAACTGGGCGCAGCGGGTCATGAGCGCCAGCGCATCCGGGGAGGGTGTGTTCGTGGTCGATGGCCAGATGGTTGATGCACCAGTGATCGGACAGGCGCGGCGGGTGCTGCAGCGCGCTGGTCTCACGATCTAAGAATGGTTTGCTAACTGATTGAAAGATAACAACAAAAGGTACCTGCACATGTTTAAGAACACACTGAAAGCAATTGTTTGCGCAATGTCATTCACCGTTGTCGGTCTAGCCCAGGCGGCCGAGCCGGTGGTCATCAAGTTTGCCCACGTGGTGGCGGACAATACGCCCAAGGGGCAAGGCGCCTTGCTGTTCAAGAAGCTTGCCGAGGAGCGCTTGCCGGGTCGTGTGAAGGTGGATGTCTATCCCAACTCTTCGCTGTTCGGTGATGGCAAGGAGATGGATGCGCTGATGCTGGGTGACGTGCATATGCTGGCGCCGTCGCTGTCCAAGTTCGAGCATTACGCCAAACCGTTGCAGATCTTTGACTTGCCGTTCCTGTTCGATGACATGGCGGCGGTGGACCGTTTCCAGCAGAGCGAGGCGGGTCAGGAGCTGCTGAAGGCGATGCTGCACAAGAATATCCTCGGTCTGGCCTATTGGCACAATGGCATGCGTCAGCTGTCCGCCAACAAACCGTTACGTGAGCCACGTGATGCCCGCGGCCTGAAATTCCGGGTACAGGCTTCTGCGGTGCTGGACGAACAGTTCAAGGCACTGCGCGCGATTCCCCGCAAGATGAGTTTTGCCGAGGTCTATCAAGGGCTGCAGACCGGTGTAGTCAATGGCACCGAGAACACCTGGTCCAACTATGAAAGTCAGAAAGTGAATGAGGTACAGAAGTACATCACTGAGTCGAACCATGGCCTGATCGACTACATGGTCATCACCAATGCCCAATTCTGGAACGACCTGCCGGAGGATATCCGCAGTGAGCTGAAAGAGGTTCTGGCCGAAGTGAGCGTTGAGGTGAACCGCCATGCTGATGAGCTGAACGCGCAATCACGCGCGCGGATTCTCGAGGCTGGCACCACCGAAATACTCACCCTGACCCCCGAGGAGCGTGCTGAGTGGCGCGAAGCGATGCAGCCGGTATGGCAGAAGTTCAGCAAGGAAATCGGCGCTGATCTGATCGAAAAAGCTAAAGCTAGCAACCTCTGAATTGAGTGCTGACTGTGCCGGCAGGGATGCCGGCTTTTTGTTTTTAGACCCTTGGAGAAACCACCATGCATGCGCTTCGTCTTGTCTGGGATCGTTTTGAGGAAGGTTTCATCGTCTTCCTGCTGGCGACGATGACCTTGGTGACGTTTGTCTACGTCATCCTTAACAATTTATATAACGTGTTTTACGGCCTCGGTGACTCGTTTGAAGTGACCAGCGATTTTTTCTTTGCCATTGGTGATTTCATCGTCGAGCTCGCTCAGACCATGACGTGGGCGAATGCCCTGAGCAAAGCGTTGTTCGCCTGGCTGATCTTCTTCGGCCTGGCTTACGGCGTGCGTACGGCCGGGCATATCGGTGTCGATGCGCTGGTGCGCCTGACCAGTCAGCGTACCCAGTGGGTGATTGGCATCATCGCCTGTCTGGTCTGTCTGGGGTATGCCGGGCTACTTGGCGTGGCCAGTTTCGAGTGGGTGTCCGCGCTGGTCAGTAACGCCATTCACGCTGATGACCTGGACCAATTTGGTATTCGTAAATGGCATGTCGCGCTGGTTGTGCCGTTTGGGTTTGCCCTGATGTTCATCCGTTTTTCCGAAATCCTGATTCGTATTCTGCGCCATGAGCAGACCGGCCTGGGGTTGGCTGATGAAGCGGCGGATGCCGCCAAACTGGCCGACGATGAGGAGCGTAACCCATGACCATTCTGTTTCTATTCCTGGCTTTGTTCGTTCTGATGTTCATCGGTGTGCCGATCGCCGTTTCCCTCGGGGTGGCCGGCTCGCTGACCATCATGTTGTTCAGCCCCGACTCGGTGAGCGGGTTGGCGGTCAAGCTGTTCGAGACATCCGAGCATTACACCCTACTGGCTATTCCGTTCTTCCTGCTGGCTGGAGCATTTATGACCACCGGCGGCGTAGCACGACGACTGATCGACTTCGCCAACGCCACCGTCGGCCATATTCGTGGTGGTTTGGCGATCGGTGCGGTAATGGCTTGCATGCTATTTGCTGCATTGTCCGGTTCGTCGCCCGCTACAGTGGCAGCGGTAGGCTCCATAGCCATCGCGGGCATGGTGCGCTCCGGCTATCCGCAAGCCTTCGGTGCGGGGATTGTGTGTAACGCGGGTACCCTGGGCATCCTCATTCCGCCGTCCATCGTCATGGTGGTCTACGCCGCAGCAACTGAGCAATCGGTAGGCAAGCTGTTCATGGCGGGGGTGGTCCCTGGTGTGATGCTCGGTGCGGCGCTGATGATCGCGATTTACGTTATCGCGGTGAAGAAAAACCTGCCAGCGTTGCCGCGCGCTTCGGTGCGTGAGTGGCTGTCTGCGGCGCGTAAGGCGGCGTGGGGCCTGTTGTTGATGGTGATTATCCTCGGCGGTATCTACTCCGGGATGTTCACGCCTACCGAAGCAGCAGCCGTAGCAGCGGTCTATGCCTGGCTCATCGCGGTGTTCGTATATAAGGACATGACCCTGCGCGAATGCCCCAAGGTAATTCTGGAGGCGGCCAAACTCAGCATCATGCTGATGTTCATCATCGCCAATGCCATGCTATTCGCTCATGTGCTGACCACCGAGCAGATTCCTCAAGCCATCACCGCCTGGGTGACTGCGATGGATCTGTCGCCATGGATGTTCCTGCTGGCCGTGAACATCATGTTGCTGATCGCCGGTGCCTTCATGGAGCCGTCAGCGATCATCCTGATCCTGGCACCGATCCTGTTCCCGATTGCCATGCAGCTGGGCATTGATCCGATCCACCTTGGCATCATCATGGTGGTCAATATGGAAATCGGCCTGATCACCCCGCCGGTGGGGCTGAACCTGTTCGTTACCTCGGCAGTGACCGGTATGCCGGTAGGTTCGGTGATCCGCGCGGCTATGCCGTGGTTAATGCTGCTGCTGTTCTTTCTGGCCATCATCACCTACGTGCCGGCGATTTCCCTGGCGCTGCCGGAGTGGCTGGGCATGTGAAGCAGGGGATAGCGTGTCGGTAAAGTGTTGAGGTCTGTATAGCTGTAACCAACGCGTCGTACCTGCCGGTACGGCGCGTTTTTTGTTGGTTGCGAACATCCTCAAGAACCTGATCAGGCACGATGGGTTATGCTCTGATACATGACTCACTTTGCCGGAGAACCACCATGCCACGCCTTGTTACCGTCGCCGCCACCCAGATGAGCTGCAGCTGGGATCGCCAGGCCAATATAGCCAAAGCAGAACAGCTGGTGCGTCAGGCCGCAGCCAAGGGCGCGCAGATTATTCTGATTCAGGAGCTGTTCGAGACGCCGTATTTCTGCCAGAAGCCCAACCCCGAATACCTGCAGCTGGCCACCTCGGTCGAAGATAATCCTGCCATTGCGCATTTCAGCAAGCTGGCGAAGGAGCTCGAGGTGGTGTTGCCGATCAGCTTCTTCGAGTTGTCTGGCAGGGCGCGCTTCAACAGTATTGCCATTATTGATGCTGACGGGCGCAATCTGGGTGTGTACCGCAAAAGTCATATTCCGGATGGCCCGGGCTATCACGAAAAGTACTATTTCAACCCCGGCGATACCGGCTTCAAGGTCTGGAAGACCCGCTTTGCCACTATTGGTGTGGGTATCTGCTGGGATCAATGGTTCCCGGAAAGCGCCCGAGCCATGGCCTTGCAAGGCGCGGAAATCCTGTTCTATCCCACCGCCATCGGCAGCGAGCCGCATGACTCCTCCATTACCTCGAAGGATCATTGGCAGCGGGTGCAACAGGGCCACGCCGGGGCCAATCTGATGCCGCTGGTGGCGAGCAACCGGGTTGGGCGGGAAGAGCAGGATGGCTATGACATCACCTTCTACGGTGCCTCCTTTATCGCTGACCAGTTCGGCGAGAAGGTACAGGAAGCCAATGACAGCGACGAAACCGTGCTGGTGCAGCAATTCGATCTGGACCAACTGGAGCATATTCGCGCCGCCTGGGGCGTGTTCCGTGACCGCCGGCCGAACCTGTATGGTCCGTTGAAAACCCTGGATGGTTCGCTGGAGTCCTGATTCATGTACACCTTGCACAGCACACCCCGCGCCGACGGTTACGCCATGCCCGCCGAGTGGGCGCCGCACAGTCAGACCTGGATGCTCTGGCCGGAACGCCCGGACAATTGGCGGCTCGGTGCCAAACCAGCCCAGGCCGCCTTTGCCGAGGTGGCGCGGGCGATTGCCAGCTTCGAACCGGTCACGGTCGGTGTGTCTGCCGCGCAATATGCCAACGCCAGTCTGCAACTGGATCACCCGGCGATCCGCGTGGTGGAAATCAGCAGCGACGATGCTTGGGTGCGGGATACGGGACCGACCTTCGTCACCAATGGCCAGGGTGGGGTGCGCGGTGTCGACTGGGTATTCAACGCCTGGGGCGGTTTCGATGGCGGCTTGTACTGGCCATGGAACCGGGACGATCAGGTAGCCGACAAGATTCTCGGGCTGGAGCGCTGCCCGCGCTATCGCACCGACGGCTTCGTACTGGAGGGCGGGGCGATTCACGTGGACGGCGAGGGTACGCTGATCACCACCGAGGAATGCCTGCTCAACGCCAATCGCAACCCGCACCTGCAGCGCCATGAGGTGGAGCGGATGCTGATGGATTATCTGGGAATCGAGCGGGTCATCTGGCTGCCGGAGGGTTTGTACAACGATGAAACCGACGGCCATGTGGACAACTTCTGCTGCTTCGTGCGTCCCGGCGAGGTAGTGCTGGCCTGGACCGATGATGTGACCGATCCCAATCATGCCCGTTGCGAGGCGGCGCTGCGGGTACTGGAGAACAGCCGCGATGCACGGGGGCGGGAGCTGACCGTGCATCGCATGCCAATTCCAGGCCCCCTCCATGCCACGGCGGAAGAGTGCGCGGGTGTGGATCGGGTAGCCGGCAGCCAGTCGCGCGATCCGTCAATTCGTCTGGCCGGCTCCTACATCAACTTCCTGATCGTCAATGACGGTATCGTCGCTCCGTCATTCGATGATCCGCAGGATGCATCGGCACAAGCCATCCTGGAGTCCCTGTTTCCCGATCGCCGGGTGGTGATGGTGCCCGGGCGGGAAATACTCCTGGGAGGCGGCAATATTCACTGCATTACTCAACAGCAGCCCGCTAGCTGAATATTCCGCTGCCCATCCGCTGAAATACGTTTTATAGTTCTGGCTCTTCGCCCGGCAATCCCTTGATTGTCGGGCGTTTTTTCGTGTAATCGAGCTTAAGATAAGGATACTCCATGCAGTTTTCACCCCGTGCTGTCGCCCTGCCACTGGCGGGCCTTGCGATCCTGTTGTCTGGCTGTAAAGAACCGACGGCGGCGACTACCCCGGTCGTGAGTGAGGTACCTGCTACCTTGTCTGGCGAGCTGTCCAGCCAGAGCCCGATCAACCTGAACGATGGCTCCCGTAATCAGAGCTTCGATCTGCAACTGCAAGGCGGCAGCGTCTATCGGGTGGAAACCAGTGGTGCATTGAGTCAGCCTGTGTTGTTGCTGTTGTCAGAGCAAGGTGAGCTGATCAGCGGTCCGCGTAACGAGAGCCTGTTTCTACAGCCGGAAAAGGATGGTGTGTACCACCTTGCGGTCAGTGGCAAAAGTGCCAGTGATTTCGGGCCTTTCCGTGTCGAGCTGAATACTGGTGAACTCATCAACGAGGGTGAGTTGGAGCTGGGCGCCGAGATCCTTGGACAGCTGCAGGCTGGCAGTGTGAATAACGGCAACCAGTACAATCTGCAGATCGCAGAGAAAGGGTTGTACGAGCTGGTGATGCGCTCTACGGAGTTCGATACCGTACTGAAATTGCGTGGCAAGGGGCTCAACCGAACCGATGACGACGGTGCTGGCGGGACCGACTCGCGTGTCTTGACGATGCTGCCGGAGGGAAGCTATCAGTTGATTGCCGGGGGTATCGATACCAGCGACGAAGGGGTCTACAGTCTGAGCTTCAAGCGCTGGGAAATGCCTGAAGGGGTGACCCTGGGTGATGGCGATGCGCTGAATCTGGGTGAAGAGGCCACCGGTATGCTGACCGGCCAACCGCAGACTTATCGGCTGCTTGTCGAGCAGTCCGGCCTGCTGCAGGTCAGCATGCAGTCGGATGATATCGATAGTCTTCTGGGACTGACTGGAGCGGGTATCAATGTGCGTGACGACGACAGCGGTGGCGGCCATGACGCCCTGCTGAGCGTGCTGGTCGAGCCGGGAACCTACCGCATCAATGCCGCGCAGCACGGCAATGGTGAAGGGGTGTTCACCCTGCATACGGAGCTGACCGAAGTGGATCAGCTTGGTGATCGTATCGCTCCTGACGAAACCCGTGTGGGGCGCCTGGCAGAAGGGCAGCCGACCACAGTCAAGCTGTACGTAGAGCAGGCTGGTCGTTACCGGGTCACTCTGCGCTCAGCGGATTTCGATGCAATGCTGAGTGTGCAGGGAGAAGGACTGGAAGAGCTGGATGACGACAGTGCTGGCGGTACTAATGCCCAGTTGGAGTTGTATCTGGAAGCGGGTGAGTATCAGCTGACGAACAGTACTTACGGTGACGAAGGGGCTGGCAGTTTCGTGTTGTCGGTCAGCGCGCAGCTCTGAAAGTGGGTATCTGCTGACTCTCTCATAAGGAGCTATGCTGGTGTCTCGCCGGGGTGTGATTCGTCCACCCCGCATCATCAGCTACCCATGAGGAGACTCGATATGAAGCTGTATTACAGTCCCGGAGCCTGTTCGCAGGCGGTCCACATCATACTCAATGAGGGCGGGTTTTCCTTCGACAGGGAGCAGGTTGATCTGGCCAGCAAGAAAACCGCCAGTGGCGGCGACTATACCAAGATCAACCCGAATGGCTATGTGCCCGCGCTTGTTCTGGATAATGGTGAAACCCTGACTGAGGCAGTGGTTATCCTCGGTTATCTGGCGGATCAGGTGCCTGACCAAAAGCTGGCGCCGGCCTCCGGTAGCATGGCGCGTTACCATCTGCAGGAAAAACTCAACTTTCTCACCACCGAGCTGCACAAGAACTACGGCCCATTGTTCAATCCAAAAATGCCGGAAGAATGGCGAGTGCAGGTCAAGAAAACCCTGGCCCAGCGCCTCGGTTATATCGCTGGGCAACTGGAAGGAAAACAGTATTTGATGGGTGATGACTTCACCGTCGCCGACGCCTATCTGTTCACCATTCTGAGTTGGAGCAAAATGCTGAAGGTCGACTTATCGCCCTGGCCGGTGCTGAGCAGCTACACCAGCCGTGTTGCCGAGCGTCCGGCGGTGCAGGCAGCGTTGAAGGCTGAGGGGTTGATTGGCTGAAGGTGAGTATTAGCCTGTGACGATTGCGGACCGGGTATATGCGCCTTGGGTGGCGGCCTGTTCTATCGCCAGCGATATCAGTTGGGATATCCATAGTTTTGTCCCATGCGAGGCGCACCTGATTGTTCGGAAAGAAATGTACATGGAGGTAATGATCGTTACGTTGTCTGGGTGGGTTCGGAGTATCCAACTCGTGGCGTTCTTCCTGTAAACCACGGTCAATCTGCTACTTGTCGGTGGGTTTCTGGTCGGCGATGTTTGCCGTGGGGGTGGGCTGTTCGATCTGTTCGCGCTCTGCCAGCTCATCCAGCTGGCAGAGCGTGCATTCGCCATCATCGGGATGGCTGCTTTCCACATAGCGCACACGGCGATGTGCCGACTGGCGGTCGGCACTGATCCGATAACGAGGGCGGTCGCCGGGTGCGTTCTGCTTGGCCATCAGCTGTTCAGCAGCTCGCGGCCACGTTGCACCGCAGCCAGTACCTGCGCCGGCGCGGTACCGCCGATATGGTCGCGTGCATTCACCGAGCCTTCCAGGGTCAACACCTCGAACACGTCCTGCTCGATCTGGTCGCTGAAGCGACGCAGTTCGTCCAGGCTCATCTCCGCCAGATCCTTGCCGCTGTCCACGCCATATTTGACCGCGTGCCCAACGATCTCGTGGCAATCGCGGAACGGAAGTCCCTTGCGTACCAGGTAGTCGGCGAGGTCGGTGGCAGTGGAAAAGCCGCGCAGTGCTGCCTCACGCATCACATCCTCGCGGGGCTTGATCGCCGGGATCATGTCGGCAAAGGCGCGCAGGCAGTCGCGCAGGGTATCGGCAGCGTCGAACAGCGGTTCCTTGTCTTCCTGGTTGTCCTTGTTGTAGGCCAGCGGCTGGCTCTTCATCAGGGTCAGCAGGCCCATCAGGTGGCCATATACACGGCCGGACTTGCCACGCACCAGTTCCGGTACGTCGGGGTTCTTCTTCTGCGGCATGATGGATGAGCCGGTGCAGAAGCGGTCGGGCAGCTCGATGAAGTTGAACTGGGCACTGGTCCACAGCACCAGCTCCTCGGAGAAGCGCGACATGTGCATCATCGCCAGTGCGGCGGCAGAACAGAATTCGATAGCGAAGTCGCGGTCGGACACGCCGTCCAGCGAGTTGCCGGAGATCGCGTCGAAGCCCAGCAGTTCGCAGGTCAACTGGCGGTCGATGGGATAGGTGGTACCGGCCAGCGCGGCGCTGCCCAGTGGCATGCGGTTGACCCGCTTGCGGCAGTCGAGCAGGCGTTCACGGTCACGGCAGAGCATCTCGAACCAGGCCAGCAGGTGGTGGCCGAAGGTTACCGGTTGGGCAGTCTGCAGGTGGGTGAAACCAGGCATGATCACCGCGGCATGCTGCTCCGCCTGGACCAGCAGACCCTGCTGCAGACGTTCCAGCTCGGCGACGATGATATCGATTTCCTCGCGCAGCCACAGACGGATATCGGTGGCTACCTGATCATTGCGCGACCGGCCGGTGTGCAGCTTCTTGCCGGTGATGCCGATGCGATCGGTCAGACGCGCCTCGATGTTCATGTGCACATCTTCCAGATCCACCTGCCAGTTGAATTGGCCGGCTTCGATTTCGTCCTGGATCACACGCAGGCCGTCGATGATGGTGTCGCGTTCGCTGTCGCTCAGCACACCAACCTTTGCCAGCATGGTGGCATGGGCGATGGAGCCCTGGATGTCGTGCTTGTACAGGCGCTTGTCAAAATCGACCGAAGCAGTGAAGCGGGCGACGAAGGCGTCCACCGGTTCGCTGAAACGGCCACCCCAGGATTGGTTGGTAGTCTGATCTTGGCTCATGTGTCGGATCGTTCCGCTGATATAGATGAAAAGAGGCATAGCATAGCATTTCAGGCTTGCACGATCGCGTCCTGCTGGCGGACACTGCGACGATGAATGGATTCTGGTCTTTATTGAACAAGCCTCAGGCGGGAGAGGATTTTTTTCTTCCGGACCTGTGCTCGCCCGTAGCGGTATTCACCTTGGTCGTGCTGGCCGAGCTGATGGTGCTGGTCTGGGTGCTGGCACAACCGGCTGCGGAGGGCTTCGACTGGTTGCAGTTGGCTCTGGCATCACTGTTCGTACAGTGGATAGTGCTGTTATCTGCGGCGCTGTTGTGTCGCTTGCGTAGCTGGATGCGTCGTCGTCCGCTGGGCGTGGCTATCGCTTGCTGTTATGCGGTGGTGGTTGGGCTCGCACTGATATTTACGGTGCTTGCCGACTGGGTGCTCTATCAGGGCATGGCCGGCAGCCCGCCATGGCGCATCGAGCAACTGCTGCGCCATGGCTTGATTGCATTGATCATGACCAGCATGCTGCTGCGCTATTTCTATCTCCAGCAGCAATGGCAACTGCATGATCAGGCGGCGCTGCAGGCGCGTCTGCAATCGCTGCAATCGCGTATCCGCCCGCATTTCCTGTTCAACAGTCTCAACAGTATCGTCAGCCTGATCGGCAGCCAACCGGACAAGGCGGAAAGCGCCGTGCTTGATCTGTCCGACCTGTTTCGCGCCAACCTCGCCGACACTGAGGCGGTAGCGACCTGGGGTGAGGAATACCGCCTGTGCCGCGGTTATCTGCGCATTGAGCAGTACCGCCTGGGTGAGCGGCTTCGGGTGATATGGACGGTGGACGAGCTGCCTGAAGGCTTGCCGATGCCGTTGCTGACACTGCAGCCATTGCTGGAAAACGCCATTCTGCATGGCCTGCAGCCGAGCATCGATGGAGGGTACATCAGCGTTACAGGACGCTACCTTGACGGCTGCGTGGAACTGCAGGTCTCCAATAGTTGTCCACAGCAATCGGAGCATCAAGGCGCGAGCATGGCGCTGAATAATATCCGCGCGCGCCTGGCCGCCCTGTTCGGACCATCGGCCAGAGTGGAAGCGTGGCAGGACGGACCGCGCTACTTCAGCAAGCTGGTCTATCCTTGTAAGCAACCGTCCACTTAACGCACAGGAAGTCATTCAGGCATGAAAGTACTTATCGCCGATGATGAACCTCTTGCCCGAGAGCGCCTGGCCAGGCTGGTATCGGCCCTGCCGGGCTACACCGTACTGCCGGACATGGCCGCCAACGGGCACGAGGCGCTGGAACTGGTTGAAAAATCGCATCCTGACATAGTGCTGCTGGATATTCGCATGCCGGGTATGGATGGTCTGCAAGCCGCGGCGCGGCTATGTGAGCTGAGCGATGCCCCTGCCGTGGTGTTCTGCACCGCCCATGGCGAGTATGCATTGGAAGCCTTCGCGGTCAGCGCGGTCGGCTATCTGCTCAAGCCGGTACGCAGCGAGGATCTGGCTGATGCGCTGGACAAGGCGCAGAAGCTCAATCGTATGCAACTGGCCAGTCTGGGCAAGGCCGGTATCGCCAGCGAGACGCAGCAGGCGCGCAGCCATATCAGTGCCCGCACCCGCAAGGGCGTAGAGCTGGTGCCGATCGAGGATGTGCTCTACTTCGTCGCCGACCACAAATATGTGACGCTGCGCCACAGTGAGGGAGAGGTGCTGCTGGATGAGCCGCTGAAGGCGCTGGAGGATGAATTCGGTGAGCATTTTGTGCGTATCCATCGCAACGCACTGGTGGCGCGCAGCCGTATCGAGCGCCTGCAGCGTAGCGCCATGGGTCATTTCCATCTGCACCTCAAGGGTCTCCCGGACGAGACGCTGACGGTGAGTCGCCGGCATGTGCCGGGGTTGCGCAAGCTGATGGAAGGGTTGTGATTCGGCTGCGTCATTGCCACGCGTGGATGATGGCCGAGGCATCGCGTATCATGCCTGTTGGTAGACAGCGAGAATCCCATGAGACATCTGCGAATCGCCACCCGCAAGAGCGCACTGGCCCTGTGGCAGGCCGAATACGTCAAGGCGCGTCTTGAAGAGTTACATCCCGGGCTGACTGTCAGCCTGGTTCCCATGGTCAGCCGCGGTGACAAGCTGCTGGACTCTCCGCTGGCCAAGATCGGCGGTAAAGGCTTGTTCGTCAAGGAGCTGGAGTCCGCTCTATTGGCTGATGAAGCTGACCTCGCCGTGCACTCCATGAAGGATGTCCCCATGCAGTTCCCCGACGGGTTGGGGCTGTATGTTATCTGTGAGCGCGACGATCCGCGTGACGCCTTCGTTTCCAATACCTATGAATCCATTGATGCGCTGCCCCAGGGTAGTGTGGTCGGCACCTCGAGTCTGCGTCGTCAGGCCCAGCTGATGGCGCGTCGCCCGGATCTGCAGATCCGTTTCCTGCGCGGCAACGTCAATACGCGTCTGGCCAAGTTGGACGCGGGGGATTACGACGCCATCATCCTGGCGGCTGCGGGTCTCAAGCGTCTGGGTTTTGATGAGCGTATCCGCAGCTGCCTTGCGCCGGAGCTGAGCTTGCCGGCGGGTGGTCAGGGTGCCGTAGGCATCGAGTGCCGTAGCGAGGATACCGAGCTGCATGCCCTGCTGGCGCCGATGAACGATCTTGACAGCGCGCTGCGGGTACGTGCCGAGCGTGCGCTGAACAGTCATCTGAATGGCGGCTGTCAGGTGCCGATTGCCTGTTATGCCGAGCGCGCCAATGGCGAAATCTGGCTGCGTGGGCTGGTCGGTGATCCAGACGGCCAGCGTTTGCTGATCGCCGAAGCACGTGGCCCCGAATCCGAGCCGGAACAGTTGGGCGTTGCGGTGGCTGAAGATCTGCTGCGCCAGGGCGCGCAGGAGATTCTCGATGCAGTCTACCGGGAGGCGGACGGGCAGTGAGCGCAGCGCTGTTGCTGACGCGCTCGGACGCAGACAACCGCCGCCTCGCTGAGCGCTTGCAGGCGCAGGGCATCACCGGCACCAGTCTGCCGTTACTGCAGATCGATCCGCAGCCGGAAACGCCGGAGCAGCGTAGCCTGATGCTGGAGCTGGACCGTTATCATGCAGTGATGGTGGTCAGCCCGATAGCGGCTCGGCAGGGACTGGAGCGAATGGATGTTTATTGGCCGCAGCCTCCCGCCGGCATTGAGTGGTTTGCGGTGGGGGCGGGCACGGCAGCCGTGCTGGAAGATTATGGTCTGCCGGTGCAGATCCCGCAGGACGGTCAAGACAGTGAAGCCTTGCTGCGCCTGCCGGCCTGGCAACGATTGCTGAGCCTGCCGGATCTGCGTGTACTGATCTGGCGTGGTATGGGTGGACGTGACCATCTGGCCTCGACCATAGTGAATGCTGGGGGCCGGGTAGATTTACTGGAGTTGTATCAACGCAGTATGCCGGCAACGCTGGCCAGCGATCTGAACGTGGCTGCAGAGCAGGGCGCGAGAGCAATAGTGATACTCAGTGGTCAAGCGTTGCAGCATTGGCAGCGCGCGGCCGGATCAGCATGGGAGCAGCAGCGCCACTGGCGTTGCTGGGTACCGGGAGCGCGGATTGCCAGCCTGGCACAGCAGTTGGGCTGCACCGATGTGGTGGTCTGCCAGGGGGCAGACGATGACAATGTACTCGCCGCCGTGAAGGCGCACCCGCTCACGCCATAAGGGGAAATGCGTGGAACCGACAAAAGACAACAATCAAGGCGCCAACCAACCCTCCACGGATACTGCACCGGCGTCGGCAACGAACGCGGGTCCGGCAACCGGGACGCCGTCGAACAATAGCACCGACAAGGTCGCCGGCAGCAGTGCAGCGCCGCCACCCAAGGTGCCGCCGAGCAAGCCGGCGACGCGCGGTTCTGGTGGAGGTGGGGCTGGGCGCGGTATAGCGCTGCTGGCATTGCTGGTGGGGCTGGCTGCGCTGGGATTATCCGGCTGGCAGTGGTATCAGGCGCAGCAACTGGAGCAGGGCCGACAGGTGCAGCTGGATAACCGCCTCACCGAGTTGCGCAACAGCCAACAGCAAAATCGGCAAGCCGCCGAGCAGCAACTGGCAGGGCTGCCATCTGGTGATGAGTGGCAGCAATTTCAAAGGCTTACCTCTGATCTGCAGCGCAGCCAGCAAGCGCTGAGCCAGCGCCTGGATACCTTGCAGGGTGATGCCCGGGCGGACTGGAAGCTGGCCGAGGCCGAGTACTTGCTGCGCCTGGCTTCGCTGCGTCTGTTGGCGGCGCAGGACGTAGCCTCGGCGCGCCAGTTGCTGGAGGCGGTGGATCATATCCTCCAGGCGCAACCCGACAGTGGCGTGTTCGCTGTACGTGAGCAGTTGGCACGCTATCAGGCCGAGCTGGAAGCTCAGCCGCTGGTTGACCGTTCCGGATTGTTTCTCAAGCTGGGTGCACTGCATGATCAGGTTGTCGACCTGACCGCGTTGCCAGTGCCGGTATTTGATCCGAACGAGGTGACTCCTGAAGAGGAGTTCGAGGATCGTCTGGCCCGTCGTACCCGTGGTGAGCGCATGCTGATGCGCCTGGAACGTTATGTGCGGGTCGACTTCCAGCGCGGCAAGGTCATCACTCCCCTGCTGGATGATGCAGAAATGCAGCGGATCAAGCGTACTCTGCAACTGACGCTGGAACAGGCGCAATGGGCGGTGCTGCGCGGCGAAGGTGAGATCTATCAGGACACTCTGCAGCGGGCCGCTGGCATACTGGAACAATTCTTTGAACTGGATAACCCAAAGGTTCGCGCCATGCAGAGCCGCCTGCTTAAACTCAGCAGCGAGCGGGTGAGCGTGACGCCGCCCGACCTGGCGCCATTGCAGCAAGGGCTTGCGGCGTATGTGCAAAGCCGCAAGAGTCCCGTAGTCAGTGGGGAGACCGCTGATGAGTAAAAGCTATGTAGCGGTGCTGGTGGTTCTGCTGATCGCAGCACTGCTGGGCATGGCGGTAGCCGAGGACCCGGGCTACCTGCTGATTGCCTGGCGCAACATGTCGATCGAAACCAGCGTCTGGGTCGGTCTCGGTTTTCTGCTGGCGCTCTGGCTATTGTTGGTTCTGCTGCGGGCAGTGGTGCGGCTGATCAATGCCTCCAGCCGGCGGGTAAACCCCTGGTCACGACACAACCGTGCCCGCCGCGCCAATCAGATCACTACCCGAGGGCTGCTGGAGTTCGCTGAAGGTCACTGGGCCAACAGTCTGCGTCTGCTGCGTCGTGCCGCGCCGCACGCTGAGCAGCCGCTGATCAACTATCTGGCAGCGGCCCGCGCCGCGCATGAGCTGGAGGATTACCGCGAGGCCGACAGGCTGCTGCGTGAAGCCTACGAAACCACCCCTAACGCCGATGTGGCCATCGCGGTCACTCAGGCGCAGCTGCAGATATCCCGCGGCCAGCTGGAGCAGGCGCTGGCGACCTTGACGCGTGTGCGCAAGGAGCACCCCAAGCATCTGTATGCCTTGAAGCTGATGGGGCAGCTGTACCTGCGGTTGGAAGACTGGGAGCGGCTGGAGCAGTTGTTGCCTGAGCTGCACCGCAACAAGCTGTACAGCGAGGCCGATCAACAGGCCCTGGAACGGCAGGTTTATATTGCTCTGCTGATCCAGGCGGGACAACGCGGTCAGAGTCTGCCTACCGGCGAAGCCAACCCGGTCAGCACGGTCTGGGAGCGTCTGCCCAAGCCGCTGAAGCAGGATATGGTGCTGGTCGAGACCTACTGCCTGCAGCTGCGTGCGTCCGGCGCCGAAGTGCATGCGGAGAAAGTCTTGCGTGAAACTCTGGGGCACACCTACAACGATCGATTGGTGCATATCTATGGGCTGGTGCGCGGCGCTGACCCGGCGCGTCAGCTGGATGCTGCCGAGCGCTGGCTGGCCGATCACCCGCAGGATGCGACGCTGTTGCTGGCGCTGGGCAGGCTGGCTTTGCGTAACAGCCTGTGGGGCAAGGCGCGGGAGTATTTTGAAGCGAGTTTCGCCAGCCGTCGGGATATTCAGACCTGCGCCGAGCTGGTCAGGTTGCTGGAGCATCTGGGTGAGCACCAGGCCAGCCAGAAGATGCTGCGTCAGGGGTTTACGCTGATGGTGCATGATCTGCCGGAGTTGCCGCAGCCAAAAGCGCTGGGGTAATCGGTGGTTGCTCTTGTGGGAGCGGCCTGCTCCCACGGCAGACAGTGGTGCTTGTGCTGCTCAGTGGGAGAGGGCCTGTGAGTTGGCTTAGCGTGGCGCGTAGGCAAACACATCCGAATGGATTTGCTGCTCGACCGCGCCGGCAGCCAGCAGGGCATCCAGGGTGCCGTAGACCATGGCCGGTGAGCCGCACAGGAAGAATTCGTAATCGGCCAGATTGGCCAGATCCTCGCACACGGCTTCGGATAGCATGCCTTGGCGACCGTCCCAGTCCGGTACATCACTGACCACCTTGTGCAGATAGACATTGGGCTGCTGCTGCCAATGATCCCAATGCGGTGCCTGATAGAAGTCCTCGGGTTGACGCACGCCCCAATACAGGTGAACAGGTCGCTCGAAACCCTGCTGCAAACAATACTCGGTCAGACTCTGCATCTGCGCCAGGCCGGTACCGGCGGCGATCAGCACCAACGGCCGGTCGGGCAGCCGTGGCAGGCAGCAATCACCCAGGGGGGCTTTGATGCGCGCGATACCCTGCTGGCGGATATGCTCGACCAGCGCCACGGTGTTCTGTTCGCGGACCAGGATATGCAGTTCGAGCAGCCGGCCCTCATGGGGTGCCGAGGCGATTGAAAAAGCCGACAGCTCACCATCGAAACGTTCCAGCAACAGATATTGCCCGGCGTGATAGCGCAGCGGCTTGCCCGCTGGGGCTCGCAGCTGTAGTTGGCAGACGTCGCCGCCCAGATCCTGGATGTTGACTACCTGGCACGCCAGACTGCGCAATGGCAGTTCATCGGGCGCCAGTACGTTTTCCCACTCCACTTCGCAGTCTTCCAGCGGCTCGGCAATGCAGGTGAACAACTCGCCACCGCGGCGCTCGGTGCCGTTCTGCAATACCCGTCCGCTGATCAGGTTGGCAGCGCAAATATGGCAATTGCCATTGCGACAGCTCTGCGGTGCATCGAAGCCCAAGCGGCGAGCAGCATCGATGATGCGCTCGCCTGGCAGCAGTTCAATGACATGCCCCGAAGGCTGAAGAGTCACTTTCATCAATCGATTCCCAGTTCGGACCAGATGGCGTCGATGCGTTGTTTTACGGCCGGGTCCTGAACAATTGTCGTGCCCCATTCGCGCGTGGTTTCACCATGCCACTTGTTGGTGGCATCCAATCCCATCTTGCTGCCCAGACCGGAGACCGGCGAAGCAAAATCAAGATAGTCGATCGGCGTGTTGTCGATCATCACGGTATCGCGTTTGGGGTCCATGCGGGTGGTGATGGCCCAGATCACGTCATTCCAGTCGCGCACGTTGATATCATCATCGACGACGATGACGAACTTGGTGTACATGAACTGGCGCAGGAAGCTCCATACACCGAGCATGACCCGCTTGGCATGGCCGGGGTACTGCTTCTTCATCGATACGATTGCCATGCGATAGGAGCAGCCTTCGGGCGGCAGGTAGAAGTCGGTGATTTCCGGAAACTGCTTTTGCAGGATCGGCACGAAGACTTCATTCAGCGCCACGCCCAGCACCGCCGGCTCATCCGGTGGGCGGCCCGTGTAGGTGCTGTGATAGATGGGCTTTTCCCGCTGAGTAATGCGCTCGACGGTGAATACCGGGAAGCTGTCCACTTCGTTGTAGTAGCCGGTATGGTCGCCGAAGGGGCCTTCATCGGCCATCTCGCCGGGATGGATCACGCCTTCCAGCACGATTTCCGCACCCGCCGGCACCTGCAGCTCCGAGCCGCGGCACTTGACCAGCTCGGTACGCTGGCCGCGCAGCAGGCCGGCAAAGGCGTATTCGGACAGGGTATCGGGTACCGGGGTTACCGCGCCGAGGATGGTTGCCGGATCGGCACCCAGTGCCACGGCCACCGGAAAGGGTTCGCCGGGATGCTTCTCGCACCACTCGCGGAAATCCAGCGCACCGCCGCGATGGCTGAGCCAGCGCATGATGACTTTGTTGCGACCGATCACCTGCTGGCGATAGATGCCGAGATTCTGCCGGTCCTTGTTCGGGCCACGGGTAACCACCAGCCCCCAGGTGATCAGTGGACCGGCGTCGCCGGGCCAGCAGGTCTGAACCGGGATCTGCGACAGATCCACATCCTCACCTTCGATCACGGTCGCCTGGCAGGGTGCATCACGCACCACCTTGGGCGCCATGGAGATGACCTTCTTCACCAGTGGCAGCTTGGACCAAGCGTCCTTCAGGCCTTTCGGTGGATCGGGTTCTTTCAGGTAGGCCAGCAGCTTTCCGATCTCGCGCAGTTCGCTGACATCATTGGCGCCCATCCCCAGAGCGACCCGCTCGGGAGTGCCGAACAGATTGCCGAGTACCGGCATGTCGAATCCAGTGGGATTTTCAAACAGCAAAGCCGGGCCGCCCTTGCGCAGGGTACGGTCGCAGACTTCGGTCATTTCCAGGATGGGTGATACGGGTGTCTGGATGCGCTTCAACTCACCGCGCTGTTCCAGTCCCTTGATGAAATCTCGAAGATCGGAGTATTGCATGGCAGCTTTAAGCCTCAAGCTTCAAGCGGCAAGCTGTTTGGTTTCAGCCGCGCCGCCCATGAAAGGGGTGTGTTGTGCGGCATCATACCGACTGCGGGGTGCTGCAAAAAGGCAAACCACGGCGAGAGGGTGGTGCCCGCTCGCCGTGTTTGGCTGGATCAGTTCTTGCTGCGTTTCATCGACATGAAGAATTCATCGTTGGTCTTGGTGTCTTTCAGACGATCCAACAGGAATTCGATAGCGGCAATTTCGTCCATGGAGTGCAGGATCTTGCGCAGAATCCACATCCGCTGCAGCTCGTCTTCGCTGGTCAGCAGTTCTTCGCGACGGGTACCGGAGCGGTTGATGTTGATTGCCGGGAAAACGCGCTTCTCGGCAATCTTGCGATCCAGGTGGATCTCCATGTTGCCGGTGCCCTTGAATTCCTCGTAGATCACTTCGTCCATCTTCGAGCCGGTGTCCACCAGCGCGGTAGCGATGATGGTCAGGCTGCCGCCTTCCTCGATGTTCCGTGCGGCGCCGAAGAAACGCTTGGGCTTCTCCAGTGCGTGGGCGTCGACACCACCGGTCAGTACCTTGCCGGAGCTGGGAATGACGGTGTTGTAAGCGCGAGCCAGGCGCGTGATGGAGTCGAGCAGGATGATCACGTCTTTCTTGTGTTCAACCAGACGCTTGGCCTTCTCGATGACCATTTCGGCGACCTGAACGTGACGGCTCGGCGGCTCGTCGAAGGTCGAGGCGACCACTTCGCCGCGCACGGTGCGCTGCATTTCGGTCACTTCTTCCGGGCGCTCGTCGATCAGCAGGACGATCAGATGGCACTCGGGGTTGTTGCGTGCAATGTTCGAAGCGATGTTCTGCAACATCAAGGTTTTACCGGCCTTCGGCGGTGCCACCAGCAGACCGCGCTGACCCTTGCCGATCGGGGCGCACAGATCAATGATCCGCGCCATCAGGTCTTCGGTAGAGCCGTTGCCGGCTTCCATCTTCAGACGATCATCAGGGAACAGGGGGGTGAGGTTTTCGAACAGGATCTTGCTTTTGGTGTTTTCCGGACGGTCGAAGTTGATCGAGTCAACCTTCAACAGGGCAAAGTAGCGCTCCCCATCCTTTGGTGGCCGGATTTTGCCGGCAATGCTATCACCGGTACGCAGATTGAAACGGCGTATCTGGCTGGGGGAGACATAGATGTCGTCGGGCCCGGCCAGATAGGAAGAATCAGCCGATCGAAGAAACCCGAAACCGTCCTGCAGAATTTCCAGTACGCCATCGCCGTGGATATCTTCACCGCTTTTGGCGTGCTTTTTCAGGATGCCGAAGATCACATCCTGTTTGCGTGATCGGCCCATATTCTCGAGGCCCATCTGGTCGGCGGTTTCCAGCAGTTCGGTTATAGGTTTTTGCTTGAGTTCAGTCAGGTTCATAGGTTCGGTGAGTTATGCGTCTTTCGGCAGGACGGGGTTGGTAACAGCCGCCATGTG
Organism: Pseudomonas sp. FME51; assembly: GCF_014897305.1. NCBI lineage: Bacteria > Pseudomonadati > Pseudomonadota > Gammaproteobacteria > Pseudomonadales > Pseudomonadaceae > Pseudomonas > Pseudomonas sp. FME51. Next base: position 194,540 of record NZ_JABUYN010000003.1, on the reverse strand, counting down.
AGGATGGGGCGATGGATTTTGGCAAGTAGGGAAGCCATTGCCGCAGGGTGCGGCAGGGAGTTGGAAAACAAATCTAGCACCGCTGGGCGGTTGCGTCTACATGTTTGATCAAGAAAAGTGCATCCCCGGCGGACCGGGGGTGCCTGATAAATCAGATATTGCTATCGAGGAAGGCCGCCAGCTGGGATTTGGACAGAGCGCCGACCTTGGTCGCTTCTACATTGCCATCCTTGAACAGCATCAGCGTGGGGATACCGCGTACACCGTACTTTGGCGGAGTGTCGGTGTTCTCATCGATGTTCAGCTTGCAGATCTTGAGCTTGCCTTCGTAGTCCCGCGAGATGTCATCCAGCACCGGGGCTATCATTTTGCACGGGCCACACCATTCCGCCCAGTAATCAACCAGGACAGGGCCGTCGGCCTTCAGCACTTCTGCCTCGAAGCTGCCGTCAGTGACGTGCACAATCAAATCACTCATGAGTTTCTCCAGGAAATAGGGTTAGCCAAGTGCAATGAAGTGGATGATAGCATCACCCTACGCTGGTGTGAAACGTCAACAGACAGCCGCTCTTCCGAGCACTTGCTGCACAGTTTGTCGCAGCAGGCGGGCAATGCTGGCAATTGGAAGGTAATATTCCCCCATCACACATAGGGGATACGCATGGCGCAGACAGAACACACGGACTTTCCGCTGGTGGCGACCATAGATCTGGGGTCTAACAGTTTCCATATGGTACTGGCTCGAGTGGACCACGGAGAAATACGGATTCTTGAGCGGCTCGGCGAAAAAGTACAGCTGGGTGCCGGGTTGGATGAGCAGAACAACCTCAGCGAAGAAGCCATGCAGCGCGGAGTAGATTGCCTGCGGCGCTTTGCTCAACTGATCAATGGGCTTCCCGCCGGCGCGGTTCGTATTGTTGCTACCAACACCTTGCGAGTGGCGAACAATCGTGATGTTTTCATCAACAAGGTCAAGGACGTGCTCGGCCACCGGGTGGATGTGATTTCCGGGCGGGAAGAGGCGCGGCTGATCTATCTCGGTGTGGCCCATACCCTGGCCGATGATGCCGGCAAGCGGCTGGTGGTGGATATTGGCGGCGGCAGTACCGAGTTCATCATCGGTGAGCGCTTCGAATCGGTGTTGCGTGAGAGTCTGCATTTCGGCTGTGTTTCATTCGGCCAGAAATTCTTTGACGGCGGTCGTATTTCCTCCTCAGGGTATAACCAGGCGTATACCGCTGCGCGCCTGGAGCTGATGCGGATCGAACAGAGCGTTCAGCGTGTGGGCTGGCAGGAAGCCGTTGGCGCATCCGGTACCATTCGTACTATTGCTCAATGCCTGCGCGGTGCTGAACTGAGCAATGGCGAGGTGCACCGCGAGGGGTTGCAATGGCTCAAGCGCAAGGTGCTCAAGGCCAATCATGTGGACAAGCTCAGCCTGCAGGGACTCAAGGCTGAACGTCGTCCCATCCTGCCCGCGGGGCTGGCTATTCTCGAGGCGCTGTTTGATGCCTTGCAGATACAGAGCATGGAACTCTCTGAAGGGGCGTTGCGCGAGGGTGTGCTGTACGAGCTGTTCGGGCGTCATCAGCATGAGGATGTGCGTGAGCGGACCTTGTCCGCATTGGCTGAGCGCAGCCATGTCGATGCCGAGCAGGCGGCCCGAGTCGAACAGAAGGCGCTGAGTCTGTTGAGCAAGGTGGCGGAGCCGTGGGGGCTGACCGACAGCAAGCATGCGGATCTGCTCAGCTGGGCCGCACGTGTTCACGAAATCGGTATGGATATCGCGCATAGCCAGTATCACAAGCATGGCGCTTACCTGATTGAACATGCCGATCTACCCGGGTTTTCACGTCAGGAGCAGCAGGCGATGGCATTGCTGGTGCGCGGTCATCGACGTAGCCTGCCGGGAGAAGATCGCGTTGCCGAGGTGGGCGAAGACGGCCCTGCGTTGCGGCGCCTGTGCATGTTGCTGCGGCTGGCGATTCTTTATCACCACATTCGCGGCTTTCAGGACATGCCCGAGCTGCAGGTCGAGGCCAGGGATACGCAGCTGACGCTGCGCTTCCCGCCGGGTTGGCTGAAGGCCAATCCGTTGACCCAGGCCGACTTCGCCCAAGAGTCGCAATACTGGGCGAAGATCGGTTACACGTTGACGGCGCGCTGAGGCGAGCTGGCCAGTTTATCCAGCAGCGCACCCTGTGCGCTGCGGGAAATCTGGTTGCCGGTCGGAGTGCAACGGATATAGCTGCCGTCAGGCTGCAGTATCCAGGCGTGGGTGTTGTCAGTCAGGTGTGTCTGCAATTCCTGACGTGCGCGGGTAATCAGCTTCTTGCCTTCCAGCGGGAAGCAGGTTTCCACCCGGTGATCCAGGTTGCGCTCCATCATGTCGGCACTCGACATCCACACCTGTTCCTGACCTTCGCCGAGGAAGTAGTAGACCCGGCTGTGCTCGAGAAAGCGCCCGATGATCGAGCGCACAGTAATATTGTGCGACACCCCCGGGATGCCTGGACGCAGACAGCACATACCGCGAATGATCAGCTCGATTTTCACTCCCGCCTGTGATGCCTTGTACAGCGCCTTGATGATCTTGGCGTCGGTGAGCGCGTTGGCCTTGGCGATGATGTGCGCCGGCTTGCCGGCCTGAGCCGCCAGAGCTTCACGGTTGATCAGTTCCAGCAGTCGTTTCTTCAGGGTGAAGGGCGCCTGCAGCAATTTCTTCATGCGCAGTGCCTTGCCCATACCGATCAGCTGGTTGAACAGCTTGTGCACATCTTCAGTGAGGGCGGCGTCCGAGGTCAGAATGCTGTAATCGGTGTACAGACGGGCGTTGCCGGAATGGTAGTTGCCGGTGCCCATGTGTGCATAGCGTTGCAGGAGCTTGTCCTCTCGGCGCAGGATAAGCATCATCTTGGCGTGGGTCTTGAAACCGACCACCCCGTAGATCACCACCGCGCCGGCTTGCTGCAGACGGCTGGCCAGCTGCAGGTTTGACTCTTCATCGAAGCGTGCGCGCAGCTCGATCACTACGGTGACTTCCTTGCCGTTACGTGCAGCCTCGACCAGCGCATTGACGATTTCCGAGTTGGCGCCGGTGCGATACAGGGTCTGCTTGATCGCCAGCACGCACGGGTCCTGCGCGGCTTGACGCAGAAGATCGACCACCGGGCTGAACGACTCGTAAGGGTGCAACAGCAGGATGTCCTGTTTGCGAATCGCCTGGAACAGGTTATCAGCGCTGGACAGCAGTTTGGGAATGCCCGGACTGAACGACGGGAACTGCAGCTCCGGGCGATTCTCCAGGCCGGTAATCGAAAACAGCCGGGTCAGGTTGACCGGACCGTTGACCTCATAGAATTCCGATTCGCTCAAGCCGAACTGCCTGAGCAGAAAGTCCGACAGCGGTTTGGGACAGTTGTCGGCTACTTCCAGCCGCACCGCATCGCCATAGCGGCGCGACAGCAACTCACCACGCAGAGCGCGAGCCAGATCGTCAACCTCATCGGGGTCGACAATCAGGTCGGCGTTGCGGGTCAGCCGGAACTGATAGCAGCCAAGCACCTTCATGCCGGGGAACAGGTCATCGGCATGGGCGTGAATCATTGATGACAAGAACACGAAGTTGTCGCCATCGTCGCACAGTTCATCCGGAATGCGGATCAGGCGCGGCAGCGAGCGTGGAGCCGGAATGATTGCCAGACCGGAATCGCGGCCAAAGGCATCGATACCTTCCAACTGCACGATGAAGTTGAGGCTCTTGTTCACCAGCAGTGGGAACGGGTGCGTTGGGTCCAGGCCGATCGGGCTGATGATAGGTGCGATCTCGTCGCGGAAAAAGCGGCGTACCCACAGCGTCTGCTTGTAGGTCCATTGGCGGCGCCGGATGAAGCGGATCTTCTCTCTGGCCAGCGCCGGCAGCAGCACGTCATTGAGGATCGAATACTGGCGGTTGACCTCCTGATGCGCAATCTCGCTGATCTTGCTCAGGACATGCTGCGGTTGCAGCCCGTCCGGACCGGTCTGTTCGCGGGCAAAGGTGATCTGTTTCTTCAGGCCGGCGACGCGGATTTCAAAGAACTCATCCAGGTTGCTGGAAAAGATCAGCAGGAACTTGAGGCGCTCCAACAACGGGTAGGACTCATCCAGCGCCTGTTCCAGTACGCGAATGTTGAATTGCAGCTGCGACAGTTCGCGATGGATGTACAGCTCCGGCGCATTGATATCCGCTGCCGGCGCAGTCACCTCCACCAGCTCCGGTGGTGCAATGGCAGCCGGCAAAATACTCTGCCGGCGAGCCGTGGCGGTGGGGAGCGCCTGCGCAGGAGTGGGCTCGGGCTGCAATTCTGAGTCGTTGTTGGTGTCCTGCATGAGGTCCTCTGAAGTTATTTCATGTTGCGCAATTGTCGCGCGGCATGTTTTGCGTAATAGGTGAGAATGGCATCGGCGCCGGCGCGCTTGATCACGGTCAGCGACTCCATGATCACTGCCTCGCTCAGCCAGCCGTTGGCGATCGCTGCCTGGTGCATCGCATATTCGCCACTGACCTGATAAACAAAGGTCGGCACCTTGTGGACTTCCTTGACCCGATGGACGATGTCCAGATAGGGCATGCCTGGCTTGACCATCACCATATCCGCACCTTCGGACAGGTCCTGCGCCACTTCGTGCAGGGCTTCGTCGCTGTTGGCCGGGTCCATCTGATAGGTCGCCTTGTCGGCCTTGCCCAGGTTGCTGGCCGAGCCCACGGCATCACGGAACGGACCATAGTAGGCGCTGGCGTATTTGGCCGAATAGGCCAGGATCCGGGTGTTGATATGCCCGGCGGCTTCCAGCGCCTCACGGATCGCACGGATACGCCCGTCCATCATGTCCGAGGGGGCGACGATGTCGGCACCAGCCTCGGCATGGGACAGCGCTTGTTTGACCAGCGTCTCGACGGTGATGTCATTCAGGACATAGCCCTGCTCGTCGATGATGCCGTCCTGACCATGTGTGGTGAAGGGGTCGAGCGCAACGTCGGTGATCACGCCCAGTTCCGGGAACTGCTTTTTCAGCGCCCGGGTGGCACGCTGGGCGAGGCCTTCCGCGTTCCAGGCTTCGGCAGCGTCCAGTGACTTAGCGGAGGTCGGGGTCACCGGAAACAGCGCTACGGCGGGAATACCCAGCTCGACCAGCTCGGCAGCTTCTTCCAGCAGCAGGTCGATGGACAGACGCTCGATACCCGGCATGGACGCTACTGGCTCGCGCTGGCCGGTGCCTTCGAGCACGAATACCGGATAGATCAGATCATCCGTGCTCAGGCGATTCTCACGCATCAACCGACGGGAAAACTCATCCTTGCGTGCGCGACGCATGCGGGACAGAGGAAACGGACGATTGGCAGGCTGACTCACTGTAACTCCCATGGTGTGAAACACCGATCTGATGAATGACGGGAAGATCAGGCGGGACGGGCCGGAACGGGTGGCGGAACCCTCGACCTTCCTTATACGTCGAGATTATGACGGAATTGGGACAGTAAACGTAGGGCCATCTTGTCGCGCACCGGGGAATCGGTTGCACTGCACATCTCGACTCGATTGCGCCCCAGCGCCTTGGCCCGGTATAAGGCACCATCAGCGGCAGACACCATGGCGTTGTAGTCGTGCCCGTGCAAGTCGGTGCTGGCAACACCCAGGCTGATGCTGAGCATCACCGGTTGATCGGAGATATTCTCCGGGTGATTGTTGACGGCGAGGCGGATACGTTCGGCTATCTCCAGCGCATCGCTGGCATCGACGCCTGGCAGCAGCAGCACGAATTCCTCACCGCCAAAGCGCCCGAGCAAATCATTACTGCGCATGTGCAAGCGGATTCGCGTTACCAGATGGCAAAGCACGGCATCTCCGGTCTGATGCCCGAATTCGTCATTGATGCGCTTGAAATGGTCGGCGTCGAGCATGACCAGCGTAGCCGGCAGGCCATGCTGTCGAGTGGTGTCGAGCACTGTCTGGGCTTGATCATGCATGCTGCGTCTATTCAGCGTGCCGGTCAGAGCGTCGTGCTCGGATAGCTGTTGCAGGGCCATTATGGTGCGGTAATGGGTCATGAGTATGAAGCCGCCAGCCATGCCTATCTGCGCTACCATCACACTCAACAGCGTGGCGTGCTGAAGCTCCTTATCGGTGATGCCGACGTCGAGCAGTGCGCCGAGGAAGCCTGCTGCAGTGCGCAACAGCAGGCCGATACCACTCAGCAGCATGATCCCGCCGGTAAACCAGTAGGCGCGGCGCAGTGGGGCGGTCGCCGAGACCAGCAGTTCGCGCGCGGACATCAGGCACAGCACACCCAACCAGATGCCGGTAGTGGTCAATCGCGCTGCGGCACTGTCCTGTATGTAATGGAAGTACCCGAGAATCAGCATGACTAGCAGTGCGGCCAGAATAGGTCCGACCTGAGGCTGGCTCAGCCCTTTGAAAGCACGCACCCCGAGCCAGATGACCCCCAGGCCCAGCACCATGAGGCCGGTGGCGAGAATCTGCGAGAGGCTGTGATGCAGCAGGCCCTGGCTGATGCTTAATACCAGCCCCATAGTCAGTGCCAGATTGCCCAGCGCCCAATGCCGTAAACCTTTTTCGCTGCCGGAATGCCAGGCAGCCATGATCAGCACCAGGGTCATGCCCAGCGTGACCAGGACCAAGGCGATGGCCAGGGAAAATGTGTTCAAATCGGTTTGCATGGGGCGGGATGATCCTTGTCCGGCGATGCGAGCCGGCACCAGTCCGGGCATTCTCCTGCATGAACCGCGGAGATTAATCCCCTGCAGACCTGGGTTAAAGTGCAAACTTTGCAGGATGTGCGGGGGTTGGCAGAACGGGGATGGCTTTACGCTATTGTTTTCTCCCGGTCAGAGTCTGAGTGGTATAGAGAGGCTTGCATGTATGGCAGGCCGGATGTCCGTGCAATGCTGGCCATGAGGCTTATATCGCCGATATGCCCCGCCGCTTCAGCGCCCGGGGTGTCCTTTTACCCGTAGCGGCAGCCTCATCGCTCGTGAAGGCACTGTGCTCGCGCAGCTACCGCACTGGCCTCTGCCGCAAGCCTGTCCTTCGAGACGTGTGGTTACTTGCCCAGCCCCTGCGCCAGCAACCGATCCAGCGCGTTGGCGAAGGACTGTTTGTCCTTGTCGCTGAAAGGAGGCGGGCCGCCGCGGCCGGCCAGACCGGCGCCGCGCAGCTCGTCCATCAGGTTGCGTACGGCGAGGCGTTCGCCGATGCTGCCCTGATCGTAGATCTCACCGCGCGGGTTGATGGCGGTGACGCCACGGCGCACCAGCCCATCAGCCAGGGGGATGTCGGAAGTGACGACCAGGTCCCCTGGCTGCGAATGCTCGATGATGTACAGGTCAGCCACATCTGCACCGCCCGGTACCACCACCTGACGCACACCGGGAGCTGCGGCCAGGCCCAGCGAGCTGTTGGCTACCAGTACCAGCTGCAGTTCCCGCCGGCGAGCGGCGCGTAACATGATGTCGCGTACCGGGCGGGGACAGGCGTCGGCGTCAATCCACAAAGTCATTGCTCGTCAGTTCCTCATGAGTCGGACAGCTCTGCCTGCAACTGCTCAAGAGTTTCCTGGGCTTCCAGCCACTGCATTTCCAGCTCGTCGATGCGCTGTTGGCCATCGGCCTGGCGTGCCAGCAACTCCTTGAGTCGAGTGCGGTTGGCATCGCTGTACAGGTCATTGTCGGCCAAGGCCGTCTCGATTTCCTGCATGTTCTGCTGTGCGGTTTCCAGCTGCTTCTCCAGCTTGTCCGCCACCTTCTTCAATGGGGCAAGGCGCTGGCGTTGTTCTGCCGCCTGACGGCGCTGGGTTTTGGCATCGACACGGGGTTCGGTGTCTGCCGACTCGCTGCCGGCAGCCAGGTTGGCCTGTTGTTGGCGAAACTGGGCGAGCCAGCGGGTATAGCTGTCCAGGTCTTCGGTATAGGTGGACAGCCTGCCGTCGGCGACCAGCCACAGTTCGTCAGTGGTGTCGCGGATCAGTGCTCGGTCGTGGGAAACCAGTAGCATGGCGCCTTCAAAGTTCTGCAGGGCTACGGTCAGGGCATGGCGCATTTCCATGTCCAAGTGGTTGGTCGGTTCGTCCAGCAGCAGCAGGTTGGGCTTCTGCCAGGCAATCAGCGCCAGAGCCAGACGCGCCTTTTCGCCGCCGGAGAAATGCAGCACCGGTTCTTCGGCACGGCTACCGTGGAAGTCGAAGCCGCCGAGAAAGTTGCGCAGCTCCTGCTCTCGCTGCTGCGGTGCAATGCGTGCCAGATGCAGCAGCGGGCTGGCCTCCGGGTCGAGGCTGTCCAGTTGATGCTGAGCAAAATAGCCGATCGCCAGGTGCTCACCGGTCTTCAGCTCGCCGGCGAGCAGTGGCAGGGTGCCGGCCAGCGTCTTGATCAGGGTGGATTTGCCCGCGCCGTTCGGGCCAAGAATACCGATGCGCGCGCCGGGTGCCAGCTGCAGCTTGACGTGCTGCAGAATGGCCGAGCCGTTGTAGCCGAGTGCAGCTTCGCGCAGATCCAGCAGCGGATTGGACTGGCTGTCCGCTTCGCGGAAGCTGAAATTGAATGGCGAGTCCATATGCGCCGGACTGAGCAGCTCCATGCGTTCAAGCGCCTTGAGGCGACTCTGTGCCTGGCGCGCCTTGGTCGCCTGAGCGCGGAACCGGGCAATGTACTTCTGCATATGTTCGCGCTGGGTCTGTTGCTTCTCGAAGGCGGCCTGCTGCTGGCTCAAACGTTCCGCGCGGGTGCGCTCGAACTGGCTGTAGCCACCACGATAAAGCGTTAGCTGGCGAGCTTCCATATGCACGATATGCTCGACCACCGCATCGAGGAAGTCGCGATCATGGGAGATCAGCAACAAAGTACCCTGATAGCTTTTCAGCCAGTCTTCCAGCCACAGGATGGCGTCCAGATCCAGGTGGTTGGTGGGTTCGTCGAGCAGCAGCAGATCGGAGGGTGACATCAATGCCTGGGCCAGATTCAGGCGCATCCGCCAGCCGCCGGAGAAGTCACCGACCCGGACCTCACATTGCGCTGAGCTGAAACCCAGCCCTGCCAGCAGAGTGCGTGCGCGGCTGTCGGCACTGAAACCGTCATGGGCTTCCAGTTCGGCGTACAGGGTGCCAAGCTGGCTGGTGTTGTGCTGCTGCTCGGCTTCTGCCAGCTGGCGCTGGATGGTGCGCAGACGCTGGTCGCCATCCAGTACATAGTCGACGGCCAGTCGCTCCAGGTCATCTATCTCCTGGCGCATATGGGCAATGCGCCAATCTGCCGGGAGCGAGCAATCACCGGCATCGGGCGTCAGTTCGTTGCGCAGCAGCGCGAACAGGCTGGATTTGCCTGCGCCATTGGTACCGAGCAGGCCAGCTTTCTGGCCCGGATGCAGGGTCAGGTTGGCGTTTTCCAGCAGTCGCAGCGGGCCGCGTTGCAGAGTCAGGGAATCGATCTTTATCATGGCGCGGAGTATATCAGTGTGAGGTATCCGATGAGAGGATTGTCGCTGGCCGAGTACGCGGGACAGCTGTACGCGCAGCCGGGAGTGGAAACGCTGTTGCTGAGCTTGCAGGATGAGGCCGGAGAGGATGTGTTACTGCTGCTCACAGCATGCTGGCTGGGGTCGCGTGGTGTTGCAGCGGACCAGGCATTGTGGCAATCGCTGCATGCTCGGCAGTCGCCTTGGCGGCAGCAGGTTATCGAGCCGCTGCGACAGGTGCGGCGGAGCTTGACTGGCGATCCAGGCGCAGTCACCTTGCGAGATCAGGTCAAAGCCTGTGAGCTGGCGGCGGAATGGCATCAGCTGGCGCAGTTGGCACAGCTATGCGAAGGCCTGACAGGATCGGATGAGTCGTTGCATGGGATCAGGGCGCATTTGCAGTTTTGCTGCGCTACCAGCAGTACGCGGTTGGATCAGCTTGCTGAGCTGGCGTGGAGAGGGGGATGAAGACCGCTGCCACCGACCGCAGTCGGCGACAGCGATGCATGGCTTACTCCGCGGCGTCCCCGGACGGGGCGGCAGCGGGCTTTCTGTTGCGCGGGCGGCGCGGTGCCTGACGACCGCCAGAACGGGCGGCGGGTGTAGGGCTGTCGCGCTTTTCGATGGCCTGGGTTACCTGCAGGTCGATACGATCCAGCCCTTTGGCCAGGCGCAGTGTCTGACGGACATCACTTTGCAGTTGGCGGATATAATCCTGGGCGTCATTGCGTGATTGGGTCAGCGCCGCGATGGCAGTGGTCAGCTCTTCAATCCTGGTGGTCAGTTTCTCCACCGGCTTGCCGTCTTCCTGTTCTCGAGAGGCCAGCTTCTGCTGTGCTTCGTCGAGCTTTTCCTGCAACTTCAGGTGTTCGCTGTCGAGCTTCTCCAGCGCCTTGTGGGCATCGGCTTCGGCCTGGGTGCAGGCCTCTGCCAGATGCTCGTTCAGCGTGCGCGCCAGTACCTGCAACAGGTGCAGCGGGGTCTGGACTCGGGCGGCCTTGTTGTCTTCGGTTTGACCGGTCACGTATTACTCCATTGTCTCGGTTGCTTCATGGGTGCTGCGGTAAGCGTTATGCATCACTTCGATCAGACAATCTTCGAGTTCAAAGCGCTCCAGCAATAGGCCGCCGAGCTTCAGCAAGCGTGAATGCATGACATCCAGCTTGAGCGCGCGGGTATTCTTCGGGCCGTAATAATCATTGAATATGACAGCGAACTGCGTGATCGTTTCGATTCGCGGAATAACCTGGCGAGTCAGGTCCAGGGCGCGCTCGTCGCCCGCTTCTTCAGCGCCGCGCACCAGGTGTTCATAGACCGCGAAATGCCCAGCCGAGACATAGTCCAGCAGACAGCTGCAGAAATTGTTGAGTAGTGTTTGTGGGCTGACGTCGGGGTCCTGTCGATCACGCAGAGCAATATAGTGCCCCACGAGCTTCTCGCGTTCAGCCAGCCAGCGGTCGATGAGTTGGTCGACTCCGCCCCAGCGTTCCTGGGCTGTTGTGCACCTTTCCAGCATGATCCACCTCATCTTGCCTTGTGAGCCGGGATTGGGACTGCTGTTCCCGTGGAAACAACAGAATAGGCCAGTCCGTACGGCGGTATCAAGACTTGCGGTGGCGTGGTGTGTTTCAGTCTTCGCGGCGGATCAATTGAACCAGTCCGAACAGTGCAAAGCCGATGAAAGCCAGCAGCGTGCATTCGGCAATACTCAAGCCGAGAAAGGTCCAGGTCACCTTGGCGCAGTCGGCGGTGCCGCTGAACAGCAGAGTGAGCATTTCGAATACGGGCAATACATCCACCATGTAGTCGAGGCTGGGCAGGCAGGATGGCAGCTGGTCGGCTGGTTGATGCTGCAGCCAGACCTGGCGGCTGGCGGTGGCGCCGCCGAATACGGCAAACAGGGTGACGCCGAAGGCATAGGCACGGGCGGCCAGATTGCGGCGGTGTTCACGTTTGGGTTGCGGGTTGTGCAGTACGGCGGCCAGACAGACCAGACCGATAAGCAGGATGGCAAAGCGCTGCACGATGCATAGCGGGCACGGCAGCAACCCCATGACGTATTCCATGTAATACGCTGCCGCCAGAAGCAGGGCGCAGGTGATGAAGGCGAGCAGGTAAAGCGGGCGTGAAGCAGGCAGGGTCATGCGCACATCCATAGCTGGGGGGAAGCGGCAAATACCTTAGATGATGGCAGAGTAGCTGACAAGAGGCGCAAGCGTCGCCGGTCGCAGAGCGGACCGGCGAACGCGAACAATCAGGCCTCGGCTTCGGCTGCTTCCGCGGTGCGGCGCTGCTCGGCCTGGGCGAAGAGGGCGTCGAAATTGACCGGAGCCAGCATCAGGGGAGGGAAGCTGCCACGCAGAACCAGGCTGTCGATGGCCTCACGCGCATAAGGAAACAGGATATTCGGGCAGAAGGCGCCGAGTGTGTGACGCATACCGGCTTCATCCAGACCGTTGATGGCGAAGATGCCAGCCTGCTGCACTTCGGCGATGAAGGTAACTTCCTCTTCGCCATTGGTGACAGTGGCGGACAGGCTCAGCACCACTTCGTAGATGCCTTCCTGCAGCTCGGTGTGGCGCGTGTTCAGGTCGAGATTGACCTTCGGGTTCCACTGGCTCTGAAACACTGCCGGCGCTTTCGGGGACTCAAAGGAGAGATCCTTGATGTAGATGCGCTGCAGATTGAACTGCACCTGCGGCTGGTTACCTTGTGCGCCATTGGCGGTTGTGTTGTTCTGTTGTTCGTCAGCCATGTTCAGTCCTTGTTGGTTCTATTGGTCTTGGGCTACCTGTAAATTCAGCCCGCCAGCATTGTATCCAGTTTGCCCGAGCGTTCCAGTGCTATCAGTTCATCGCAGCCGCCGACATGGGTGCCGTTGATCCAGATCTGCGGTACCGAAGTCCTGCCGGCCAGCCGAGTCATCTCGGCGCGCACGTCGGGCTTGCCGTCTACCCGAATCTCGTTGTAAGCGGCACCCTTCCTGTCCAGCAGTTGCTTGGCGCGAATGCAGAATGGACAGTAATTGCTGCTGTATATAGTGATGTCAGTCATATCAGCCCTTAACAAGTGGCAGGTTGTCTGAACGCCAGCCTCCGATGCCACTGGCCAGCCGGCTTACCTGATTGTAGCCTGCGGCCTTCAGCTGCTTGGAGCAAGGGCCGGAATGTTGGCCGTTGGCACACACCAGAATAATCGGGCGTTCCTTGTGCTTTTCCAGCTCGACCATCCGAGTGGCGAAGCTGTCCTGAGGAATGCTGATCGAGTCGACAATATGCCCGGCAGCGTAGTCTTTCTTCGGTCGCACATCGACGACCAGCGCGTTTTCCCGGTTGATCAGCGCGGTAGCCTGCTGAGTGGTGATGGCTTTGCCGGCCTTGCGACCTTCGGTAATGATCAGCAGTGCCAGTACAATCAGGAAGGCCGTGGTCAACCAATAATGATTGCCTATGAACTCGATAAGATGCTGTAGAAACTGCATGAAGTATAATTCCGGAATCGTTGAAGGCCGCCAGTATACACAGCCCGGTCGGGTGGCAGAACCTCCGGTGTGCATGACACACCGCAGCCGGCCAAGTAAACTGGCGGCAGCATGCCTGCCGCGGCGCGGCAGTGCACTCCCTTGCCTCTTTCATACAGCGAGTCTAATCGGATGACAGCAACTCCCAAACCCGTGGTATTGATGATTCTGGATGGCTTTGGACACAGTGATTCGCCTGAGTCCAACGCAATCATGGCAGCCAACACCCCTGTCTGGGATCGCCTGTGGGCGAACGCACCGCATACCCTGGTTTCCGGTTCCGGTATGGATGTGGGGTTGCCGGACGGGCAGATGGGCAACTCCGAAGTCGGCCACATGAACCTCGGTGCAGGCCGGGTGGTGTATCAGGATTTCACCCGGGTGACCAAGGCCATCGACGATGGCGACTTCTTCACCAATGACGCCATTTGCCAGGCGGTCGACAAAGCGGTGCAGGCTGGTCGCGCGGTACATGTCATGGGGCTGCTGTCGCCGGGTGGGGTGCACAGTCATGAGAGTCAGATGGTCGCCATGGTTGAGCTGGCGGCCGGCCGCGGTGCCGAGCAGATTCACGTGCATGCCTTCCTTGATGGTCGCGATACGCCGCCAAAAAGCGCTGCGCCTTCCCTGGTTCTGCTGGAGCAGGCTTATCAACGCCTGGGCAAGGGGCGTACTGCCAGCCTGATCGGTCGTTATTTCGCCATGGACCGCGACAATCGCTGGGAGCGTGTCGAAGCTGCCTATAACCTGATCAGCGAAGGGCAGGGCGACTTCAGCGCCGCCAGCGCCGAGGCCGGGCTGGAAGCGGCCTACCAGCGTGGCGAGAGCGATGAGTTCGTCAAGGCTACCGTCATCGGCGAGCCGGTCAGGGTGGAGGACGGTGATGCCGTCATCTTCATGAACTTCCGCGCCGACCGCGCCCGTGAATTGAGCCGTGCCTTCGTTCAGCCGGACTTTGACGGCTTCGCCCGGCAGCGTGCGCTGAACATGGCCGGTTACGTCATGCTCACCCAATATGCAGCAGATATTCCCGCCCCCTGCGCCTTCCCGCCGTCCTCGCTGACCAACGTGCTGGGTGAATATCTGGCAAACAATGGCAAGACCCAGCTGCGTATCGCTGAAACCGAGAAGTACGCCCACGTCACCTTCTTCTTTTCCGGTGGTCGCGAAGAACCTTTCGAAGGCGAAGAGCGCATCCTGATTCCATCGCCCAAGGTCGCCACCTATGACCTCCAGCCGGAGATGAGCGCGCCGGAAGTGACTGATCGCATCGTTGAAGCCATCGAGCAACAGCGTTACGACGCCATCATCGTCAATTATGCCAACGGCGACATGGTTGGCCATACCGGGGTGTTCGAGGCGGCGGTCAAGGCGGTTGAATGTCTGGATCATTGCATCGGCCGCATTGAGTCGGCGCTGGCCAAGGTGGGTGGCGAAGCGCTGATCACCGCCGACCACGGCAACGTTGAGCAGATGGCTGACAGCAGCACTGGCCAGGCCCACACTGCGCACACCTGCGAACCGGTCCCTTTCGTATATGTCGGGCCACGCAAGGTGAGCATGCGTGACGGCGGTATTCTGTCCGACGTGGCGCCTACCGTGTTGACGCTGCTGGGGCTGGAACAGCCGGCGGAGATGACCGGTCGTTCCATCGTCAGCCTGCACGGCTGAGCCGCGATCATGAGCTATCGGTCATGGGCCGGTGCGGTGCTTTGTCTTTTGCTGATGTTGCCGGCGCTACCTGCGCTGGCGCAGCCGGCTGATGCCGAGAAGGCGAGGGCCGAGCTGAAGCAGACCGAGCAGGAAATTGCCCGGCTGAAGAAGCTGCTGGGCTCGCTTAAGCAGGAAGTGTCCGGCCTGGAAAAAGAGCTGGAGACCAGCGAGAGCGAAATCGGTCGGTTGCGCCGGGAAAGCACTGACATGGAACAGCAGATTCGCGAGGGCGAGAGCCGTCTGCACGACCTGCAGCAGCAGGCCGAGGCGTTGCAGGTTGCACTGGAAGTTCAGCAGGAGCAGATTGCCAGGCAGGTGCGTGCAGCCTATATGGCTGGGCGTCAGGATTATCTGAAGATGGTGCTCAACCAGGATGACCCCTCACGCGTCGCGCGCATGCTGCGCTATTACGGCTATGTCAGCCGGGCGCGGGTTGAGGAGATAGAGCGTTACACCGATACCATCGAGCAGATTCGCGACGCCAGCGCACAGATTGCCAGCCAGCAGACAGCACTGCAGCAGGATCGGCAGGCGCTGGCGGCGCGCCAACAGGAGCTGGAGTCCGAGCGGGAGAATCGCGCCAAGGTCCTGGCCGGGCTACGTGGGCGTAGCCAATCCCAGCAACAGCAGATCAGCCAACGTGAAACGGAACGGGCCGAGCTGGCTGCGCTGATCAAGAAGCTTGATGAGGCGATCACCAGTATTCCGGCGCCGGCCGGCAGCCTGCCTTTCGCCCAGGCCAAGGGCAAGCTGCCGCTACCGGTCAATGGCAAGATCCAGGCACGCTTCGGCAGTCAGCGGGGCGCAGATTCCAGGCTCAAATGGGATGGCTTGCTGATCAGTGCACGGGAAGGTGCGCAGGTGCACGCGGTGCACGGCGGACGTGTGGTCTTCGCCGACTGGTTGCGTGGCTCCGGGCTGTTGCTGATCCTCGATCACGGCAACGGCTATCTGAGCCTGTACGGTCATAATCAGAGTTTACTGCGAGATGTCGGCAGCTGGGTTCAGCCGGGCGAGGCCGTAGCCACCGTGGGTAACAGCGGCGGGATGGGCGAGGCTGCACTGTATTTTTCCATTCGTCATCGGGGGCGGGCACTCGATCCGGCCGCCTGGTGTATGCTCTCTGGCTGAGAATCCTTTGAAAAATCCCATGCGCTCGGTCATGCTGCAGGGGCTCGCTGCGCTTTTTCAGGGATAGAGATGGCATTGAGTGACCCCAGGCGGCCGGAGGTCATCAGTAATGACCGGCGTGTTTGCCGGCATCTTTCAAGGACCCACTGTCTTGACTCGGAGAATTCGATGACCGCTGTGCGTAATTTGTCCATTGCCTGTCTGACTCTCGTACTTGGCGTAATTTCCGCTCAGGCGCAGGACAGCGAAGCTGGTGCCCCGCTTCCGCTCAATGAGTTACGTACCTTTACCGAGGTGCTCGAGCGCATTCGTACTTCTTACGTCGAGCCGGTCGACGATGCCACTCTTCTGGAGAATGCCATTCGCGGCATGCTCGACGGGCTGGATCCGCACTCGGCCTATCTCGAGCCCGAAGCCTTCCAGGGGCTGCAGGACACCACCAGCGGTCAATTCGGTGGCTTGGGCATCGAAGTGGGGCAGGAAGATGGTTTCATCAAGGTCATCTCGCCGATCGATGATACCCCGGCCTCCCGCGCTGGTATCGAGCCGGGAGATCTGATCGTCAAGATTGATGATCATCCGGTCAAGGGCATGAGCCTGGTGGATGCGGTTGACAGAATGCGCGGGCCGGCCGGCTCGAAAATCACTCTGACGCTGGTACGTGGTGCCGGTACGGCTTTCGACGTTGAGTTGGAGCGGGCGGTGATCAAGGTGAAAAGCGTGCGCACCGAGGCGCTCGACCCGGGCTATGCCTACCTGCGTATTACCCAGTTCCAGAACAATACTGGAGAAGAAGTCCGCCGCAGCCTGAAAACGCTGACTGCCAAGGATGAGCTCAAGGGGCTGGTGCTGGACCTGCGCAACAACCCGGGCGGCGTCTTGCAGTCCGCAGTGGAGGTTGCCGACGCCTTTCTCAGCGATGGCCTGATCGTCTACACCAAGGGCCGCTTGCCGAATACCGAAATGCGCTTCAACGCCTCCCCAGCCAACCCCGGCAAGAAGATTCCGCTGGTGGTGCTGATCAATGGCGGCTCGGCATCGGCTTCGGAGATTGTCGCCGGCGCTCTGCAGGACCGAGGCCGGGCGGTGATCATGGGCACCGACAGCTTCGGCAAGGGGTCGGTGCAGACGGTACTGCCGCTGAACAACGACCGTGCGCTGAAATTGACCACGGCGCTGTACTACACCCCGAACGGTCGCTCGATCCAGGCGCAGGGGATAGTGCCGGATATTCAGGTCGAACGGGCGCTCTTGACCCGCAACGCGGAAGAAGCGAGTTACCGTGAGGCCGATCTGCTCGGCCATCTGAACAATGGCAATGGCAATGGCGATGAGCGTCCGACGATGCGCCGGCAGGTGACAGATGAAGCCGCAGCGCGCGAGGCCGACTATCAATTGAATCAAGCCTTGAATCTGCTCAAGGGTCTGAATATCACCCGCAGCCAATGACCTTCTCGTTTCGCCCGGCCATGCTCGCTCTGACCATGGCCGGGCTGTTCATGTTGGTGCTGATCGGCTGTGGAGAGCCGGACGATCCGCCGGCAGCCGATACTGAGCAAGCCATCACGGAGCAGGTCGCGGGAGCAGTGGATACGCTGCAGAGCGACGCAGCCTATTACGACGAACTGCGCGCGCGCTGGCTGCAATTGGAGCATGCAGTTGATGCTGAGCCTGAGCCCGAAGGCCGCCCGGCTGTGCCGCTGCCGGAAATCGTTGAAGTGCAGCCAGCCACTGCACCTGCCTCTGCACCGGATGCCACTCCGGTAATCGGTATCATCATCGACGACGTCGGCCACAGCCTGATCCGTGGGCGGCGTCTTATCGCCCTGCCGGCGCCCGTGGCGCTGGCAATACTGCCGCATACCCAATCAGCCCAGCGGCTGGCCAGCGAGGCCGGAGCGGCCGGCAAGACCGTCATGTTGCATCAGCCTATGGAGAATGGTGCGGCGTTGCCGATCGGGCAGGGTGGGCTGTATGCCGAGATGGATAGGGCAGAGCTGGAAGCAACGCTGCAAGCCAATCTGAACAGCTTTATCCCCATTCAGGGGCTCAATAATCACATGGGTAGCCGCCTGACTGGCGAACGCGAAGCTATGGATTGGGTGATGCAGGTGCTCGGCGCGCGCGGTCTGTTCTTCATCGACAGTCGCACGTCCCCGGCCACTCAGGCCGCTTTTGCCGCAGAGGCGCACGGCGTGCGGCATCTGTCGCGGGATGTGTTTCTGGATAATGAACGTACTGCAGCAGCGATCGATGCCGCCTTCCAGCGCGCGTTGAAGCTGGCGCGCAAGCAGGGTGCAGCGCTGATCATCGGCCATCCCTATCCGGAAACGCTGGATTATCTGGAGCAGCGGCTGCCGGGTCTGAAACAGGATGAAGGGGTGGTGGTTGTCAGTGTGGAGGAGCTGTTGGCGCGCAAGTATCGGTGAGCCCCCTTACAACCGCATCTCGATCCCGCGCTCGGCCATATACGCCTTGGCTTCGCCAATGGTGAACTCGCCGAAATGGAAGATGCTGGCGGCCAAGACTGCATCGGCGCCGCCGAGCAGCACGCCATCAGCCAGATGCTGCAGGTTACCGACTCCGCCCGAGGCGATCACCGGGACGCCCACCGCATCACTGATGGCGCGGGTTACGCCCAGATCGTAGCCGCTCTTCACGCCGTCCTGGTCCATGCTGGTCAGCAGGATCTCGCCGGCGCCCAGTGCTTCCATCTTCTTCGCCCACTCCACCGCATCCAGACCGGTGGGTTTGCGTCCGCCATGGGTGAAGATTTCCCAGCGACCCGGCTCACCGGGCGCCGACACCCGCTTGGCATCGATGGCGACAACAATGCACTGAGAGCCAAAGCGATCGGCCGCCTCGCCGACAAATTCCGGCGTAAATACGGCAGCGGAGTTGATCGAGACCTTGTCGGCTCCGGCATTCAGCAGATTGCGAATGTCCTGCACGGTGCGCACGCCGCCGCCGACGGTCAGCGGGATGAATACTTCGCTGGCCATGCGCTCGACGGTATGCAGCGTGGTGTCGCGGCCTTCGTGGGTGGCGGTGATGTCGAGGAAGGTGATCTCGTCTGCGCCCTGCTCGTTGTAGCGCCGGGCGATTTCCACCGGGTCACCGGCGTCACGGATATTCTCGAACTTCACGCCTTTGACGACGCGGCCATTTTCCACGTCGAGGCAGGGGATG
The DNA here is from genome assembly GCF_014897305.1 of Pseudomonas sp. FME51. Classification (NCBI taxonomy): domain Bacteria; kingdom Pseudomonadati; phylum Pseudomonadota; class Gammaproteobacteria; order Pseudomonadales; family Pseudomonadaceae; genus Pseudomonas; species Pseudomonas sp. FME51. Next base: position 175,478 of record NZ_JABUYN010000003.1, on the reverse strand, counting down.
ATGCGTTTGGCCAGCGCCATGTCAGCTCTCCGATGGTTGTTTCAGTTTTCCGCAGCGTCGCACAGTGCCTGTGCTTGCGCTACATCCAGTGTGCCTTCGTAGATGGCGCGGCCGGTAATGGCGCCCATGATCCCGGGTGCGCGGGCGTCCAGCAGTTTCTGAATGTCGCCCAGGTTGTGGATGCCGCCGGAGGCGATCACCGGAATGCGGGTGGCATTGGCCAGTGCTGCGGTGGCTTCAACGTTGCAGCCCTGCATCATGCCGTCCTTTGCGATGTCGGTGTAGACGATCGCGGAGACGCCGTCAGCTTCGAAGCGCTTGGCGAGGTCGATGACCTGCAGATCGCTGACCTCTGCCCAGCCGTCGGTGGCTACAAAGCCATCCTTGGCATCCAGGCCGACAATCACCTTGCCGGGAAAGGCGCGGCAGGCTTCGCCGACAAACTCCGGCTGTTTGACGGCCTTGGTGCCGATGATCACGTAGCTGACGCCGGCGCGGACGTAATGCTCGATGGTTTCCAGCGAGCGGATGCCGCCACCGATCTGGATCGGCAGGTTCGGGTAACGCTTGGCAATGGCGGTAACCACGTCACCGTTGACGGGTTTGCCTTCAAAGGCGCCATTCAGGTCCACCAGGTGCAGGCGGCGGCAGCCGGCCTCGACCCATTTGGCGGCCATGGCCACGGGGTCATCGGAGAACACCGTGGCGTCATCCATCAGGCCTTGGCGCAGACGAACGCAGGCGCCGTCCTTGAGGTCAATCGCGGGGATAATGAGCATGGCTAGATTTTCCTGATCGGTTTACCAGCGGCCATCCCACACCAGGAAGTTCTGCAGCAGCTGCAGGCCATTGGTATGGCTCTTCTCCGGGTGAAATTGGGTGGCGAAAATATTGTCCTGTACCAGTGCGGCGGCAAAATCGACACCGTAATGGCAGCGTCCGGCGGTCTGGGTCGGTCTCACCGGACTGGCGTAATAGCTGTGCACGAAATAGAAGCGCGCATCCTGTTCGATACGGTGCCACAGCGGATGGTCGCCGGTCTGTTTTACCTGGTTCCAACCCATGTGGGGCACCTTGAGTCGCTCGCCGTCTTCGAACAGATCATCACCGAAGAACTTCACCTCGCCGGGAAACAGGCCGAGGCCGTCCACGCCGCCATTTTCTTCACTGCGCTCCAGCAGCATCTGCATGCCGACACAGATACCCAGCAGGGGTTTTTCGGTGACTACCTGACGCACGACCTGATCCAGTCCCAGCTTGCGCAGTTCGCTGATGCAGTCGCGGATGGCGCCGACGCCGGGCAGCACCACACGCTCGGCATCCAGAATCTGCTGAGCGTCACTGGTGACGCTCACGTGGCGCGCGCCGGCATGTTCCAGTGCCTTCGCAACCGAGTGCAGGTTGCCCATACCGTAGTCGATAACGACTACTGCACTCATTTACAGCGAACCCTTGGTCGAAGGGATGCGGTCGCCCATGCGCGGATCGATTTCAATGGCCATGCGCAATGCGCGACCAAAGGCTTTGAACACGGTTTCGATCTGGTGGTGGGTGTTGATGCCACGCAGGTTGTCGATGTGCAGTGTGACCAGCGCGTGGTTGACGAAGCCCTGGAAGAATTCCTGGAACAGGTCAACGTCAAAGCGGCCCACTACTGCGCGGGTGAAAGGTACATGCATCTGCAGGCCGGGACGGCCGGAGAAGTCCAGTGCGACACGCGACAGGGCTTCGTCCATAGGCACATAGGAGTGGCCGTAGCGGCGCAGCCCCTTCTTGTCACCTACGGCCTTGGCAAACGCCTGGCCGAGAGTGATGCCGACATCTTCCACGGTGTGGTGGTCATCAATATCCAGATCACCACGACACTCGATATGCATATCGATCAGGCCGTGTCGCGCTACCTGGTCCAGCATGTGTTCGAGGAAGGGAACACCGATATCAAAGTGCGCCTGACCGGTACCGTCCAGGTTGATTTCCACTTTGATCTGCGTTTCCGACGTGTTGCGCTCGACACTCGCCCTGCGCTCCGTCATGGCAATTCTCCACAATATATAAATCAAGGGCGGGCATTATACGGCTAGCCCATCCCCGGGGCTATAGGAGGAACGTCCCGGGGGGCGGCTGGCTCTGAACCCCGCTTTCCTTGTGACGGGTGAGCCGGCAGAATAAGCGGGGTTATCTGAGCAGAGGCGGGCGTGGCGGATATCGAGGTGATAGTGGTGGGGGCGGGTGTGGTCGGGTTGGCCATTGCCCAGCGCCTGGCCAGCGTGGGGCGGGAAGTCATGGTGCTGGAGCGTGAAGCCAGCATCGGTGAGCATGCCTCCAGCCGTAACAGTGAAGTGATCCATGCAGGTATCTATTACCCGCCGGGCTCGCTCAAGGCCAGGCTGTGTCTGGATGGGCGCGACCGGTTGTACGCCTGGTGTGAGGCACACCGGGTACCGTACAGACGTATCGGCAAACTGCTGGTGGCGACCACCCATGAGGAGCTGCCGGCGCTGGAGCAGCTGCGACTCAACGCACAGGCCTGTGGCGTGCAGCTGCAATCGCTGAATGCGGATCAGGTGCGCGATCTGGAGCCCGCGGTCACGGCCGTCGGTGGCCTGTTCTCACCCTTGACCGGGATCGTCGACAGTCACGCATTGATGCAGTCCTTCGAGACGGCGCTGCTAGGGCTGAGTGGGCAGCTGTGTCTGCGTACCCGGGTCGATCGGGTTGAGCGTCAGGGTGATCAGTGGCGGGTACAGGGGCAGAGCGGCGGCCAGCCGTTCGCCGTCAGTTGCCGCTGGCTGATCAACGCCGGCGGATTGTTTGCCCAGCAGCTGGCTCACTCAATCGGTGGTTATCCAGCGGCGCTGATTCCGTCATTGCACTACTGCCAGGGCCGTTACTTCAGTTATGCGGGCTCTTCACCCTTCCGTCACCTGGTCTATCCCATGCCTGAGCCCAACGCGGTTGGTCTGGGTGTGCATGCTACGCTGGATCTGGGCGGACAGCTGCGGTTCGGGCCGGACGTGCGCTACACCGACGGCATCGACTATCAGGTCGATGCGGGGCTGGGCGAGGGATTTGCCCGGTCGATCCAGCGCTATTGGCCGGCGTGCCGCGCCGAGCGCTTGCAACCGGGCTACGCCGGCGTGCGCGCCAAACTCAGCGGGCCGGGCGCTGCCGCTGCTGATTTCATGATTCAGGGCCCTGCCATACATGGCTTGCAAGGAGTTGTAAGTCTGTTCGGTATTGAATCCCCGGGGCTGACCGCCAGTTTGGCATTGGCCGAAGAGGTGGCGGGGCAGTTGGACAACCTTTAATCTGGCGACAATCTGAATCACGGGAGTAGGTATGAAAAAGCTAGTCAAGATCATTGGCCTGGTGGTGCTGGCTCTTGTCGTGCTGGGGGTCGGGGTGTTGTTCTTCCTGACCCGCATGTTCGACCCCAACGACTACAAGGAGCAGATCCAGCAGGCGGCCCGGGAACAGGCCAACGTGGAGCTGACCCTGGGCGGTGATATTGGCTGGTCGCTATTTCCCTGGCTGGGGATAGAGCTCAAAGAGGTCGGCCTGGCTCCGATCGAGCACCCGGAAAAGACCCTGGCCAGCGTTGGCAGCATGGGTTTGGGGGTGGAAGTCCTGCCGCTGCTGCGCAAGCAGCTGCGCATGAGCGATGTGATTCTGGATGACATCAGCCTGAGTCTGGAAGTCGACGAAAACGGCGTGGCCAACTGGTCAACCATTGGGCCGCAGGCGGAGGCAAATGCCGTCACCGGAGAGGCGGTCGAGGGGCAAGCTGAAGCAGAGGCTGAAGCGGGTGAGCATGACCAGCTGGATGTGGCGGTAGAAAGCGTGCGCATCACCAACGCCCATATCACCTATCTTGATCGTCGTACCGCCCAGAAGGTGTCACTGGAAGACGTGAACCTGAGCACCGGCGCGTTGATCGAGAATCAGCCCTTCGATGTGGCATTTCTCGGCCTGCTGGTGACCGGTCAACCGGCCATGCGCGTGCGCATCGACCTGCACACCGTCGCCAGCTTCGATCTGGATAAAGAGCTGTATCAGCTGGACGGCTTCGACCTGAAGCTGGATGCCAGCGGCGACCCCTTCGGCGGTCGCGCGGTGAATATGCAGCTGCAGGGCGACAGCGAGATCGATCTGCAGAAACAGGTTGCCGAACTGAAGCAGCTGCGTCTGTCGCTGGCTGATCTGCGGGCGACCGGTCAGCTGACCGCCAGCCAGCTGGACACGGACCTGCAGCTTGCCGGTGCGATCAATATTGCCGAGTTCGACGCCCGCGCGTTGATGCACGCGCTGGGGCAGAGCCTGCCGGCCATGGCGAAGAACAATGCATTGAGCAAAGTGGCGCTGAGCGCCGATCTGGCGGGCAGTGATAACAGTATGCTGCTGCAGAACCTGAAGATGATGGTTGATGGCACCGAACTGAACGGCAGCATGGGCCTGGCCGATTTCGAACGTCAGGCGCTGCGCTTCGACCTGAGCGGCAATAGCCTGAATATCGACCACTACCTGCCGCCGCAGGAAGACAAGCCGGCACCTGCAGGGGCAGCGCAGGGCGGCAGCAGCTCGCAGAAGGCGCCGGAACCCTGGAATAACGATGCGGTTCTGCCGCTGGAAACGCTGACCGGATTGAACGTGGTCGGCAGTTTGGGCATGCAGCAGGTGCAGCTGACTGGCCAGACTATCAGTCCGTTCAAGGCTGCCGTTGAGGCGGTAGACGGCGATGTGCGTCTGAAGCAATTCGAGGGTGGCATCTTCGGTGGGACATTCGCCGCCACTGCGACCATCAACGCCAGTCGCTCTCCGGCACCCTTGAGCTTGAATGCCAGGCTTGACGGCATCGATTCGCTGGCGCTGCAGCGGGCTTATGAGGTGGCCGAGCAGTTTCGCGGCAAGCTGGATCTGAACATGAACCTGAAAACCCAGGGCAACAGCATGCGCCGCTGGGTCAATGGCTTGAATGGCGATGTGCGCTTTGATGTGGCCGACGGCGCGCTGCTTGGCGTCAATCTGGAGCAGAAGCTGTGCCAGGCCATAGCACTGGCCAATCGCAAACCGCTGGGTGCCGAGCACGGCAGTGCGGATACGCCATTCAGTCAGCTGGGTGGCAGCTTCAAGATCGTCAACGGCAACGTCAATAATCGCGACCTGATCGCGGCGTTGCCGGGTATTGCGGCCAAGGGTAACGGGGACATCAACCTGCCGGAACAGCGGCTGGATTACCGTCTGGGATTGCTGCTCGAAGGTGACAAGAGTGATATGCCCGATGCGGCCTGCCAGGTGAACGAGCGTTATGTCGGCATCGAATGGCCGATCCGCTGTGAAGGCTATCTGCATAACGCTGCCAAGAGCTGCGGAGTGGACACCGAAGGTGTGACCCGGATCGCCGGTCAGCTGCTGCGCAACGAAGCCGAGCGCAAGGTGCAGGACAAGGTTGGTGAGAAGCTGGAGGAAGAGTTCGGCGACAAGGCTCCGGCGGTGCGCGATGCGCTCAAGGGGCTGTTCGGACGGTGAGTACTGATTCCTTCGCCAGCGCCGTGTTGGCGTGGTACGACCAGCATGGCCGCAAGGATTTGCCCTGGCAGCAGGATATGAGTCCCTACCGCGTCTGGGTCTCGGAAATCATGCTGCAGCAGACCCAGGTCGCCACGGTGATTCCCTACTACCAGCGGTTCATGGACACGCTGCCGGATGTGCATGCGCTGGCGGCGGCCGCTCCGGACGAGGTGTTGCACCTGTGGACCGGGCTTGGCTATTACAGCCGGGCGCGCAACCTGCACAAGGCAGCGCAGATCGTCGTCAGCGAATATGCTGGCGTGTTTCCGGCCAGTATCGAAGGCCTGGAGGCGCTGCCGGGTATCGGCCGCTCCACTGCCGGTGCCATCGCCAGCTTGAGCATGGGGCTGCGCGCGGCAATCCTGGATGGCAACGTCAAACGGGTGCTGGCGCGTTATCACGCGGTCGAAGGTTGGCCCGGTGAGAAGGCGGTGCATGACCGGCTGTGGCAGGTCGCCGAGGGATATACGCCGCAGCAGCGTTTCAATCATTACACCCAGGCGATGATGGATCTGGGCGCGACCCTGTGCACGCGCAGCAAGCCATCGTGCCTGTTATGTCCGGTACAGGCTGGCTGCGCGGCGCGCATGCTGGGCACCCCCACGGCCTATCCTCACTCCAAGCCGCGCAAGGCGCTGCCGGTGCGTCAGTGCGTAATGCCGCTGCTGGTCTCCCCTGAGGGAGATGTCTGGCTGCAACGGCGGCCTGACAGCGGTTTGTGGGGCGGCCTGTGGTGTCCGCCGCAGCTGGATGATCATGCGGCGTTGGAGCAGCTGCTTGAGCAGCTGGGCTGGCAGCATGACGCAACCGAGAGTCTGGAGCCGCTGCGACACACTTTCAGCCATTTTCATCTGGACATCCAGCCGTTGCTGGTGCGGGTCAGCCCATCACCGAGCGTGGCCGAAGCCGGGCAGGTCTGGTATAACCTGCGCCAGCCTTCCCGCCTGGGGCTGGCCGCACCGGTCAGCAAACTGCTCAAGCGGGTAGAACAACTTCTTGACCCGGTTGCCTGAGGAGAGTTTCATGTCGCGCACTGTGTTATGCCGCAAATACCAGCAGGAATTACCCGGCCTCGACCGTCCGCCCTATCCGGGCTCAAAAGGCGAGGCGATCTTCAATGATGTATCGAAGAAAGCCTGGGACGAGTGGCTGGCCCACCAAACCATGTTGATCAACGAGCGCCGTCTGAACATGATGGATGCCGAGGATCGCAAGTTCATCCAGCAGGAGATGGACAAGTTTCTGTCGGGCGAAGAGTACGCTCAGGCAGAGGGTTATGTTCCGCCAGAAGCCTGATTTTCTGGCGTAGTGGCCTAAGCAGCTGAAAAAAGTGAAAATATCTTCAGCAGATGCTTGACATGAAAGGCCTTCAATCGTTTAATAGCGCCCCGTTGCCCGGGTAGCTCAGTCGGTAGAGCAGGGGATTGAAAATCCTCGTGTCGGTGGTTCGATTCCGCCTCCGGGCACCATACAAAACAAGCACTTAGGCCAGCTATTACAAGCTGGCCTTTTTGCTTTCTGAAAGTATGTAACGGCAGATGTAAGAGCATTTTTGTAAGACTGTCCTTTCCGAACGCAATCACCAGACACATCGAGTAGGGTGAGGCGTACCGCCTCAGTCCTCTCACAGAACCGCACATACGGACCACGTATACGGCTCATATAAACGCCTGTCTTATAGGATCGGGACTCATAAACCTTTGGTCGGTGATTCGAGTCTTGCTGGGCCCGCCATACATATCAAGTACTTAGACCGTTTTCACAAAAGACGGTCTTTTTGTTTCTGGAATCTGTAGGCAACTTGTAGGCAAATCTCAAACAATCTTACGGTTTTAGGAGTCGAGTTGCCTCTCTCAATGGCGCACCGTTTCACCGTATCTAGTCTAAAAGTCGCCCAAGAAAAGCTCGGCTTTGCAATCTAGCTGATCCTTGACCACCCGCCACTCCGGCATAAATCGATCCAACAGCCCGTAAAAGCGTGGGCTATGATTGTGTTCTTCCAAATGGCAAAGCTCATGCAGAATCACGTAATCAATGGCCTTTGTAGGCGCTTTCACCAGGTGGGGGTTCAGCAGTATGGCTCCTTCCGGGGTACAACTCCCCCACTGGGTCTGCATTTCGATGATTCGCCAAGGCGGTGCCGCCTTAATCCACGGTAGTTTCTCCACCATCAGATCCAGTCGGCGCTGAAACACATGCCGGGCACGTTCTCGGTACCATTCCCAGACAGCTCTCTGTGTCCGCTCCGGGCTCAGCTCTTTGCCCTGCACCCGCAGTTGGCCACCAATCAGCTTACAAGCCACCTTGCGCTGCTCAGTCTCGCTGATCACTTTCAGCACATACCGCCGACCAAGGTAAAGCTGGCTTTCACCGCTCACCCATTGTCGAGGTAGTACACCTCGATTGCGCTCTTCAATATCAGCTAGATGCTTCAATACCCAGCGAGCCCGGCGTTGCACGGCGGCCTTGATGTCCTGCAGGGAAGCGCTGCCCGGCGCATCTACCTGAACCTGGCCATTCGGATGCACATGCACCTTGATGGATGCCCGTGGGTAGTTGGTCAGGTACTGGATCTGGTACTGAAACTCCCGGTCACCGTAGCGAGTGACATGGACAGGTGCCCGCTCATCCTGGCTGGAGTTCATGGCCGTTATCACTTGGCCACCCCGTTGCGAATGATCTGAACGACTTCATCCAGCACTTCTTTGGCTTTATCGAGCCCAACCAATCCGAACAGACGGGGTAACAGGTTCTTACGAACGTCTTGTTCGATACCCGCCAGGTTCAGGGAGTTCTCGGCCACCGCCCGGTTCACTACCTTATCGATCTCGAAGGCCTCTTCAATCAACTGGCCGCCTTGGTCAGACTGCAAATCCGCAAAGGCCTCACCCAGAGCCAGCTTAAACGTGCCGTAATACGCTTGGGCATGCTTGTTGTCCTTGAACTCATCCGTTGGCAGGCCTGGTACGTCCCGCTCATCCACCCTGGCTTCCAGTTCACTGAACAGCCTGAACTGCGCTGTGTAGTCGAACATGGACTCGGCTTTTTCGATGGCATCCTTCAGCATGGCTGAGAACACCTTTTTGGCGTAGGGGTCATCGCCCAACTGTTGCTCAATGGTTTTCTTGGTGCGAGTTTTGATCTTGTCGGTTTCGTTTCTGGCTTTATCTTCCGACCAGTATTCAGGGCGGGGTTCGCTAATCGACTCAATCAGCACCGGCTCTTCCCCAGGGGCCACATCCACGCCGGTTACATACCGGTCGATCAGATCCCGAATCTGGCCCTCGTATTCTGAGTAGTCCACGGTTTCCTGGGCATCCATGCGAACGGTCTTACGCAGGTCGGAGAACCAGGCCAGATCGGTTTTGTAGCGTCGGATGTCGGCTTCTGTGAAGCCTCTGTCCTCGAAGAAACTTTGGGTGGAGAGTGCGGTTTTCAGACACATCCCAAACTCCGTGAGCACTTCGTAGAAATCCTCACGCAGCGCCTGCCGGGTATCCACTTCCTCACCGTCCGGGCCGGACTCGTACTTGGGCATGAACACCTGGCGATAGGGCTCCGGATCCAGGCGGTTGTCTATGTGCCCAAAAAAGCTCAAGAGCTTGTCATGCAGAGCGGGCAGCTTTTTGTATTCCGTGTCCACGTTGGAATACAGGCCGTCGATGTCCTCGATGGCAAACCCGCCCTGGGTCTGGTCTTCGTAGTTTTGGTAATCCTTGATGGCCGTATCCAGCTCTTTGAGAATGCCCCGGTAATCAATCAGGTATCCAAAGGGCTTTTGTGGGTGCAGGCGGTTCACCCGGGCAATGGCCTGGATCAGGTTGTGACCTTTGAGCTGCTTGTCGATGTAGAGCACCGCGTTTCGTGGCTCGTCGAAACCGGTCAGGAGTTTGTCTACAACGATCAGGATGTCCGGCGGCCCGTCGGTACCGAAATCTTCGATGACCCCCTTCTCGTACTCTTGGGGATCTTCAATGACATTCTTCTTCCACCACTCCTGCACTATTGGCAGGTTGGTTTCATCCACATCGGTATGGCCCTCCCGGGTGTCCGGCGGTGAGATCACGATAGCACTGGTTATCAGACCCCAGCTATCGAGCTGCTGCTTGTAACGGATCGCACTGAGCTTGCTGTCAGTCGCTAGCTGCCCTTTGAGCTGGAGGCCCGCTTTCTTATAGTTCTCACTAAAATGCACGCTGATGTCGAAGGCGTTGAGTTTGATGCGATCTTGCGCCGTGTAGATCTGGCCCTGTTTTGCGTATTTGCGCTTGAGGTCTGCCCTCTGGCTGTCCGACAGGGACGCTGTGACTTTATCGAACCAGGTATCTACCGCTTCCTGATTAACATTGAGCAGGGGCTTACGCTCTTCGTACAGTAAGGGCGTGATGGTGCCGTCTTCTACTGCACGCTTCATGGTGTAGGCGTGAATGATGGCCCCGAATTTCTGTGCGGTTTCGCTTTTTTCATTCTTCAGCAGCGGTGTTCCGGTAAACGCGATGAAAGAGGCGTTGGGTAGGGCCAGGCGCATTCGGGTGTGGTTTTCGCCACCTTGGCTTCGGTGTCCTTCATCGACGATGACGATGATGTTCTCAGACGGGTTGTAACATTCTGGCTGCTTCGCGGCTGAGGCAAACTTATTGATGATGGTGAAGATGATGCGCTCTGTGCCCTGCCCGATTCGCTTGGCCAGATCTTTTCCTGAACGGGTTTTGGCCGCCGCGTCACCGCTTTTCTTGCCCGAGATGTCCGTACCGAACGCACCGCCGGTCAGGAAAGTCTGAGAGAGCTGCTTCTCAAGATCTACGCGGTCGGTGACCAGGATAACCCTACAACTCTTCAGTGCGTCGCTGAGCAGAAGAGCTCTGCACAGGTACACCATGGTAAAAGACTTGCCAGAACCGGTGGTGTGCCAGAGTACGCCACCCCGGCGTTCACCACTGGGTTTGAACTCGGAGATGCGCTCCAGCAGTGCCTTGATGCCGAAAGCCTGAGGGTAGCGTGCCGCGATCTTGCCGATTTTCCGATCAAACAAAATGAAATATTTGATGAACTCCAAAAAGCGGTGCCGATCCAGCAGTCCGACCAACAAGCGATCCTGCTCCGTGGGTGCCACGGGCTTTGACCAAAGCTGCTCGAAGTAAGCTCGAATTTTGGCGGGCTTGTCCTGAAACAGAGCGTCCTTGTTGGACGAGGACAGTGACCCGTTCTTGATACCCTTGACATACTGATCGTCGAACTCTTCGTCTTCCCACTTCGACCAGAATTTCATGGGAGTATTGGTCGTGCCGTATCGACCATCGTTACGACTGATGGAGAACAGCAGCTGGGCAAAGGCGAACAGGAACGGAATCTCATCATTCTTCTGGTTGCGGAGGTTCTGGCTGATGCCCTCCTCCACCATGTTTTTATTCGGATTGCCGGAGGCTGCGCGTTTAGCTTCGATCACCGTCAAGGGAATGCCATTCACAAAGGCCACCACATCTGGCCGCCGGGTGTGGGTGCTTTGAGCCGACAGCACTTCCATCTCTTCGGTAACATGGAACTCGTTGTTGTCCAAGTCGTCCCAGTCGATCAGGTGAATGGTTGGAGAAGCCTTATGGCCGCCCACAAACTCTGTGACAGTCACGCCCAACGTCAGCATGTCGTACACGGACTGGTTAGCCACCAACAAACCCTGAGCCATGGTCGGCGTTGTGATGTCTCGAATCACCTGATCCACGGCCTGATCAGACAACGGATACCACTGCCCTTTGAACTCGAACCGGCGCTGGCGCAACACCTTCTCTAGCACCGGCTTCAGCACCACTTCCCGCTGGCTGCCCCGTAGGGCTTGGCACTCCGATGTCGGAAGAAACGTCCAGCCCAGATTGATCAGGGTGGCCAAGGCCGGAATATGGCTGGAATGCTGCTCATTCCCTTGAGGGGTGGTGTTCATAAGGCCTCCTCTGTTACCGACTCTAGATTGCGGCCTTGATGATCGTGCAGCGTCACCCCTTGCGGCGATTTCCAGTCTACCCAACCGTTAGAAGAAGCGAGGAGTAAAAAGCTCGATGCACCACTAGGTGTTTGAAACAGATAGTCTCGCGTGAACACGAAACGCCCACCTTGTTCAGCAATCACGCCTTTGGCTAATAGCTCGTCCCGCCTCTTGAAGAATTGTTGTTGGGTTTTTCGCTTCGTAGTCATAGGAGCCGATGTCCCTTTTAGCACGACCATACCTTCGCTGGTGTAAATCCCTTTCGCATCCACTCCGGCACGACTGCAAACAAACGTTTGCTCAGCTTTATCTTTGCTAGGTTCGGTCAACGGCTCAAAGATTGGGTAGCCAAGAGTTGCCAGCAGCAAGCTTCCAGTTTCATGGATTTCATCACAATCGGCTTTCAACGGAATAGGTGTGTGGGGTTTTTGCCCACCATTACCATTAATCAGTTCGTACCGTTGGCAGCTTTTCGCTTTTTCGATCGACAGAGATTCCAAATACAGAACATGAGTTTGTGTTAAATTGTTAGTGAGCGACACCAGTACCAGGGCACGCTCCCAGTCTTTTTTCTCATCTTTGTGGTGTTGCATGAGTCGATTGCCCACATCACCCGACTGGCCAACATACAGCTCGTCTTTACCGTCACCCTGGATCAAAAAATACAAACCAACTTGCTTGGCTTCTGGCATTTTTCCAAACTCAGCCATCTCACTTCGAGGCACTTCAATTAGTCTAATGATTGAAGTGGTCTGCTCGGCAATACGAATTCCAGCAGGGTCACCCGTGGGCAAAAATATCTGAATGGTGCGAGGTCGCTTTTGCGCCATTATGCTACCTCCGTGTCCACCTGAACCCGACGCTTGCCGGTCAGGAGTTGTTGCATCAGGGCTTTCTTTTCACTCTTCAGTGAGTCAAGCCGAGCTTGTAAGGAAGAAATCTCCCGGTCGGCAGTGGCACAGACTTCTGAAATGGCATGCTGTTCTTCGGAGCTCGGGCACGGGATCACCAAATTGGCAAAAATCGAGATCCAATGACGCTGATGGCCTCCGACCGCGAACCTAATCATCCGCATCGCCTCAAAAATAAATCTGATTGAATATCCTGGTTTGGCTGTGAGTATTTTCATGGCGCTGGACTTCGCTTTGAACGGGAAGTCCACAAACTGGCTGGCCGTCGTGAAGTCATCAAAGATAATCACTGGAAGCCCATCGTCGTAAATCCCGAATGTTTCGTCAGTGTATCCCAGCAAGAAGCTCTTCCCCGCTGTCAGAACTGGCGTAGGAAAGTCATCGGAGTATTCTGTAGATGTAACAAGGAATGGTGTTGGCTGCTGGTAGGCCAAAGCCTCACCGAGTTCAACTTTTTTCCACTCCCCCTCAAACCCCGGCAACCGCTTCTTCCCGGTCAGCAACTGCTGCATCAACCCTTTCTTCCGCTGCTGGCTGTTCTCAAGCAGGCGCTCGGTGGCGGTGATGGCCTGATCCCAGGTGGAGAGGATCTGGGCGATCTTTTTTTGTTCGGGGAGGGGAGGAATAGGCACTGTAAAGTCCCGCAAAACAGACACGCTCAGATTCGGAGGATCTGTGCCTAAAAGAGCTGAATTTATCCTCGCAGCGATGTTTTCAGTCCTGAAAACTTGATATACAAATTCACTGTCGTTTCCTTTCTTAATAACAAGCTTTGCAACTCGCTGGTTTAGTAGAGCTTCGTCTTCTTTATTTTTTATCTTTGCAATTTTTAAATGGTTACCGAGAGTAGGCCGAGTCATTGCGACGACGATGTCGCCGACTTGTAGATAAAATTTGTTGTAGTATTCCTGAAAGTGCTCAGGTAGGTGACTCTCATTGTCCCACTTTACTTCCCCAATCCCTACGTTTGCGATTTTTAGCCAACGCACGCCAGCATCAACAGCATCCGTGCTTTTAAATGCAAATCCGCTAAATAAAGACACCAATTCAGTTGGATAACCTAGCTTCCAGCCATTAGGGATCACACATCACCTCCGTTTGTCGCGCTAATCTGAGAAGCGTAACCCAACACATCCAGATACCCGTCCATCTGCTCGTTCAGCTTCGCAAGCTCAGCCTCGATCTCCTTCCGCTCCGCTTGCACGGCCATCAGGTCGATCTCTTCCTCTTCCTCGAAGGTGTCCACGTAACGAGGGATGTTGAGGTTGAAGTCGTTTTCCTGAATTTCTTCCAGGCTGGCGACGTAGGAATACTTGTCCCGGGCGTCCCGTTGTTTGTAGGTGTCGACCACCTTGGCAATGTTCTCATCGGACAACTGGTTCTGGTTCTTGCCTGACTTGAACTCCCGGCTGGCATCGATGAACAGCACGTTGTTGTCTGTCTTGTCCTTGCGGAACACCAGAATGGCCGCCGGGATGCCGGTGCCGTAGAACAGCTTTTCGGGCAGACCAATGACAGCATCCAAAAGGTTCTCTTCGATCAGCTTCTGTCGGATCTTACCTTCGCTTGAGCCTCGGAACAGGACACCGTGAGGAACCACGACGGCCATGCGCCCGGTCTTTGGCTTCAGGGTTTCAATCATGTGCAGAATGAAAGCGTAGTCACCCTTGGTCTTGGGTGGCACACCGCGACGGAACCGTGAGTACGGATCGCTTTCTGCGCTGCCGTGCCCCCACTTGTCCAGCGAGAACGGTGGGTTGGCCACCACAATATCAAAGTGCTTCAGGCCGCCGTTTTCATCGAGCAGCAGCGGGTTACGAATGGTGTCGCCCCACTCCAGCTTATGGTTATCAATACCGTGCAGAAACATGTTCATTTTGGCCAAAGCCCAGGTGCTACCAATGGCTTCCTGACCGAACAGGGCAAAGTTCTTGGAGCCATCGTGGCCCTTACGAATCTGGTTGGCGCACTTGAGCAAAAGCGAGGCGGAGCCACAGGCCGGGTCGCAGATCTCATCCCCTTCTTTCGGGTCGACAATCTCGGCCATCAGCTCGGAGACTTCCGGTGGGGTATAGAACTCACCAGCCTTCTTGCCGGAGGTGGCCGCAAAGTTCTTGATCAGGTATTCGTAGGCGTTACCAATGACATCCAGATTCCCGATACGACTCGGACGCAGGTTCAGCTCCGGCTTGGCAAAGTCTTCCAACAGGTGACGAAGAATGTCGTTCTTCTGTTTTTCTTCACCCAGCTTGGTGGAGTTAAAGCTGATGTCCTGGAACACATCGGCCAGCTTGCCAGTGTTAGCCTCTTCAATGGCGTGCAAGGCCTTGTCGATGCGCTCACCGCAACTCGGCTCATGACGGCGCTCGTACAAGGCGTAAAAGCCGGCATCCTTGGGCAGCACGAAGCGCTCGCTTTTCATCAGCTCTTCGATGAGCTCCGGCGTATCGCCATATTCTTCCACATACTTGTCGTAGTGATCCTGCCAAACGTCCGACAGGTACTTCACAAATAACATGGTTAGCACGTAGTCCTTATAGATGCTCGGATCTACAGTGCCCCGGAAGGTGTCACAGGCGTTCCAGACCGCTTTGTTGATTTGATTCTGCTTGACCGAATCGTTGCTCATGTTATTTCCCTAGTGTCGCGTCTGGACAAAGTCATGATTGTTTAGCTAAACAGCGCTTGAAATTAGCCGACTATAACAAATAGCTGGGCATGCCGTTCTATCTGCGTCAAAGATCTCGCGAAGCTATCTGTTAGCATGCTTGCTTTGAGATGAATGCACGAGCGCAGACGCACTACAGCAAATCCCGACGCCAGGTTTCCTGCTCCTTAAGCGCCTTGGCGAGCTCCCTAAGCTGTGGTCTAAACCCGCCCTTATAGGCATTGCGTGAAGCCAAAACTTTGCCCTCTTCACTGGTCGGTCCTGTGCTTTTTGCCCACGGTTGCCATTGCCGGATTAGCTCTGCCTGTCTTGCCCGCCGCTCGGGTGTCCAACCGTTCGTCATGTTGCGTCTCCAATAGTTCGTTTGGCGCTTTTTGTTTTTTCCGCGTGCGCCCGGGCGCGGTGGTATTGCTGTTGTTAACTTGTACTTGATTACCAATATTCGCCTGCCCCACAAAGGCAACATGCTTAGGCGATTTAATTTCACCCAGCGTCTGTAGGGTTGCACGGGATTGCGCCTGCGCCTTAAGCGCCAGCTTCATGTAACGTTCAAGTTTTGCCAAATCAGTGCTGCTCAGAGCCTGGGTTGATAAATGAGCAAACAGGCCATCCAACGTATGAGCCTGCGCAGTAAGCATACTCTCGGCCCGTGACATGTCATTGTCATGGATAGCTGCAGACTGCTGTTTCAACTCGGCTACCATCTCCGTCATTTGTGCGGTGCCAAGATCTCTGCTCATGGATATTACGGCTGCGCTCAGGCATTCCGGACTGGTTACTGTGCGAGCCATAGCTTGCTCTTCAGTTTCCGCTTTCCGCACCTGAACGTTCGAGTAGCGCTTGGCCATTTCACTCTCCAAAATCTGCTGCCTTCTTTCGTGGCTGGTACTGCTCTGGCTCACCCCAGCTGTATATGAGCTCGGCGGTGTGGCGCGGCTCCGTGTGCCATAACTCCCGTACATCCACAGGCTCTAATAACGTGCTTTGCAGCAGGCACTCTGGCGTTGACTGCAGGAGGTGCGCTACACGCTCTAGCCACAACGATTGCATGCCTTCTAGTTCATCCAACACATCTACCTTGTGAGTGCGTATAAGCTCCAGGATATGAGTAGCTGGCCTCTCCTTAGCAATCAGCTCAACTTGTCCGTCTTTGGCAGCCAGATGAACCCCGGCCGCCGTTGCTTTTTCGATAACGATTACAGGAGTCATAACGTCATACTCCCTGTCCAATCATCCTCACTCGCCGAAATCGTTGCGACATTTGCGACAACTGCGACACTCTTATGCAGGCGCTTATCTATGCGGCTTTGCGGGCATTTAGTGTTTGCGACGGTGCTGCGACACGCTGCGACATTCTCCTGTTTTTTAGCGCCAATACCGGTTTTGTCGCAATGAGTCGCACTGGTGTCGCAGTTCAGGAAATCGCTGTAATCCGCACCAATCCTTGCTTTGTCTGCATCTGTCGCCGCTGTCGCACCTGTCGCAGGGGATTCTAGTAATAAAGGGTTTAATCGGTAGGCGCTGTCGTCGCCAGTCAGTAGATGCTTTTTTTCTAATAGGAAGGTAATTGCCTGATCGCGCTTGTCAGCCTTGCGCAAAGGGGAATACCCTGAACGACTCCACTCTCTGCCAGTGAACACCATCCACTCAGTTTTACCATCCTGAACTTCTTTAACCAGCCACCCCGACATATCGATAGCAGCTTGCGTCTTTGCATCAACGCGAGTTGCACATGCGTAGCGGTGCCATTCCTCAAGACTGTGTTGTGCAAGCGCAACAGCTCCTGCCATAGCCACATCATCAATATGGTTTTTGCCTTCAAAGTGAGCCAATACAGCAGACAGGCGTAAAGCAATTTGAGCTGCTCGGCTGGCGAATGGTTGTAACTGTGAGTAGCGACCAAAGGCTTCTTTGCTTTGTCTACCCTCGGTGGTTTCCCAAAACTCTCGCCAGAGACCTTGTGCTCCTGGTGTCGGCCCCAGAACAGGCGCACTAACTTCAGATGGGTTATCTACGCCTAACTCCATCGGGCTCTGTAAAATGCTCCCCATCCGATCCCAAAGGGCTTGTATGCGCGGGTCATCACCGTGCCAGCCATCCACCAACACCCTGGTGCCAACACGTGATTCTGGTGCGGTAAATAAGAAGCGCGGCAAGAAACCTTGCCCTTTCATAACATCATCATTCAGCACATTACGAATGGATATTTCTTGCGCCATTAAGTCCAAGGTAAAGCGCCGATGGTACACCCTGCCGGAAGCATCCAAATTACTCAGCGCCCTAATTCGCTCACAGTAACCACTATCCCAAAGCTGCGTCATACTGCCCAGAACAGCAACAAAGTTGTCCGCCTTCATGCTGTGCCCACTGAGCATCTGTCCGCCTTCATCTGTACCCCAAAACAAAGCCGGTATGCCTTCAACCAGCAAACTGGACACTCTTGAGAACGATGCGTCACTGCCTATGATAGTTCGATTGTCCTTCGGTACCTGGTGTGATGCTTCATAAGCTTTCAGCTCCTTACCAGACAAGCCCTCCCTGCCTTGCTTGTACTCCTCCAATTCCTGCTCATACTCATCGCTGCGCTTCTTTTCCGCTTCATTGATTGGCGCAAACGCAATATCACGAGTGAATGACTTGCCTTCACCAGAATTACCTAGAGACAACATAAACAAGGAGCATGGCTGTCCCTTATTACTGGCGCGAGAGTGTGCGTTTACGCGAGTCTGCGCAAGGTACGCCGCCGCCCCCAGGATGGACTGTCCAGCTAAAGCTAGTGGCGCCTGAGCATAGTGTGCGCTTGCCTTAATAGCATCGCGCATCAACGGAGGAAGCGCCTCGACTGGATAGGGTGTCGCGGCCTCTAGTATGGCCGTCAACGGTTCAGGAACCACCTGTTCAACTTGGCCTGTTGGTTGCAGCTTATCGAGAACGCTCATTGGGTCGCCTCCTGCTCCATCAGGTAGTAATCATTCCAGTCAGTCCCATAATGTCCGACTGGAAACTCTGGAATCATTACCTCAGCCCCGATTGCCATTGCAGCTTCACGGGCGGCTTTTTGCCCTTTGTGGTTACGGTCATTGTCACCACAAATGACGATATGCGTCGCTGGGTGCTCTTTTCGAGCTAACAATGCGACATTCATTAGGTTATCGGCACTCATTGCGCACAAGACAAAAGATTCGGTCACCTGGCGGATAGTTGCCCCAGTTGAAAACCCTTCGCAAAGGTAAATTACCTTCCCTGGCTGCCCAATAGGAAAGTACGCACCAGCTGATTGACCACCTTTCAAGAATCGTTTAGTCCCATCCGGCTGTATGAACTGCAGGTTTACAATTAAGCCTCCTGAAAAAAGTGGCACGACAAGAGCGTCACGGAGCTGACGCGAATCAAACGCTGGAATTCTTTTACGTAGCAGATGATTATGTTGGGGATTCGCTAATGGCAATTTAGGGAATAAGTATTGGGCCTTTACAGCCGCTTTGGTATTCACAGCTTTACGCTCAGCTTCGGCTTGTTGCTGCTTGACCTGCCGCTCCAAGGCTCTTGCAGCATACTCATCTGAACATGGTCTAGTGAACTCAGTGGAGCCCTGCCAGCCGTTTCTCCTAGCGCGATAGTACAAACTTGCAATGGTGAACCCGCCCGTTAGTTTGCAGCTTTTCCAAACAGCGCGCGCATCGCGAGCATTGTAAGTTGCACCCTGCTGACTCCACTCATCCCAAACATTAAAAGCGGCATCTCCGAACTCTGATTTAAGCATCATGGCCGCCTCATACCATTCCTGACGGTCGTGGGAGTTTAAATACTGCAAGCCACTTTCTGCCACTACCAAGTTAGTCATAGCGGCACCGCCTTGGAGGCACGCGCCACCAGAATAAAAAAGGACGGTACAATCCAAGCTAAAAAAACGAGCCAAGTTGCTTTATAATTGAGCAGCTGTAGTAGGGTATGAAGAGCCACTTTTCTTGATCGGAGGGTGGCATTTCTTTTATCTGTCATATCAAGCCACCTCTCCACTCAGCACGCGCTTAATATCCGCCACCAGCCAGGCTAAGCGACCATTGATACGAGCCGGGCGAATCGGTCCATTCTCCTTGCAGGCCCAAATATGCAAAGTCTGCATTTTACGGTTCAGGTGGTACGCTGCTTCACGTGTGGGTAGTGCTATGCGGGTTTCTTGGTCTAGGGACAGAATAACTACTGGCGTGGTGTTTTGCTGTTGCATGGTTTAACCCCCTTGGTGTTGATTGATGGGGGGTATGCTGGTCGGTCACCTCATAAACCGCATTGCAATTACAAAAGCCCGCCTTGCAATTGCAATTCTAAAGTCACGATTTTCGCGTGTCCGCGAGCGTTTTTTTAGCTTCCGACAAAAGTCCGTTTATTGTGCGCTCAGACAAAAGCTTTGAGTTCTCGCCATCCAGCAGGTCACTAACATACCGAGCTTGATTACTATTACCCTGGTTTTTTCGATACACCTCAAGAGCGCGGGCAATAATTATAAGAGCACTTTTTTGTGGGTCTTTGTCCACTTTTTGGCGGTCATATTTATTTATTTTTTCTTTTAACTGCATGTTTTCAGCAATTAAATCAACCGTCGCGTCTTCGTCCATACTGGCAGCTTTTAGTTTTGCTTCCTCAAGGTCAACTGGGCTGCGCACGCGGCTATAAAAATCCCTCACAACTTCAGCGAGCCGGTTATCGAGATGCGCGATGGAGTCGTAAAATACCTCTCCGGCGCCACGGCCAAATTGAGACAAAAATGCTTCTATTTCCTCTCTTCGCAAAAAAGTACGGTCTAAGTCCAGTTTGCAGTCAGGAAAGCTGCGCCTGATTTGTTCTGGCTTGATGTGACCTTGCTCAATACTAACCTGTAATGCTTCCAGGTATTTATCGGCCTCTTGCTGCCACCAAACACAAGGCAGCTTAATAGTGTCATATAGGTAAGGGCTAGGAACGCTTGCTCTACTAGCATCCGATCCGCTCCCTTTAAACTCCATCATACGTTCCCAGTCTTCATCCTGCTTTTTGCTACAATCACGTGTTTCATACACAACTTGTTCTTCAATAGAGTCCCAAGCAAGCCAGATGGCAGCAAGCCGTACACTAATCACGCTTTCCAACGTATCGCAATTGCTAACAAATAATCCATTCACTGATGCATCTCCCAAGGTGGCTCCCAAATAGAGGGCAATGGCCAGACGGTTGGGTGACCGCTTTTCGCCCCGTCGAGCTAGGCCATTGCTTAACTGGTTATGAGTTGTTTGTGACCACTCGCAGCCCGCCAGGCTGCTGTGCTATGTCGTGCTCTATACCCGCATGCTCGAGAACCCATGCCTCGAATCGCTCGTGATGCAAGCGCAACAAATCCAGCGGGCGAACCCGGTAGTGCTTCTCAGCGGTTGCGCTTGGCTTGTGTCCCTGTATCTGAGCAATAATCCCCATGGGCATGGTTTCCAGCCACTCACTGAGGCTGCCAAATGAACGCCTAAGGCCGTGCAGACTTAGCCCATCTACATTCGCTACGCGGGCAACGTCTCCCATGCGGTGTCGTGGTGGGTTAATTGGCTGATCCTTAGTATCGCTGGAAAAAACCCACTCATTCCGACGGGGCAAGCCTGCCAGCAGGTGCCAAACATAGGGGGGCATAGGTATTGTTCGTGTGCCGTCTTCGCCGCCTTTGGATTCGTCCTTGTCGCGTATGGTTATGCTCCGCCACCGCTCGCTAATATCCTCCCACTTGAGCGCCAGCAGTTCGCCGGGCCTTGCGCCAGTCAATAGTAGAGTCTGTATATAAGCGCTAATGGTCGGACTGCTCAGCCCTTGGGCGGCTGCAAAGAACGCCGGTAGCTGCTCCTTGAGTAGTACATCCTGCTTTGCCTTGGGGGTGCCTAACGACTCACGGGTCGCCTTTGTGCTTGCCGGATTGCCGTGCAGTAGCGCCCTGTATTCCGGTCGGCTACCACACCACGCCAGAAAGGCTTTGAAAAGCCTCCACCCTAGCCGGGCGGAGGTTGGGCGGGACTGGCCTTCATCCTCTGCCCATTGTTCAATTACTTCGGGAGTCAGTTCGGCTAATCGTTTGTCCATGAAATAATAGAGCGGGCCGGCCTTGGTTGGCTTGCCAGCCTTGGTGATGCCCGGCGGCCGGATCTGCTTAACGTGATCTCGTTTATGGTACTCCCCCCACTTCGATGCGCGGGCCGCTCTATAAACCTGCCACGCTTCAGCCACTGTAACGGCTTCAGCTGCCTGCTTTTCTTTGACGGCTTTAGCTTTGGCCAGAGTCTCCCGCTTTTTTTCGCGTGGATCGGTACCTTCATCAATTAGCCGCTGCAATTCCCGCGCTTTGGCCTGGGCATCAGTGATAGACCATGCCTCGGGACTGCCTATGGTGATGCGGAGTGTTTTGCCTTGGTAAACGCTCTGGAATACATAAGCTGGCTTGCCGCTGGGCGTTGTGCGTAAGCCTAGCCCTGGCGCTGTGGTATCCCATAAGAACGCCTGCCTTTTATCGGTTGGACAAGCGAACTCCCTAACGCGCTTTGCTGTAAAAGATACTTTAGCCATGCTGTGCCCTCGATTCTTACATCGCCAAGTATGTAACGGCAGATGTAAGAGAAAAACCCAAAAATTAAACAATCTCAATCAATGCCTGACCTGTGGATTAATGGCATTAGCCATTGATTTTAATGGATTCTATCAAGGATATTCAATTACGGCAAAGCATTACTGAAGAGGATTGAAAATCCCCGTGTCGGCGGTTCGATTCCGTCCCCGGGCACCACTATTCAAAGCCCGCTGGCTTACCCCAGCGGGCTTTTTTATTGGCGTGTTGTGGTTGACCGGTCAGTCAGTGGTCTCTCCAGGCACCGCCCATGTCAGCGACCATGCAGATTCTCGTGCCTGGCGCCGACTCATCTATCGCGTGGCAAGATCGAATAAAGTCGGTGGCTTTGGTCGGCTCAGCATAACGGATTGTTGGTCGAACCCAGCGGCTGTGCTAGTTTTGCCGAATTGCTTCAAAATGGATAACGACACGTGACACCCCCTGCTCTCGAAGTGCGTAACCTGCACAAGCGCTATGGCGACCTTGAAGTACTCAAGGGTGTTGATCTGCTCGCCCGCGATGGCGACGTGATTTCCATCCTTGGTTCTTCCGGCTCCGGTAAAAGCACTCTGCTGCGCTGCATCAATCTGCTGGAGAATCCCCACAAGGGCCAGATTCTGGTGGCCGGTGAGGAGCTCAAGCTCAAGCCCGGCCGCGATGGTGCGCTGGTGGCGGCTGACAGCAAGCAGATCAACCGCCTGCGTGCCCGGGTCGGCTTCGTTTTCCAGAGCTTCAATCTGTGGCCGCATATGAGTATCCTCGACAACATCATCGAGGCGCCGCGCCGCGTATTGGGGCAGTCCAAGGTTGATGCCATTGCTGCCGCCGAGGTGTTTCTGGAAAAGGTCGGCATCGCTGACAAGCGGCATTCCTTTCCGGCGCAGCTGTCAGGCGGTCAGCAGCAGCGTGCGGCGATTGCCCGTACCCTGGCGATGCAGCCGCAGGTCATTCTGTTCGACGAGCCCACATCGGCACTGGACCCGGAGATGGTTCAGGAGGTGTTGATGGTGATTCGGGCGCTGGCTGACGAAGGACGTACTATGCTGTTGGTTACCCATGAAATGGGCTTTGCCCGTCAGGTTTCCAGTCAGGTGGTATTCCTGCATCAAGGGCAGGTAGAAGAGATCGGCACGCCGGATCAGGTCTTTGACGATCCAAAATCCGAGCGCTGCAAGCAGTTCATGTCCAGCCATAAGAAGGAGCAGTATCGATGAAAAGCTACAAGGCAGTTCTCCTGGCGGCACTGGCCGCCGTGTTGCTCGGCGGTCAGGCAATAGCAGCGGAAAAGCTGCGTATCGGCACCGAAGGCGCTTATCCTCCCTTCAATGAAATCAACAATACCGGCACGGCAGTAGGCTTTGACCTGGATATCGCCCACGCCCTGTGCGAGAAGATGGGAGCCGAATGCAGCGTTGTGACCTCCGACTGGGATGGCATCATTCCCGCTCTGAACACGCGCCGCTTCGATTTCCTGGTGGCTTCCATGTCGATCACCGAAGAGCGTCAGCGGGCGGTGGATTTCACCAATCCCTATTACACCAACAAGCTGCAGTTCGTAGCACCGAAGAAAAGTGACTTCGAGGCGGACAAGGATTATCTGAAGGGCAAGACCATCGGTGCCCAGCGGGCAACCATCGCCGGTCAATGGCTGGAAGAGAACCTGGGAGATCTGGTCAGTATCCGCCTGTACGACACTCAGGAGAACGCCTACCTCGACATGGCCTCCGGCCGTATCGATGGGGTGCTGGCTGACGTCTTCGTGCAATACGAGTGGCTGCAGAGCGATGCCGGTGCCGACTTCGAGTTCAAGGGCGAGCCGGTGTTCGATGACGACAAGATCGGTATTGCAGTGCGCAAGGGTGACCCGCTGCGCGAACGTCTGAACGAGGCCCTGCAGGCCATCGTCGATGACGGCACCTACGAGAAGATCAACGCCAAGTACTTTCCCTTCAGCATTTACTGATGGCTGACCGGGCCCTGCGGGGCTCGGTCGCGCTTACCAACAGACCCTGACACTCATGTTCGATTTGCACGGATTTGGTCCAGCCCTGATTGAAGGGACCTGGATGACCATACGTTTGTCTCTCGCCTCGGTGGCGTTGGGGCTGCTGCTTGGCCTGCTCGGTGCAAGCGCGAAGATCTCCAACAGCGCTGCGTTGCGCGGTGTCGGTGGCTTCTATACCTCTGTGGTGCGCGGCGTTCCCGAAACGCTCTGGGTGTTGATGGCCTATTACGGCACCACCTCGATCATGAACTGGCTGGGCAGCCACTTCGGCAACCCTTATCTCACTCTCAGCCCCTTCGCTGCGGGCACCATCGCTCTGGCGTTGTGTTTCGGCGCCTACGCCACGGAAGTGTTTCGCGGCGCGCTGCTGTCGATTCCCCCGGGGCAACGTGAGGCCGGATTGGCGCTGGGCATGTCGCGGTTGCGCATCTTCTGGCGCATCACCATGCCGCAATTGTGGCGTGTTGCTCTGCCGGGGCTGGGCAACCTTTATCTGATTCTGCTCAAGGATACCGCCTTGGTATCGCTGATCTCTCTCGAAGAGATCATGCGCAAGGCACAGGTCGGGGCCAATGCCACCAAGGAACCCTTCACCTTCTACTTCATGGCGGCACTGATCTATCTGGGTCTGACAGTCATCATCATGGCTGCGCTGCACTGGTTCGAGTATCGGGCCAATCGGGGCTACGCGAGGACTGAACTGTGACCTGGGCCGAACGTTGGGAAATGATCGTACGTTGGGCGCCAATGCTCTGGGATGGCACTCTGGTAACCTTGCAGCTGGTCGGCATTGCCGTCCTGGCCGGGCTGTTCTTCGCCATCCCCTTAGGGCTGGGTCGCGCCTCCAAGCACTGGTACATCCGCGCGCTACCCTACAGCTATATCTTCTTCTTCCGCGGCACTCCGTTGCTGCTGCAGCTGTTCCTGGTCTATTACGGGCTGTCGCAGTTTGACGTCGTGCGTGACAGTATGTTCTGGCCCTACCTGCGGGAACCCTATTGGTGTGCACTGCTCACCATGACCCTGCACACCGCCGCCTACATTGCCGAGATCTTGCGCGGGGCAATCCAGGCTGTGCCGCCGGGTGAGGTCGAGGCAGCGCGGGCGCTGGGCATGTCTCGTCGCCAGACGCTGCAGCACATCATCCTGCCGCGGGCCATACGTATCGGTCTGCCAGCCTATGGCAACGAGGTCATCCTGATGCTCAAGGCCAGCGCGGTGGTGTATACCGTCACCTTGCTGGACATCATGGGTGTGGTGCGCACGCTGAACGCGCGGACCTACCAGTACGAGATGTTTTTCCTGATAGCCGGTCTGATCTATCTGGTGATCACCCTGTTGTTCACGCAGCTGTTCAAGCTGGTCGAACGCCGGCTGAAAGTGGATGCCAGTCGCAACCGCTGAAGCCGGCGCCGATTACGCTGCCCGCTTCAGTCAGCTGGACGCCTGGCTCCATGAGCATCAGGCGCTCTGGCAAGCCAAGCCCTTCACCACGCTGATGCTGCCCTGGGAAGCCGACATGCCTGAGTTGGCTGTCTGGCTGCGCTCGCGCACGCTGGAGCAGGCCGAAGCTGCACATAATCAACCCCAGCTGCTGGACGCGCCCGAGCCATTCGCAACGCTGGCTCGGCAATCGACTGCGCTGACGGGCCTGCCGGACCTGAGTGAAGCAGAGCAGGGCGAGCTGCCGGAACGGCTGACGCGGCACATTCCCGGGCGCAAGTGGCAGCAGGTCACGCACTTTGCAGCCAGCGCTGCCCGGCAGTGGCAGCAGCCCACTGAGCAGTGGCTGGACTGGTGCGCCGGCAAGGGGCATCTCGGTCGCCTGTTGGCCTGGCAGGGCGGTCAGCCATTGTTGTGTCTGGAACGGGATGCGGCACTCAATCGCGCCGGGGAATTGCTCGGCATTGAGGTGGGGATAAGCAGTCGGCATGTGGACGCCGATGTACTGAGCGAAGACACCTGGCGCTACCTGCAACCACAGCACAGCGTGGTTGCCCTGCACGCCTGTGGGCAACTGCACATGACCCTGTTGCAACAGGCCGCAGCCCATGGCTGTGCGCAGATAGCGATCTCGCCCTGCTGCTACAACCGCATAAGTACCCCGGATTACCAGCCGCTGTCGGCAACAGCCCGAAAGGCCAGGTTGAGACTGACCCGCGATGACCTCAGTCTGCCCATGCAGGAAAGCATCACCGCCGGCCAGCGCACCCGTCGTCAGCGTGACCAGTCCATGGCCTGGCGCCTGGCTTTTGATCTATGGCAGCGGGCCGCCCAGGGCACAGATGCTTATCTACCCACCCCATCCCGCCCGGAAAGTGCATTGCGTCAAGGTATCGCCAGCTTCTGCCGAGATTTGGCCGCGCACCACCAGCTGCAGTTGCGCGAGCCGGACAGCTGGGCTGATCTCGAACAGCAAGGCTGGCATCGGTTGGCCCAGGTGCGCAATCTGGAACTGCTGCGTGGCCTGTTCCGTCGCCCCCTGGAAATCTGGCTGCTGCTGGACCGCGCGCTCTATCTTCAGGAGGCGGGCTATCAGGTACGCCTCGGACAGTTCTGTGAACAACAGCTCACGCCGCGCAATCTGTTGTTGGTTGCAGAAAAGAGCACACAGATCGCCCCCACGCTGTAAACCGGTTGCACACAGACTTATCCACAGATTTTGATAATCCACAGTTATCCCCGACCGCTGTGCATAAACATGTTGATGACCCCTTGGTAACCCGTCGGGAGCCTTGCACGGCGCGGCCTGCAGACTTCGGTACAAAAAATGATCAGCGTGGATAACCTTGGTGGAACAAGGGCTTATGCAGGTAATGTCAAGTGATGGAAGAGAAACAATGCACAAGTGAGTAAGCATCGAAATAGCGCATATTCCAAAATATTTATGCCCCACCCGCTGCGCAACGCTTTACAGATCGGCCCATCTCTATATAATGCCAGCCCATGCCGGTATAGCTCAGTTGGTAGAGCAACTGACTTGTAATCAGTAGGTCCCGAGTTCGACTCTTGGTGCCGGCACCACGAATAGAAAGGCCCGCAGAAATGCGGGCCTTTTTTCGTTTCTGGGAGATGTCGTTACGGACAAGTCACCCTGTTATTTTCAACCAGCTGCCGAGCAGCCCCGGCAATCTCCTCTGCCAATTTCCCGATCGAGCGTTGGTGAGCCTGCACCAGGCTAGCAACCTCGGTGGTGGCCGGCTCGTTGATTCGGCTTGCGCAGGTCAGGGCATGATGTTTCTGACTGTTCTTGAGTTCCAGACTCCAGACCACATCCAAGGCGGTATGACTGCCTGGCAAGGAGTCGAAGCGGCGCACATCGGTGCGTACGCTCACTACAGGCTGTCCCGGATTGCCCGGCAGGCCAGCCAGGTCGCGAACGCCCAGGCGGTGTTCCAGTGCGAAGGCCAGAGCGTCATGAAATTCATCTGCCGGTGGCGAGGCCCAGAGCGCGGTTTCCAGGATGGTCAGCTGTCCATCATTTTCGCGTACGATCAGGCTGGGCTGGTCGACCTGCATGGGGATGCGCACCGGCATAAGCTGCAGTTGAAAGTCAGCCATCTGGCCACTGGCAGGGGCATCAGCCGGCTGCGTCGGGATGAGGGTGTGGTATCGCATGGGTGTTGAGCTGCAGGCGCTCAGCACCAGCAGGCTACTCAGGACCAGTAGATAGGGGCGCAGGATCATTCTTGAGGCTCCATATTGAGTTCGCGTGAGGTGGTGCCGCCCTTGAAGCTGGCTGGCGACTCGGCGTTGCCACGCCCGCGGATAAGGGATTCAGGGTGACGGCTCAGGTAGTCCGTTAGAACCCGCACGGAGCGCACTGCACGCTGTGCTTCCTCCAGGGTATCGCCCATTTGTTGGCGCTGAGGGGATCCGTCGGCCATCGCCTGATTAGCTGACTGCAGCGTCTGCTCCGAACGTTCCAGTGTGCTCTGCAGCTGCGGCAGTACGCCGTTGTTGACCTGCGCCAGCGTCTTGCGCAGCTCACTCAGACTACCGTCAATATTGTTCGCCATCGATTCGAAGGGCACTTTGCTGAGCTTGTCCACCACGGCCTGCAACTGTTCCTGGAGCTTGTCGAAGCTGCCGGGAATGGTGGGAATCACCAGCGGCCGGGCATGGGGATCGAACACCACATCGGCGGCGCGGCTGTCAAAATCCAGGGAGATGTACAGCTGGCCGGTCAGCAGATTGCCGGTCCGAGCCTGCGCTCGCAGACCGTTCTCGACAAACGAGCGGATCAGGTGCGCGCTGCGTTCTTCATCGTTACCTTCGACCAGCGCGAGTAGTTTTTCATTCGCAGTGCCCAGGCGGTTGGGATAGATGAGGGCGCCCACCACCACCGGGAAACTCTTTCTCTGCTCATCATAATCAAGATTGACTGATACCACGCGGCCGATGGGCACGCCGAGAAACTCCACGGGCGCATCGATGTTCAGGCCGCGCAGGGTCTGGTCGAAACGCATCTGTACGAAGCGTGCCGGCCCGTCGTCGGGGGCCATGGCTTGGGCCATATCGTTGAATAGCGCAAATTCGCTTTCCTCGATGGCGGGCTCGATGTTCGTGCTGTAACCGGGGGCGCGAAAGGCTATCCCGCCTGCAAGGATCGACGACAGCGACTGGGTGTTGACCTTGAAGCCATCGGCGGCGAGGGATACATCCACGCCGCTGGCGTTCCAGAAGCGCGTGTCCGCGGTAACGAAGTCATCATAGGGTGCATTGACGAATATCTGTACGGTCACGCCCTTGCCGTCCTCGCTCAGGGCGTAGGAAATCACCTGTCCGACAGGAATGCGGCGGTAATACACGGGTGAGCCGATGCCCAGCGAGCCGAGATCACTGGTACGCAAGGTGAATTGCTTGCCTTCCACGCCGAATGTCACCGGTGGCGGAGCTTCCAGGCCGATGAACTCGCGGCGTGTTTCAGTGGCATCGCCCGGGTCTGCGCCGATGAATGACCCAGACAATAAAGTGTCGACACCCGAGACGCCGCTGGCGCCGATGCGCGGACGCACCACCCAGAACTGGGCATCTTCTCGGATGAAGGCTTCGGTGTTCTGATCCAGCTCGATGGTGGCGAGTACCCGCGTTCGATCCTCACTCAAGGTAATGCCGGTCACCCGGCCAATGACCACGTTCTTGTATTTGACCTGGGTCTTGTTGGCCTCCAGTCCCTCAGCCGTTAAAAAGCTGACAGTGATCTGTGGGCCAGCGGAGAGCCAGCTCTGGACCACCATGGACAGTCCCACCAGTGCTGCAACGATAGGCACCAGCCAGATGAGGGAAATACGCACACGGCTCTGTCTGATTTCCGGGTCGCCGGCAGCGGGTTGGGGGGCGTTGGGGTAGGTGTTATCTGACATCGTTTTTCTCTGCATCCCAAATCAATCGCGGATCGAAAGTCATTGAAGCCATCATCGTCAATACAACGACCAGGCCGAAGAACAGAATGCCCATGCGCGGCTCTATAGTGCTCAATGCACGGAACTGCACCAGTGCTGCCACGAGGGCAACCACCAGCACATCAAGCATCGACCAATAGCCGATGGTCTCGATAAAACGGTACAGCCGCGCACGTTCGCGCATCGCCCAGCGACTGCCGCGCTGCGCGGTAATCAGCAGCAACCCGAGTACGAAGAACTTGATGCAGGGTACCACCACGCTGGCAATGAAGATCAGCAGGGCGATATCCCATGAGCCGCCGCGCCAGAATTCGATGACACCACTCAATATGGTGCTCTCACTGCCGTGGCCGAACATGTCTGTATACATCACCGGCAGCAGGTTGGCCGGTAGATACAGAATCAGCGCGCCGACCAGCAGCGCCCAGGTGCGGCCTATGCTATTGGGTTTGCGTGGATGCAGTGCTGACCAGCAGCGAGGGCAATCCGCATCACTGAGCTGGCAGGTATGGCCGCAGTCATGACACAGCTGCAGCCCCAGTTCTGCAGCATAGTGAGGTTGGCTCATCGTGGCGTGACTCCTAGTTCGCCCCACAACTCACGCACATCCCGCCCGCCGATCAGAATGATCAGCACCGTCAGCATGGAAACGGCCCACAAGCCGATGCCGGGGTGTACCTGGAGCATGCCGGCCAGTTTGATGATGGCTACCAGAATGCCGAGTAAGCAGACCTCCAGCATGCTCCAGGGGCGCAAGCGCTCAAGGGTGCGCATGCATATGCGAAAACCCGGCGCCATACGCCCGTTACGGGCATAAACCAGCACCCAGGCGAGCAAGATGATCTGCAGGGCGGGTGCGAAGATAATACTGAGACCAGTGACGAGGGCAATCAGCGTGATCCGGCCCTGGGCCAGTGCTTCGACGGTGGACCATAACGTGACGTTGTTGCTCAGTCCTTGCATGCTGATGCCCATGATGGGGAAAGTATTGGCGAATATAAACAGAATGGCTGCTGCAACGGTCAAGGCCAGCAGCTGATCGGTGCTCAGGCGCCTGCCGCGCTCCAGCAGCGCGCCGCAACGGCGACAATGGGCTGTTTGCTTATGGGCTAGGGACGGGCGCTGGTATACCGAATCGCAATGCTCACAAATGACCAATTGCTGTTGGCTTGCCTCAGCCCCTGATATAGACATCTCATACCCTTTTTCATGGCGGTAAGTCCTGGCGTCGATCATTGCAAGGGCAATGGT
This sequence comes from Pseudomonas sp. FME51, assembly GCF_014897305.1. NCBI lineage: Bacteria > Pseudomonadati > Pseudomonadota > Gammaproteobacteria > Pseudomonadales > Pseudomonadaceae > Pseudomonas > Pseudomonas sp. FME51. Next base: position 145,080 of record NZ_JABUYN010000003.1, on the reverse strand, counting down.
TTGCGGGTAGGTTACCACTCGCCGAGTGCTGCGGTAGTTTACATGACGCTCCATCGAATATCGCCAGCAGACCCGCATTCGCAAATGATCTCAATCGTCCGCACGAAGATACTGTTTTTCATGACGGGACAACAGGTACCGCTAGTGGCGAATTTCAGGAAAACCTAATTGAGCGCGTTCATCTCTGAGTTTATTCGCACATTGGAAATGGGCAAATGGCTGCTTGTTATCTCTTTCACAGCTGCATTGCTGGGAGGCTGTGCCCTGCCCACACCCCACAAAGTTGCCTCCTCCGCGCTGAGTAGCGAGCAAAGCCAGACCACTCTGCTCGGCCAGGCGCTGGCGCCGAGACTGGAAGCGCACCCAGATAAAAGCGGCATACATACCTTGGCCGATCCGCATGACGCCTTTGCGGCGCGGATGTTGCTGGCCCGAGCTGCAGAGCGGACACTGGATGTGCAGTATTACATCTGGCACGGGGATATGACCGGCACGTTATTGCTGGAGGAGCTTCATGCAGCGGCGGATCGTGGCGTTCGTGTCCGGCTGTTGCTGGATGATAATGGTACCGCGGGATTGGACACCGAGCTGGCCGCGCTGGCGCTGCATCCCCAGATCGAAGTCCGCCTGTTCAACCCATTCAGCGTCCGCAAGCCGAAGTGGCTGGGTTACATCACTCATTTCTCCCGGGCCAATCGGCGCATGCATAACAAGTCCTTCACGGCGGACAGCCAGGCATCCATTGTCGGTGGGCGGAATGTCGGGGATGAGTATTTTGGCGCGACCGAAGGCATTCTGTTTGCCGACCTGGATGTTTTGTCGGTCGGCCCGATTGTCGAGCAGGTATCAACTGATTTTGACCGTTACTGGGCCAGTGACTCCTCATATCCGGTTGAGCAGATCGTACCTGCGGTTTCTGAAAAAAGCCTTGCGCAGCTGAGCCAGACTGCGCTGCTCATTGAGAGGGACGCGGCCGCCAGGGAGTATGTTGAAGCGGTTTCCCAGTCGGCCTTTATTCGTTTGTTGCTGAATGGTGAGCTGCAATTGGAATGGGCTGATACTCGAATGGTCAGCGATGATCCGGCGAAAGGGCTGGGTGAGACCGAGCAAGAGGGGAAGCTGACATATCAGCTAGGGCAAATTCTGGGTGTGCCGAAGAGCACGGTCGTGCTGGTGTCGCCTTACTTCGTGCCGACAGCCGCTGGCGTTGAAGCCTTTACCGCTTTGGCCGACCGGGGGATTGATATACGCATTTTAACCAACTCCCTTGATGCCACTGATGTGGCTGCAGTGCATGGCGGTTATGCCAAGCGGCGCAAGGATCTGCTCAAGGCGGGTATTCAGCTATTTGAGATGCGCCGTCTTTCACCGCATATCGAGCGTAACGAGAGCGCCGGCCCGTTTGGCAGTTCCGGTTCCAGTCTGCATGCAAAAACCTTTGCCGTGGATGGTGAGCGTATGTTTGTCGGCTCGTTCAATTTCGACCCGCGTTCAGCCCATTTGAATACCGAGCTTGGATTTGTCATTGATAGCCCGGCTTTGTCCGAGGCTGTTCATCAAGCTTTTGAAAGCACTATCCCGGAAAACGCGTATGAGGTTCGTCTTGATGATAAAGGCGAGCTCTACTGGATTGAGCGGCTGGGCGACAGGCAAATCCGTTATGAACAAGAACCGAACACCCGCTTTCTCAAGCGCAGCGGCGTGTTTCTTCTGTCGATATTGCCGATTGAATGGTTGCTCTGATCTACAGAACACATCTAACGATGTTGTATCGTGGCGTTGGGAGAGGATTGGCTGGACTAGCCGACTGGGCTTTGCTGGAACTGGGAAAAGCTCAAGGGAGCTTTCGCTCCCTCTAAATGCTTTTTATTTTTGTTTTGTGAGCTATTTCTTGTTCTTTTTGGCGAGGTGGCATTGCCACACCGTTGAGCCCATCAGGGCTGCCTAAAGCAAGCGGATTGCTTTGGACGCTCAGGAAGCGGCAGTGGTCAGATGACATCGGATCCGGTGGGTTGCTGGAGCAACTTTTTATTCTTCTCGGTTCCAATCGAGCATATTGCTCGCTTGCTGGTATTTCCCATTCTCCAAAAAAATCAGTTTGCTGCACTCGTACGTTTTGTTTTTGTTATGTGTAGAGCTGAATCTTGTTTTTGTTATGAGTTTTGCTGGTTTCGGTTTTTATTTTTGTTGTACGTATAACAAAGCAGTTGTCGTGCCATGTTTTGAATTTCATTTAAAATCAATGGCTTGTAATATTTTGCGTGATTTGGCGGAAAGGGCGCGGGAGGTAAGTGTTACCGTTTACCCCGTAAAGTGTTACCGCTGGATGGGGGAGGTAGCAGTTTGGTTGGGTAACAGCTTCCAGGTAACACTCGGTTCGCTTGATTGCTGACAGCGGTTGAAGCGCGCCCCGGTTGCCGGGGCACTGAGGCTCTGGTGATCAGTTCGGCAGCGCTGGCATCGCAGCGTCATGGTCTGCGCCACCAACATCGCTTCGTCGATGGGCTCGCGTCCTTTGCTGGCTCAACCGGCTGCCGAACGTATTGTCTTGTGCACGGTGTCGGCCAAGAGCTGCAGGCGTGGCAGATAATCATTCTGCAGTACCTCAAGCGGCACTCTGGCAGCGTTGGTGCTGATGTTGATCGCGCCGAGCAAGTCGCCATTGCCGGCGAATACCGGGGTTGCCACCGAGCGCAGACCCAGATCAAGCTCTTGATCGACGATGGAATAACCCTGCTCCCCGACTTTGACGATCTCCGCACGCAGTGCATCCATATCGGTCAATGAATACGGCGTGTGCGGCTGGAGTTTGACCTCTGTCAGCAGCTTGTCGAGTTGCGCGTCCGCCAACTGTGCCAACAGCACCCGGCCCATGGAGGTATAGACCGCCGGTAGCCGGGTTCCGACCGAGAGGGTGATCGCCATCAAGCGGTGGGGGGCAGCCGAGCGCACCACATAAACCACATCGATACCATCCAGCACGCTGAGCGAAGATGACTCGCCGATCTCGGCAGTGATGTCCTGCAGATAGTGCTGAATGACGGCGCGATACTGATTGGACGCCTGGAAGGCGTGTCCCAATTCCAGAACCCGCGGGGTCAGTTCGAAATCCCGACCGCTGCGCCTGACATAGCCCAGCGCCTCCAGGGTCAGCAAAAAACGCCGCGCCTTGGCTCGGTCCATGTCGGTGCGGCTGGCCATCTCGGTGAGGGTCATGCGCGGATGCTCGGCATCAAAGGCTTTCAGAATCTGCAGCCCGGATGCCAGTGCGGCGACATAGTCCCGGTCACCGGGTTGAAGTGTGTTGTCCAGAACAATCTCTCCTGAGATGGATGAATGGGGCGATCTTAACATTGTTCGCATGCCGAACATTGCGGCGTTATTTCAATTAAGACCAAAGACGGTGTTGACGGAATGAAATCAATTGCGCCATTATGTTCGCATACAAAACATTAGTTCGCACTGCGAACATAAATCATAACATCAATGGAGACATGTGATGGCTGAGTTTCTCTCTCTGCGGGACGCGGTGAAAAAGTACATTCACGACGGTGACACCGTCGCGATGGAAGGTTTCACTCACTTGATCCCGTTCGCTGCGGGCCATGAAATCATCCGCCAGGAAAAGCGCGACCTGACGCTCATTCGCATGACTCCGGATCTGGTATATGACCAACTGATCGGCGCCGGCTGCGCGAAGAAACTGATCTTCTCCTGGGGCGGTAACCCAGGCGTCGGCTCGCTGCATCGTATGCGTGACGCGGTACAGAAGGAGTGGCCGCGTAGCCTGGAGCTGGTCGAGCACAGTCATGCAGCGATGGCCAATGCTTATGAAGCTGGCGCTTCCGGCCTGCCGCTGGCGGTTCTGCGCGGTTACATCGGCAGTGATCTGCCCAAGGTCAATGACGAGATCAAGTTCATCGAGTGCCCTTTCACTGGTGAGCGGCTGGCGGCAATACCGTCGATCCGCCCTGATGTTGCAGTGATCCATGCACAGCGAGCTGACCGTAAAGGCAACGTGCTGGTGGAAGGCATCGTTGGCGTACAGAAAGAAGCCGTTCTGGCGGCCAAGCACAGCATCGTTACGGTGGAAGAGATCGTTGATGATCTCGGTGCAACGGTCAATGCCTGTGTATTGCCATCCTGGGCTATCAGCGCCATTGCAGTTGCCGAGAAGGGCGCTGCACCGTCCTACGCGCTGGGTTACTACGATCGTGACAACGCCTTCTATAAAGAGTGGGATGCCATCGCGCGCGATCGCGATCTGTTCCAGGCGTGGCTGAAAGATAACGTATTCGAGAATGGAGCAGCCTGAGATGACTACTGAATTCACCTCCTCGGAAATGATGAGCGTCACCGCTGCACGGGCGCTGACCAATGACATGACCTGTTTTGTTGGTATTGGCCTGCCCAGTGAGGCAGCCAACCTGGCCCGTCTGACCCACGCGCCGGACGTCACCCTGATCTACGAATCCGGGACACTGCAGACCAAGCCGGACGTGCTGCCTCTCTCGATCGGCGACGGCGAGCTGTGCGCTTCGGCATTGACCACAGTGTCGGTGCCGGAAATGTTCCGCTATTGGCTGCAGGGCGGCCATATCAGCGTTGGCTTTCTCGGCACGGCGCAGATCGACCGCTATGCCAACCTGAACACCACCTTGATTGGCGACTACCGCAACCCCCAGGTACGCCTGCCCGGCGGCGGTGGCGCACCTGAAATTGCCACCAACGCCAAGGAAGTCTTCATCACCGTCAAGCACTCCACGCGTACCTTCGTGAAGGACGTGGATTTCATCACCACCGTAGGTTTTGGTCGTGATGGCAAGGCGCGGGACAACGTGCCGAACATTGGTCGTGGCCCGACGGTGGTGATTACCGACCTGTGTATCCTCAAACCGGATGAACAGACCAAGGAACTGGTAGTCACCTCGCTGCACCCAGGCGTGACCCGCGAGCAGGTGATTGAGGCGACTGGCTGGGAGATCCGCTTTGCCGACACACTGGAAACCACTCCAGTGCCGACCGAGCAGGAACTGACTGTGCTGCGCGAACTGAAAGCACGCACCGCCGCTCACCACGCCGGTCAATAACTGAATCCGAGGTCAGTAATGAGTAACGTTTATCTGTGTAACCCCCGCCGTTCGGCCATTGGCCGCTTCGGTGGCACCCTGTCCAGCGTGCGTCCCGACGACCTGGCCGCGCAGGTCATCAAGGCAGTGCTGGAGCAGGCGCCGGAGCTCGACCCGGCCGCCATCGAAGAAGTCATGCTCGGGTGTGCCAACCAGGCCGGCGAAGACAACCGCAACGTCGCCCGCATGTCGGCGCTGCTGGCCGGCCTGCCGACCAGCGTCCCCGGCACCACCTTGAACCGTCTGTGCGGTTCGGGCATGGACGCGGTAGGTACTGCGTTCCGCGCTATCCGTGCCGGTGAAATGGAGCTGGTTCTGGCCGGTGGTGTCGAGTCCATGTCCCGTGCACCCTACGTCATGGGCAAAGCCGACAGCGCCTTCGCCCGCGGTCAGAAGATCGAAGACACCACCATCGGCTGGCGTCTGGTCAATCCGCTGATGAAAAAGCAGTATGGTATCGACTCCATGCCGGAAACCGCGGAAAACGTCGCCGAGCAGTTCTCGATCTCCCGCGAAGACCAGGATCTGTTCGCCCTGCGCTCACAGGAAAAGACCGCCAAAGCCCAAGCTGATGGCGTGTTTGACGAAGAGATCGTCGCCATCGAGATCCCGCGCCGCAAGCAGGAACCGCTGATCTTCGACAAGGACGAGCATCCCCGCGCCTCCACCCTGGAGAAGCTCAACGCACTGGCCGCACCCTTCCGCGAGAACGGCAGCATCACCGCCGGTAACGCTTCCGGCGTCAACGACGGCGCCGCTGCCATGCTGGTCGCCAGCGAAGCAGCGGTACAGGCCCATGGCCTGAAACCGGTCGCCAAGATCCTCGGTATGGCCACCGCCGGTGTCGAGCCGCGCATCATGGGTATCGGCCCGGTACCGGCCACCCGCAAACTGCTCGACAAGCACGGCTTGAGCATTGATGACATCGACGTCATCGAACTCAACGAAGCCTTCGCCGCACAGGGCCTGGCGGTCATGCGTGAACTCGGCATCGCCGACGACGACGCCCGAGTCAACCCCAACGGCGGCGCTATCGCCCTGGGCCACCCACTGGGCATGTCTGGCGCCCGCCTGCTGATGACCGCCGCGCTGCAACTGCAACGCACCGGCGGCCGCTACGCCATTTGCACCATGTGTGTAGGCGTAGGGCAGGGGATTGCCACCTTGATTGAGCGGGTGTAAAACCTCAGCAGTCCGCCCCAGCGGCGGACTGCTTACCTGCTAATCTCTTCGTGCAGCCCACTCTCCGGGCTTCGTGAATGTCGCCCCTGCATGTAAACGGCGCAGGTATGCCGGGCTCTGCTCTGTATTTGCGCACTTCGGTCATACAAGCCCCCATGCAAGCCCCCAAGCTGGGCCTATAGCGAGACGGCACAGATATTGCTCGGTTCCGGTTGATCCATTCACCGAGGACCTACCATGCCTGTTCGCCGCCACGTTTTCTTCCGTTACCTGCCTGTTGCGTTACTGCCGCTGGCCGTTGCCATTCACGCCGAGACCGGGAAATCCTTCGTTATCCTCGAACAGCTTGCCCCAGCTGCAACGCAGTTGGAGCAAGGAGAGTATGCGGGGAATTTCTACGTACCATCATCCCTGGATAACGTGATCTGGGGATATCTCCCGAACCGTACCGCCAAGCCGGTACTGACTGTTCCGTCCGGCAGCGTAGTTACCTTTGACACGGTGTCCCATGAGGGACTGTTGGAGGACCAAGGGCGCGATCCTGCTGCGTATTTCAGCTCGCATGGCGTCAAGCACGAGCATGTCCTGGCCGAAGCCATCGCCTTGACCGCCTCGGATCGTGCCCATGATTTCATCAAGGATGGTCCGCACGTGGTCACCGGTCCGGTTGCCATCGAAGGTGCACAGCCGGGCGATGTGCTCAAGGTGGAGATCCTGGCGGTCGAGCCCCGTGTTCCTTATGGCGTTATTTCAAACCGGCACGGCAAGGGTACGCTGCCGGGTGAATATCCGAAGACCCCGGCTCAGGCTGATCCCAGTGCCGAGCATCCGGAGCGGTACGGCAATCTATCGATATTCACGCCCATCTCACGGGGTGAGAACGGATACGTCGGTGTGCTGGATGGCGGCGACGGCAGGAAGATCAAATTCCCGCTGCAGCCCTTCATGGGGATCATGGGGGTGGCTGCGGATACCGACGAGCCAGTCCACTCCGTTCCCCCGGCACACTACGGCGGTAATGTGGATGTGAACGACCTTGGCGCAGGCGCGACTGCCTATTACCCTGTCGCGGTGCCGGGTGCCCTGTTCTACACCGGTGACAGCCACTTCGTGCAAGGCGATGGCGAGGTCGCCTTAACTGCTCTGGAAGGCTCGGCCCGCGCCACTTTTCGCCTGACGCTGCTGGAAAGCGGGGCTGAGGATATTCCCGGCAAGCAGCTCTCCCAGCCGATGGGTGAAACAGATGATTTCTGGATCACCCTGGGCCTGGATGAGGATCTGGACGAGGCGATGAAAAAGTCCACTCGCGAAGCTATCCGCTTCCTCGTTGAGCAGTATGGGGTGGACGAGACGGTCGCCTACGCCTATCTCAGCGCAGCGACTGACTTTGAAGTCTCCCAGGTGGTCGACAAGACCAAGGGCATCAACTCAATGATCCGCAAGTCGGACTTCAGTGAGTTTCAGCCGTGATCGTTATTTCTTTATTCCAGTAACGAATCCAGAACAGTTTCAGCTGAGCGGAACGTCAAGGAGCAAAGCATGATTTCAAACCGAGAAGAAGTGACCCGCCTGATCCTCGCCAGCAAGGTGCGCAAGGGCCTGCAATGGCGGGAGGCAGCGGAGGCAGTGGGGTTATCCAAGGAGTTCGTGACTGCGGGCTGCCTGGGCCAGATGACCTTCGACAAGGCGCAGGCCGAGGCGCTGGGGCAACTGTTCGAGCTGCCTGACGAAGCCGTCGCTTGGCTGCAGATCGTGCCTTACAAGGGGTCATTGCCCAGTGCCGTGCCCACTGATCCGCTGATCTATCGCTGGTACGAAATCGTGAGCGTTTACGGCACTACCATCAAGGAACTCATCCACGAGGAGTTCGGTGACGGCATCATGAGCGCCATCGATTTTTCCATGGACATCCAACGCCAGGCTGATCCGAAGGGAGACCGGGTGCAGGTGGTACTGTCGGGCAAATTCCTGCCTTACAAGAGCTACTGAGCATAGATTTCAGCAACCGGATGCTGCGGAAGAAAACTTAACGCAGCGTTCGGTGTCAGTTAACCACGACAGCTCGACCTGTCCCTGATGAGGTCGGTTCCTAACGCAATGAACTTGAAAGGTATTTAATGCAATCAACTATCAAGGCACTCGTCCTGCTGGTGGTTCTGGCCGTGATCTCCGGATGCAGCAGCACGCCCAGGTCTGGCGTTGGCGGCAACTGGGTGGGGCATATGGAATCAGGTCAGGCATCGTTCTATGCCGACCGCTACCAGAACCGGAAGACCGCCAGCGGTGAGCCTTACAAGGCTGGTCAGAACACCGCAGCACACCGGACGCTACCGTTTGGCTCGCAGGTCAGGGTGACTAATGTGCGAAATGGTAAAAGCGTGGTGGTGCGCATTAACGACCGGGGGCCATTTGTCCGTGGCCGGGTTATCGACCTCTCCCGCTCTGCCTTTGCCAGTATCGGTGATACCTCCGCGGGCCTGCTGAGCGTCCGGATTGAGGTCATCAGGTAGTTTCGGATAGGCCTGAAATGGTTAGAGCACCAGAAGTGCTGGTAGCTAACCAGCACTCGGGGGAGAGATACAAGGAGGCCTTGGCTGCGAAGGGCTCTGCTCGGCCCAGGGCAAAACTTAGGCCAGTCTGATCAATCGTTCGCTCAATGTCTGTGGACTCTCCACCGCCGGCACATGCCCCACCTTATCCAACACCTCCGGCTCAGCTGCACCCAGCGCTTTTGCCAGCGCCTGCAATGACGCAGGCGGGGTGGAGATGTCGTCGCTGCCGGCAATGATCTGCAGCGGTACCTGAACATCGGTGAAAGCATCGCTGAAGTTGCTGCGGCCCAGCATCAGGCACAGCAGGGCGTAGCTGCGGTTGTCGGTACGGCCCAGTTGTACGCACCAGCCCGGTACCAAGGCCGGTTGGTCGGCGCAGGCTTGCGGGCCGAACCAGCGGGGTACCAGGTCGGGAGCCATGGTTTGCAGGCCTTTGTCCATGACCATATCGGCGCGCTGGCCCCAGGCTTCTGCGGTGCCAATCACCGGGCCAGTATTGGTCAGGGTGGCGGACAGCAGTTTGTTGGCGTGCTGGCTCAGCAGTTGTTGGCCGATCACGCCGCCGATGGAGGTGCCGGCGAAATGGAATTGCTCAGCGCCGGCCAGTTTGGCCAGGCTCAGTGCTTCCTGGGCCAGGTCTTCGGCTTCGATGGCGTCGGAGCCTTCTGCCCAGGCGCTGCTGGCGCCGTGGCCGGGCAGGTCCCAAGTGAGTACGCGGAACTTGCCGAGCAGCTCTGGCAGCATGTCATCCCAGATACCCTGAGTCATGCCCAGTGGATGGGCCAGTACCAGCAGTGGGTTGCTGGCTTGGCCGAGCAGGCGGTAGCTGATGGTGCGGCCGTTGTGAGTGCAGAAATTCATGAGGTGTCCCGTTCGGTTGGCTGGTTGCTCGGAGTTCGTAATGCGAACTTATGTTTTTCATGCGAACATCTTGCGTCCGGCTGATTTGTTCCGTCAAGTGCAATGCGTCGATCAGCATTGTTTCTCAGGGATAGCGACCGGTAATCCGGTTGTCCACCAGCTCCGCCAGAATGGTGTTGGTCAGCCGCATGATGGCATTGGGGTTTTCGCCCTTGCGTCGAGAGGCGATGACGGGTGTGGTGATGTTGTCATCCTCCAGCGGCATGAATTCGACATCTTCGCGCTGCAGACGGCGCACCTGTTCGGGTACCAGGGTGAAGCCCATGTCCGATGCGACCAGTGACAGGGCGGTCTGCAGGTCATTGACCTGCTGGATGACGTTGACTTTGAGCCCGCGCCGCCGAAACAGCCCCAGCGTCAGGTCGGCGAAATTGGGGCCGGCGCTGGAAGGGAAGGCGACCATGGGCACTTCAGACAGCTCCTTCATGCTCGGCGGTCTGGCTGTGAGCGGGTGCCCGGCGGGCAGGGCGGCGATCAGGGGTTCGTCGAACAGGCTCTCCTGCTCCACTTCCGGATCCTCAATGCGCAGGCGACCAAAGCCGATATCGATCTTGCCGGCTTTCAGGGCATCGATCTGTTCCCGGGTTTTCAGTTCGTGCAGCACTATCTCCAGGTTCTTGTTCTGGCGCAGACGGCGAACCATCAGCGGTAGTTGGCCGTAGAACACCGAAGGTACGAAACCGATGGAAAAAATGGTCTTGCGGTTCGTGGCAATACGCCGCGTATCAGCGATGGTGGTTTCTACTTTGTCTAGAATCTGCTGCGCGTGGGCGAGAAAGTAGGTGCCGCCGGAGGTCAGCTCCAGTCCCCTGGTTTTGCGGATGAACAGCTCTACGCCGATCTCTTCTTCCAGCTGTTTGATGGCTCTGGTCAGGGGCGGCTGGGCGATAAACAGCTTCTCGGCTGCACGGGTGAAGTTGCGTTGTTCTGCGACTGCGACGAAGTAACGCAGGTGTCTCAGCTCCATCCATACCTCCAGGGTATCGCTGGCTACTTAATCAATATTGGCTCACGTAACCAAAACTTCATATTGTTCGGATCACAGTCTTTTTGCCTCGAATTCGGAGAACACATGTCTGCCATTATCCAGTCCATTGAAGCCGTCCTGGTCGATATCCCGACCATCCGGCCGCACAAGCTTTCGATGACCACTATGGGTGTGCAGACCATGGTAATCGTGCGTATCAAGGATTCGGACGGCCTTGAGGGTCTGGGCGAGGCGACCACTATCGGCGGTCTGGCATACGGCCCGGAAAGTCCCGAAAGCGTTAAACTTACCATCGACACCTATTTCAAGCCACAGCTGATTGGTCAGCTGGCGAACAACATCAATACCCTGCGGGTAATGCTGGATCGCTCCAGTCGTGGCAACAATCTGGCCAAATCGGCTATCGAAACCGCGCTGCTGGATCTGCTCGGCAAGCGTCTGAACCAGCCCATGTCCGCTCTGCTGGGCGGTGCTCTTCACCAGCATATCCCTGTGCTCTGGACACTGGCCAGCGGTGATACCGCCAAGGATATCGACGAAGCCAAGACCTTGATCGCTGCCAAGCGCCACTGCGATTTCAAGTTGAAGATCGGTTCGCGCCCCTTGATGGATGACGTGCGCCATGTGGCAGCGATCAAGGCGACCGTCGGTGACCAGGCCAGCGTCCGGGTCGACGTGAACCAGGCGTGGGACGAGGCGACTGCCGCCAAAGGTATGGCCGAGCTGCAGGCTGCCGGCATTGACCTGGTGGAACAGCCCACCCCGATGAAGGATTTTGCTGCGCTGGCGCGTCTGTCCTCCAAATTTCACATTCCGATTCTGGCGGATGAAGCCGTGGCGGACGCGACTGACATGTACAAGCTGGCGGCTGAAGGTTTCTCCGGCGCCGTGGCCATGAAAATTGCCAAGGCCGGTGGCCCACTGCGCGCTCTGGAACAGGCGGCAGTCGCCAAGGCTGCAGGTATCGGCCTTTATGGCGGCACGTTGCTGGAGGGGACTATCGGTACGGCAGCCTCGCTGCACGCCTGGTCAACCCTGGAAACCCTGCAGTGGGGCACCGAGATGTTCGGTCCGCTGCTGATGAAAGACGACATCGTGGTCAAGTCGCTGAACTTCCATGATAACGGCGTGGACCTGCCTACCGGCCCGGGCCTGGGTGTCGAAATTGACGAAGACAAGCTGGCTGAATACCGCCGCAAATAACCGAGGAGATAACCATGCTGTTCAAAGTCGAGATGAAGGTCAATATTCCCCAGGACATGCCGGCGGAAGTGGTCAACGAAATCAAGGCGCGGGAAAAGGCGTATTCCCATGAGCTGCAGCGCCAGGGCAAATGGCGCCACCTGTGGCGTGTAGCGGGCAGCTACGCCAACGTGAGTATTTTTGATGTGGAAGATAACGCTGAATTGCAGGACCTGATCAGTAACCTGCCGCTGTTCCCTTTTATGGATATTACCGTCGCGCCATTGTGTCGTCATCCGTCGTCAATTCATGAAGATGACCGTTGATAGCCAGCCGTGAACCAGGCGCCATTGAATAACATTGCCAACGCCAAAGCTGTGATCAGGCAATAAGAATAAATAATGAGGAATATAACCATGACAATCAAAACTACCCACACTGCCGAAGTACAGGAACTGCTGAACAAGATTGCCGGATTCCAAATGGAAGGCGGCAATGAGCGCGTGAAAAAGATCGTGCATCGCTTCATGGGCGATGTATTCCAGTTGATTGAAGACTTTGATGTCACTCCGGAAGAATTCTGGAGCGCTGTCTACTACGTTGGCGAGCTGGGCAAGAACGGCGAAGCGTCCTTGCTGGCGCCGGGCCTGGGTATGGACAAGTATCTGGATATCCGCATGGATGCTGAAGATGAAGCGGCGGGTCTGGCCGGTGGCACCCCGCGCACCATCGAAGGTCCGCTGTATGTGGCTGGCGCGCCGCTGGCTGAGAGCTTTGCCCGCATGGACGACGGCACTGATGAGACCGGGCAGGCCATGCTGCTCAAAGGTCAGGTCACTGATGAAGATGGCAAGCCGCTGGCCAACGCTATTGTTGATGTTTGGCATGCCGACTCCAAGGGTAACTATTCCTACTTCGACAAGTCGCAGAGTGACTACAACCTGCGCCGCCGGATCAAGACTGACGAGAACGGTCGCTATGTTGCGCGCTCCATCATTCCGTCCGGCTACGGCTGCCCGCCCGAGGGTTCCACTCAGACGCTGCTGAATCAACTCGGCCGTCATGGTCAGCGCCCTGCGCATATTCACTTCTTCATCTCGGCATCAGGACACAAGCACCTGACTACCCAGATCAACCTGGCCGGTGATGAGTTCACCTATGACGACTTCGCCTTCGCAACCCGCGATGAGCTGGTGGTCGAGGCGCATTCGGTCGAGCATTCTGCCGAAGGCGAGAAGCATGGCGTGACTGGCCCGATCACTGAAGTGGAGTTCAACTTCCAGTTGGTATCGACCGACAAGGCTGAGCTGCAGGCACGTCACGAGCGCAAGCGTGCGCTGGAAAACGTCGCCTGAGGTCTCCTCACCCGCCGTAGGGCGCTGACCGGCCCGCATCCGGGCCGGTCCGACTTTGTACGCCCCACGGGGTGTAAAAACAAAAGATTGGAGTTACCAATATGACTCGTCAACTCGACCAACTTGAAAAAAAGATCCGCGGTGCAGTGGAAGTCGACCCGGCCACGGGCAAATATCGTGGTGACCGTAGCGTATTTACCGACCAGGAGCTGTTCGACCTGGAGATGAAGTACATCTTCGAGGGCAACTGGGTATTCCTTGGCCATGAAAGCCAGGTTGAAAACCCCGGTGACTATTTCACCTTGACGCTGGGCCGCCAGCCAGTGGTCATCACCCGCTCTAAAGAAGGTGAGTTGCAGGCTCTGCTCAACACCTGCTCCCACCGTGGCGCCACCTTGTGCCGCAAGAAGCGCGGTAACAAGACCTCCTTTACCTGCCCGTTCCACGGCTGGACGTTCAAGAACGACGGCAAGCTGCTGAAAGCTCGGGATCAGAAGAAGGGTGGCTATCCAGAGAGTTTCAACACCGACGGTTCCCATGATCTCAAGCGCCTGGCGCGCTTCGAGAACTACCGTGGCTTCCTGTTCGGTAGCCTGAGTGCGGATGTACCGCCGCTGCAGGAGTATCTGGGTGAAACCACCAAAATCATCGACAACATCGTCGATCAGGCAGTGGACGGCCTGGAAGTCCTGCGTGGTACTTCCACTTACACCTTTGAAGGTAACTGGAAGTTGGCTGCAGAAAACGGCGCCGATGGTTATCACGTGGGCACAGTACACTGGAACTACCTGTCGACCATGGGGCAGCGCAACTACGACGAAGGCGGTACTGCGGCAGTAGACGCCAAGGGCTGGTCTGGTGAGGGCGGCTTCTACTCCTTCGAGCACGGCCACATGATGCTCTGGACGCGACTGAACAACCCTGAGGTACGTCCGGTCTTCAAGCATCTGGATCGCCTCAAGCAGAGCGTCGGTGAAGACCGTGCTGATGCCATCGTCAACACCACCAAGAACCTGTGTATCTATCCGAACCTGTATCTGATGGATCAGTTCTCTACCCAGATTCGCGTATTGCGCCCGATTTCGGTGGATAAGAGCGAGATCACCATCTACTGCTGGGCACCGAAGAACGAGCCGGCAGAGGAGCGCGCCATGCGTATCCGCCAGTACGAAGACTTCTTCAACGTCAGTGGTATGGGTACCCCGGATGACCTGGAAGAGTTCCGTGCCTGTCAGGAAGGCTACAAGGCTGAAGGCCTGAAGTGGAATGATATGAGCCGTGGTGCGGCGCACTGGATTGAAGGCGCCGACGAGGGTGCCAAGCGCATCGATCTGAAGCCTGTTCTGAGCGGTGCCAAGCCGGAAGACGAAGGCTTGTACATTATCCACCACCAGCATTGGGCTGATGAAATGCTGCGTGCAGTGGAAAGCGAGCGCGCCCGTTTTGTGGCCGTCAGCACAGAGGAGACTTCAGCATGAATTTCGAACAGATTCAGGCCTTTATCTACCGTGAAGCTCGCCTGCTGGATGACCGCCAGTGGGATGAGTGGCTGACCTGCTACGACAAGAACGTGGTGTACTGGATGCCCTGCTGGGATGACGAGGATGCCCTCACGGAAGACCCGCAGACCGAGCTGTCACTGATCTATTACCCCAACCGTCATGGCCTGGAAGATCGCGTGTACCGGATCAAAACCGAGCGCTCCGGTGCCACGTCTATGCCGGAGCCACGTACCACGCACTTGCGCACCAATCTGGAAGTGCTGGAGCAGGCTGACGGTAAAGTGAAGCTGCGCTTCAACTGGCAGACCAACAGCCATCGCTACCACACCACCCAGATGTTCTTCGGTACGGCCTTCTACACCCTGGACACCACTGGCGAGCAGCCAGTGATCACCGAGAAGAAAGTCATTCTGAATAACGATTACATCAACCAGGTGATCGATATCTATCACCTGTGATTGATCGGACGCACCGATCGGGAGCCACCAACATGAGCTACAACATCGCACTCAATTTTGAAGACGGCATTACTCGCTTCATCAATTGCAATGAGGGTGAAACCGTACTGGACGCGGCTTACCGCAGCCAGATCAATCTGCCCATGGATTGTTCCGATGGCGTATGTGGCACCTGCAAGGGCAGTTGCCAGCAGGGCCAATACGATCTGGGTGAGGAATACCTCGAAGAAGCCCTGACCGAGGATGAAGCCGAGCAGGGTCTGATACTGACCTGCCAGATGGTGCCGTCCACCGATTGCGTGGTGAACGTTCCAGTGGCTTCCACCATGTGCAAGACCGGCATCATGGAGAGCACAGGCAGCGTCGCCGAGGTGAATCTGATTTCATCCACCGCCATCGAGCTCAAGGTGACTGCCGATGCCGACATCATCTTCCTGCCTGGCCAGTATGTGAACATTCAGGTTCCAGGCAGTGAGGAGACACGTGCCTACTCGTTCAGCTCCGAGCCCGGTAGCCGGGAACTGAGCTTCTTGATCCGCAATGTGCCGGGCGGGCTGATGAGCTCCTGGCTGGTAGGTGGAGCGAAAACCGGTGATCAGGTCAAGCTCGCCGGCCCCATGGGTATCTTCTATCTGCGTCCGGTAGAGCGTCCGGTGGTCATGCTGGCTGGCGGCACGGGTCTGGCACCTTTCCTGTCGATGCTTGAACAGCTCAAGGCGCGTGGCACCGATCAGCCGATACATATGGTCTACGGTGTTACCAGTGATGAAGATCTGGTTTGTGTTCAGGCGTTGCAGGCGTTCGCCGATGCCATCGACGGTTTCACCTTTAAGACTGTCACCTCCAGCCCGGACAGTGCCCACCCGAACAAGGGCTATGTCACCAACCACATGCAGGATGCGCCACTGAATGGTGGTGATGTGGATGTCTACCTGTGTGGGCCTCCGCCCATGGTGGATGCGGTGCTGGGCTATTTCCGCGAGCAGAATATCGAACCGAACTCCTTCCACTATGAGCGTTTCACGCCGAGTGTGGCGCCGTTGGAGGTCGCATGAGCGCGCGCTTCACCGACAAGGTGATGGTCGTTACCGGTGCGGCACAGGGCATCGGTAAGCGGGTTGCTGAACTGGCTGGCGCCGAAGGCGCCCGGCTGGTGCTGGTGGATATCAGCGATTACGTGCAGGGTGTGGCGGCTGAATTGCGGGAGCAGGGTGTGCAAGCCCTGGCCCTGCAGGCGGATCTGGAAACCTGGGAGGGTGCCGAAAGCGTCATGGTGCGCGCCCATCAGGAGTATGGGCGCATCGATGTGCTGATCAACAACGTGGGCGGCACCATCTGGGCGCAGCCCTATGAGCATTACCAGCCCGAACAGATCCAGAAGGAAATCCAGCGCTCGCTGTTTCCTACTCTGTGGTGCTGTCGTGCGGTATTGCCGTACATGGTTGAGCAGCAGAAGGGCGCTATCGTCAACGTCTCATCGGTAGCTACCCGCGGCCTGATGCGTGTGCCCTACGGCGCGGCCAAAGCCGGCGTCAATGGACTGACCGTGAACCTGGCGTTCGAGTATGCCGAGCAAGGCATTCGCGTCAACGCCACCGCACCGGGTGGCACCGAAGCGCCGCCGCGTCTGACGCCCCGCAATACCGAAGAGCAGGGCGAGCGGGAAAAGGGCTGGTATCAGCAGTTGATCGATCAGACCAACGACAGCAGCTTCATGCACCGTTACGGCACGCTCGACGAGCAGGCCGAACCCATCCTGTTCCTGGCCTCGGATGCAGCTGGCTACATCACTGGCACCATCTTGCCGGTAGCGGGCGGCGACCAGGGCTGAGCCCCCGGCCCACTCAAATCAACCACGCCTCCAACTGCTCACGCAATGCCGGTGAAATTGGCACTGGGCGGTTGGTGGCGGGGTCGATTACCACCATGACACTGCGCGCGCTGACCTGGACCTCGTCCTTGTGCAGCGCACAGCTGGTGAACAGAAAGGAGCTGTTGCCGATCCGGCTGATGCCGGCAGCCAGCTCCAACGGCGCCCAGCCAGCCTGATAGTGCTCGAAACTGACGTCCACCGAGGCAACGAGTACGCCCAGACCGGCAAAGTCCAATTGCCGAACACCGGTTGAGCGAGCCTGTTCCATGTACAGCGCCAGGGCCGCCTCGCTGCGCTGGCTGTCGGCGTCCACGTCGGCATAACGTGGGGTGAGTTGCTGGCGGATGGCAAAGTTGTGCGCGTGCTGCAGGTGGTCTCGGTAGTCGGCCGGCGCCAGTGGCGCGGCGCTGCCTGTGCTGGCATCCGCCATCACCTGTTGTATATCCGCCGGCAACGCGATCCGCCGACCATCCTCGAACGCGCCCATCAGGCAATCCTGAGTCCCTACCAGCACGCCATTCTGATGCAGCTCGCTATACACACGAAAGCTGTCCTCATCACAGGCGGTCACGCTGACACGGGCCTCGATATCACTGCCGTACCAGCTGACCTGCCGATAGTCGGTGATGCTGCGCACCGGGCGCAGGCGTGCATCGTCGGAGAACCAGGCATCCTGTCCGAAACGGCTGACATGGGCGCGCACGCGCGCCTCCTGGTGCAATTGATAGATGCGGGAATTATTCACATGGCGCCAGGTATCCAGGTCGGTATAGCGCGGTGAAAATGTATAGCAGCGTGAGGATGACGCTTTATCTTGTTCTGTCATGGGGGCCGGTAAATCCAATCAGGTGGCTGTATTGAACGAGCATCCGGTTTTCGACCGCCGGAAGCAACGACATCAATTTGATAAATACGCGTTTATCAGAAAACTTCACCTGAACTCCCTCGCGCTGTACCCGGTCGTGCCAATGGCAAGATCCGCTTCATGTCTCACAACTCGGGCCGCGCATGAGGACTTGCCATGTTTGTCTGGGACTTGGCCAGGAAAAGCTGAACTGTATATCCGCTGTCCGGGTCGAAATCGTTACATACCTCGAAACCGGGAGTTTTTTATGCTGAAGTTTCTCGCCAGCACCGCAGGCATTATTTTTCTGGTCGGCTTGGTGGTTATCATCGGTCTGCTGATGCTGATTTTCTGAGCCGGCTGATCCAGCTGTCCCAACGCAGATTCAACCAGAGCGACAAGCCGATCACCGCACCTCCGAGCAATAGGCGCGGCAGATCGGCCTGCTGATTCCAGAGCAGCAGATTGACCACCAGGCCAGCCGGGATCAGCGCATTGTTCATTATGCCCAAGGTGCCCGCATCCACCAGGGTTGCGCCCCGGTTCCAGAAGAAGAACCCCAGTCCCGACGCGATCAGGCCCAACCAGCCGAGCACGCTCCAGTGCAGCAGCGTCTGCGGCAACCTCTGATGATCCCCCAACAGCAGCCAGGCGGGTAACGCCACCAGCAATGCCCCAATGAAGAAAAAGCCGAAACCATGCCATTGTTGCCGGGTGTCCGTATGAAAATGGCGCACCAGATGGGCATAGCCCACCTGACCCGTGGCGAAGGCGACATTAGCCAGCTGCAGCAGCAGAAACCCTTTCACATAGTCATCACTGATACCGTCATAACGGATGATTGCCGCGCCCACCACTGCAATCAGGGTGGCAAGCACCGGGCCGGCACTGAAGCGCCGACGCAGGGCGTTGTCCACCAGCGCCACATACAAGGGTGTGAAGATGGTGAACAGCAGGACTTCGGGCACGGTGAGAAGCTCGAAGGACAGGTACAGGCAGATATAGGTCAACCCGAACTGCAGAGCGCCCACGACGAGCAGACCGGGCGCCATGCCCCTGGGCAAACGCCGTGGGCGCAGCAGCGGCAGAAACAAGGCACCTGCCAGAACGATACGGGTCAATACGGAAAAATAACTATCCACCTGCCCGGCCAGATACTCGCCTATAAGGCTGAACGAGACGGCCCATAACAGGGTGACGGCGATGAGATAGAACATGGGTGTCCTTCGGTGGGGCAGCTGAGCGCCGAGCAGGCGGCGAAGGATGATAGTCGTCTTCTTGAAACAGATGCAATCTATTGAGCGCTGTGGCAGATTTGTGCGGCTTTACTGCATCAAGACAAATCAATCGCATTCACATACAGAGACCAAGCGATGAAAAAGACACGGATAGCAGCAATGACGCTGGGGATATTGGCGGTCGCGGGTATAGGCGGAGGCTGGTACACCGGCACTCAGCTGGAGTCGGTATTGCGGGACTCCATTCTCAAGGGCAACGAGCAGCTGGCGGCGCAGTTTCCGAATGCGGATGTGGCGTTGGCGCTGGTGGCATTCGAGCGAGGAATACTCTCAAGTACGGCACGTTACCGGCTGATACTGCAGGCAGCCAGCGCTGATGAGCCAGCGGTTGATCTGTTTATCGGTGACCGTATAGAGCATGGCCCGATACCGGTGTCGCGATTGTTTGCCTTGCAGTGGATGCCGGTCATGGCGACCAGTCATGCCGTGCTGGAGCCCAGCGAGACCCTGGCTGAATGGTTCACCGCCAGCGCAGGGCAGGCGCCTCTCACGATCACCAGCAGCATCGGCTACGGCAACAATATTACCGGTAACCTGCGTATCGCGCCGATGACGCTGAGCGACGCCGATAGCGATATAACGTTCTCCGGCCTGGGCGCAGATTTCCAGACGGACACCACGGGCCGCAAGGTGCTGCTCAGCGGTCGGTTCGATTCCCTGGAGATCAAGGGCGAGGCCCGGGTCAGTCTGGTGGGCGGCGAGTTTCAGCTGGATCGTCAACGCGAAAGCAAGTTCGGACTGTATCTCGGCGATGGTCATTTGACGCTCGATAGCCTGGCCGTGGAGGTCGCCGACAAACCGGCGCTGGTATTACAGGACATTGTGCAGTCCGATAACGCGATGCTGGACGCCGATGGCGTCAAGGGCGTGCTTAATTACCGGGTGGGCTCGGTCAACTATGACGGTCAACCGCTGGGTTCAGTGCAGATGGACTGGAGTATGAGTCGGCTTGATCCGGAGGCCACGGCGGTGCTGGCGGGGATGTACAACACCCTGAGTATGGGGCTCGAGCCAGATGATCCAGAAGCCATGAAGCAGCAATTTACCGCCGCCCTGCAGCAGTTGCTGGAGAGCAACCCGCGGTTGGCGTTGGATAACTTCTCGATCAGGACTGCGAACGGTGAAAGTCGCTTCAAACTGGGCGTGGATCTGAGCAGTCCGGTCTCCTTCGATCAACCACCGGCACTGCTGGCGCAGCAGCTGATTGGCGGCCTGGATGCGAATCTGGTGTTGTCCAAACACATGCTCAGCGACATGGTGCGTTACAAAGCACTGTTCCAGCCGGAGGCCGATGCGGCGGTAATAGAGCAGGAAGCGGTGATGGCGGCGGAAATGGCTGCAGGCATGGCTGAAGTGATGCAGCTTGGCACGTTGGAGGGCGACAATATCCTGTCGAGCCTGCGTTATGCTGAGGGTATGATCGATCTCAACGGCCAGAATATCGCGCTCGAGGATTTTATCGGCCTGCTGACCATGATGTCTCCCGGGCCTGCACTGGGCGCGTTGGAATAACGGCAGAGGCAGGTGCTCGCCTTGGCACTGTCATGGCGGGCAAGTACCATATCGGCATCAAACCTGTGGCAGCTAGACCGCAGGCGGCCTTAGAAGAGATATGCAATGACTGTGACTGATCAGCTTCACCTCATGCTGAGCCTGCTGGTGCTCGGATTTCTGCTGTTGGGTATTGGTTTCAGTTTTCGGGACAAGGGGTGGGGAGTGGGATTGATGCTATCCGGCTCGGCCGTGTTGCTGGTAACCATAGGCACGCGGATTCTGAAAGCCGTATCGCTGAGCTGAATCCAGAACCCCGGCGCCAAGACAGGCGCCGGGGTTCTGTTGCTGCTGGATCAGTTTAGAAGTGCACCTTGACCAGCAGGTTGGTGACGTTCTGATTGGTATCGAAGGCAGAGCTGTTCTCGATGCCGTACTTGTCTTTCCAGTAGCTGTATTCAACACCGGTGTACAGCTGCTTGGCCTTCCAGCCCAGCGCTTTACCCAGATCATATTTGACCTGTGGGTTGAAGTGCAGGTTGGCATGCTTGCCGTCACCGTCGTTATCAACGATCCAGTCAATGAACCCGTCGATCAGGATGTCGGACTTGCCCACCGGCAAGGTCATGGCCCATACCGGAGTGATCTGCCAGGCACCACGCACACCCTCGGGGGTATCGGAATGCCGGTAGTAGGTATTCAACTGAAAGTAGTCGAAGCCGGGAAGCTTCAGATCGAAGCCTGGCCCGAGCAGATAGTTCTTGATGTCGCCGCGGCCGCGTTCATAGGTGCCGGCGAGCAGTACGTCGGTGATCGGGCCGAAGCTGATCTGTTGTCCGCTCAGCTTGCCCAGCGACAGGCGAGGTGCGACTTCACCATACCAGGTGCTGTTGTTGCCGTTGGCATCCTTGGCACCGTTGTAGTGGATGCTGTCGACAAACAGGAACAGGTCGCCGAAGCTCCAACCGCTGACGTGTTCGAAGGTGACCGCCTGCTGGGTCTTGGGGTCGACTTCGAAATCATTGCCATACAGGTAGGTCAGGCTGTTGTCCTGCCATTGCAGGGGTGAGGCGATAGCGAGACCGCTGGCAATGGCAAGACCGCCGACAGCGGCTCCCTTGATCAGTGTGCGCATGGAGTAGTTTCCGGCTGGATTGGTGAAGCGCGCCATAGTAAAGACATTTCAGAAAAAGAAAATGCTTTCGTTGTCCTCGAGTGCCGCACTTGACGCTTTAAGTGGTATGGTTACCGGTTCGTCGGCGGCGGGATAATAACGCCGGATTATGGTCTGGGATGGCAGCCGTGTCGGCCACCATCGTATTGGTTGGAATTTATCTGATGTTGTTACGTGGATTGACATGGCTGATCCTGTTTCAGTTGTTGGGTACAGCCTTGAATGTGTTGTTTCTGCCTTTCTTACCCAGCGCCATCATCGGCATGCTGCTGCTGGTGATCTTTCTGCGCTTGCGTGGCCGCGTCAGTGAATCGCTGGAAACAGCGTCTTCTGGATTGCTGCGTTTTCTGCCACTGCTGCTGACCCCCGCCGCGGTCGGCGTCATGATGTATGGCAATGAGCTGACCACTGAAGCCGTTTCGATTTTTGTCAGTCTGACGTTGACTTTCATCCTGGCAGTACCGCTGACCGGACGCCTCATGCAGTATCTGATCATGCGCCAGGCGGGCGAGGAGGACGTATGAACAGCTTGCTCCTGGCGTGGGACGCGGTGGTTGCGCATCCGCTGTTTCTCATTGGTTTGACGCTGGGCGTCTACCAGCTTGGGTTGACGTTATACGAACGCACCCGGATGGCTGTGTTGCACCCGTTGATTGTGTCCATCGTGGTCTTGATCGGCGTGTTGTTGTTGCTGGGGATGGACTACCCGACCTATCTCGCGGCCATGGCGCCGTTGTCGCTCTTGTTGGCACCTGCGACGGTGGCGTTGGCGGTGCCGCTGTACCATAACCTGCGGCGTATCCGGCAGTTTTTCTGGCCAGTGACTATCAGCCTGTTGGTCGGTGGCACTTTCGCTACTGGCGGTACCATTCTGCTGGCCTGGTTGCTCGGTTCGGATTTCTCGATGCTGATGACGCTGGCGCCGAAATCACTGACGGCGCCGATTGCCATGATGGTGGCTGAGCAGCTGG
This sequence comes from Pseudomonas sp. FME51, assembly GCF_014897305.1. NCBI lineage: Bacteria > Pseudomonadati > Pseudomonadota > Gammaproteobacteria > Pseudomonadales > Pseudomonadaceae > Pseudomonas > Pseudomonas sp. FME51. The sequence continues at coordinate 122,160 of NZ_JABUYN010000003.1, read as the reverse complement.
GTGGTGTGGCAGCCATGGCGGCGGCCTTTGTGATGTATACCGCGGTGCTGGGCGCCTTGCTTGGCCCTTGGCTGTTGAAGGTCGGCGGGGTCACTCATCCAGCGGCACGGGGCATGGCACTGGGCTTGACGGCTCACGCCGTCGGTACTGCCTTGGCACTGGACGAAGGCAAGGAGGCGGGCGCCTTTGCTGCCCTGGCCATGAGTCTGATGGGCATCGTGACCGCGTTGTTGCTGCCGGTCTGTGTCACCCTCTGGCTGCTGTTGTAGTCGTCTCATTCCCGGTGTCAATATCGGGAACGCATTCATTGATCCCCTGTCACAAGCAATAGCGCGGTAGCGGTAGGCCTGAACCACCGCTACCCTGACTGTTCTGCTTTGCTTGTTACACCTGTGGAACGGGAGCGCCCGCCGGTTTCCTTTCTCCACCCAAGGAGCTGCACAGATGGAATTAGATCCGCTGTTGCTGTCGCGCCTGCAATTTGCCTTTGTGGTCTGCTTTCACGCCATTTTTCCGGTGTTCACCATTGGATTGGCGACCTTCATTGCCTTTCTTGAGGCGCTGGCCTTCAAGACCGGCAATCCGGTATGGACCCGATTGTCGCGTTTCTGGATCCAGGTATTCGCTGTGGCCTTTGCCATGGGGGTGGTCTCCGGCATCGTGATGTCCTTCCAGTTCGGTACCAACTGGAGCAACTTCTCCTACGCAGCGGCAAATTTCATCGGGCCGATGCTCAGTTACGAAGTGGTCACGGCGTTCTTCTTGGAAGCGGCTTTTCTCGGCGTGTTGCTGTTCGGCCGCGACAAGGTGCCGCCAGGCGTGCATCTGTTCGCAGCCTGCATGGTTGCACTGGGTACGCTCATTTCCACATTCTGGATTCTTGCAGCCAACAGCTGGATGCACACACCTGTGGGTACCGAGCTGATTGATGGCATGTTTGTCGTGGGCAGTTGGCGCGAGGCCATTTTCAATCCGTCGTTCCCGTATCGTTTCACCCATATGGTGCTGGCCTCGTTTCTGACCGGCTCCTTCGTGGTCGCCGGGGTCAGCTCCTGGTATCTGCTGACCGGGCGAGAGGTGGAGGCCAACCGGCGTGCGCTGTCCATGTGTTTGTGGCTGATCCTGATTCTCGCTCCGACCCAGGCCGTGGTCGGGGATTACCACGGTCTCAATACCCTGGAGCACCAGCCGACCAAGGTGGCAGCAATGGAAGGCAACTGGGACACCATGCGTGGCATGCCGCTGCTGCTGTTCGCCATCCCTGATCAGGAAAACGAGACCAATCATTTCGAGATCGGCCTGCCGCGACTCGGCAGCCTGATTCTGACCCATGATCTGGATGGTGAAGTGCCGGGACTCAAGGAGGTGGCGCCTGAGGAGCGGCCGCCGGTATGGATAGTATTCTGGGCATTCAGGGTCATGGTCGGTATCGGCTTGCTGATGATCGGCTGCGCCCTGACCGGGTTGTTTCTGCGGGCTGGTGGGCGTTACTGGCGTCAGCCGCTGTTTCTCAATGCCATGCGGCTGATGACCTTTGCACCCTTTGCCGCGGTGCTGTGCGGCTGGATAGTGACCGAGGTTGGCCGCTTCCCCTGGGTGGTCTATGGGCAGATGAGTCATATCGAAGGACTCACGCCGTCACTGACCGGGGGCATGGTGCTGTTCACGCTGCTGGGGTACATGTTGGTGTATGCGGTGATTTTCAGCGCCGGCCTGTATTACCTGATGATGGTGCTGCGCGCAGGCCTCGAAAGCATTGATCAGCATGATGAGGTGCATGACATAGAACGTCCCAAACGGCCTCTGTCGGCGGCCCATGTGAGCATCGAAGAGGGAGGGCACTGACATGCATGGCATTGATCTGACCATTATCTGGGCGGTGATCATCGCCTTCGGCATCATGATGTATGTATTGATGGACGGCTTCGATCTGGGCGTGGGGATTCTTTTTCCCTTTGCTCCGGATGAGGACTCCCGTGATGTGATGATGAACTCGGTAGCGCCGGTATGGGACGGCAATGAGACCTGGCTGGTCCTCGGCGGGGCTGGGTTACTGGCGGCCTTTCCGTTGGTTTATTCGGTGCTGATGCCGGCGTTGTACATAGGCGTTTTTCTGCTGTTGGCAGGGTTGATCTTCCGCGGCGTGGCCTTCGAGTTTCGTTTCAAGGCCAACTCTTCGCGCAATCTGTGGAACTGGGCATTTTCGGGGGGCTCCATGGTGGCGTCCTTCGCCCAGGGCGCGGTGGTGGGTGCATACATACAAGGCTTCAATACTCTGGATGGGCGGTATGTGGGGGGCGCTCTGGACTGGCTCACGCCCTTCACGGTAATGACCGGGCTGGGTCTGCTGGCCGGCTACGCGTTGCTCGGCAGCACCTGGCTGATCATGAAGACCGAAGGCTATATCCAGCAATGGGCCTACCGTATTGCGCCTTGGCTGCTGGCGGTCGTGCTGCTGGTATTCGCCGTGGTCAGCGTCTGGACTCCGGCGGTGGATCCCTCGGCCTTCGAGCGCTGGTTCAGCGTCATCCGCCTGATCTGGATCTTCCCGTTGCTGGCATTGCTGTTCGCCTTTCTGGTGCTGCGCAGCCTGCGTCGACGTCAGCAGTCCATGCCCTTTGTTGCCACCATGGGCATGTTTGCCTTCACCTACATCGGCCTGCTGGTGACCAAGTGGCCCTATGTGGTGCCGCCGAATTACACCTTGTGGGATGCGGCGGCCGCACCGGGTTCGCAGCTGTTTTTGCTGATTGGCATGCTGTTCGTGATTCCGGTAATCCTCGCTTACACCGCCTGGACTTACTGGGTATTCCGCGGCAAGGTGCGGGTCGGTGAGGGTTACCACTGAACAGGGCAAGCAGGTCATCCATGCCTGAAGGCAGTGACGGCTGGCTGCGTTGGTTGCTGCTTCCGCAGCGGCGGTTGTTGAATACCGCCCTGTGGCTGGCTGTCATGGCGGCGGGTTTTTTTGTTCTGCAAAGTTGGCTGCTGGCCAGTCTGTTCAGCTATTGGCTGGCTATCTGGCAGACGGGGGCGGCCCAGCCGCTGGAGCTCTCCGCGTGGTGGCCTTGGTTGGTTGGCTTGCCGCTGTGCCTGGTGGTGCGACCCTGTCTGCAATACGGCCGTGAGCGACTGTCGCAGCGTGCCAGTCTGCAGGCACGAGAGGGTCTGCGTGAGCAGCTGTTGCAGCGATTGGCGATGCTCGGGCCGGCGCGCCGTGGGTTGGGAGTCGATGCCCAGTTGAGCAGTCGCCTGCTCGAGCAGGTGGACGCGCTGGACGGCTATATCAGCCGTTATCAGGTACAGCGGCAATTGGTTGTCATCGTGCCCTTGATGTTGTTGCTGGCGACTGTCTGGCATAGCCTGCTGGCCGCTGCGCTATTGCTGGCGACTGCGCCTCTGGTGCCCTTGTTCATGGTGTTGCTGGGACAGGCGGCAGCCACCGCCAGCCGGCGTCAGTTCGTGGCGTTGGGGCAGATGAGCGGGCGCTTCCTCGATCTGTTGCGCGGCATGGCTACCTTGCGCCATCTGCAGGCGCTGGGGCCGGCGCAGCAGGCCGTTGAAGAGGCTGCCGAAGACTACCGCAGCCGGACCATGCGGGTATTGCGCATGGCTTTTCTGTCCGGCGCGGTGCTGGAACTGTTCGCCTCGATTGCCATTGCCATGGTCGCCCTGTATCTGGGCATGGGGCTGCTCGGCATGCTGCCCTGGGCACAGGGCGAGATCCCCGTTCCCTATCAGGGTGCGCTGTTCATCTTGCTGCTGGCACCGGAATTTTATGCGCCGCTGCGTCAGCTGGGCGCTGACTATCACGCCCGGGCAGAGGCCGAAGGCGCGTTGGCCGAGCTGCTGCCCCTGTTGCAATTGGAGATATGGCAGCACCCCGGCAGCCAGCCGCTGACACTCGAGCGTGCGCCGACTATTGATTGCCGCAATGTGAGCGTGGATCTGCCGGGGGCAGCCGCGCGTCTGCGTCCGCTGAATCTGCGGTTGGCAGCAGGGGAGCGAGTCTGGCTGCAAGGCCCCAGTGGCAGTGGCAAGTCGACGTTGCTGCATGTGTTGCTGGGTTTTGTACCGTATGCCGGGGAGATTCTGATCGACGATCTGCCGCTGAGCGTGGTGCGCCGCAGTGATTGGCACCGGTACGTCGGCTTTCTCGCGCAGCAGCCTGAACTGCTTCCGGACACTGTGGCGGCCAACTTGCGCCTGGCGGCCCCCGAGGCCAGTGATGCACAGCTGATCGGTGTACTGCAGGATGTCGGGCTCTGGCCTTTACTGCAGCAACTGCCGCTGCAACTCGAGACGCCGTTGGGCGAGCGGGGCTTGGGTCTGTCCGGTGGCCAGTTGAGCCGCCTGGCCCTGGCCCGGCTGCTGCTGCGCGACACGCGGGTCTGGCTGTTGGACGAACCCCTCGCGCACCTCGATCCGCAGACTGCGGAGCTGATCGGTGATCTGCTGGAGCGGCTCAGCCGGGATCGTACTCTGTTGCTGGTGAGTCATGATGTGGTGGGGCTGGACTGGCTGGACCGGCGAGTCAGTCTGGAAGGGGGAATGCATGACTGAGCAACGGAAGCCGGTGGTGCGTCTGCGCAGTCTGCTCAACAGCCGTCTGGGTGGCTGGTGGCTGGCCGGGGTGCTGGGCGCTGTTACGCTGTTCTCGGCCATTGCGCTGCTGGCGGTGTCCGGCTGGTTCATCACGGCGGCGGCACTTGCTGGCACGGCGGTTGCTGGCGCCGGTTATGTTCTGGATATCTTTGTACCTGCCGCGATCATCCGTTTACTGGCGCTGACACGCACTGTGGGTCGCTATACCGAGCGCCTGGCGTCGCACAGTGCGGCATTGGGGTTGCTGCGGGATCTGCGTAGTCAGCTATTCAGCCGTATTGCCCAACGTCGGCGCCTGTCATTGCGCACCGCGGGCGCGATGCACCGCCTGGTGGCGGATATTGATCTGCTCGACCAGTTTCCCTTGCGTGTGGTGTTGCCCTGGGCCTGGGCCAGCCTGTTGCTGATGACGCTGTTGTGTTGGCTGGCACTGCTGAATCAAACGCTGTTGTTGGCAGCGCTGCCCGGCGTTCTGCTGGCTTGGCTATTGCCCTGGCTGGGTTACTGGCGGGGCGGGCGGTTGGCGCGTGATGAAGTCACCCATGCGCAAGAGCGCCGGGAATTCCTGCTTGATAGCCTGCAACTGCTGACGCCGCTGCTGATCTGGCAGCGTTGGGGTGAGCGTGGCGCGGATTTTTTGCAGCGAGACCGTGCCCACCTTGCTCGGCAGGAACGCCAGCAGCAACTGACCAGCCGCATGACGCTGCTCCAGCAGTTGGCACTGGCTTCCAGTTTGTTGGCGGTAGTGTGGCAGGGTGGCGCGCTGATGGCTGAAGAGGCCGTGTCGGTGCCCTTGTTGCTCGCTGCGCTGCTGACATTGTTTGGCTTGTCCGAGGCGCTGCTGCCATTGGCAGGCAGTTTCATCGCGCTGGGGTTGAGCCAGGCGGCGCGGGACCGGTTGAATACCCTGGCGGGCGCGGAGGCGGCCTTGCCCTCAGCAGGAGCGAGGCCGCAGGCGCCTTGGTCGTTGCAGCTATCCGCGGTCAGCGCCCGCTGGCCCGGTGCGCTGAATGGTCCAGACAATATCGATCTGCAGCTGGCGCAGGGTGAGGCGCTGCTTGTGCAAGGGGCGTCAGGAGGCGGAAAGTCAACGCTGCTGCAACTGTTGGCGGGTGAGGAAATGGAGTCCCGCGGGGAGTGTCTGCTCAACGGTGAGCCACTGACTGACTGGGATTTGCGGGAGGTGATCGGCTATCTGCCACAGGATATCGATATCTTCAATCTGCCGCTGGCTGACAACCTGCGCCTGGGTAACCCGCAGGCCAGCGATCAGCAACTATGGCAGGTGCTGACGGATGTGGCCCTGGATGACTGGGTCAATGCGCATCCGCTGCAGCTGCAACTGGCCCCCGGTGAGCTGGGCTCGGCGGTTTCAGGTGGGCAGGCGCGGCGTATTGCATTGGCGCGACTGCTGCTGGCCGAGCGGCCGATACTGCTGCTCGATGAGCCCTTCGCCGGGCTGGACGCCAGCACCCGCGAGCGAGTGATGGCGGCGCTGGTGCGGCGTCAGCAACAGGGATTGCTGCTGATCGCCAGTCACCAGCCGGTCATGGCTGAGGCGTTGCAGAGTGTGCGTATCGGTGCTTGACCTGCACTTAACAGACAAGGCGGGCCGTCCCGGGTTTGCCTACGGACTCCGTGCTCGCTGCTTTTAGCTGGCCTGGCGGCCAGCGCCGCGCCGGGTCGGCCCTCCTACATGAGACAACCAATAGCCACGGGCAAGACTACCAGGTATCCACAAACGGCCGGGTGCCCGCCTGCAGCGACTCCGGCGGCGCCGAACTCAATCCTCTCAACAACCAATCCCGGGTTTCCAGCGGATCGATGACCGCATCGATCTCCAGGAAGCTGGCCATGCTCAGACCTTTGCCCCGGGCATACAGCTCGCCTACCAGCTTGTCGAACAACGCCTGCTGTTCGGAGGGGTCTTCCAGCGCAGCCAATTCCTTGGCATAGCCCAGCCGTACCGCACCTTCCAGGCCCATGGCGCCGAACTCGCTGCTCGGCCAGCCGATGGTGAACATGGGTGCATGGAAGCTGCCGGCTGCCATGGCCTGAGCCCCGAGGCCGTAGCCCTTGCGCAGCACTACAGTGAAGAAGGGAATGCTCAAGCTGGCCGCCGTGACGAACATGCGTGATACATGGCGCACCGTGGCCTGTTGCTCGGCATCCGGTCCCACCATGAAACCGGGGGTGTCGCACAGGGATACCATGGGCAGACCGTGCGCCTGACACAGCTGCATGAAACGCGCCGCCTTGTCTCCCGCCACCGCGTCGATGGCCCCACCCAGATACATCGGATTGTTGGCCATCAGCCCGAACGGCTTGCCGCCGATACGGATCAGGGCGGTGATCATGCCCGGGGCGAACTGGCGGCGCAGCTCCAGTACCGAATCGGTATCGGCCAGCGCCTCGATGACCTGGCGGATGTCATAGACGCGCAGACGGTTTTCCGGAATCAGGTGGCGCAGCAGGCGCTGATCGGTGCACTCGCTCGTGGTCAGGTCGCCCTGAAAGTAGGACAGGTACTGCTTGGCTACCCGGGTGGCTTCGGCTTCGTCCTTGACCAGCACATCGATCACCCCGTTGGGGCCTTGCACGCTGGCCGGGCCGACCTGTTCCGGGGTGAAACGACCGAGTCCGCCGCCCTCGATCATGGCGGGGCCAGCCATGCCGATACTGGCATTCTCGGTGGCAATGATCACATCGCAACAGCCGAGCAGGGCGGCGTTACCGGCAAAACAGCGGCCGGATACCACGCCGACCAGCGGCACCTGACCGCTGAGCCTGGCCATGCGCATGAAGGTGGTGCAATCCAGTCCTGCGACGCCCACCTTGTCCACATCGCCCGGCCGGCCGCCGCCGCCTTCGGCAAAGAACACCAACGGCAGACGCCACTGCTCCGCCAGCGTCAGCATGCGGTCAGTCTTTTTATGGTTCATCACGCCCTGGGTGCCGGCGAAGACCGTGTAGTCGTAACTCATGGCCATACAGCGGGCGGTTTCGGCATCAAACAGGTCGCCGTTGACCGTGCCGATGCCGGCAATCAGGCCGTCGGCCGGGCTCATCTTCAACAGTTCTGCATGGCTGCGTCGGGTGCGCTGTGCGGCCAGGGCGAAGCCGCCGTACTCCATGAAGCTGCCCTCATCCAGCAGCTCGGCGAGATTCTCGCGGGCGGTACGCTGGCCGGTCTTGCGGCGTTTGGCGACGGCTTCGGGGCGCTGGGCGTCAGTCAGATCGGCGCGGCGCTGCAGGACGTCGTCAAGGTCTGCGCGGATATGCTGCAGGTCCAGCTGTTCTTCGCTGGTCTGCTGTACCTGCTCAACACCGTTCGGTTCGATGAACAGCAGCGGGCTGCCTTCGAACAGATTGTCTCCCGGCGCGGCAGCGAGTGCGCGAATGCGGCCGCTGCAATCGGCCTTGATCACAAACTCCATTTTCATCGACTCCATGACCGCCAGCGGCTGGCCGATGATCACTTCGTCCCCGGACTGCACATCCAGACTCACCAACACGCCCTGCACCGGTGCGTTCAGCGGCTGGCTGCCGTCAGGCGCCACCGGCTGAGCCTGCAGGCTTTGGCCTGCGGTTGCCTGACTCGCAGCATACAACTGCGGATGGGCTGTGTTGTCAGCGCCGATCAGCGTGGCAGCGTGCGCTTCGATGAAACCTGTGGTGACCTCGTTGCTGCGTACCTGAGGATGCTGCAGCAGGCTCTGCAGAAACGGCAGGTTGCTCGCGACACCCTCGAGTCGGAACTCGCAGAGCGCGCGATAGGCGCGGCGTAACACTGTCTTGTAGTCGGCATCAGCATGCACGATCAGTTTGGCCAGCAGCGAGTCGAAGGCCGGATTGGTGGTGTAACCACTGTAGCCATAGCCGTCGACGCGCACACCATGACCGCTGGGCGTTTCGTAGGCGGTGATGATACCGCCGGTGGGGCTGGCGCTGCCGTCGGGCTGCATGTTCTCCAGGTTGATGCGCAGCTGCACGGCGTAACCGCGCGGCGCTGCGATGCGTGATTGTTCCAGGTCGAGATCGACCAGACTGGCGCCCGCCGCCAGGTGAATCTGCAGTTGTGCCAGATCCAGCCCGGTAACGGCTTCGGTTACCGTGTGCTCGACCTGAATGCGCGGGTTGGCCTCCATGAACACGAAGTCGCCGTTCTCTTCGTCAACCAGGAACTCCACCGTGCACAGACCACGATAGCCGACGGCGCCGGTCAGCGTTACGGCGGCGGCCAGCAGCCGCTCGCGAAGGTTGGGATCGAGACCCGGCGCGGGTGCCACTTCCAGCACCTTCTGGTTGCGCCGCTGCAGGGTACAGTCCCGCTCCCAGAGGTGGCTCACGGTGCGACCGTCGCCAATGATCTGCACCTCGATATGCCGGGCGCGGCGGATCAGCCGCTCGATATAGAGATCGCCATTGCCGAAGGCCGCGCGCGCCTCGGAGCTGCAGCGGGCAAAGGCCTGCTCCAGTTCGTCGATGCTGTGCACCGCGCGCATACCGCGTCCGCCGCCCCCGGCCAAGGCTTTGAGCATGACGGCGGAGCCGCCCGGCAGACTGGCCATGAAGGCTTTTGCCTGTTCGAGGTCGGTTGCCTGGTTGGTGCCGGCCACCAGCGGTATGTCGTGCTTGATGGCCAGACGTCGGGCGCTGGCCTTGTCACCGAACAGCTCCAGCACCTCGGCGTCGGGCCCGACAAAGGTGATACCCGCCTCGCTGCAAGCGCGGGCGAAGCCGGCGTTTTCGCTGAGAAAGCCGTAACCGGGATGAATGGCGTCGCAGCCATGCGCCTTGGCGATGGCAATCAGCTGCTGGCCGTCGAGGTAGGCTGTGGCGCCGCGCCCCTGCAGCCCCACAGCGACATCGGCCTTGCGCAGGTGCAGCGAGCCCGCGTCATCTTCGGAATACACCGCTACACTGGGAATATCCAGCTCAGCCGCGGCGCGGGCCAGACGGATGGCGATTTCGCCGCGGTTGGCAATCAGCAGACGTTTGAAGAGCATCAGATCCATTCCTGTAGTTCGTTCTTTTTCACTTTTCCGGTAGCGGTCATGGGCAGCGAGTCAACCAGCTTGACCTCCGGCACCTTGTAGATGGCCATGACCTGACGGCACCAGTCGTGCACTGTTTCCGCGCTCAGCTCAGTGTCCGGTTTGGCGATGACGAAGGCCACCGGCGTTTCACCGCGTTGCTCATCCGGCCGGCCGATCACAGCGGCGGCAAGGATCGCCGGGTGCTGGCCGAGTATGGCTTCCAGCTCGCTGGGGAACACGCTCATGCCGTTGACCTTGAGCATTTCCTTGCGCCGGCCCAGGTAGCGAATAAAGCCCTGCTCGGTGATGACGCCACTGTCACCGGTGTGCAACCAGCCATCGCGCAGCGCGTCGGCGCTGGCTTCGGGCTTGTTCCAGTAGCCCTTGAGCAGAGAGGGTGTGCGCACCAGCAACTCGCCTTCGCTGCCCAGCGGCAGTAATTCACCGGTGGTGAAGTCGCAGACCTTGAACTCTGTGCCGGGTACCGGCAGGCCGACGAAGGTCGGCGCAGACTTGAGGTCGAAATCATCGTCCTGCAGGCCGGCGGTGAAGGTGTCGCAGGTATGGGTCTCGGTCATGCCGAAGCTGGTCTCGAACAGGGTGCAATCGGTCAGCTCACGCCAGCGTCGGCGGTACTCGGGAGTGAGTTTCTTGATGAAGGATACGCAGCTGGTGACCCGCAGGGAGCTGAGGTCGAATTGGCTCACCTGTGGATGATCAAGTATCTCGGCGGCACTATCGACCAGCAGGCTGCCATGGTTGACCTGGTAATGCTGCACTGCACCCATGAACGCCAGCGGGTCCCAGCGTGCCAGCAATACCAGCGTGGTGCCGCCGAAGACCGGGAACAGCAACCCGGCATTTTCCCCGGCGATCCAGAACTCGGGCATGAAGTTCAGGCTGACGCGTTCACTGTCCAGGCCCAGTGCGGCGGGCAGGAAGCTGGCGCAGGTGTAGAGCATGTCGCCATGGGTATGGATGCAGCCTTTGGGCAGGCCGGTAGTGCCGCCGGTGTAGTTGAGCGCGGCGATGCTGTCGAGCTGCGGCTCGGGAAGCTCAGCGCGGGGTTCGGTTGCCGCGAGAGCCGGCAGCAGGTCGATGCTGTCGGTAACCGGAAGCTTGGGCGCGTGCAACAGTTCGGGTGCGGCGAAGGGCAGTTCGGTGGGGCAGACTTCCGACAGGCTGGTGCTGATAAGCACTCGTAACTGCGTGTCGGTGCCAGCCTGGCGCACTACCGGCAGCAGTTGGTCGAAGCAGACCATGGCGCTGGCACCACAATCCTGCAGCTGGTAGGCCAGCTCGGGCGGTGTGGCCATCGGACTGACCGGAGCGTGTACCGCGCCGGCCTTGAGAATGCCATAGAACACCAGGTGCAGTTGCGGGCAGTTGGGCATGAATACGGCAACACGGTCGCCGGGCTGTACGCCCTGATCCAGCAACAGGGCGGCGAAGCGGTCACTCAGCTCGTGCAGTTCGGCATAGCTCAGATCATGGCCGTAATAGCGGACGGCGGGCTTGTCCGGCAACACCTCGGCCCAGTGGCGCAGGTAGGCGGTCAGCGGGCGCTGGCCCAACGGGTACTGCGGTTCGCTGGCGTGACCAGCAGGCCAGGCCTGGCGCTGAAGCTCGCGCAGACGCTCAAGATACTCATGCTCATGCATGTTCGACACCTTGCTTGTTATTGTAGGAGCAAGGTCAGAGTAGAGCGGTTCGATACGAAAAACAGCAAGCTTGCCGTGGCGAATGGCGGGGCAGTACCGGTGCTTATGGTGTGCCAGGCAGATGTGTTCTGGCGGTCAGAACAGTTCCAGCGGAGTGATGCCCCCATCGCTGCTGTAGCCACCGGCCTCCAGCTCGCTGGAGGGTGGCGGTACGTCCTCTTCCTTGAAAATCTCCAGGAAGGCGCCGGGTGTGCCCGGGCGGGCGCTGCGGCCGGTCATAGGGTCAACGCGGGTAATCACCAGCCCTTCGGGCTGCGGTTGGCTATGCTCGGGCTTGCCTTCCAGCGCTGCAGTCATGAATTGCACCCAGATCGGCAATGCAGTGGTGCTGCCATACTCGCGACGTCCGAGGGTGGTGGGCTGGTCGAAGCCGACCCATACCGTCGTTACATAGTCACTGTTGAAACCGGCGAACCAGCCATCCTTCTGCTCGTTGGTGGTGCCGGTCTTGCCGCCGACATCGCCGCGTTGCAAGGTCCGTGCGCGCGATCCGGTGCCGCGGGTGATGACGTCCTGGAGCATGCTGGTCATCTGGTAGGTGGTGCGCGGGTCGATCACCTCGGGCGCCAGTTTGGCTTCGGGCGGAGTCTGGCCGGGTGTCAGCCCGACATAGGCATCGATCCGCCGTTGCTGGTCGGCCAGTACCTGGGGCGTGACGACCGGGCGGGCGAAGTCGATCACCTTGTGTTCGCTGTTCTCGATACGCTCGATCAGCCATGGCTTGACCGCATGGCCACCGCTGGCGAAGACTGCATAACCGGTGGCGATCTGCAGCGGGGTCAGTTCAGGCGTGCCCAGCGCTGCCGACAGATTGCGCGGCAGTTCCTCGCGGCTGAAGCCGAAGCGTTCCATGTAGGTCAAGGCTTCATCCACACCTATGTCCCGCATCAGGCGAATCGAGACCAGGTTGCGTGACCGGTAAAAGGCTTCGCGCAGCCGGATCGGGCCGAGGAAGTCACCGCTGGAATTGCGTGGCCGCCATTCGTCATTCTGGCTGCCATCGTTGAATACCAGCGGGGAGTCGTTGGTCAGGCTGGCGGGCGTATAGCCGTGATCCAGCGCAGCGCTGTAGAGGAAGGGCTTGAACGACGATCCCGGCTGCCGACGCGCCTGGGTTACGCGATTGTAATTGCTCTGCAGAAAGGAAAAACCACCGGTCAACGCCTGGATGCTGCCGTCCTGGGGCGACAGGACCACCAGCGCGCTCTGGGCCTGGGGCATCTGTGCGAGCCGGTACTGGCCTTCTTCTTTCAGTTTCTGAATGCGAATGACATCGCCGGGCTGCAATATATCAGCGGGCTTACGTGGGTTCGGCCCCATGCTGTTGGCGCTCAGGTAAGGGCGTGCCCAGCGCATGGCTTCCCAGGCGATGGTGCCGGTGTCGCCGTTGCGCATGACGATGGTGGCGGAGTCGGCAGCGACTTCACTGACGACCGCCGGGCGCAGGCCTCCCATGCTGCGATAGGATTTGAGCAATGCCGGCAGCTGTTGCAGATCGGCGTCAGGATGGCGTGCTTCCGGGCCGCGGTAGCCGTGGCGTTGATCATAGGTGATCAGGCCGTCGCGCAGGGATTGGTTGGCCAGCGTCTGCAGGCGGCTGTCGACCGAGGTGTACACATAATAGCCATCGGTGTAGGCGGCCGTGCCAAATCGCTCGATCATTTCCAGACGAGCCATTTCGGCGACATAGGGCGCTTCCAGCTCGGGGTTGGCGCCATGGTTACGCGCGGTGATCGGAGCAGTCACGGCCTCATCATGGGCGGCCTGGTCGATACTGCCCAGATACAACATACGCTGCAGAATCCAGTCACGGCGAATCTTGGCGCGTTCGGGGTTGGCGACGGGATTGTACGCAGAAGGTGCCTTTGGCAGGCCGGCGATCATGGCCAGTTGGGCCAGGGGCAGCTCTGAAATCGGCTTGCCGTAGTACACATGAGCAGCCGCCTCGATCCCGTAAGCACGATTGCCGAGGTAGATCTTGTTGACGTACAGCTCGAAGATCTCGCGTTTGCTGAGGTTGCGTTCAATTTGCAATGCCAGCAGGATCTCGTTGAGCTTGCGCGAGAACACCCGATCACTGGTCAGGAAATAGTTTTTTGCCACCTGCATGGTGATGGTGCTGCCGCCGGTCTGGATCTGTCCGGTACTGAGCAATTCCGAGGTGGCCCGCAGCAGGCTCATGGGGTCAACACCATGATGATTGAGGAAGTTGTCATCCTCTGCTGCCAGAATGGCGTCGATGAAGCCCTGAGGAATCTGTTCGAAGCTGATCGGCAGGCGGCGCATCTCACCGAACTCGGCGATCAACTTCTGATCGGCGCTGTACACACGTAAAGGTGTTTGCAATTTGACATCACGCAGTGTATCTACGTCAGGTAAGGCCGGACTCAGATACAGAGCGACGCCGCTGAGCGCGAGTAGCGGAGCACTTGCGACAGCGATTAGCAGCCAGAACAGGGTGGTTAGCACGCGCATGAGGGGATCTGATCATTCCCTGTTGAATAAGCCGGTGAATGTAAGACGGTGATGAGAACGGGTTAACAGTCCGCATTATAAGCGTATTTTTTTCAGTTTAGCCATTTGCACTGTGACAAGGACTGTTATTTAATGCAGTTAAATATAAACCGCCCGTAAGTGGCGGATGCTGATAGGGAATAATTGGCTGTGCTAGGGCTTATCAAGAAGAAAGCGAATACGCTGCTGGGTGTCGATATCAGTTCCACCACGGTGAAACTGCTTGAACTCAGCCGCTCAGGGAACCGCTACAAAGTCGAAGCGTACGCGGTTGAACCTCTTCCCCCGGGTGCCGTGGCGGAAAAAAACATAGTCGAACTTGAAGGTGTGGGTCAGACCTTGGAAAAGGTTCTGGCGCGTTCGCGTACGTCGCTGAAACAGGCGGCCGTGGCCGTGGCTGGATCGGCGGTGATCACCAAGATCATCGAAATGGACGCCGGCCTCGACGACGACGAGATGGAAGAGCAGATCAAGCTGGAGGCTGATCAGTACATTCCCTATCCCCTTGATGAAGTATCCATCGACTTCGAAGTGCAGGGCGTCTCCCCGCGCAACCCCGAACGAGTTGAAGTGCTGCTGGCTGCCTGTCGCCGGGAGAATGTCGATATCCGCGAGGCTGCACTGGCACTGGCCGGTATCGATGTGAAAGTCGTCGAAGTCGAGGCTTACGCCATGGAGCGAGCCTGTGAGCTGGTGATCGATCAGCTCAACGGCGATCCGAATGATCTGACCATTGCGGTGATCGACATCGGCGCGACCATGATGACCCTCAGCGTGCTGAGTGAAGGGCGCACCATTTATACCCGCGAGCAGCTGTTTGGCGGCAAGCAACTGACCGACGAGATCCAGCGCCGCTACGGGCTGTCCCAGGATGAAGCCGGTCTGGCCAAAAAGCAGGGCGGGCTGCCGGATGACTATGAAGGCGAGGTGTTGGGGCCGTTCAAGGATGCGGTTGCGCAGCAGGTTTCGCGTTCTCTGCAGTTCTTTTTTGCCGGCGGCCAGTTCAACGATGTCGACTACATCCTGCTGGCCGGGGGGACTGCCTCGATCCCGGGACTGGACCAGCTGATCCAGCAGAAACTCGGTACCACCACCCTGGTGGCCAACCCCTTTGCAAACATGACCCTGTCGAACAAGGTGAATGCGGTAGCGCTCAGTAATGACGCTCCGGCACTGATGATCGCCTGTGGTCTGGCAATGAGGAGTTTCGACTAATGGCTCGCATTAACCTGTTACCCTGGCGCGAGCAGCTCAGGGAAGAGCGCAAGAAGCAGTTTCTCAGCATTCTGATGCTCATCGTCCTGTTTTCCGGTCTGCTGATATTTCTCGGCGATCGCAACCTGAGCGGCAAGATCGACCAACAGAACGCTCGCAATGATTTCCTGCGCAAGGAAATCAGTCTGCTGGATGGACGCATCAAGGAAATCGAACAGCTTCAGGCCCGCCGGACCCAGTTGCTGGATCGGATGAAGATCATCCAGGATCTGCAGGGCAACCGTCCTATCATTGTTCGCGTCTTCGACGAAATGGCCCGCACTCTGCCTGATGGCGTGTACTTCACCTCGGTCAACATGGCGGGGCCGGTGGTCAGCATCAAGGGTGGCGCCGAGTCGAATAGCCGGGTTTCCAACCTCATGCGCCAGATGGACGCTTCCGACTGGCTCGCATCACCAAATCTGACCGCAGTGAAAGCGGTTACCCAGGGAGCATTGGATCAGGCCAACGTATTCGAGATGTCGGTTCGCCAGACCGAGCCGGGTGCGCCAGCCGCTGAGGGAGAACAGCAGCAATGAGTTTTGCTCAATCCATGGAAAGTTTGAAGAAGGTCGATATCAACGACCTCGACTTCAACAATATAGGGTCGTGGCCCGCTGCGCTGAAAGTGATCGTCGGCATACTTGCCTTCGTGGTACTGCTGTTTCTTGGCTATCACTTTCACCTGAAGGATCTGCAGGCCCATCTTGAGCGCACCCAGGGTCAGGAAGTGACACTACGCAAAGAGTTCGCGGACAAGTCTTTCAGGGCCGCCAATCTGGATGCCTACAAGGAACAGTTGGTCGAAATCGAAGAGCGTTTCGGCACGCTGCTAAAGCAGCTGCCCAGCGATACCGAAGTACCAGGCCTGCTTGAAGACATCACCCAGATGGGCTTGAACAGCGGTCTCGAGTTCGAATCCATCACCCTGCAGCCGGAAGTGGCCCAGCAGTTCTACGTCGAACTGCCGATCCGTATCGTGGTGCAGGGCAACTATCACGACATCGCTACTTTCGTCAGCAGTGTTGCCGGACTGCCGCGCATTGTCACGCTGCACGATTTCGATATCGTGCCGCTCAGTGCGGGCAATCCCGACCTGCTGAAAATGAATATCCTGGCGAAAACCTACCGCTATCATGATGCGGAGGGTCAGGAATGAGCATGCATAAAGGGTTAACCGGCATGGTAATGCTGAGCGCGGTATTGCTCAGTGGCTGTGGAGGCAACGACTTCAGTGATCTGCAGGTGTTCATGGAAGAAACCCGAGCGCGTCCAGCGGGCAAGATCGAGCCGCTGCCACGGTTCAAGCCCTATGAGGCATTCACCTATAGCGCGTCTTCTCTGCGCAGCCCATTTCAGCCGCCGATTCGTATCGACCTGACGCAGCGGCAGAAGGGCTCTCAGGATATCAAGCCGGATGAAAACAGGGTCCGACAATTCCTCGAAGGCTTCAATGTCGAGGGGTTCGAGATGGTCGGCGTGCTCAGCAATCAGCAGGGCATGCAGGCACTCATTCGTGGCGCGGGAAGCGTACACAGAGTCAAGATAGGTGACTATCTGGGTCGAAATCACGGCCGAATTGCCAGCATCGAGGAAGGTCGTGTCGATGTGGTCGAGATAGTGCCGGATGGGGAAGGTGGTTGGTTGGAGCGGCCGCGCGCACTCAGCTTGCCTGAGCGCGGATAAGGTCAACCAGGGAGAGATAATATGAACTGTAAACAGTCACGCTTGGAACGCAATCAAATGCCTCTAACCAGGAAGTTTTCATTCGCAGCCGTGCTTGCGCTGCTTAGCCCGCTGGCTCTTGCCGCCGATCTTCAAAATATTGATGTCGCTTCGCTGCCGGGAGAGAGGGTAGAGCTCAAGCTGTCCTTCGACGAACCGGTTGTGGCTGCACCGCAAGGCTACACCATTGATCAGCCCGCCCGGATCGCCATCGATCTTCCGGGCGTGAAGAACAAGCTCGGTGAACGTTCGCGTGAACTGGGGCTGGGCAATGCCCGCAGTCTGACTGTGGTGGAGGCCAAGGATCGGACTCGCCTGATCATCAATCTGAACGATCTGGCACCTTATACCACCCGCGTTGATGGTAATAATCTGTTCATCATGGTGGGTGCTGATAAGGCGCCTGGCTATACAGCGGCAACGCCAGTCCAGGCCGGTAACAGTAACTGGCGCGGCAGCGACCAGCCAGCGGTGGGCAGCCCGGCAGCTGTGTCCGGTGGCTCGGCCATCCGCAGCCTGGATTTCCAACGTGGAGAGCAGGGTGAAGGGAATGTCATCGTCGACCTGTCCGATCCGTCCATCCGCGTGGACGTCCAGGAACAGGGCGGTCGCGTACGCCTGAACTTCCCTGATACCAAGCTGCCCGATGAGCTGCGAGTCCGTCTGGATGTCAAGGATTTTGCCACACCGGTCAACTTCGTCAGTGCCAGCGCTTCCGGCAAGGACGTCAGCATCACCATCGAGCCGACCGGCTTCTATGAGCATTTGGTATATCAGGCCGACAGCCGTCTGATCGTCAGCTTCAAGCCGCTCAGCCAGACTGAGGTTGAACAGCGTCGCGCCGATGCCTTCTCCTATACCGGCGAGAAGCTGTCGCTGAATTTCCAGGATATCGAAGTGCGCTCGGTGCTGCAGTTGATCGCCGATTTCACCGATCTGAACCTGGTGGCCAGTGATACGGTGCAGGGCAGCATCACTCTGCGCCTGCAGAACGTGCCCTGGGATCAGGCGCTGGATCTGGTGCTCAAGACCAAAGGTCTGGACAAGCGTCAGATCGGCAACGTACTGCTGGTTGCCCCAGCTGAAGAAATTGCCGCCCGTGAGCGTCAGGAACTGGAATCACAGAAGCAGATCGCCGAACTGGCACCGCTGCGTCGTGAACTGATTCAGGTCAACTATGCCAAGGCGTCGGATATCGCCACCCTGTTTGCCTCGGTTACTGCCGGTGAAGGTGAGCAGCGTGGTTCGATCACCGTGGATGATCGCACCAACAGCATCATTGCGCTGGAAACCCAGACCAAGCTCGACGAACTTCGTCGTATCGTTACCCAGCTGGATATTCCGGTGCGTCAGGTGATGATCGAGGCGCGTATCGTTGAGGCCAACGTCGGTTTCGACAAGGCGTTGGGTGTGCGCTGGGGGGGTAACGTCAACCTGGGCAGCCGGTTCAATGCTTATGGTAAAGAAGGAAATATGGGCATCGCCGACGATCCCAACCCGACCACAATTACCAATCCAGACGGCTCTACCCAGGAAGTCTCGCGGAATACTGCTGGCTTCATCGGTATTCCGGAAATCCCGCTGAATACCCCTTTCGTTGATATGGGCGTCCTGGGTGCCACCTCCGGTATCGGTATCGGTTTCATCACCGACAACACCATCCTCGACCTGCAACTGTCGGCCATGGAGAGCACCGGTAACGGCGAGATCATTTCTCAACCCAAGGTGGTTACCTCGGACAAGGAAACCGCGAAGATCCTCAAGGGCTCGGAAATTCCCTATCAGGAAGCCAGCTCCAGCGGTGCCACCACCACGGCATTTGCCGAAGCGGTACTGTCGCTGGAAGTGACCCCGCAGATCACCCCGGACAACCAGGTGATCATGGAAGTGATCGTGACCAAGGATGAGCCGGACTTCACCCGAGTAGTGAATGGTGTGCCGACCATCCGCAAGAACGAGGTCAATGCCAAGATTCTGGTCGCCGATGGTGAAACCATCGTCATTGGTGGTGTATTCTCCAGTGAATCGCAGAAGAGTCAGGAAAAGGTTCCTTTCCTGGGCGACCTGCCCATCGTTGGCAGAGCGTTCCGGCGTGACGTCAGTTACGAAAGCAAAACCGAACTGCTGGTATTCCTGACTCCGCGCATCATCAATAATGGAGCCATCAGCCTTGCCAGGTAACCGCGTTGCGTAATGTCTTTCTGATAGGCCCGATGGGAGCTGGAAAAAGTACCATCGGGCGTCTGCTTGCCAAGGAACTCAGATACCCCTTCAAGGATTCAGACCGGGAAATCGAAGCCAGAACCGGCGCCGATATCCCGTGGATCTTCGATGTGGAAGGGGAGGCCGGCTTTCGTGAGCGCGAAGAAGCCATGATTACCGAGCTGGTGCAGGAACAGGGTATCGTCCTTGCCACCGGTGGCGGTGTGGTCATGCGTGAGGCCAATCGCCGGGCACTGGCGAACAATGGCCTGGTGGTCTATCTGCGCACCAGCGTCGATCAGCAACTGCAGCGCACCAGCAAGGATCGTCAGCGACCGCTGCTACAGACCCCCGACCCAGAGGCGGTGTTGCGCGATCTGATGGCTCGCCGCGATCCGCTGTACCGGGAAATTGCCCACCTTATCATCGACACCGATCAGCGTGGCCCCAGAGTGGTGGTCAATACCATCATGGCCCAGCTTGATGAAGAATTGAGCTAATCATCCAGTAACGCCATCCAGTGTGACGAGCATGAGATCTCCACGGCTTTATGCGCAGCTGTGGGGACTGATGTATCCTTGCTGGGTTTCCGGGTCTGACTATGGGGAGTTCCATGCAGCAATTGACCGTTAATCTCGATGATCGCAGTTACCCCATCCATATAGGCAGCAATCTGCTCGGACGAGTGGAGCTGTTGGCGCCGTATATCGCTGGCCGTCAGGTCTGCATAGTGACGGACGATACCGTTGCTCCATTGTATCTGCAGCGGCTCTGCCAGACGCTGACGGATTACTCTGTACTGCCAGTGGTGTTGCCTACCGGAGAAGCTTTCAAGAACTGGTCGACCCTGCAGCAGATATTCGATGCCTTGCTTGGTGCACGGCATGACCGTCGCACTACCTTGATCGCCCTGGGTGGTGGCGTCATTGGTGATATGACGGGGTTCGCTGCCGCCTGCTATCAACGCGGTGTGGATTTCATTCAGATCCCGACTACGCTGTTGTCCCAGGTGGATTCGTCGGTGGGTGGCAAGACTGGTATCAATCATCCTGCCGGCAAGAACATGATCGGGGCCTTCTATCAGCCCAAGGCGGTGCTTATAGACACCGATAGCCTGCGTACCTTGCCGGAACGCGAAGTCAGTGCCGGGCTCGCGGAAATCATCAAGTACGGTTTGATTCGTGATACCGAGTTCCTCGACTGGCTTGAGCAGAACATGCCGGCTTTGCGCGCCTTGCAGCCGGAGTTGGTGACCGAGGCGATTGCCCGTTCCTGTGCGATCAAGGCAGAAGTGGTGGCAGCGGACGAGCGTGAAGGCGGAGTGCGGGCGATTCTCAATCTGGGGCACACCTTTGGTCATGCGATTGAAGCGCACCAGGGGTACGGCACCTGGCTGCATGGCGAAGCGGTCGGCGCCGGCATGGTCATGGCGCTGCAACTGTCGCACGCACTCGGTTGGCTGATGGCCGAGGAAGAGCAGCGCTGCACGGCACTGGTTGCTGCCGCCGGGCTGCCGGTGACGCCGCCGATGGATATGACGGCAGAGGACTTTACTCGTCTGATGGCAGTGGACAAGAAAGTGCTGGATGGTCAATTGCGATTGGTATTGTTGAAGCGGCTGGGTGAAGCGGTCGTCACCGCAGACTTTGATGGGGAAGCGCTGCGCTCCGTACTGGCGGCCGGCCGATGAATGACCAACGGGAAGCAGAAATGAGCGATGTGAGCACAACAGAAGATTTTCTCGATCATTACCAGCTGCAGCATGATCCCTTCGCCGCACGCACGCCGGGTTTTCGATTCTTCACGCCCAAGCGCAAGCCGGTCTTGGCGCAATTACATCATATGGCGCACTTTTCCGAACAGGTACAGGTGGTAGTCGGCCCGTCGGGCGCTGGCAAGACATTACTGCGCCAGGCATTGGTTGCCAGCTGTAACAAGGACAATGTGCAGTGCATCGTCACCTCCGGACGGGAGGTGGCGGACGCCTCGACGCTGGCGCGCTTTATTTGTCAGGCGTTGAACGTGATGGACACCAAGGCATTGCTGGAACGTGCCGAGCAGCTGCATCTGACCGGCATGCAGTTGTATATAGTGGTGGATGACGCGCATTGTCTCGATGGCGAGGCTGTGCAGTTGCTGGCTGATCTGAGCCAGTCTGGCGGACGCGCTGCGCCGCGGGTCTTTCTGTTCGCGGGCGAATCGGTCGCTGAGCTGCTGGAGGCGGTCGAGATGCCCGCCGACCGAGTGTGGTTGCAACTGATCGATCTGGCACCGTTCACCCTCGAAGAAACCCGGGATTATCTGAGTCAGCGCCTGGAGGCGGCAGGCCAGGGCATCGAGCTACTGGACGACGAGCAGCTCCAGCATATCCACCAGCAGAGCGGCGGTTGGCCGGGCGGGATCAACCAGACGGCCAGACAGACGATGGTGGAAGCGGTCGAGCCGGCAGGCCCGGTGAAGCGCAAGAAAGCCGCCGCGTTGCCGTTGCGCTCACTGGTCGCCCTGGTTCTGGTGGGTATCGGCGTAGCCATTGCCTGGATGATGGGGAGTGATGAGCCGGAACCCACGCGTACGGTGCTCAGTCTGCCTGATCAAGTGGCAACGGTGGATGTCACCGATACCACAGCGGGTGGGGCAGTTCTGCAAATGCCCAATGACGCAGCCAATATGCTCGAACGTATAGCCGAAGAGCCTGATGCCGAACCGCTGGGCACTTCTGCCAGCAGCGGCGGTGCTGCAGTGGCTGCTGGCGCTGCTGCTCGCGAGCCGGCGATAGCCGACTCGGACAACAGCGCCAATGAGCTGCCCGAGCCGATCGCCATGCCTGAGCCGGTACCGGTAGAGGCGCCGCCGGTGGTTGCCGCTCCGGAGTCGGAGCCCAAGCCCCAAGCTGTCGCTCCGGCGCCAGCAGCAACAGTCGGTGCTTATCACCAGGCAGGCTGGTATCGCCAGCGCGCCGCCAGTGAGTATGCGCTGCAGCTGCTGGGCAGCCGTTCACGCCAGGCGGCACTGGACTTCGTGGCGGCACAGTCGGGCGTGGCGGATCTGGGTTACTTCGAGACCGTACATGAAGGCAAACCCTGGTTTGTCGTGACTCAAGGTGCCTATGCCGGCCGTACCCAGGCACAACAGGGCGCGGCGAAGCTGCCCGAGTCCCTGCGCAAGCTCAACCCTTGGCCGCGCAGCTTCGGCAGCATTCAGCAATCACTGCGCTAAGCAGACTGAGCGTTCCGATGGCTCCTACGCTTCAGTGTGGGAATGCCGGTCGGGACGCTCTTCGTTCCAATCCCGCCGCGGCACAGGCAATCCAATCCGAACGCCGACATCCATAACGCAGGTTCCTGCGCAAAGCCTTGGGGAGCCAGCTGAAAGTCTGCGTCCCGGTTCTGCCCCGTCTCGGTGCAAAAAGAATAAGCACGCACCTCTTTGGTTCAATTTTGCTTGTTAGTTTTAAAAAGCATTCAATTTTACGACGGTTAGATATGTTTTTGAGTCAAAAATAATTGTCGGGCCCAAGGTGGCTGTGTAGAATCAAGCTCTCTTTTACAGTGAATAGCGGTCATAGAAGTCTCGTTAAAATTCTGTAACTGTCTGAAATGTATGTAAATATTGAGAGCGTGCCTATGAAAGCAGGTCTGTATCAGCCTGATCAGTTCAGGGATAATTGTGGTTTCGGTTTGATCGCCCATATGCAAGGGCAGGCCAGTCATCATTTGCTGAAAACCGCCATCGAGGCGCTGACCTGCATGACCCACCGCGGCGGCATCAATGCCGACGGCAAAACGGGTGATGGCTGCGGCCTGCTGATTCAGATGCCTGACCGTTTCATGCGTGCCGTGGCGCAGGATGAGCTGGCGGTGGACCTGCCGCAGCAATATGCCGTGGGGATGGTCTTTACCGGCGCCAGCGAACAAGCGCAACAGCGTGCTCATCAGGCATTTGCCACTGCATTGGCTGATCAACAGCTGCTGCCGCTCGGCTGGCGCGCGGTGCCGGTAGAGAGCAGCGTTCTCGGTCCGCTGGCGCTGAGCTGTCAGCCCCATATCGAGCAACTGTTCATCTCCGGCGAAGGGCTGGACGAGCAGCAGTTTGCGATCAAGCTGTTCTATGTCCGCCGCCGGGTGGAGATCGCCCTGCAGGACGATCCGGACTTCTATGTCTGCAGCCTGTCGGCCAAGGTGATTTCTTACAAGGGTCTGATGATGCCGGCGGACCTGGACAAGTTCTTTCCCGAACTGGGTGATGCGCGAATGGAGACCGCGATCAGCGTATTCCACCAGCGTTTCTCGACCAACACGCTGCCGCGCTGGCCACTGGCTCAGCCGTTCCGCCTGCTGGCGCATAACGGTGAGATCAACACCATCACCGCCAACCGCAACTGGGCCCACGCCCGGCGTAATAAGTTCGTCAACGAGCTGTTGCCGGACCTGAACAGTCTGGCGCCGCTGGTGAATGTCACCGGCTCGGATTCGTCCAGCATGGACAATATGCTGGAGCTGTTGCTGGCTGGCGGCATGGACCTGTTCCGCGCGGTACGCATGGTGGTGCCGCCGGCCTGGCAGAACATGGAGACCATGGATGCCGACCTGCGCTCCTTCTATGAATTCAATTCCATGCACATGGAGGCCTGGGATGGTCCGGCCGGTATCGTGCTGACTGAAGGGCGCTACGCTGTCTGTTTGCTGGACCGTAATGGCCTGCGCCCTGCGCGTTACGTGATCACCGCCAACGGCTATATTACCTTGGCGTCGGAAATCGGCGTGTGGGACTACAGTCCTGAGGATGTGATCAGCAAGGGGCGGGTAGGCCCGGGTCAGATCCTCGCCGTGGATACCCGTACCGGCGAAGTGCTGCATACCGATGAAGTGGAAAGTCGCCTCAAGTCGCGCCACCCCTATCGTAAATGGTTGAAGCAGAATGCCTTGCGGATTCAGGCAACGCTGGAGGACCGTGATCACGGCGCAGCCTTTCTCGAGCCTGACGCGTTGCAGCAATACATGAAGATGTTCCAGGTCACCTTTGAGGAGCGTGACCAGGTACTGCGTCCGCTCGGTGAGAACGGCCAGGAGGCGGTCGGTTCCATGGGCGACGACACGCCGATGGCAGTGCTCTCCAGCCGAGTGCGTACGGTCTATGACTATTTCCGCCAGCAGTTCGCCCAGGTCACCAACCCGGCGATCGACCCGCTGCGCGAAGCCATTGTCATGTCGCTGGAAACCTGCCTGGGTGCCGAGCGCAACGTGTTCGAGGAAACTGCCGATCACGCCAATCGCGCCATCCTTAACGGCCCGGTGGTGTCCCCGGCGAAATGGCGCACCCTGATGAATCTCGAGCGCCCAGGTTTCGCCCATCAGGTCATCGACCTCAACGTGGCCGCAGATGTCCCGCTGGCCGCCGCGGTGGCCGCCATCGCCGAGCAGGCCGAAGCGGCCGTGCGGGCGGGCAAGACCCTGCTGGTACTGAGCGACCGGGCCATCGTCAAAGGCAAGCTGCCCGTCCACGCGGCGCTGGCGGTGGGGGCGGTGCACCATCACCTGATCCATGTCGGGCTGCGCTGCGACTGCAATATCCTGGTGGAAACCGCCACCGCACGTGATCCTCATCACTTTGCGGTGCTGGTCGGTTTCGGCGCCTCGGCGGTTTATCCATACCTGGCCTACGAGGTGCTGGCCGATCTGGTGCGCACCGGTGAGGTCATCGGCGACCTGTATGAAGTCTTCAAGAGCTATCGCAAGGGTATCTCCAAGGGGCTGCTGAAAATCCTCTCGAAGATGGGTATTTCGACTGTGGCGTCCTATCGCGGGGCGCAACTGTTTGAAGCGGTTGGCCTGGCTGATGAAATCGTCGACTTGTGCTTCAAGGGTGTGCCCAGCCGGATTCAGGGTGCGCGTTTCAGTGATCTGCAGGCCGAACAGGCGCTGCTGGCAAGCGAGGCCTGGAATCCGCGCAAGACCATTCAGCAGGGTGGGTTGCTCAAGTTCGTGTTCGGCGGCGAGTACCATGCCTACAACCCCGATATTGTCCGCGCGTTGCAGGATGCGGTGCAGGGCGACAGTTACGACAAGTATCTGGAATATGCCGCGCTGGTGAATCAGCGGCCGGTATCGACTCTGCGCGATCTGCTGCGCCTGCGCGATGATCAGACACCCATCTCCCTGGCGGAGGTCGAGCCCCTGGAATCCCTGTTCAAGCGCTTCGACTCCGCGGGTATTTCCCTCGGCGCGCTGTCTCCCGAAGCCCATGAGGCCATCGCCGAGGCGATGAATCGGCTCGGTGCGCGCTCCAACTCGGGCGAGGGGGGTGAAGACCCCGCGCGCTACGGCAGCATCCGCACCTCGAAGATCAAGCAGATCGCTTCCGGTCGTTTCGGTGTGACGCCCGAATATCTGGTCAACGCCGAAGTGCTGCAGATCAAGCTGGCCCAGGGCGCCAAACCCGGTGAAGGCGGGCAGCTGCCCGGTGGCAAGGTCAACGAGCTGATCGCCCGGCTGCGTTATGCCGTCCCCGGCGTGACCCTGATCTCGCCGCCGCCGCACCACGACATTTACTCGATCGAGGATCTGGCGCAGCTGATCTTCGATCTCAAGCAGGTCAACCCCGAGGCGCTGGTGTCGGTCAAGCTGGTCGCCGAGCCGGGGGTGGGCACCATCGCTGCCGGTGTGGCCAAGGCCTACGCTGATCTGATCACCATCTCCGGCTACGACGGCGGCACTGGCGCCTCGCCGCTGACCTCCATAAAATATGCCGGTTCCCCCTGGGAGCTGGGCCTGTCCGAAGCGCACCAGACCCTGCGCGGCAATGATCTGCGCGGCAAGGTGCGGGTGCAGACTGACGGCGGCCTGAAGACCGGGCTGGATGTGATCAAGGCGGCGATCCTCGGCGCCGAAAGCTTCGGTTTTGGTACCGCGCCGATGATTGCTCTGGGCTGCAAATACCTGCGTATCTGTCACCTGAACAACTGTGCCACCGGCATCGCCACGCAGAACAAGAATCTGCGTGACAACCACTACATAGGTACGGTGCAGATGGTGATGAATTTCTTCACTTATGTTGCCAGCGAAACGCGTGAGTGGATGGCGAAACTCGGTGTGAGGGAGCTCAAGGATCTAATCGGTCGTACCGACCTGCTGGAGATCCTGCCCGGCGCCACCAGCAAGCAGCAGGGGCTGGATCTGCGTCCGCTGCTGTTCAGTGATGCAGTGCCGGCGGACAAGCCGCAGTATTGTCAGATACCGGGTAACGCCCCTTTCGACAAGGGTCAGACCGCCGAACGCATGGTCAACATGGCGCGTGCCGCTATTGAAGGTGCTACCGGCGGCGAATATGAGTTGAGCCTGACCAACTGTGACCGCTCCATCGGTGCGCGGGTTTCCGGCGAGATTGCCCGAGCCCATGGCAACCAGGGTATGAGTGGCGCACCGATCACCTTCCGTTTCAGTGGTACCGCAGGACAGAGCTTCGGTGTGTGGAACGCCGGCGGCCTGTATATGTACCTGCAGGGCGATGCCAACGACTACGTGGGCAAGGGCATGACCGGCGGCAAGCTGGTGATAGTCCCTCCGGCGGGCAGCGCCTTCCGTTCCGAACAGACGTCGATCATCGGCAATACCTGTCTTTACGGCGCTACCGGCGGCAAATTGTTCGCCGCGGGCATCGCCGGTGAGCGGTTTGCGGTGCGCAACTCGGGCTGCCACGCGGTGGTCGAGGGGACGGGTGATCATTGCTGCGAATACATGACCGGCGGCATGGTCTGTGTGCTCGGCAAGACCGGCTACAACTTTGGCGCCGGCATGACCGGCGGCTTGGCCTACGTGCTGGACCAGGACAACAGTTTCTTCGATAAGCTCAACCACGAGCTGGTAGAGCTGCAGCGCATCAGCGGCGAAGCCATGGAAGCCTACCGCAGCCACCTGACGCAGGTGCTGACCGAGTACGTAGCCGAAACCGGCAGTGCCTGGGGCGCCGAAGTGCTGGAGGATCTGGATAACCATATCCGTCGGTTCTGGCTGGTCAAACCGAAGGCAGCGAGCCTGCGCGCATTGCTGCGGACCACATTGGCCAACCCGCAATAAATCGCAGCGGCGGGTGTGGTTATGGCTCGCCCATGGCAAGAAATATCCAGCAGCGACGAGTGAACAACCCGGCGCTGCAGTAACGAGGTGCAACAATGGCAGACCGTCTGAATAACGACTTCCAGTTCGTCGAGGTGGGCCGCAAGGACCCGAAGAAGCGCCCGCTGCGTCAGCGCAAGACGCGCTTCGTCGAAATCAATGAGCCCTTCAAGCCCCAGGAAGCGGCCGAGCAGTCGCACCGTTGCCTGGAATGCGGCAACCCGTATTGCGAATGGAAGTGCCCGGTGCACAATTACATTCCCAACTGGCTGAAGCTGGTCGCCGAGGGCAACATCATCGAGGCGGCAGAACTGTCGCACCAGACCAATACTCTGCCGGAAGTCTGCGGCCGCGTGTGTCCGCAGGACCGACTGTGCGAGGGCGCCTGCACGCTGAACGATGACTTCGGCGCGGTGACCATCGGCTCGGTGGAGAAATACATCACCGATACCGCTTTTGCCATGGGTTGGCGCCCGGACCTGTCCCAGGTGGTGCCGACGGGCAAACGGGTGGCGATCATCGGTGCCGGCCCGGCGGGTCTCGGCTGCGCGGACGTGCTGGCGCGGGCGGGGGTCAGCCCGGTGGTGTTCGACCGCAACCCGGAGATCGGTGGCCTGCTGACCTTCGGTATCCCCGAGTTCAAGCTGGAAAAAACCGTGATGTCGCGCCGCCGCGAGGTGTTCACCGACATGGGTATCGAGTTCCGTCTGAATACCGAGGTCGGCAAAGACGTGA
Source organism: Pseudomonas sp. FME51 (assembly GCF_014897305.1). NCBI lineage: Bacteria > Pseudomonadati > Pseudomonadota > Gammaproteobacteria > Pseudomonadales > Pseudomonadaceae > Pseudomonas > Pseudomonas sp. FME51. Next base: position 94,254 of record NZ_JABUYN010000003.1, on the reverse strand, counting down.
CCATCGATCAGCTGCTGGATGAATACGATGCGGTATTCATGGGCATGGGCACCTACACCTATATGAAGGGCGGCTTCCCGGGCGAAGACCTGCCTGGCGTGCATGATGCGCTGGATTTTCTGGTCGCCAACGTCAATCGCAATCTGGGCTTCGAGAAGTCGGCGGACGATTTTGTCGATATGCAGGGCAAGCGGGTGGTGGTGCTTGGCGGTGGTGACACTGCGATGGACTGCAACCGTACCTCGATTCGCCAGGGCGCCAGTTCGGTCACCTGCGCCTATCGGCGAGATGCGGAAAACATGCCCGGCTCGCGCAAGGAAGTGAAGAACGCCAAGGATGAGGGCGTGAAGTTCCTGTTCAACCGTCAGCCGATCGCCATCGTCGGTGATGGCCAGGTCGAAGGCGTGAAGGTGGTGGAAACTCGCCTTGGCGCACCGGATGACCGCGGTCGCCGCAGCCCGGAACCCATTCCCGGTTCCGAGCAGATCCTGCCGGCCGATGCGGTCATCATCGCCTTCGGCTTCCGCCCCAGCCCGGCGCCCTGGTTTGCCGAGGTGCAGGTGCAGACCGACGATCAGGGCCGAGTCATCGCCCCCGAGCAGGCCCAATACAAATTCCAGACCAGCAACCCGAAGGTGTTTGCCGGCGGCGATATGGTGCGCGGCTCGGATCTGGTGGTCACCGCCATCTGGGAAGGGCGCCAGGCGGCTGAAGGGATCTTGGAGTATCTCGAGGTTTGATGCCGGTTGGGGGCGTTTGCGGTTTGCATTAGCGTTACTTGATGGGGGTGGTGTCTGGGTTGACGGTCTGGCCTGGCTTCGCAGACACGCCGTGAACCCATCCCTGGGGGCTCGTTGATGCCATCCCTGGCATCAAACGGTCTGCGAAGCCAGGCCAGACCATCAACCCTGCGAGACATTGAGTCGCTGATGGATTAAACCCTAACGTTCTGCTCAGCCAAATTGGTGAGAGTTGTCTCACAGCCTCTGATTTTTATGGGTGTTTGGCCTCCGTCTCGCACAGAGATGACGGCAGCGGTTACCGGTCGGGCCAGCTCGACCGTCGGTTGCCAAGGATGGCAACCGCGAGCCTACAGGGACGTATTCACGGCGTGTCGAGCAGGTCCGACCGGTAACCGCAGTCCCTGCACAATATAATATCCAATATTTATAACCTCATCGAAACGAAGCCCCCGCGCCCCTTTGCCGCACCGCCCCTTATCTTCCCTGCGATAACGGTTACAATGGACTCCATTTACGTAACTGGATGCTGATTTCATGTCTGAATTGAAGAATGACCGTTTTCTGCGTGCGCTGATGCGTCAGCCTGTCGACGTAACCCCGGTGTGGATGATGCGCCAGGCTGGCCGCTACCTGCCTGAGTACCGCGCTTCCCGCGCCCGCGCGGGTGATTTCATGGGCCTGTGCATGAATCCGGAAATGGCCTGTGAAGTAACGCTGCAGCCGCTGGAGCGCTACTCGCTGGATGCGGCCATCCTGTTTTCCGACATCCTCACCATTCCCGATGCCATGGGCCTGGGCCTGCATTTCGAGACCGGTGAAGGTCCGAAATTCCGCAAGCGCATCGATACCCTGGCGGACATCGAAGCCCTGCCGATTCCCGATGCGCGCAAGGATCTGGGTTACGTCATGGATGCGGTCAGCACCATTCGCCGTGAGCTGAATGGCCGGGTGCCGCTGATCGGTTTCTCCGGTAGCCCCTGGACCCTGGCGACCTACATGGTTGAAGGCGGTTCTTCCAAGGACTTCCGCAAGATCAAGGCGCTGATGTATGACCAGCCTGAAGCGGTCCACCTGCTGCTGGACAAGCTGGCCCAGTCGGTTACCTCCTATTTGAACGAGCAGATCAAGTCCGGTGCCCAAGCGGTGCAGATCTTTGATACCTGGGGCGGCAACCTGTCTGCCGATGCCTACCAGACCTTCTCGCTGGCCTATATGCGCAAGATCATCAGTGGTTTGATCCGCGAGCATGATGGCCGCCGCGTACCGGTAATCGTATTCACCAAGAACGGTGGTCTGTGGCTGGAAAGCATTGCTGATTGCGGCGCTGACGGTGTCGGACTGGACTGGACCATGGACATCGGCGTGGCCCGTTCGCGGGTTGGCTCCAAGGTGGCGCTGCAGGGCAATATGGACCCGACTGTGCTGTATGCCAATCCACAAGCCATCCGCAACGAAGTGGAGCGCATTCTGGCCAGCTACGGCAAGGGCCCCGGCCACGTGTTCAACCTCGGCCACGGCATAACGCCGGAAGTGGACCCGGTCCATGCCGGTGTGTTCATTGAGGCGGTGCATGAGTTTTCGGCCAAATACCATGATCCGAATGCAGTTGTCGCCCAGGGCTGATAGCTGACTTTTTACAAGGGAGAACAATAATGAAACTTGAAACCCTGGCAATACACGCTGGCTACAGCCCCGATCCGACGACCAAATCAGTCGCGGTGCCGATCTACCAGACCACCTCCTATGCGTTCGATAGCACGCAGCACGGTGCTGATCTGTTCGACCTGAAGGTGCCTGGCAATATCTACACGCGGATTACCAACCCGACCAATGCGGTGTTGGAAGAGCGGGTGGCGGCACTGGAGGGTGGGGTAGGTGCATTGGCGGTAGCTTCCGGTATGGCGGCGATCACGTATGCGATCCAGACCCTTGCCGAGGTGGGCGACAACATTGTTTCCACCGCCAAATTGTATGGCGGCACTTATAATCTGTTCGCCCACACGCTGCCACGCCAGGGGATTGAGGTGCGGTTTGCACCGCATAATGACATTGCTGCCATGGAAGCGCTGATCGATGAGAATACCAAGGCGGTATTCTGCGAGTCGATCGGCAACCCCGCGGGTAACATCGTCGATCTGCAAGCGCTGGCCGATGCAGCGCATCGTCATGGTGTGCCGTTGATCGTCGATAACACGGTGGCAACGCCGGTGCTGTGCCGGCCCTTTGAGCACGGCGCGGATATCGTCGTGCATGCGTTGACCAAATATATCGGTGGCCACGGCAACAGTCTGGGCGGCATGGTGGTGGATTCCGGCAAGTTTCCCTGGGCGGATAACAAGGATCGTTTCCCGCTGCTGAATACACCTGACCCGTCCTACCACGGTGTGGTCTATACCGAGGCTTTCGGCCCGGCGGCCTTTATCGGCCGCTGCCGGGTAGTACCGCTGCGCAACATGGGCGCGGCGCTGTCACCGTTCAACACCTTCCTGATCCTGCAGGGGCTGGAAACCCTGAGTCTGCGCATGGAGCGTCATTGCGAGAACGCGCAGAAGGTGGCCGAGTACCTGCAGCAGCATCCGCAGGTGGCCTGGGTGAAGTTTGCCGGCTTGAAGGATAACCCCGAATACGAACTGGCCCAGCGCTATATGGGTGGCACACCGGCGGCGATCCTGTCGTTCGGTATCAAGGGGGGGCAGGAAGCAGGTGCACGCTTCATTGATGCGCTGGAGCTGGTGCTGCGGCTGGTGAACATCGGTGACGCCAAGTCACTGGCCTGTCACCCGGCCTCGACCACGCATCGTCAGCTGGATGATGATGAACTGGAAAAGGCTGGCGTACCGCGAGATTTGATTCGGCTGTCGATCGGTATCGAACATATCGACGATATTCTCGCGGATCTGGCGCAGGCGCTCGAAGCGTCGAAATAGGTTACTGCGTATATGATAAAGGCGGCTCCGGCCGCCTTTATTGTTTCTATATCAGACCGGAAACAGCGGCCAGATCAGCGGAATGACCAGCGTCGCCGCAGCCCACATGATCAGGTTCAGTGGCAGGCCGATCCGCACGAAGTCCATGAACCGGTAACCGCCGGCGCTGTAGACGAATGTGTTGGTCTGATAGCCAATCGGGGTGGCGAAGCTGGCGCTGGCAGCGAACATCACCGCAACCACGAAAGGGCGCGGATCAGCACCCAACTGATGAGCTACGCCGATGGCAATCGGTGTCAGCAACACCCCCACCGCGTTGTTGCTGACGATTTCGGTGAGAACCGAGGTCAGCAGATAGATGAATGACAGCATGAACAGCGGCCCGAGCAGGGGCGACAGCGTCATCACCTGACCGACTATGCTGTCCACCAGGCCGACCTTGTTCATGGCGATACTGATCGCCAGCATGCCGAAGATCAGCGCGAGAATCTTCCAGTCGATGGCCTTGTAGGCATCCTCGACTTCCAGGCAGCCGGTGGCAACCACTACGGCGGCAGCGATGATCGCCAGCCCTTCGATCGGCATTACTCCCAGTGCCGCCAGCAACATCACAGACAGCACGGCGACAATGGCAATCGGTGCCTTGTTGCGGCGATAGGCTCGCTCCTGCACGGTATTCAGGCTGATCAGATCGCCGTTATCGGCGAATTTACGGATCTGCGCCGGCGAGCCTTCGACCAGCATGACATCGCCGAACTGCAGCTCGAAGTCATCCAGGTTGTCCTGAATATGCTCATCCTGGCGGTGCACGGCCAAGACGTGAATACCGTAGCGGGCGGTCAGGTTGAGGTCGCGCATGGGGCGGTTGATATAGCGTGAGCTGCGCGCCACCACGGCCTCGGCCAGTACCACGTCGCGGGTGGAGATGGTCTCGAAACTCTGGTCGCGGTTGAACTCCAGCACGCCATTCTGCCGCAGCTCGACGAAGTCGCGGACATTGGCATGAAGTATCAAGCGGTCGCCAGCAGTCAGCATGGTGGTGTTGAGCGGGGTGGTCAGCTCGTCGTCACCGCGAAACAGCTTCAAGACCTGTATGCCGCTGTCGCCATTGAGCTGGGCCTCGGCAATGGTCTGGTTGATCACCGGAGAGTCCTGGGGCACCAGCAGTTCAGTCATGAAGGTGCGGTTGCGAGCTGGACGCAGGCGTTCTGACAGACTGTCGCGGTCTGGCAGCAGACGGTTACCGAACAACATGATGAAGGCCAGGCCGATGGCTGACATGATCGCACCTGCCAGGGTGATCTCGAACATGCCGAACGGCGCCAAACCCTCCTGTCGGGCCACGCCATCGACGAGAATGTTGGTCGAGGTCCCGATCATGGTCATGGTGCCGCCGAGAATGGTGGCATAGGACAGTGGAATCAGTATTTTCGATGCCTTGCTTCCGACCCGGGCGGCGAGAGTGACCGCCACCGGAGTCAGAATGGCGACCACTGGCGTGTTGTTGATGAAGGTCGACAACAGCATGGCGGTGACCAGCAGGGCGAACAGCATGCGTGTCGGGCTGGTGCCACCGATACGGGCCAGCACGCTACCCAGTTTGTCCACGCAGCCGGTGCGTTCGAGTGCGGCAGACAGCACGAACATGCAGGCGATGGTGACTGGGGCGCTATTGGACAGGACGCCGAGAACATCGGCAGGCGTCAGCAGGGTGGTGGCCAGGAGAATGGCGACGGCAATACCGACCACCACATCGGGGCTGAATTTCTCACGCACGAAGGCGTACATGACCCAACCCAACAGGGCGGCCACGCCAAGCATGGGCAGGGTGTCCCAGTTCATCGGCAACTGAATCTCGTATGAGGTATCGGTTCCGCGTCAGGAACCAGAAAGAAGGGCTAACCCTAATGGGCGGTGCTTAGTCTGTCCAAGACAATATAATGATTTTCTTATGCATTATAGGAATAAGGGTGGGCGGTCGTGGGGGAAGCTCCGATTAACCTGATACTGTGGGAAGGCCCAACCCAGGGCGACAGGCGCCCGCGGGACGTAGGGCTCTCACGAAGAACAGCTGATCTCCAGTCGGCGCCCCCAATCCGGCGGTGGTGCCGCATAGGCTTCCCGTCCAGGTTGGCGAGTGAAGGGCTGGCGCAGGATCTGGTGCAATTGCTGCACTTCGCTGAAGTCATTTTCCTCGGCGGCGGTAATGGCCTGCTGGGCCAGATAGTTGCGCAATATGTAAACCGGATTGCAAGTCAACCGGCCCGCCAGTGCGCCTGGGTCTGCTGCCTGGCGGGCCTGATGTTGCTGCAACCAGGCATCAAAGGTCGCACGATCGATGAACTGATCACGCGCCGTCGAATCATCCTCAGCCAGTAAACGCAGGGTGATGTGATAATCGCTGGCGCTGTCCTGCATCTGTTGCAGCAGACGCTGCAACAGTTCTTCATCACCTGGTTGCTCGCCCGCCCAGCCCAGGCGGGCGCGCATCAGGCGCATATATTCAGCTTGGTGGAGCGGCATCACCGTGGCCAGTTCGGCCTTCAATTGATCGACTTCAACAAAGGGGGTCAAGGCCTGGGCCAGGCAGGCCAGGTTCCAATGCCCAATGGCCGGCTGGCGGTTAAAAGCGTAACGACCCTCATGATCAGAGTGGTTGCAGATATGACCGGCGTCGTAATCATCGAGAAAGGCGTAGGGGCCGAAATCGAAGGTAATACCAAGAATCGACATGTTGTCGGTATTCATCACGCCATGGCAGAACCCATAGGCCTGCCAGCGAGCAATCATGTCCACTGTGCGACGCAACACCTGCCGGTACATGTCCAGTACGGGCTCGTCTGCCTGTTGTGAGGCGGGATAACAGCTCTGCAGGGTGAAGTCGACCAGCTCGCGCAGGGCGTCATGCTGCTTGGTGTAATAGAAGAACTCGAAATGGCCGAAGCGGATATGCGAGGGCGCCATGCGCAGCAGCATGGCGCCGCGCTCCTGGCGCTCACGGTACACCGGGTTGTCGCCGACGGTCACACATAATGCGCGGCTGGTGGGGATGCCCAGTGCCTGCAGTGCCTCGGAGGCGAGGAATTCACGGATTGATGAGCGCAGCACTGCGCGCCCGTCGCCCATCCGCGAATAGGGCGTGCTGCCGGCGCCCTTGAGATGCAGATCCCAGTACTCGCCGGTTGAATTGATCACTTCACCCAGCAATAGCCCGCGCCCATCGCCCAGTTGCGGATTGTAGGCGCCGAACTGATGGCCGGAATACACCATCGCCCGTGGTTCGGCTTCGCTCCATATCTTCATGCCGGAAAACAGCTCGGTGAATATCTCGGATTGCGCCTCTGCAGGATCCAGATCCAGCAAGGCCATGGCATCCTCACTGCTTACCACCAGTTGTGGATTGCTCAGCGGCTCAGGAACGACCTTGCTGGAGAAGGTATCGCCGAGTCGGGCGAAGCGGTTGTCGAATTGCAGGTCAGCCAGAGAAGTCATGGGGGCGCCGATAACAGGATGCGGGAGCTTTATGCTGCCTGCCTTATGCCCGCGTATCAAGCTATGTAATGGTCGGTCATATCCGTTGACCGCTCGGTCAGCGGGACATTAATGTCAAACGACTGTATGAATAATGATCAGCGCATTTCCTGCGTCATCTCTGGAGAATCCGATGCCCAGTTACACAGCCCCGTTGCGCGACATGCGCTTTGTCATGGATGAAGTGTTCGATTTTGCTACCGGTTATGAGACCCATGGCCTGACCGACGCAACGCCCGATCTGGTGGATGCCGTCCTTGAGGAAAGCGCCAAGTTCGCCAGCGAAGTGCTCGCCCCGCTGAATCGCACCGGTGATGAGGAAGGCTGCCATTTCGACAACGGTGTGGTCACCACGCCCAAGGGTTTCAAGGAAGCCTATCAGCAATACGTGGACAACGGCTGGGCAGCGATGAGCGGCCCGGTCGAGTTCGGCGGCCAGGGCCTGCCGGCCTCTCTGGGTCTGGTGGTCAACGAAATGACCGCCGCCGCCAACTACGCTTGGAACATGTACCCCGGCCTGACCCACGGCTGCGCCTCGGCGATCCGCGCCCATGGTAGCCAGGAGCAGAAAGAGCTGTATCTGAACAAACTGGTACCCGGCCACTGGACCGGTACCATGTGTCTGACCGAGCCCCACTGCGGTACCGACCTGGGCCTGATCAAGACCCGCGCCGTGCCCCAGGCCGATGGTAGCTATGCGGTTACCGGCACCAAGATCTTCATCTCCTCCGGCGAGCACGACATGGCCGAGAACATCGTCCACCTGGTGTTGGCCAAACTCCCCGATGCACCCGCCGGCACCAAGGGCATCTCGCTGTTCATCGTGCCCAAGTTCCTGCCCGACGCCACCGGCGAGAAGGGCGAGCGCAACGGCGTGGCCTGCGGCTCCATTGAACATAAGATGGGCATCAAGGCCTCGGCCACCTGCGTGATGAACTTCGACGGCGCCACCGGCTTTCTGATCGGTGAAGTCAACAAGGGCCTCAACTGCATGTTCACCATGATGAACGGCGCCCGTCTGGGTACCGGTATGCAGGGCCTGTGTCACGGCGAAGTGTCCTATCAGAACGCCGTTGCCTACGCCAAGGACCGTCTGCAGATGCGCTCGCTGTCCGGCCCGGCCGAACCGGAGAAGGCCGCTGACCCGATCATCGTGCATCCCGACGTGCGCCGCATGCTGCTGACCATGAAAGCTTTCAACGAAGGCAACCGCGCGCTGGCCTACTACACCGCGCAGCTGCTGGATAATGCGCACTATTCACAGGACGAAGCCGTTCGTGCCAACGCCGAAGACCAACTGGCCTTCCTGACGCCGATCTGCAAGGCGTTCATGACCGAGACCGGCCTGGAAGTGACTCTGCTGGGCATGCAGGTGTTCGGTGGCCACGGCTACATCCGCGAGTGGGGTCAGGAGCAGCAGGTTCGTGACTGCCGGATCGCACCCATCTACGAAGGCACCAACGGCATCCAGGCGCTGGACCTGCTTGGCCGCAAGGTATTGATGAGCCAGGGCAAACTGCTGCGCGCCTTCTCCAAGGAAGTGCACCTGTTCTGCCAGGCCAACGAAGGTCATGCGCAGTTGGGCGAGTACTTCAACAAGCTCACCGCGCTGAATGCCCAGTGGGGCGAGCTGACTCAGAAGGTCGCCGTCAAATCCATGCAGAACAAGGAAGAAGTCGGCGCCGCAGCCACGGACTTCCTGATGTTCTCCGGCTACGTCATCCATGCCTTCTTCTGGTTGAAGATGGCGGTGGTCGCTCAGCAGAAACTGGACGCCGACAGTTCCGAAGCTGCTTTCTATCAGGCCAAGTTGGCCACCCAGGAGTTCTACTTCAAGCGACTTCTTCCGCGGGCCCAAGCGCATGTCGAGGCATTGGAAGCGGGTGCCGATACGCTGATGCAGATGGGTGCGGATCAGTTCTGAGTCTGCGCATGGGGTGCTGCTGGTTCGATGTCTGATGGCGTTGGCCGGCAGGGCTGTCACGACACGCTGCAAGTACATCCCTGTAAGCTCATTGATGCCATCCATGGCATCAAACGGTCGTGCCAACCCTGCCGGCCAACGCCATCTGCGGACTGTAGTTGCCGCTGCTGGTCTTTTTGTTGTTATTGAGCGCGCGGCGCTCTCGGAGTGGTTTTAAGCCCGCAGCAACACAAATGTGCATGAGGGAGCAGGCTGGTAGGGCTGACACGACCGTCGGTCGCCATGGATGGCGACCGCGAGCCTACAGGGATGTATTTACGGCGTGTCGTGACAGCCCTACCAGCCTGCTCAATCCAACACTACGATCACAACATCAAGCCGGTATTATCAAAGTTTAGTAACGCGGTCCAAAGTAGTGACCAAAGTATAAGTAAAAGTCACAACAAGACGCTATCGTTTAAAAAGTTCTCGGTCTACAATCGGCCAATCGACCCGTTCGAGCGGGCATATTGACTGAGGAGTTCCCATGGCCGAGTACCAAGCCCCCCTGCGTGACATCCGTTTCGTTCTCAATGAAACCTTTGAAGCCGATCGGCTGTGGCAGAGCCTGCCTGGCCTGAATGGCGCAATCGATGCTGAAACCGCTGATGCCATGCTGGAGGAAGCCGCCAAGATCACCTCTCAGACCATCGCCCCCCTGAATCGCAACGGTGACGAAGAAGGCGCAGTGTGGAATAACGGCGAAGTCACCACCCCGGCAGGCTTCAAGGAAGCCTATCGCACTTATGCCGAAGGCGGCTGGGTAGGGTTGGCAGGCAATGCCGAATACGGCGGGCTGGGCATGCCCAAGACCCTCGGCGTACAGGTCGAGGAAATGATCTACGGCGCCAACAGCAGTTTCGCACTCTATATCGCCCTGACCGCCGGCAGCACCCTGGCGCTGGACGCCCACGGCAGCGAAGAGCTCAAGCAGAAATATCTGCCGAACATGTACGCCGGCACTTGGTCAGGCACCATGTGTCTGACCGAGCCGCATGCCGGCACCGACCTGGGCATCATTCGCACCAGGGCCGTGCCCGAAGCCGATGGCAGTTATGCCGTTACCGGTACCAAAATCTTCATCACCGGCGGCGAGCATGACCTGACCGACAACATCATTCACCTGGTACTGGCCAAGCTGCCCGACGCACCGGCTGGCCCGAAGGGTATTTCCCTGTTCCTGGTGCCCAAGTTCCTGGTCAACGAAGACGGCAGTCTGGGCGAGCGCAACACCCTGAGCTGTGGCTCGATCGAACACAAGATGGGCATCAAGGGCTCGGCCACCTGTGTGATGAACTTCGACGGTGCCAAAGGCTATCTGATCGGCGAAGTGAACAAGGGCCTGAACGCCATGTTCACCATGATGAACTACGAGCGACTGTCCATCGGCATCCAGGGCATTGGTTGTGGCGAAGCCTCCTACCAGACCGCTGTTGCCTATGCGCGTGAACGTATCCAGAGCCGTGCGCCGACCGGCGCGATACAGCCCGAAAAGGCTGCTGACCCGATCATAGTGCACCCTGACGTGCGTCGCATGCTGCTGACCATGAAAGCCATGACCGAAGGCAGCCGCGCGTTCTCGACCTACGTCGGCATGCAGCTGGATATCAGCAAGTTTGCTGAAGATGAGCAGATCAAGAAGAAGGGTGAAGATCTGGTTGCGCTGCTGACACCGGTGGCCAAGGCCTTCTTCACCGACGTGGGCTTTGAAAACTGTGTGCATGGCCAGCAGGTTCTCGGCGGGCATGGCTATATTCGCGAGTGGGGTCAGGAGCAGCTGGTGCGGGATGTGCGCATCGCGCAGATCTACGAAGGCACCAACGGCATTCAGGCGCTGGATCTGATGGGGCGCAAGACCGTCGCCAATGGCGGGGCGTTCTTCAAGGTCTTCGCTGATGAAGTTGACGGTTTCATTACTGACAATGGCGCAGCTGACATGGGCGAGTTTGTTCAGCCGCTGCAGACTGCACTGGAAAACCTCAAACAACTGACTGCTCAGGTCATCGAAAGCAGCAAGACCAACCCCAACGAAGTCGGCGCTGCGTCGGTGGAATATCTGCACACCTTCGGTTATACCGCCTATGCCTATATGTGGGCACGCATGGCCAAGACCGCGCTGGCTGTGGAGCAGGACGGGGATGGTTTCTACCAGGCTAAGCTGGCCACTGCGCGCTTCTATTTCAAACGATTGCTGCCAAGAGTCCAGTCGCTGAGTGCGGCGGTGCGGGCGGGTAGTGAGTCGTTGTTTGAGTTGGATGCGACTCAGTTCTGAGACACTTTATTGATATGTAGGAGAAGGCCTACAAGGCGTGGTGGTAATAGCCTATGGGCCTACCCCTACCATCTACGTACTATTGGTTTCGCAAGGATGCACCGCAGGAAGCGAAGAAATACCAATAGGGAGCAGGGAACAAGCTACAGGAAGTGCCCTCGTTAAGGATGATGATCAGGACGTTATTTTGCGAAGCCCCGCCTCGGCGGGGTTTTTTAATGGGCGTCTTTCGGCTTTTTCAGAATCTCAGTCCTTCTCTGTCGATTGGGCCTGGACTGACTCCGTCTTTCCTTCGCGTTTGAGCAGACTCTGCAGGCCTGGCGTTTGCAGGATAAGCAGAGCGCCAGCGCCCGCTACCATCCCCCAGAACGCCGAGGCTATTCCCAGCAGGGATACGCCGGAGGCCGTGACCAGAAAGGTCACCAGCGCGGCTTCGCGATGCCGCTCTTCCTGCAACGCGCTGACGAGCCCGCTGCCGATGGTATTGATCAAGGCAAACCCAGCGATGGCCAGAACCAGCTCTTTGGGGAAAGCCAGAAACAGCGCACCAATACTGGCGCCGAAAATCCCTGCAACCAGATAGAAAAGACCGGACACAATCGCAGCGGTGTAACGTTTGGCGGGGTCGTCATGCGCCTCGGGGCCGGTGCAGATAGCGGCGGTAATGGCAGCGAGGTTAACGCCAAAGGCGCCGAATGGTGCCAGCAACAAGGTCGCCAGCCCGGTCCAGCCGATCAGCGGCGAAGCCGGTGTCTGGTAGCCAGCGGCCCGCAGCACTGCCAGTCCAGGCAGGTTCTGTGACGCCACGCATACCGCGAACAACGGCAAGGCCACGCCCATCATGGCCTGCATGCTGAAGGTCGGCGTGACCCATTGGAGCCTGGTGACAGTGAAGTTCAGGGCACTGAAGTCCAGCATGTTACCCAGTGCAGCCACTGCAACACCGACCACCAGAGGCGCCATCACGGCATAGCGCGGAATCAACCGCCGAGCCAGCAGGTAGGTGAGCAGCATCGAGAAGACCAGGCCAAAGGCAGTTTCCAGCGCGGCAAAGGCCTCCATGCCGAAGCGCAACAGCACACCGGCCAGCATGCCTGCTGCAATCGCCGGTGGAATACGCTGCATGATACGTTCGAACCAGCCGAAGAAGCCGCAAAGTGCCATCAACAAGCCGCACACAATGAACGCACCGGTGGCTTCATGCAGGTTGGCGCTGGAGGCAGCAGTCACCAATACCGCAGCACCAGGCGTTGACCAGGCGGTAACTACCGGCGCCTTGAAGCGCCAGGAAAGATAGATACCGGACAGACCGATACCCAGACAGAGCGCCAACATCCATGAGCCGATCTGTGCCGGTGTGGCGCCCAGATCGCGGGCAGCCTGAAACACCAGGGCGGCGGAACTGGTGAAGCCTACCAATACCGCGACAAAGCCGGCGCTGAAGGAGGAGAGGGACAGGTCCTTGAAAAACTTCATGGTCTGCCTCTGGATACAGGCGCAGGGGCGAGCGAAAAAGGCGTGTCAGACGGCAGATATGAGTTGGTATTGGTCACCATGACTTCCTGTGCAACAGAGGGTTGTGCAGCGCAGTTCATATTAGCGTAGCTCGACGCTGCAGTGGCAATGCAACGCCGTTGTCTTCCACGCCGTGCTGGCGCGGTCATGCTAGGATTGAAGCGGCCGTGCTTCCTGCCAGTGCAGTTTTGCAGTTGATCCCACGGCCGGCCATCAAAACAGTAAGGGAGTGATCGTGTTCTCGCTGAAACGCAAGGGTGATTACCGTCTGCAGTTGACCCGCACACTCAAGAAGCCGGGTCGCTACAAGGTCGAACTGTATCTGTTCACTCCCCACGAGAGCAATTTTGCTGCCTGGACAATGTCCGAGCAGCAGTTCTACCTCACCTCCATGTTGCACCGCTTTGGTCTGCTGGGCCTGCCAGCCCAGGAGCGGGCCAGCAAGGAAGACAGTTCCTTCGCGCTGTTGTCGCCCCATTACGAAATCACCTACGGCTCATGGTTGTTCCGCTACAAGGCCTCCATGGATCGACTGCGCCAGCAGCTGCAGAGCACCGGTGTTGCCACCGCCGAGCCCATCACGCGGGCCTTGCGCCTGAGTGAGACCTATGCCCAGCGCCTGCGCCGAACGGTGCCGGAGCCGAGCAGTCAGCAGCGTTATTTCCGGCAAATGGATATCTACTTCTCCTGGTATGCCGAGCAGTTCCTGTTGGAATGCATGACCTTGGAGGGCTATTCAGAGCTGGATGCGGAGTTGCGTGAGACGATCGAAGAGTTTCTGCTCGAGGAATACCGGATCCGCAAGGAGCGCGAATACCTGGCCGACTTCCACGGCAAGCCGACCCGGATATGGAACCGCATGAGCCTGTATCACCGGCTGCTGGAATACCCTGTGCTGCTGCGCTCGAAGCTCACTGAGCTGGGCTCGGGCACTCGCAAGCTGGTCAAGGCCGCGACCACCACCTTGATCATGGGGCTGTTTACCTACGTCTTGTTCAACGCCCGTAGCGCCAGTCAGCTGTCCATCACCCTGTTGCTGGGGATTGCTATGGTCTATGGCGTCCGCGATCTGCTGCGTGATGATCTGATCACCCTGGTCACTCGCTGGTTACGCAAGGGCAGGGCGCGCTGGAAGAGCCGTCTGCTGATGCCCTACACCAAGCAGCTGATGGCGCAGCAACTGATCTGGCTGGATTACTACAAGTTGGCTGACCTGCCCCGCGATGTGCTGGAGCGCTCCGGCAAATGGGCCAATGAAGAGCGGCACATCATCTGCTATCGCACCCACCTGCTGCTGGACAAGGCGGCACTGGAGCAGAATGAGATTCAAGAGCGAGTGAATCTGGACTGCGAGCAATTGTGCGAATTGATAGAACCTACACGCAACCGCTTGTTTACGCTTGCCGGCGACGGTGCGCCTTTTTCCGCAGTGGAAGGCCACGCCATCGAAAAGCAGCATGACTACAACCTGCTGCTGGTGTTCTCCGAGCCGGGCCAGCAACACTCAACCGCCCAGCGTTGGCGCTTGCGGCTGGGCACCAATGGCATAGTCCACTGCGAAAGCAAGAAGCTGGACTGGCCAACGCCAGAGGAGCAGCAGAAATCCGGCTGGCGACACCGGTTTGTTGCGTGGTTGCAGCGTGACTGAACAGTACTGCCCGGAATTTTCCCACCGGGCGGTGTCTTGAGTGTGCTCGCCAAGTGATAATGCCGCAGCGGATCGATGACCTGTGTGCAGGGTAGCCAGCCCGGTGTGGGTTGGTTTGGCTGGGCTAGAATGAATGACGCATTCTGAAGCCAGAAAAGGACGGTGAATGAATTTCAGCTTTTACAGATTGCTCCCCTGCATTGCTATGGTCGCTGCAGTTCTGACCAGCGCCTGTAGTGTTGCGCCACCCGCTGAGCCGGAGTTACCCTTCGCGCTGCCAGAGAATTTCAGCGCTACTCTCACCAGTGGCTATACACCGGTAGAACGCTGGTGGCGAGACTTCGGTGACGAGCAACTGGATGGCTTTGTCGAAACGGCGCTGGTGCGCAATCCAGGTGTGGCTCAGGCGTTAGCCCGGGCTCAGGTCGCAGAGGCGCGCATCCGGCTGAACCGCGCTGATCAGCTACCCCAGGCGGGAGTAGGGCTCAACAGCGCCCGCCAACGCCAGAACATGAGCGCCATGGCCGGACCATTGGGAGAGCTGGCCGATGACATGTCCTTCATCAGCAATAATCACAACGCCGCCTTGGATGTCAGCTGGGAGCTGGATCTGTGGGGGCGACTGTCGGCACTCAGCTCGGCTGCCCGCGCGGAATTCCTGGCCAGTGCCGAGCAGTTGCGCGGCGCCCGGCAATCGGTCGCGGCTCAGGTGGTGCAACTCTATTACGAAATCGTTCATGCGCGCGCTCAAGTAGAGCTGTCCGAGCGCACCGTTGAGGCGCTGGCGGAAATGTCCCGGCAGATTGGCAATCGGTCGCAGGTGGGTATTGCCTCGCCGGCGGATGCCATGCTGGCCCAGGCTAACTTGGGCTCAGCCGAGGCGGGACTGGAGCAGCGTCGGGAGGCGCTGGCACGCACCCTGCGCCAGCTCGATGTGCTGCTCGGCTATTACCCCACGGGCACCCTGCAGACGGCCGACACCTTACCCAGCGTGCCGGCAGCCCCGGCGGCAGGTGTTCCTGCGCAGCTGCTGGAGCGGCGACCGGATGTACGCGCTGCAGAATTGGCCTTGTTGGCCGCCGGCTACCAACTGGGCGCAGCCGAGCGTTCCTTTTTACCCTCCTTGTCACTGAGCGGCTCGGCCGGCTATGCCAGCGGTGAGCTGTCTGGCCTGTTCGATAGCAGTAATCTCGTATGGTCAATTGCCGGACAGATCATGCAGCCGGTATTCCAGGGTGGGCGCCTGGTAGCCCAGGTGGATATTGCCGAAGGTCAGCAGGACGAAGCCTTGTACGCTTATGTCGAGACGGCGCTGAATGCATTGGCCGAGGTGGAAAGCATGCTGGCGGTGGATACCGTTCTGGCGAGGCGCGAATCCAACCTGGATGCTTCTGCCAGTGCTGCCGAAGAGGCAGTGCACATGTCCTATAACCGCTATCAGCAGGGGATAGACCCCTTCCTCAATGTACTGGAAAGCCAGCAGCGCGCCCTGGATGGCCGCAGCGCCCATATCACTGCCCGCCATGCGCGCATCGAAAACCGCATTACCCTGCATCTGGCCCTGGGTGGCGGCTTCGAGCCTGTCTCGCCTGGGGTGCTTGCAGTGACGCCCGTGGCTGCCGGCAGCTTATCCACCAACCCACCAGAAGAGCGCAGATAAATGAACAAGACTCGACTGAGCGCCATCGGCATGGCCCTGTTGTTCGGCCTGCTGGGTTGTGGCGGCTCGGAGGAACCGGACCAGCAGCAGGACGCTGAGCCCAACGCCGCAGCCCAGCAGGATAGCGGTGCCCAGGTGGTCAGCGTCAAGGTGGTACCGGTGGAGCACCGCAACCTGCAGGCCTGGGTTTACAGTCAGGGTACCGCCCGTTCCCGGCAGCGTGAATTTCTTACCTTCACCCAGCAGGGCGTGGTGTCCCATGTGGATGAGGAACTGCGGATCGGCAGCCCGGTCAAGGCAGGGCAACTGATCGCTCATCAGGCACCGGAGCGGGTGCAGGCGGATTTGCAGGCGGCCAGGGCGGCACTGGCCGAAGCCGAAGCCAACCTCTCACTGGCCAAGGTAACCCGCAAGCGCTACCAAACGCTGATCGAACAGCGCTCAGCTTCGCAGCAGGAACTGGACCAGGCCGTGGTGCAGGTAGAGCAGGCCACCGCCGCCCGGGACAACAGCCGTGCGCAACTGGCGCAGGCGCAGTTGAGTGTCGATGAGTCGCGCCTGATATCGCCCATTGACGGGGTATTGGCACGGCTGAATATCGAGAAGGGCCGCTACTTCATGCCCAGCATAGTGCAGACCAACACTGAGCAGAACGCGCTGCGCACGGTGCCGGTGCTGGTGATCGATCCGAACCGCTTCGAAGTGCGGGTGGATCTGCCATCCTACGATTTTCGCCAGGTCGAGAACGGTGCTCGAGTGATGATCGGGGGTGAGCCACCCTTGGATGGGCGTGATGTCGATCCGTTGATCGGCGAGGATCGGGTGGCCGGCAAGGTGCATGCGATCAGCCCGTCCCTTGATCCGGAAACCCGCACCTTCGAGGTCATCGTGCACACCGAAGGCGATACCCCCCGGTTGCAGGATGGCGAGTTCGTCGCGGTTTGGATCGCCCTGCCAGCGTTGCAGGACAATCTGGCCGTCCCCTTGGAAGCGCTGCGCTTTCGCAATGATCAGGCCTTTCTCTTCGTGGTGGACAGCGACAGCGGCCGGGTCCATGAGCGCCGGGTTGAGCTGGGCCAACAGGCCGGCGCCTACCGTGCCGTCATTGACGGGGTAGAGGAGGACGAACTGGTGGTGACCGATGGGCGTGCGGCGCTCTACGATGGGCAGCGGGTGAGGATCCTGCAAGCCGGTGGGGATCCTGAATGAGCACCGCCAAGGATCCGGATGACAGCCTGCCGGCCGATGCCCGGCAAGAAAGCGATGAGGTGCGCTCAGCTCACCCGCTGGCGCGGTTCTTCTTCCTGCAGCCGATCTTCGGTATTTTGCTGCTGATCACCCTGCTGCTCGGCGGGCTGATGGCCTATACCCAGCTGGTCAAGGAATCCCTGCCGGATCTGAATATTCCCCAGGCCACCATCACCACCGGCTGGCCCGGTGCCGACCCGCGCACCATCGAAGAGCAAGTCACCGATATCATCGAGGACGAAGTCACTACGCTGGAAGGGGTGCGCAAGGTCGACAGCGCCTCCTATGATTCCTTTTCGGTCATCTCTGTCGAATTTGATGCCTCCGCCGATCCGATTGACGCCATGACCCGGCTGCGTGCTGCGGTGGCCGATGCCGAGGCGGAGCTACCGGCGGACGTGGAGCGTCCGGCGATCGAGCAGGCATCGGTGGATGACCGGCCGATTCTCACCTTCACCCTGCATGGCGAAGCCGGCTCGGCGACCATGAACGACCAGGCCCGGCGCATCCGCGATGTATTGGAGCGGGTGACCGGTGTCCGGGAAGTGAGCATCGGCGGGGAGCGCGAAGAGATAGTGCAGATATTGCTGCGTCCCGAGCGCCTGCTGGCGTTGGGGTTGTCGCCATCAGTTGTGCGCAATGCCGTGCAGCAGGCCAACGTGGAGCAGCCGTTCGGCGAAATTCACAGCGACGATATCGGTGCCGTGGTGCGTCTGGAAGGGCGTTTCCGCGATGTTGACGATTTGCGGGCTCTGCCGGTGGCAAGGCTCAGCGGCCCCGGCGCCGATCGTCCGGTGCGTCTCGACGAAGTGGCATCGGTGCGCCGCATGCAGGAAACCGAAACTTCCCGCGCTTTCTTCAGTGCGAATGGTGAAGACTATGCCGCGTCGCTGGATATCTCGGTACGCAAGAGCCCCGGCGCCGATACGGTGAACCTGGTGGCGAGCCTGCACAGCGCATTGGCACAAATGCAGGAAGAGGGCGCTTGGCCGTCCGGCCTGGAATACAGCGTTATTCAGGATGAAGCGGACCAGATCATGGAGTCGCTGGCCGAGGTGTTTTTCAGTGCGCTGCAGACCATGGCGGTGGTCTTCATCATCCTGCTGCTGACCATTGCCTGGCGCGAGGCGATTCTCGCCGGCCTGTCGGTGCCGGTGACCTTTGCCGGAGTGCTGCTGATCATCCTGATCATGGGCTACTCGCTCAACGAACTGGTGGTCATCGGCATGGTGATCGCGCTGGTGATGATCGTTGATGTGTTCATCATTCTACTGGAAGGCCTGCACGACGAGATCTACAACGGCGGCAAGACCTTCGGTCAGGCGGTGCTGGCTACGGTCAAACGCTATGCCCTGCCGGCCTTTGCCGCACAGTTGACCACCATCCTGGCGCTGGCGCCGCTGATGTCGATCAGCGGTACCGTAGGGGAATTCATCCGAGTATTGCCGACCACCACCGTGGTCTGTCTGATCCTCTCGTTCATTGTCGCCATGCTATGCACTCTGCCGCTGGCCCGCGCCCTGCTGGGTAAGCAGCGCAAATCCGAGGATCCGCAGCGCCAGGGGCTGTCCGACCGTATAACCAGCCGGGCGGTCAGCGCCCTGGAAAGCTGGAATGCGCGCTGGGTGGTGCAGCACCGGCGTCAATCCTGGTTATGGGTGATCGCTGCCATCGCGCTGTTTGTATTTTCCATGTGGGCTTTCACCCAAGCGCGGATCGAGCTTTTCCCGCCAACAGACGGGGAGCGGCTGGGCATCAACATCGAGTTGCCGCCCACGGTGCAGCTGGAAAGCTCCCAGGCGGTAGCCGATGACATCGGCGCCATCCTGCGAAACAAACCGTATTTCGAGAATGTGGTGAAGCTGGTGGGCCTCAAGAGCCCCTTCGCCGCCGGCTCGATGGCTGCCAACCTGCAGCCCAGCGAGGCGGAAAACTTTATCGGCTTCTCCGCTACTTTCCTCCCGCTTGAAGAACGCGACGCTCCCTCCTATGAACTGGCCGATGAGCTGCGCCGTGAATTGTCTGCTTATCTGAATCAGCATGTCGCCGCCGCCCAGTTGCTGGTCGTGCCGGAATCCAGCAGCCCGAGCATGGGCGATCCGATCGAGATCCAGTTGATCGGTTCGGACATGGATGAGTTGCTGCGGTTGTCGCGCGAAGTGCAGACGCTGCTGGCCGGCACTCAGGGTGTAGTCGATGTGCGTGACAACATCGGTATGCTCAAGCCGCAGCTGGCGCTGCAGCCCGACCGCGAAGCCGCCAACTTCTTCGGCATTGATCACGGCGATCTGGCCTCGCAGCTGCGTATCGCCTTCAGCTCCGACGAAGTCGGTACCTTCGTCACCGCGGATGGCGATGACAATATCGATATCCGCCTGGGTACCGAATGGCCCAGCCGTCCCGGCGAGGCTGGCGGACCGCGCAGCACTGAGGAGCTGGCGCGGGTGCGCGCCTTCACCCAGGATGGCCGCTCGATTGCCATGCAACAGCTGCTCAAGCCCAACCAGTCCGAGTCAGCCATCGCCATCTCCCATGTTGGCGGCGAAAGGGCGTTGACCGTCATGGCCAAGAACGAAGGGCGCACCGTTGGCGAAGTTTTTGCCGAAGTCCAGCCGCAGCTGGATGAGATGCAGCGGCAATGGTCATCCGGTTACCGCGCCGTGATCGGGGGTGAAGCCGCGGACACCACGGAAACCTTCTCTTCAGCGCTGCTGGCACTGGTCGTCGCCGTGGTGTTGGTGGTTGGCGTGCTGGTCATCCTGTTCAGCAGTTTTCGCCAGGCCTTCATCATCTTTGCCACCATGCCGCTGGCTGTGATCGGCTCCGCCCTCGGCTTCTGGATGTTCGATATCACCTTCTCGTTTTTTGCGATGATTGGTCTGGTCTCGCTGATCGGTATTGCCATCAACAACGGCATCATCATGGTCGACACCATGAACAGTTTCCTGAAAGAAGGCATGAGCATCCCCGAAGCCGCCGCGGCGGGCTCCGCCCGGCGCCTGCGGCCACTGCTCACTACGGCCATCACCACCATCATTGGTCTGGTGCCGCTGGCAATCAGCAGTGCCTTCTATCGGCCGCTGACATTGGTGATCATCTTCGGCCTGATCTCGGTGTCGGTGCTGGCGCTGTTTGTGGTGCCGGCGTTGTATGTGTTGTTGACGCCGGCGGATGCGGGGGAGGGGAAGGTGTTGGATTGAGGTGCTGGACCGAAAGTGCCTGCCCATTCAGGGTTGAATCACAAATTCAGAACTGCCTGGAAACCGCAGCGACCAGAATACCGGCCGCAATAGCAGGTAAGGGTTTCTTCCATACCAGCATGATGATTGCTGTGGTCAGTAGTGCAAGGCGTGCGCTGGTATCCCCCTCTATGGCCATGGGCGTCAGCAGTGCCACCAGTACTGAACCGGACATGGCACTGATGAACTGTTTAACCCGGTAGCCGATGGGCACAAATGACATGATGAAGACGCCGCCCCAGCGGGTTGCCAAGGTGACGACAGCCATGATCAGTACGATGATCGGAGCGCCATAGCCTACCGTTTCGATATTCATTGGTGTTTCTCCATCCACACTGCACCCAGCACACCACCGGCCAGGGCGCCGACCACGACATGGCTGTTCTCAGGCAGGTACCAATAGGCGAGCAGGGCTGAGCAGGCTGCAACCGCCCAGATAATCAGCAATCGAAGACTTTTGTCACCACCGACCGCCATCGCCAACAGGAAACAGCCCATCACCATGTCCAACCCATACAGGGTCGGGTCCTGTATGGCGCCGCCGAAATAAATACCCAGCCAGGTACCGAAGATCCAGAATGACCAGAGTGCGAGACCGCCACCGAACAGAAGTCCGAAGCCGGGCTGCCCGCGGTGAAACGCCTGTACCGACATCACCCAATTGGCATCGGAAGCAACCAGCATGATGCCGTAGCGCTTTGCGGGTGATAGATAACGCAACCATGGGTAAAGGGAGGCGCCCATCAGCAGGTGACGGGCATTGATGGCGAGTACCGTAAGGGCCAGCGGGACTACAGGGATCTGCGCGCCCCACAACTCCAGCGCCGCGAACTGGGAGGCACCGGCGAACACCAGCGTACTCATGAACATGCTCAAGGAGGGCGATAAGTCGGTCTGAGTCGCCGCAAGCCCAAAGGCCGCGCCGAAAGCGATAACAAAAATAGCAATGGGGACAAGCTGCTTGAACCCTTCCCAGATATCCTGGCGATTGAACTCATGCAGATTTACTGTACTGTCGGGCATATTGCATTCTCACAGGTTGGCATCGGGATCTCTGCCGACGCTGTGCCAGGCGCGCACGCCTCCATATGGGACATGTTAATATACGCGCTCGCGTTTTGCCCTCCTGGAAATAACTCATGCCGATCTCCCCCCGGTACTCGCTGATTGCGGGGCTTGCCTTACTTATTGGCTTCAATCTTCGGCCGATCATGGCGGCTATCGGCCCGTTGCTGGACATTCTCCAGCAGGATCTGGGGCTCAGCAGCACCCAGGCGAGTCTATTGACCACCTTGCCGGTTTTCCTGATGGGCATTTGTGCTCTTGCCGGTCCGTGGCTGCAACGCTGGATAGGCGAGGTGAGAGGAATAGCACTCGGGATGCTGTTGATCACCCTGGCCAGCGCGGCGAGATTCGTTATTGACTCAGGCGCCTGGCTGATCGTTTCGGCGGCGATCGCCGGTGCCGGTATCGCGATGGTCCAGGCCTTGATGCCGGCCTGGCTGAAAAGAAACCACCCCGAGCGCGCGGGCTCGCTGATGGGCCTGTTTACCACCGGTATCATGGGGGGCGCGGTGATAGCAGCAGCCGGAGCAGCCCCTGCGGCGGCAATCGGCGGTTGGCGGCTGGTGCTGGGTGTCGCCCTGATTCCGGCCTTGCTCGCACTGATTGCCTGGATGCGCTATGCCGGCGGCCGGCAGCACACGGCGGACAGCGTTGTGTTGCCCTACCGCAGCTCGCGGGCCTGGTTCCTGCTGGCGTTCTTCGGCATTGGCACCAGCGCTTACACGCTGGTCCTGGCCTGGCTGCCGGCTTACTACATTGATCTGGGGCGCTCACCGGTCCACGCTGGCTACCTGCTCGGCGCGCTATCGGCGATGGAAGTGGTCGCTGGGTTGGCGGTGTCATCCATGGTGCATCGCTTCCCGGATCGCCGACCGCTGTTGACCTTCGTCATTCTGTTGATGCTGGCCGGGCTGGGCTGCCTGATCCTGGCGCCCATATCACTCATGCTGCCGGCTATCATCTTGCTCGGACTGGGTATCGGCGCACTCTTCCCATTGTCGCTGATCGTCACCTTGGATCATGCCGAATCCCCCGCCGAGGCCGGCGCGTTGCTGGCCTTCGTACAGGGCGGCGGTTACGCCATAGCCGCCTTGATGCCGCTGCTCGCAGGTGTCATCAGGGATGCCATGGCATCGCTGCAATGGGCATGGATCTGCATGGTGGTTGGTGGGCTGGTGGTGCTGGTGATGAGCTGGCGGCTGGGGAGGGCTGCTGGCCAGGCGAAGGCTGAGACTGTTGCTTCGCTGTAACGTAGAGGGTGCCTGCGCGGAGGGGGGCTGGCATGAGTGGAGAAAATGGTGGGCCCAGTAGGACTTGAACCTACGACCAATCGATTATGAGTCGACTGCTCTGACCAACTGAGCTATAGGCCCACTTATTTACAACAGTCGCGGATTATACGTACTGCGGTTGGCTCTGGCTAGGCTGCATTACAGTGGGTGTGGAAGATACAAGGCACCTGTGGTGCCTTGTATCTGGGTTGGTGCTATTCGCTGATATCGATGCTGGAGATGCGCTCCGCTTCGATCTGCTCCCTGGTAAAGGGCATACGATGCCAGTTCTTGTCCGCATAGGCTTCGGTGTAGTCGGCGTAATGCGGGCTCCCCGGATCGGTAGATTGGGAGTTGCTCAGGAAGGTATAGGCCCTCACCGGTTCCCCTTCGGGGAAGTCCACCACGTGCATATAGGTATTACGTAGCACGGTGAAATAGCCTTCTCCGCCCTCGCCCCCATATTGGGGAATCTGCTTGCCCGGTTTGAGGAAGAATTGCACATCACCCAGCTTGGCGTTCAGCGGGATATTGGCATCCACCAGTTCCGCAACGGCGCTGGAGAATGCGGCGCGAACGGCTTCCTGCACGCTGTTGTTGGTACTTAGTCCGGCTGGCGTGTTGACCGGATCGGTTGCATCGAAGGGAGTGGCATACAGGCTCAAACCTGGGGCCAGCTTTATGTTTGTCCAGAAGGCGGTCCAGATGTGGGCGCCGACCGCATCAATTTCACCGGTATTGTTCCAGCTGGCCAGAATCTGGCAGGCCTGCTGCTCGGTATCTGGTGCACCCGCATCGCAGACGCTGGCAAGCACATCGTCTTTCAGCAATTCAGCGCTGTAGACCCGGCTGTTGAGCACGATATCGCGGATATTCTCGCTGCTGGCCAAATGACCGTTCAAGCCGTCGGTACCTGTCAGTCGTTCCCTGACCAGTGTGTGGCCCATGCGCGTGCGCAAGGTCTGCTGGTAGTTCTCGCGGCCGATGATGCCATCGTAGCCGGTCAGCGGTTGCTCGGGATTGCTCAGCCAATAGCTGTCATTCATGTTGGCGACATAGTCGGTGGAGAACAGGCTGGGCAGTTTGCTGGGGCCGAACGCACCGGTTTGTTTTGAGTCCGGGTCCGTGCGCCAGTCGCATTCGCTACGAGTGCCGTCCAACAGCGGCAGGCCCGGCACCAGCTGAATGACGATGGGGCCAAGACCCGGAGCCAGACAGTCGGCCAACATGCTGTCGGGTACGTTGGGCACGGCGGTGATGTCGGAATAGAGTGCTCGGTCATCGTCGCGGCCGATAGCCGTGGTGTTGACCCATGGAATACCGACGTACTGTCTGGTTATGTCATAGAAGTCAGCCAGCGACTCTGCCTGGTTCCAGGCGAAGAAGTTCTCGAAGGATCGGGTATTTTCGAGGTTGATATCGCGTAGGGTGAAGGCGGCCTGCTCGCTCCAGCCCGGCAGGCCCATGCCTGCCAGGTTGATCATCGGACCGTAGACCGAGCGATATAGCGTCCGCGAGGCGGGAGTCAGGGAGCCATCGGCTTGCTTGACCTGGACGGTTATCTCGGTGGCCTCCAGCGCTTTCTCCTGGCCATCCTGGAGGTAGCGTGTGGGGTCGCCATTTGCCAGCTGTAACTGATAAAGGGTGAAGCGATAGGCGGTGGAGACGGTATGCGCCCAGGCAATATTGTCATTGAAGCCCATCTGGATCATGGGTGAGCCCATGATGGAGGCGCCGGAGATGTCCAGTTTGCCCGGAACGGTCATGTGCACCTGATAGAAACGGTCGATGCCCAGGTGATACCAATGGGGATTGGCAAACAGCAGGCTTTCACCGGATTCGGTAACGTCGCTGCCAAAGGCGAAGGTATTACTGCCGATACCCTCCTTGCGGCCCAGCTTGAAGCGCTCCGGATCGATGTTCAGTTCCTGCGGTGCGCTGCGGCTGCGCATTGTGGCCGCGCCGATGGCTGGCGGCTGCGCGCTGGTGATTTCTTCTACCCAGTTAGCGCTGCTGGCGGCCAGGTTAAGCCCGACGAGGCGGCGCATGAGATCGTCTTCAGTTACCGTCATCAGCCATTCCTGGTTGCGGCAGTCGGCATGACGACCGGCATGCTCGCCGCCCTGTATTTCAGTTACATAACGGTTGTAACCGGCGGTGAAGCCGTGCAGAAGGTCACGTACGTCCTCAGATTGCTCATCTTTGAATTTCTCAACCTGCTGGTCATCGACGACAAAGCGGAAGAAGAAATCCGCTTCCAGATTGGGAGGCGAGCCAAAGGTGCTCATCGGCGAGGCGGGTGCATCCGGGCCGAAATAACGTGAGCGCTCGCCACGGAAGGTGAGAAAGGCATCGGCCAGCACGCAGAGATTATCCTCCGCAATGGCGTAACCGTGTCCGTATCCTGCGCCTGCGAAATTGTCGGCGGTGATATGGGGGATGCCGTAGGTGGTGCGTTCGATGGTGGCCTTGTAACTGGCGGGAGGAGGACTATCGCTACCGCCGCCACTGCCACCGAACTTGCACGCACCCAGCATCAGAAAGGTACTGATCAATCCTAGCCGAGCGAGACTTCTACGCTGCATATACTGCTGCATATTCCTTTCCTCTTATTATTATTCGAACACCCATTTGGGGGTGCTGCCGAAGCAGAATAGGCGAGGATCGGAGCGCAGCATAGAGCGAAGCCGTAATTTCATGCGGCGGAGAGTGGAGCGATAGAAACAGAAACGCCCGGCAAGCCGGGCGTTTCTGTTGGTGCTGCGGTGTGCTTACTCGTCGAGGAAGCTGCGCAGGTGGTCGCTGCGGGTCGGGTGACGCAGCTTGCGCAGGGCCTTGGCTTCGATCTGACGGATCCGCTCCCGGGTGACGTCGAACTGCTTACCGACTTCTTCCAGGGTGTGATCGGTGTTCATGTCGATGCCGAAGCGCATCCGCAGTACCTTGGCTTCACGGGCAGTGAGGCCGGACAGTACGTCGCGAGTGGCTTCCTTGAGGCTTTCCACGGTGGCCGAGTCGATCGGCGATTCCATGGCGCCGTCCTCGATGAAATCACCCAGGTGCGAGTCTTCGTCGTCACCGATGGGGGTTTCCATGGAGATCGGTTCCTTGGCGATCTTCAATACCTTGCGGATCTTGTCCTCGGGCATTTCCATACGCTCACCAAGCTCTTCGGGCGTAGGTTCGCGACCCATTTCCTGCAGCATCTGACGGGAGATGCGGTTGAGCTTGTTGATGGTCTCGATCATGTGCACCGGAATACGGATGGTGCGCGCCTGGTCAGCGATCGAGCGGGTGATGGCCTGCCGGATCCACCAGGTGGCATAGGTCGAGAATTTGTAGCCACGACGGTATTCGAACTTGTCCACCGCCTTCATCAGGCCGATGTTGCCTTCCTGGATCAGGTCGAGGAACTGCAGGCCGCGGTTGGTGTACTTCTTGGCGATCGAGATAACCAGGCGCAGGTTGGCCTCGACCATTTCCTTCTTGGCGCGACGAGCACGGGCTTCACCGATCGACATGCGACGGTTGATGTCCTTGATCTCGGCAATCGTCAGCTGAGCGTCCTGCTCGAGCGCAACGAGTTTCTTCTGCGCGCGGATGACGTCTGCCTTGACTGCTTCCAGGCCTTCGGCATAGCGCGGCTTGGCGGCCAGCAGGTCGTCGACCCACTGTTCATTGGTTTCGTTGCCAGGGAAGCTGCGCAGGAAGTCGGCACGCGGCATGCGAGCATCACGAACGCACAATTGCATGATGGCGCGTTCCTGGGCGCGGACGCTGTCCTGGGTGCTGCGGACACGAACGACCAGTGCTTCATACTGCTTGGGCACCAGCTTGATCGGCATGAACAGCAGCGCCAGCGCTTCCAGCTCGGCAATGACTTCCGGGCTGTTGCGGGCATGCTTCTTCAGTACCTTGCGGACTTTCTGCAGCTGATCATTGACGGCACCAAAGCGCTGACGGGCGAGTTCCGGATCTGGGCCGCCATCGCCTTCTTCCTCTTCTTCGGTGTCGTCTTCTTCTTCGTTCTCGTCGTCAGACTTTTTGTCATTCTTCGCCTTGGCCGTTTCGCCGGGCACAATGGCGTTGTCAGTGCCGGACATGCCGTCATCATCAGGGTCGATATAACCGCTGAAGATGTCCGTCAGGCGACCACCTTCTTCAGTGATGCGCTGGTAGTCGGTGATGATGCCTTCGACGGTGCCGGGGAACATGGAGATCGCCGACATGACTTCGCGGATGCCTTCCTCGATGCGTTTGGCGATTTCGATTTCGCCTTCGCGGGTCAGCAGCTCGACGGTACCCATTTCGCGCATGTACATGCGCACCGGGTCGGTTGTCCGGCCGATGTCGCTTTCCACGGCGGCCAGAGCAGCGGCTGCTTCTTCAGCAGCGGCTTCATCGGCGTCGTTGTCGGCCAGCAGAAGAGCATCGGCATCGGGTGCAGTCTCAAAGACCGTGATTCCCATGTCGTTGATCATGCGAATGATGTCTTCAACCTGTTCCGGATCTGAGATATCCTCAGGCAGATGGTCGTTGACTTCCGCGTAGGTCAAGTAGCCTTGCTCGCGACCGCGGGCAATGAGCTCTTTGAGACGGGATTGCTGTTGCGCTTTTCCGGACATAACAACCCTATGTGGATGCCTAGGTGTACAAAAAGTAAGCTGCGGATTATACCCTGAGATCAGGGTGTCTTGCCAGTTTGCCTGATTGTCAGGTTCCGGCAGTTGGTGTATGTCTTCTGCTCAGAAGCTCCCGCAGCAGCTGTTTTTCCTCGGTGGTGAGTGGGGCCTGGGCCGACTTGTCGAGGAGGTGTTGAGTCTGACGGTCGATTTGTCTTGCCATCAGTGTGTTTATGGTGTCGAAAAACTGTTGTTCAAGGTTGGCGCTGGGCATATTCAGCAGCCATTCCTTTTCCGCCAGCTGGTTGAGCTGGTCTCCCAGGGCCGTTCCGTGCCACCTGGCCAATAACTCTATTGTCGACAGCTGCGGGTTTTTCTGCAGG
Source organism: Pseudomonas sp. FME51 (assembly GCF_014897305.1). Classification (NCBI taxonomy): domain Bacteria; kingdom Pseudomonadati; phylum Pseudomonadota; class Gammaproteobacteria; order Pseudomonadales; family Pseudomonadaceae; genus Pseudomonas; species Pseudomonas sp. FME51. The sequence goes on along the minus strand of NZ_JABUYN010000003.1, from coordinate 66,167 downwards.
GCATCGATCAACGCAATCAGCAGCTGTGCCTCTTCGTCATCCTCGTTGGCCAGCTGTCTGGCCTGCTTCACCAGGCCGGCCAGATGCGGGTGGTGCAGTAGCGTGCGTGTAGCGCCCATGACCGGGCTCTCCACTGCGCTGCGCTCGTGCTTTTGGGGGCGGCGTTGGGTGCGGCTGGGCGGCGCGCTCGGTGTCGGGCTGTCCCAGTCGGGCATATCATCAAGCTGGCGCTCAGGAGCATAGTCATAATCGTAGTCGATGATGGGCGGACTTGCTGGCTCGGATGTGGGCAGGCTGTCCAGATCCATGCCGGTGCGCGACTCCAGCGATTGCCGCAGCAGGCGGCGCAGCAGGCTGCCGGGCACCTGCTCAATCAGCGGCAGCGCCAGGGTTGCCAGGTGAGCTTTGCCTTCCAGGCTGTTCGGCGGCGCCTCTTCAGCCAGGTGGCGGAACAGGTATTCGGTCAGTGGCTGAGCCTGCTGCACCATGCGTGCGCGGAAGGCATCGTGGCCTTCGCTGCGGATCAGGCTGTCCGGGTCCTGGCCGTCGGGCAGGAACATGAAGCGCACATGGCGTCCATCTTCCAGGGCCGGCAAGCAGGATTGCAGTGCGCGCCACGCGGCTTGGCGACCGGCGTTATCACCGTCGAAGCAGAACACCACGCTGTTGACGATACGGAACAGGCGCTTGAGGTGCTCTTCACTGGTGGCGGTGCCTAAAGTGGCAACCGCATTGGTTACGCCGTGCTGAGCCAGGGCGATGACATCCATGTAGCCTTCCACCACCAGAATATCGTCCAGCTGGCGATTCTGCTTGCGCGCCTCGTACAGCCCGTACAGCTCGCGACCCTTGTGAAAAACCGGGGTCTCGGGCGAGTTGAGGTATTTGGGTTTGTCATCGCCCAGTACCCGGCCGCCGAAGCCGATTACCCGGCCGCGGCTGTCGCGGATGGGAAAGATGATCCTGTCGCGAAAACGGTCGTAGCGTTTACCACTGTCGGGATTTTCCACCACGAGGCCGGCTTCGATCAGCTGCTTTTCTTCGCTGTTGTCGGTGGCCAGGTGTCCCATCAGGTTATTCCAGCCGGGCGGGGCGAAGCCGAGGTCGTACTGTTTGGCAATCTGGCCGCTGAGTCCGCGCTGCTGCAGGTAGTCCACCGCCCGTTTGCGCTGGGTGTGGCGGCGCAGCTGCTGCCGATAATAGGCGGCAGCATTTTCCAGGACGGGATACAGCGGGCTGTCCTGGCGCGTTTGACGTGGGCTGCGGCTGTTGCCGCTGTCTTCTCGGGGTATTTCCACACCCGCCTGGCGTGCCAGTTCATCGACTGCCTGGGGGAAATCCAGGCGTTCGAAGTCCATAAGGAAGCCAATGGCGTTGCCGCCGGCGCCGCAGCCGAAGCAGTAATAGAACTGCTTGTCGGGACTGACACTGAAAGAGGGTGATTTTTCGTTATGGAAGGGGCAGAGTGCCGAGTAGTTCTTGCCGGTCTTCTTGAGTTTCAGGCGTGAGCCGACCACCTCGACGACATCAGTGCGTCCGAGAAGATCGTCAATGAAACCCTGTGGGATCAGCCCAGCCATGCATGCTGCCTTGCAAACGTGGAATGGATATCCAGAGTCGTGGACCCTGGGTCTGCCACAACATCGGCATGGGAGCTGGCGTTGGGCGGGCGGCTATCGGGGTGAGATGATAGCACGCGAAAGCAACACAGAAATCCAGCCATTTCCAGTAATACCGGAAGGCCGGACCAATGTGTACGCTAATCAGTTCTGTCCTGCCGATGCTGCGCTAGACCGCTTGCTCGGCGGGCCTGAAATCAGGCCCTGCAGGACGTCGCAGCTGAACTCAGTACAGACGCTCGCGACGACGGTTTTCGCGTTGCAACTTCTTGGCGTGACGCTTGACGGCAGCAGCAGCCTTGCGCTTGCGCTCGGTAGTGGGCTTCTCGTAAGACTCGCGACGGCGGACTTCAGCCAAGACGCCAGCTTTTTCGCAGGAGCGCTTGAAACGACGCAGGGCCACGTCGAAGGGTTCGTTCTCTTTTACTTTGACGGCAGGCATTTCGTACCTTTCTCAAAAAACTGTGAGTAATAGCCCCGACATAAGGATCAGAGCGATTGCATTTCAAGGGGAGCGGATGTTACCGCCTTCGGTGGAGAAATGCAAAGGGTGGATGCGTTTGATCGTTGCAGCCTGTCAGGCATCGGTCAGGAAAGGCTGGTCTGAGTGGGTCATGGGGATTATCATGCACGCCTCATTATTTCCAAGCTGACCGGCATTCCTGATTCCATGCGTGTTCTGGGTATTGAAACCTCCTGTGATGAAACGGGCGTTGCGCTGTACGACAGCGAGCGCGGCCTGCTGGCGGACGCCTTGTTCAGCCAGATCGATCTGCATCGCGTGTATGGCGGCGTGGTCCCCGAGCTGGCCTCGCGCGACCATGTAAAGCGTCTGGTACCGCTGATGCGGGAAGTGATGGAGCGCGCCGGTGTGACAGCCAGCGAGGTGGACGGTATCGCCTACACCGCCGGGCCGGGATTGGTCGGTGCGCTGCTGGTGGGTGGTGCCTTCGCGCGGGCGCTGGCGTTTGCCTGGCAGGTGCCAGCCTTGGGTGTGCATCACATGGAAGGCCATCTGCTGGCGCCCATGCTTGAAGACCAGCCCCCGGCTTTTCCCTTTGTTGCTCTGCTGGTCTCCGGTGGGCATACGCAGCTGGTCAAGGTTGATGGTATCGGTCAGTACACGCTGCTTGGCGAATCACTGGATGATGCGGCGGGCGAGGCGTTCGACAAGACGGCCAAACTGATGGGGCTGCGCTATCCCGGCGGTCCGGAAATCGCCAGCCTTGCCGAACGTGGTCAGCCCGGTCGATTCGTGTTTCCGCGCCCGATGACTGATCGGCCTGGCTTGGATTTCAGTTTCAGCGGCCTGAAAACTGCGACGCTGACGGCTTGGCAGCGCTGTGTGGCTGCGAGTGATGACAGCGAGCAGACACGTTGCGATATCGCTCTGGCCTTTGAGCAGGCGGTGGTCGATACGCTGACCATCAAATGTCGCCGTGCGCTTCAGGCCACCGGTTTCAAGCGGTTGGTGATTGCCGGTGGTGTCAGTGCCAATCGTCGCCTGCGTGCTTCTCTGGAACACATGGCCCTAGGGCTAAAGGGTGAGCTGTTCTACGCTCGCACCGAGTTCTGTACCGATAACGGCGCCATGATCGCCTATGCTGGCTGCCAGCGGCTGCTCGCCGGACAGCATGATGCCGACGGACTGGTAACCCATGCCCGCTGGCCGCTTGAGCAGTTGCCGTCTATCGTCAGTTGATCAAGGTCTGAAGCGGTTCTCGTTGCCGGCCAGCAGGCGGCCGATATTCAGTCTATGGCGCAGCAGTATCACCAATACCATGAGGCTCACCGGAATCTGCAGTTCGGGGCTGTGCCAAGCCAGCCAGGGCAGCAGCACGACGCAGGCGACCAGCGAGGCGAGGGAAGCAGTGCTGCGAATGGCGAAGGCGCTCAGCCAGGCCAGCGCCGCTACCGCAGCGGCGGGCCAGGAGAGTACCAGCAACACGCCTGCGGCGGTGGCCACGCCCTTGCCGCCCTGAAAACGATGATATAGCGGCAGGATGTGGCCAATGACGGCGGCGAGTCCGACCCAGGCCTGTTGCACGGGCTCGAGTTCGGCCTGGCTGGCCAGCCAGACGGCGAGGGCGCCTTTGCCCATGTCGCCAAGCAGGGTGCCCAGCGCCAAGCGGCGGTTACCCAGGCGCAGCATATTGCTGGCTCCCGGGTTCTTCGAGCCAAAACTGCGTGGATCTGGCTGGTGGCGCAGACGGGCGAGCAGCACGGCGAAGGAAACCGAGCCGAGCAGATACGCCACACAGAGCAACAGATTTAATTCGGTCATGGTGCGCCTGGCCAGGGTTGATCGAAAGGCCATTGTAGTCGACACGGGAGAAAAGGGTGGATCAGGTATTTGTCAGAGGACTGGAAGTCGAGACGGTGATCGGTGCCTACGACTGGGAGCGCACCATCCGCCAGCGGCTGCTGTTCGACCTGGATATGGCTTGGGACATTCGTGGGGCTGCGGCGGATGATGATTTGAGTCAGGCGCTGGATTATGCGGCGGTCAGCCAGCGACTGCTGGACTATGTCTCGTCGACTGATTTCGAGCTGATCGAAACCCTGGCCGAGCGGGTCGCCGCGCTGGTACTGAGTGAATTCAATGTGCCCTGGTTGCGTTTGACGATCACCAAGCCCGGCGCGGTGAAAGAGGCCAGCGGGGGTGTGGGTGTGATCATCGAGCGGGGACAGCGTCCAGCATGACAGTTCTCTTTCTTGGTGTAGGCAGCAACACCGAGCGTGAGCACCATTTGCGGCGCGGGTTGGATGCGCTTGAGCAATTGCTCGGGCCGCTGGATCTGTCTCCGGTGTTTGAAAGCGATGCTGTCGGCATTCTTGGTACGCGTTTCTACAACATGGTGGTCGGCGCTGAGTGTCAGTTGGATCTGGTTGACCTGAATGCTGCGCTCAAGGCGATCGAGGCTGCGTGTGGGCGGCGTGAGCAGTCCTCGCCCGGTCGGATTACCCTGGATATCGATATTCTGGTGTACGGTGATCTTGCCGGTGAGCATCAGGGTATGACGCTGCCTCGACCTGAAGTGCGGCGCAACGCTTTCGTGCTGTGGCCCCTGGCGTTGCTGGCACCCCATGTGTCGTTACCCGGCGGAGAGCAGACCCCCGCCGACCTCTGGGCTGGCTGGCGGGGGAATCAGAAAGTCTGGCCAGTAGCCTTCGAGTGGCGTGGCCAGCCGCTGACGCCGGAGCTGCTGCTGCGTCAGCGGCTGTCTTCCGCCAATCCCGCTCCGGGGAGCGGCGCGGCCTGAGCTGAAGCGGGCCGCCTTCAGCGCGCATCCTGGCAATAGGTAGACAGCAGTCGCAATCTTTCCTGCTCCAGCGCCGCACCCAGCTCGGCGCCCTGATAGCCTTGTTCCAGCAGCACTTTCACATCCGCCGTGCGGGCGGTCTCGGCGGCGGCGCGCAGGTAGTCGGCTTGGGGGTAATCCCGCTGTTCGAGTCCCGTTCGACCCCGTGCGTCGGCCTCACAGGCCCCGAGAAACTGCTCGAACCGCTCTGGACGACGATAGATATCGAAGGCCTTGAACAGTTTGAGCAGCGTGCCGGGTTTCAATTCCAGCGCGCGGTGACAATGGGTGTGATATTCGCAGGTCAACAGCGCCAGTTCCTGGCAATCGCGCGGTGCCTTGCAGCGCTGATTGACTGCTTTGACCGCGGCCAGCCCCTTGGTTTCATGGCCATGGTGCTTGGGCCAGAACCGCTCGGGCGTGCGCCCCTTGCCCAGGTCATGCAGCAGACAGGCCCAGCGTGCCGGCAGCGGCAGTGCCATCTCGGCGGCCTTGCGCAGTACCAGCAACACGTGTTCACCGGTATCCACTTCCGGATGGTGCGTTTCGGGTTGCGGCACGCCGAACAGGCAATTCACTTCCGGAAGCAACTCAGCCAGCGCGCCACATTCATGCAGTACCCGGATGAATACATCGGGTCGGCTCTCCATCAGCGCTCGGCTGATTTCCTTCCAGGTGCGCTCGGCGGTGAGTGCCTGCAGCTCACCGGACTCTGCCAATTCGCGCATCAGCTGCAGGGTTTCATCGGCGACGCGGAACCCCTGCGGGGCATAGCGTGCAGCAAAACGGGCCACCCGCAACACTCGCAGGGGATCTTCGGCAAACGCAGTGGAAACATGGCGCAATAGCCGCGCATCCAGATCCTGCTGTCCGCCATAGGGATCGATAACGTTGCCGGCATCATCCATGGCCATGGCATTGATCGTCAGATCCCGCCGTTGGAGGTCCTGTTCCAGGGTGATTTCCGGGGTGGCATGGAAGGTGAATCCACCGTAGCCGCGGCCGCTTTTTCGCTCGGTGCGGGCCAGTGCGTACTCTTCGCCGGTGTGTGGGTGCAGGAATACAGGAAAGTCCTGTCCGACCGGGCGGAAGCCCGCGTTGACCATTTGTTCGGGCGTGGCACCAACCACGACCCAGTCGTGCTCGTGCCAGGGTACACCCAGTAATTGGTCGCGGACGGCGCCACCGACCAGATAAGTAGTGAAATCTGTTTTCATGGCGCGACTGTAAGGCATTGGGCCCGGCAGGCCAAGAAGCCGCCTGAAAAACACCTGGGATGCTCTTCAAAGGGGCTCTGGCAACCCGCCAGGTTGGCTCAGATCGGCGGGATGTTCATGTCAAAGCGCGGTATCTGGTCTTCATTGGCCTTGGGACGGGGCGGTATGTGGGACTCGCTTTTGACAGTATCGCCATCCATGCTCTGCAGATGGATATCAAAACCCCACAACCGGTGCAGATGCTTCAGCATGCGCTCGGTGGTTTCGCCCAGAGGTTTGCCTTCATGGCGCTGGTGACGCAGGGACAGTGATCGGTCGCCCCGGCGGTCCACTTGCCATACCTGAATATTCGGCTCGTTATTGCCCAGATTGTATTGTGCGGCGAGCAGTTCCCGCACTCGGCGGTAGCCTGCGTCATCATGGATGGCGGCCACTTGCAGATGATCGTCCTGTTCATCGTCGACGATGGCAAACAGCTTGAGGTCGCGGATCACCTTGGGCGACAGGTACTGCAGGATGAAGCTTTCGTCCTTGAAGGTGCGCATGGCGAACTTCAGGGTTTCCAGCCAGTCACTGCCGGCAATGTCGGGGAACCAGTCACGATCTTCGGCGGTGGGGTTTTCACAGATGCGGCGAATGTCCTGCATCATCGCGAACCCCAGAGTGTAGGGGTTGATGCCGCTGAACCATTGGCTGTCGAAGGGTGGCTGATAGATAACGCTGGTGTGCGACTGCAGGAATTCCATCATGAAGCCGTCGGTCACCTTGCCTTCGTCATACAGGTGATTAAGCAGGGTGTAATGCCAGAAGGTGGCCCAGCCTTCGTTCATGACCTGGGTCTGGCGCTGGGGGTAGAAGTACTGCGCGACCTTGCGCACGATGCGCACCACTTCGCGCTGCCACGGCTCAAGCAGCGGCGCATTTTTTTCGATGAAGTACAACAGGTTTTCCTGGGGCTCGGATGGATACCGCGGTTCTTCATGGTGCCGGTCATGGGCGTCGGGACTGACCGGAATGGTACGCCACAGGTCATTGACCTGGCGTTGCAGATACTCCTCACGTTCGCGTTGACGCCGGCGCTCCTCCTCGGCGGAGACCGGATAGGGTCGCTTGTAGCGGTCCACGCCGTAATTCATCAAGGCGTGGCAGGAGTCCAGCAGATCTTCCACCGCGTCGATGCCGTGACGCTCTTCGCATTCGCTGATGTACTGCTTGGCGAACACCAGATAGTCGATGATGGAGCCGGCGTCAGTCCAGCTGCGGAACAGGTAATTGCCCTTGAAGAAGGAGTTGTGACCATAGCAGGCGTGAGCAATGACCAGAGCCTGCATGGTCATGGTGTTTTCTTCCATGAGATAAGCAATACAGGGATCGGAGTTGATCACGATCTCGTAGGCCAGGCCCATCTGTCCCCGCTGGTAGTGCTTTTCCGTATGCAGAAAGTGTTTGCCGTAGGACCAGTGGTGATAACCCAGCGGCATGCCCACCGAGGCGTAGGCATCCATCATCTGCTCGGCGGTGATCACCTCGATCTGATTGGGGTAGGTATCCAGACCATAGACATCGCGGGCGATGCGGCCGATCTCGCGGTCATATTCGCGGATCAGATCGAAGGTCCATTCCGATTCGGTGGAGATGGGCTGTCGGATCATGTGACCATCCTCTTCTGGAACAGCTTGCGGAACACCGGATAGATATCTCCCGCATCGACAATCTGCTGTTGAGCAAAGCTGTCGGGAAAGTGCTCGGCAACGTGTTCATATTCATACCATAGCGCCTGGTGCTCGCGCGGAGTGATCTCGACGTAGCAGTAGTACTGCATGGCAGGCATCAACTGGCGGATCAGCAACTCGCGACAGATCGGCGAGTCATCGTTCCAGTTGTCACCGTCGGAGGCCTGGGCGCAGTAGATATTCCATTCTTCGGGTGCGTAACGGTCGGCAATGATCTGCTGCATCATCCGCAGGGCGCTGGAAACGATGGTGCCGCCGGTTTCCCGCGAGTAGAAGAACTCCTCTTCATCGACCTCTTTCGCGCTGGTGTGGTGGCGGATGAAGACCACGTCGATGCGTTCGTAGTTACGCTGCAGAAACAGATACAGCAGGATGTAGAAGCGCTTGGCTATGTCCTTGGTGGCCTGGGTCATTGAGCCGGAGACATCCATCAGGCAGAACATCACTGCGCGTGAGCTGGGATCGGGCTGCTTGACCAGCAGGTTGTAGCGCAAGTCGAAGGTATCCAGGAAGGGAACGCGATCGATGCGATTGCGCAGCTGTTCGATCTCTTGCTCCAGAGCCTGGATGTCGCAGAGATTGTCGGGTTGTTGCAATCGCAGCTGTTCCAGTTCCTTGACGGCCTCGCGCAGCCGCGCCCGACTGCCTCCGCTCAGGGCGATGCGGCGGGCATGGGCGGCGCGCATGGAGCGCACGATATTGATGCGCGATGGGTTGCCCTGCTGACTGATGCCGGCCCGCACGGTACGGAAGGTATCGGTGCCCGTCAGGTGTCGTTTGATCAGGTTGGGCAGGGCGAGATCCTCGAACATGAAATCGAGGAACTCCTCCTGAGTTATCTGGAATACAAATTCATCCTCGCCTTCGCCGGAGTTGCCGGCCTGGCTGCCACCACCCCCTCCGCCGCCGCCTTCAGGTCGGGCGATGCGATCCCCCGTGGAAAACTCGCGGTTGCCGGGAAATACACGCGTCTGGCGACCGCCGGGGCCGTGGTGGAAGATGGGTTCGTCAATGTCTCGACCGGGGATACTGATCTGTTCCCCATGTTCGATATCGGTAATGGAGCGGCGGCCTACCGCCTCTTCAACCGCTTTCTTGATATGCGCCTTATAGCGGCGCAGAAAACGTTGGCGGTTGACCGTGCTCTTGTTCTTGCCGTTCAGACGACGGTCGATCACATAGCTCATAAGACCCCTCCGGGGGAGGGTCAGCTTCACTCTGCAAATGACCAGACAAGAAGCTGACCGGACTGCGTGCCAGTCGTTACTGCGCCTTGCGCACGCGCAGATACCATTCCGACAGCAGGCGTACCTGTTTCTCGGTATAGCCACGCTCGACCATCCGAGTAACGAAGTCGTTGTGCTTCTTCTGGTCCTCGTTGGAGGCCTTGGCGTTGAAGCTGATGACCGGTAGCAGGTCCTCGGTATTGGAGAACATCTTCTTCTCGATCACCACCCGCAGCTTTTCATAAGACAGCCAGGTGGGATTCTTGCCGTTGTTGTGGGCGCGGGCGCGTAACACGAAGTTGACGATCTCGTTGCGGAAGTCCTTGGGGTTACTGATGCCGGCGGGTTTCTCGATCTTCTCCAGCTCTTCGCTCAGAGCGCCGCGGTCGAGAATCTCCCCGGTATCCGGGTCGCGGTATTCCTGATCCTGAATCCAGAAGTCGGCATACAGTACGTAGCGGTCGAAGATGTTCTGCCCGTATTCGCTGTAGGACTCCAGGTACGCGGTCTGGATTTCCTTGCCGATGAACTCGACGTAACGGGGCGCCAGGTATTCCTTGAGAAAGCGCAGGTAGCGCTCGCTGACTTCTGCCGAGAACTGCTCCTGTTCGATCTGCTGTTCCAGTACATACAACAGGTGCACTGGGTTGGCGGCGATCTCGGTGTTGTCGTAGTTGAACACCTTGGAGAGGATCTTGAAGGCGAAGCGAGTGGACAGGCCGGTCATGCCTTCGTCTACCCCTGCAGTGTCGCGGTATTCCTGAATGGATTTGGCCTTGGGGTCGGTATCCTTGAGATTCTCGCCATCGTAGATGCGCATCTTCGAATAGACGTTGGAGTTTTCCGGCTCCTTGAGGCGCGACAGCACACTGAACTGGGCGAGCATTTTCAGCGTGTCGGGGGCGCAATGGGCGCTGGCCAGCGAACTGTGGGTCAGTAGCTTCTGATAGATCTGGATCTCGTCACTGACCCGCAGACAGTAGGGGATCTTGACGATGTAGATTCGGTCGATGAAGGCTTCATTGTTCTTGTTATTGCGGAAGGTGTGCCATTCCGACTCGTTGGAGTGAGCCAGGATTACGCCATTGAAGGGCAGCGCGCCGAGACCTTCGGTACTGTTGTAGTTGCCCTCCTGGGTGGCCGTCAGCAGCGGGTGCAGCACCTTGATCGGCGCCTTGAACATCTCGACGAACTCCATCAGCCCCTGGTTGGCGCGACAGAGGGCGCCGGAATAACTGTAGGCATCCGGGTCACTCTGCGGAAATTCTTCCAGCTTGCGGATATCCACCTTGCCGACCAGAGCAGAGATGTCCTGATTGTTCTCATCGCCCGGCTCGGTTTTGGCGACAGCAATCTGCTGCAGGATCGAGGGATACAGCTTGACCACACGGAACTGACTGATATCACCATTGAATTCATGCAGGCGTTTGACCGCCCAAGGCGACATGATGCTGGTCAGGTAACGCTGCGGAATGCCGAAGTCCTCTTCGAGGATCGCGCCATCCTCGGTCGCATTGAACAGCCCCAAGGGGGATTCGAAAACCGGCGATCCCTTGATGGCATAAAAGGGCACCTGCTGCATCAGCGCCTTGAGTTTCTCTGCAATGGACGACTTGCCGCCGCCTACCGGGCCGAGCAGATAGAGAATCTGCTTGCGTTCCTCCAGGCCCTGAGCCGCATGCTTGAAGAACGACACTATATGTTCGATGGCATCTTCCATGCCGTGGAAGTCAGCAAAGGCGGGGTAACGCTTGATCACCTTGTTGGAGAAGATGCGCGACATCCGCGGGTCAAGGGAGGTATCAATCAGCTCCGGTTCGCCGATGGCCATCAGTAGCCGCTCGGCACTGGTGGCATAGGTGGAAGGATCGGCCTTGCATAGATCAAGGTACTCCTGCAGGGACATTTCCTCCTGCTGGGTGGTCTCGAATCGACTCTGGAAATGACTGAATATGCTCATGGCGCGACCTCGCTTTCACTGAAAATTAGGTCCGAGACTTCCGGGTAGGAACCCATCTGCCACGCAGCGAAGGACACAGTTGATGGCATACGAAAATCCCCCGTTACTGCCTGCAGACAAGGCCCGGGAAGTGGGTCGAAGGCGGTTCGGCGCTGCACATCGACTTGCTTCCCTTTTATCGGAAGCCGGTGGACCGGCTTTGCTTTGAATTATTTGATTGCCTTGCTTTCAGGATAGTTGGTTTGCGCGAGGGTGACAGAGGATGTGTGAAAAAATGTGCAATTGCAGGCAGGAAGCCGCTCAGTCGCGGCTGACAAGAGCGGGGTATTGCTGTTGCCAGAGCTCGAAGCCGCCATCCAGGCTATAGACTTCGCTGAAGCCGATGCCGGCTAGCCAGGCGGCGGCCTGCTGGCTCGAATTGCCGTGGTAGCAGCAGACGACCAAGGGTCTTTGCTGGTCGGCAGAGGAGATAAACTCCTGCACATTGTCGTTGTCCAGGCGTACGGCGTCGCGGATATGGCCAGCGTGATAGCTTTGCGGGTCACGGATGTCCACTGCGTAGGCATTCGCGGCCAGCAGCTCGGCTGCGGTTTCGGGGGAGATACGCTGAAAATCGCTCATGATGTGCTCCGTTGAGGGTATGTGCGAAGCCTAGGGCAGCTGTTGGTAACGGTCAATTACGGCAAGCGCAGTGGCGCTTCTCACCTGTGTCGACATTCATCAAGGTCAGTTGGTTGCCCCATACGCAGCCGGTATCCAGTGCGTGGATACCGGGAACACCCACCTTGCCCTCCAGTGCCGCCCAGTGGCCGAAAATGATACCAATCTCGGGGTCGCGGCGGGGCAGGGTGAACCAGGGCACATAACCTTGCGGGGCTTGGCCCGGCGTGTCCTTGGACTTGAGATCCAGCGTGCCATCAGGCCGGCAGAAGCGCATGCGCGTCAGATAATTGGTGATGACGCGCAGGCGCTTTGTGCCGTCCAGTTCAGGACTCCAGCATGCCGGTTCGTTGCCGTACATCTCGTCGAGAAACCAGGGTAGTTGCTGGTCGCAACGCAGTACCGCTTCGACCTCGGCAGCCAACGCCAGGGTGTCCTGGACGCTCCAGATCGGCGGCACGCCGGCATGGGTCATGATCAGGCCGCGCTCGCTGTCCATATGCGCCAGGGGACGCTGGCGCAGGTTGTGCAGCAACTGGTCCCGATCGGGAGCCTGCAATATGGGCAGTAACGTATCGGATTTGCGCAGGCGCTTGACGTCGTAGGCGGCAGCCAGCAGGTGCAGGTCATGATTGCCCAGTACGCTGAGGCAGGCATTGCCCAGGCTGTCCAGATAGCGCAGGGTGGCCAGCGATTCTGGGCCACGGTTGACCAGGTCGCCCACCGCCCAGAGCGTATCGCGCGAAGGATTGAAATCCACTTCCTGAAGCAGGCATTGCAACGGCTTGAGGCAACCCTGGATATCTCCGACAGCGTATACGGCCATACTGGTCTCAGTTGAGTGCGTTGGGTTTGGCCAGACGGAAAACCGTGACCGGCGCGCGGAAATCTTCTCCCGTAGCGCTGCGCATGCCATAGCTGCCCTGCATGCTGCCGACCGGCGTCTCGAGCAGGCAACCACTGGTGTACACATGGCTGGCCCCGGGTGCAATCAGCGGCTGCTCACCGATGACCCCTTCACCGCGTACTTCCTGGACCTTGCCGTTACCATCGGTGATGAGCCAGTGCCGATCCAGCAGCTGAACCGGCACCTGTCCGGCGTTGTGAATGCGGATGGTGTAGGCAAAGGCAAAGCGTTTGGCCGCCGGGTCGGATTGCTCGCTCAGGTAGCGAGGTTGTGTATCGATAACAATGCGGTGCAGCTGCGAATCAATCATGGCTGGCTCGCTGTTGCAGGGCCAGCCGATTGGCCAGGCGCACGAATCCGGCAAGGTCGACCTGTTCCGGACGCAGTGTCGGATCGATTCCTTCAGCGGCGATAGACTCGGCATCCAGCAAGCCCTTGAGCGTGTTGCGCATGGTCTTGCGGCGCTGGTTGAAGGCTTCGCGGACGATCAGCTCCAACACCTGGGGGTCATCAGCGGGGTGCGGCAAGGTCGCATGAGGTGTCAGTCGCACTATCGCAGAGTCGACCTTGGGGGGCGGATTGAAGGCGCCCGGACCCACATCGAACAGGTGCTCAACCTGGCAATGGTACTGCACCATGATGCCCAGGCGGCCGTAGTGGTTCATGCCGGCGCCGGCGGCCAGACGCTGCACTACTTCCTTTTGCAGCATGAAGTGCATGTCGGCGATGCAGTCGGACTGCTTCAGCAGGTGGAACATCAGCGGCGTGGAAATGTTGTACGGCAAGTTGCCCACGACCCGCAGCTTCTCGCCCGGCTGAACCAGGGAGCGGAAGTCGAATTTCAGGGCGTCACCCTTGTGTAGAGTGAACTGCGGGTTGCCACCGAAGTGGGCAAGCAACAGCGGATGCAGGTCATGGTCCAATTCGACCACATCCAGCCGACCACCACTGGCGAGCAGGCCTTCGGTCAGGGCGCCCTGGCCCGGGCCGATCTCGACCAGATGCTGGCCCTCACGCGGAGCGATGCCACGCAGGATGCGATTGATCACGCCGTGATCGTGCAGAAAGTTCTGACCGAAACGCTTGCGCGCCCGGTGTGGAGCAAATTCGTTCATTGCCGGCCTCGGGCTTCGATCATGTGGATGGCGGTATTCAGGGCGACGTTCAGGCTGCCTACGTCAACACGTCCGGTGGCGGCCAGATCCAGTGCTGTGCCATGGTCTACCGAGGTACGGATGATCGGAAGTCCTAACGTCACGTTAACAGCCTGGCCAAAGCCCTTGTGTTTGAGCACGGGCAGCCCCTGGTCGTGATACATCGCCAATACCGCGTCGGCATGATCCAGATGTTTGGGAGTGAAAAGCGTGTCGGCCGGTAAAGGGCCGTCCAACAACATGCCCTCGCCGCGCAGGCGCTCTAGCAGTGGAATGATGATGTCAATTTCTTCGCGGCCCAGATGCCCGCCTTCCCCGGCATGGGGATTGAGGCCGCAGACCAGGATGCGTGGCCTGTTGATGCCGAATTTGCTGCGCAGATCCTGCTGCAGGATGCGGATTACCCGTTCCAGTGTTTCTGGAGTGATGGCATCGGCTACCTCACGCAGGGGCAGGTGAGTTGTGGCCAGTGCCACGCGCAGGCCGGGGCAGGCCAGCATCATCACCACCTGTTCGGTGCCGGTCTGATCGGCGAAGAATTCGGTATGCCCGGAGAAGGGCACACCGGCGTCATTGATAACGCCCTTGTGCACGGGAGCCGTTACGACCGCGGCAAACTGCCCATCAATACAGCCCTGGCCACCCAGCCGCAGCGTTTCCAGCACATAGCGTGCGTTAGCCGGGTTCAGTTTGCCCGGCTGACAGGCTGCTGCCAGAGGCACCGGCAGTACGCTGAGCTGGCCGGCCCGTTGGGCCGCCGGTGGGCGAGTCGGATCGTAGGGCCGCAGCTCGATATCGAGCTCGAGCTGGCGGGCGCGTTCGGCAAGCAGGTCGGGATCAGCGACCACCACACGTTCATGGGCGCAGGGCTCACGAGCCAGCAGCAGGCACAGATCAGGACCGATGCCGGCGGGTTCGCCGGCGGTCAGGGCAATGGCGGAAGCAGTCACTTAACTTTTGATCTCAACATAGGCTTCGTCACGGATTTCCAGCAGCCAGGTCTGCAGCTCTTCATCGAACTTGCGATTCTGCAACAGGTTGCGAGCCTGCTGTTCACGCATTTCATCGGTCATATCGACCTGACGTTGACCCTGCACCTGCAGAATGTGCCAGCCGAACTGGCTTTGGAAGGGCGCGGAAATCTGGTTTTCCGGGGTGGTGGTCATGACCTCGCGGAATTCGGGAACCATGGCATCAGCAGTAACCCAGTTGAGCGAGCCGCCGTTGAGCGCCGAGCCCGGATCTTCCGAGAAGGAGCGCGCCAGGGTCTCGAAGGATTCGCCAGCGCGGATACGTTCATACAGGCGCTGGATCAGCTGGGCGGTTTCTGCCTCGCTGCGGATCTCGCTGGGCTTGATCAGGATATGGCGCACATTGAACTCATCCACCAACAGGTTATCCCCGCCACGCTTTTCCAGCAGCTTGAGAATATGGAAACCCGCGGGTGAGCGCAGCGGAGGCGTGGTGCCACCGATCTCCAGCTCGTCCACTGCATTGGCGAAGGCCGGTGGTAACTGGGCAGCTTTGCGCCAGCCCAGCTCACCACCTTCGAGGGCATGTTCACCGCCAGAGCGGCTGACAGCCAGGCGGGTGAAGTCCGCACCTTCGCTCAGCTCCTGATAGATCTGATTTGCGATTTCGGCTTTGCTACGCGCTTCTTCACTGCTGGCGTTTTCCGATATCGGCAGGACGATCATGGCCAGTCGGTAATCGGCGGACGTCTGATAACGGCCCATTTCGGAATTGAGGAAGTTACGTACTTCCTGATCGCTCACCTGAATACGCTCGGCAACCCGGCGCTGGCGCACGCGGTTGATGATCATCTCGCGGCGGATCTGCTCGCGTGCCTGGTTATAGCTGATGCCGTCACGCTCAAGAGTGGCACGGAACTCTTCCATGCTCACACCATTACGCTCGGCCAGTTGCTGCATTGTCTGATTGAGGCTGGCGTCGTCGATGCGGATACCGGCGCGCTCACCCATCTGCAGCTGGATGCTTTCCAACACCAGGCGGTCGATGACCTGGGTGTGCAGCACCTCTTCGGGCGGCAGCTCGGTGCCTCTTTCATTCAGTTGCTGGCGGATCGTGTTCAACCGCTCTTGCACCTGACTTTGCATGACGACGTCGTTATCGACGATGGCGGCGACCCGGTCCAGTTCGACCATCTGTGCCTGCAGGCCGGTGCTGAGCAGCAGGCCGGCGCACAGGCCCGCCAGCTTGTGGTGTAGCTTAAAATGCATTGTTTTCACGCTCTCTGTAGCCAGGGATGCCTTCGTCCAGAAGACTTTCGACACGATTGCCGGTAACGCTGCCAAGTCCTTTGAGGACCACTTGCAGGAAGATGCCGCGGTTGCCTTCGTCGCGGGTAACCGATTCGAACTCGTTGTAGTCGACCCAGTAACGGTTGATGAAGCGCAGCTTCCAGCAGCAGCTTTCATATTCAAGACCACCGAAGGCTTCCAGGGTTCGGTCACCGGCGAAATCATGCTGCCAGCGGCCGATCATGCTCCACTGCGGGTTGAGTGGCCAGATGAACGACATGTCCGATTGGTCGATACGACGATTCTCGCTCTCATTGAAACTGCCGGTCAGGGCATTGAAGGTGTTGGTGTCATTGCGGAAGCGGTATCCGGCATTGATGACCTTGCGCGGCTCGGGCTGGTAGTTGGCCAACAGGCTGCCGGCATTATTGTTGTTTTCCTCGGGATCCCACAGCACGTCACCGCGCAGCTTCCAGGCATTGCTCACTCGATACATGAACTCGGCGGCATAGGCGGAGGTGGAGTGGTCATTTTCATCGCGCCGCTGACCTTCGGTCTTGAGCAGTTGCGTGCGTTGGTCCTCGAAATACAGGATCTGCCCGAAGCTGGCGCGAGCCCGCTCCACCCCATTGCTTTCCAACGCCCTGCTGGTCACCCCCAGTGCCAACTGGTTGGCATCACCGACACGGTCGTTGCCGCTGAAGCGGTCATCGCGGAACAGTGAGTTGTAGCTGAAGGTGTTTTCGTTAGTATCGAACAGCGGCTGATCATCTTGGTCTCGGTCCGGCGCATACAGATAGAAGGCGCGGGGCTCCAGGGTCTGGCGCAGGTCGCGGCCGAACCAGCTGGTGTCACGGTCGAAATACAGGCCGGCGTCGAGACTGGCCACCGGAATGGTGCTGGAGGGGTTGGTATCGGCGTTGTCGTAATCGAAGAACAAGTCGGGGTTGGTGGTCACGTCGCGATGCTGACGTTTGTCGAAGTCCAGGTCGTAATAGGTCGACTGCACCCGGGCGGCCGGGGTGAAATAGCCCCAGCTATTCTGCATGGGGTAGCTGATGCGGGGGCTCAGGCTGACGCGGTGACCGGTAGCGCGCTGCAGGCCTACAAGGTTGGTATCGGGTGTCCAGATCGGGGCGCCCGCGGCGTCAAAGTGCACACCGTCCTCACCCCTCAGCACACCGCGATCCAGATCCCGGTCGAAATAGGCGTACTCGGCGCGGTAGTCGACCTTAAGCCCGCTGTCGCCAAGCCAGTGACCGCCATCCAGGCGCAACTGAGGCAGGCGCTCATAGGGTGTGACCGAGGTGATCGTGGCCAGCTCATAGGCATGCAAGGCGGCCTGGAACTGCCAGCCGTTGCCACGGTAGGTCATGGCGCCGCGCTGATTGACGTAGGTATCGCTGCGCGCATCCAGAGAGCTGTTCAGGTTCTGGAAGTAGAAGGGGTCGCTGATGTCGAAGTACTCGACCTCGGTAGTCCAGCGACTCTGCAGGCCGCCCATATGCTCCCAACCATAGAGCCAGCGGTTGTCGTCGTATTCCTTGTCATCCAGGAAGGAGGCGCTCAGCTGCCCTTCATGATCCGGCTGCATGTAGCGGAACTCGCCTTCCATCTGCATGCCGCGCTTGCTCATCATGCGTGGGTACAGGGTGGCATCGTAATTCGGTGCAATATTGATGTAGTAGGGCGTGACCAGTTCGGTGCCGTTGTCGGTGGAGTTGCTGATGGACGGCGGCAGCAGACCGGTGTGGCGGCGATCATCCAGCGGGAAATAGATGTACGGGGTATAGAACACCGGCACATCCTTGACCTTGAGAGTGACATGCTTGGCCTCGCCCCAGCCCTTCTCCTGGTCCAGTTCGATATCGTCGCTGTGCAGGCTCCAGGTATTGCGGCCCGGGTCGCAGGTGGTATAGCTGCCATCGGTCATGACGATGACAGCATCGTCGCGGCGCATCAGCTTTTCGGCACTGCCGCGGCCATTGGCGCGATGGACGACGTAACTTACCTGTTCGATACGCGTTTCGCCGCTGTCGATCTGCATCTGCGCCCGATCGCCCAGCACCAGTACGCCCTGATCGCGCAGGCGCACGTCGCCATTCAATCGGACGATGTTATTGCCCTGGTCAAAACTGGCTTCGTTGGCCTGTGCCTGCAAACGGCCCTGTTGCAACAGTACATCGCCTTGCAGCGTGCCGGTCTGGTTGCGCTGTTCAAAGCTACTCGAGTCGGCGCTGGCATAGACCGGTAGCTGATCGAAGGGCGTGTCGTCATCCCGGCCGGCGCGTGGCGGCTCGATGTAATCACCACTGCAATAGGGGGCAATGGCGGCACGTTGGGTGTCGGTTAGCTGATCGCGAGGCACCCAGTCCAGCTTGCTGAAGTCCACCGTCTGCGGCCGGGCAGCGCTTTGGCGGGTTTCGCTGACGCGCTGGCGCGGTTCCGGCTCGGCAGCACGGACAACTGGTTTTCCGGGGCGTGGCGGCAACTCTGCGGTGGCTTTCATCGGGGTGCAGACCCAACTACCGCCGCTGCCGGCGCGACATTCAACCTGCGCGGCGGCAAGCGTGACAACGGGTTGAGCCAGCAGCAGTCCACTGGCCAACAGCAGAGGGAAAGCAGGTCGAAACGGAGGTTTAGGGTAGGCCATTATAGTTATCCGGGATTCAGTCGGGCGTGCAGGCTCGCGATGACTCGGGAACTTGTGCGAGGCAATTGCAACATGCATGCTGCTTCTGCGTGTCGAGATCATGGATAATAAAGCATTGTGAGGCGCCAGAGCCAGTGCCGGTCTGTTTGGAAGCTGAGGAACCCAATGGTGGATGCAAGACTAAGTTTATTGGAAGCATGGTTGCCCACGGCATTGTCTGAGGCGCGCGACCGTCAGAGTTGGGCGGAAGAGGGCGCGGGACAGCTGGCGCCAGCCAGTACCGATGCCAGTTTTCGTCGCTATTTCCGCTGGAGCGATGCGAAACACAGTCTGATCATCATGGACGCGCCACCGGAACAGGAGGACGTGCGTCCCTTCATGCGCATTGCCGGCCTGCTGGCCGGCGCCGGGGTGAAAACGCCAGCCATTCTGGCGGCAGACCCGCAGCAGGGCTTTCTATTAATGGAAGATCTTGGCGCGCGCACCTATCTGCAAAGCATTCAGACGGGTATCTCCGACGCTGAGCTCGAACGCATGTTTGCCGGTGCCATCAGTACCCTGGTGCGCTGGCAGGCAAGCAGCCGGCCTGGTGAATTGCCGGACTACGATGAGGCTATATTGCGCCGTGAGCTGGAACTGTTTCCTGACTGGTTTGTTGGCCGGCATCTGCAGCGCGCGTTGAGTGCGGAGCAGCAGGCGGAGCAGCAGGCGGACTGGGAGGTGCTGTGTGGAGTGTTACTGGACAGCCATCTGGCCGAGAGCAAGGTGTTCGTGCATCGGGACTACATGCCGCGCAATCTGATGACGGCGTCGGGTGAGCCCGGTGTGCTGGATTTTCAGGATGCCTTGTACGGTCCAGCCAGCTATGACGTGACCTCGCTGTTTGCCGATGCCTTTTTCAATCTGCCGCTGACCGAGCGGGAAAACTGGATTCAGCGTTATTGGCAGCAGGCGCGTACGGCGGGCATTGCTTTGCCGGAGCGGTTTGACGAGTTTCTCGGCCAGTCGCGTTTGATGGGCGTTCAGCGCCATCTCAAAGTGCTGGGCATCTTTGCCCGCATACGCTACCGCGACGGCAAGCCCCACTACCTGGAGGACGCTCCGCGCTTCATTCAATACCTGCGCGATGCCTGTTCCTCTGATGCCTGTCTGGCGCCGCTGGTGCGATTGCTCGACAGTCTGGAGTTGTAATGATGAAGGCTATGATCCTGGCTGCAGGCAAGGGCGAGCGCATGCGCCCATTGACTCTGCATACACCCAAGCCCTTGCTGCCAGTTGCTGGCAAGCCGCTGATTCAGTGGCATATCGAAGCGCTGCAGCGGGCCGGGCTGGAGCGATTGGTCATTAATCACGCCTGGCTGGGGGAGCAGCTTGAAGCAGCGTTCGGAAATGGCGCTGCGTATGGCGTACAGATCAGCTGGTCGCCCGAGGCGTCGCCACTGGAAACCGCCGGCGGCATTCTGCGGGCTTTGCCTCTGCTGGGTAATGAGCCCTTTGTGCTGGTCAATGGCGACGTCTGGACTGATTTCGACTTTGCCGGCATGGGATTGCCCGAGGGACGGTTGGCGCATCTCGTGCTGGTCGACAATCCATCTTTCAAGTCGCGCGGCGACTTTCTGCTCGACGAGGGAGTGATAGCCAATCCGGTTACCGAGGCCGAACAAGGCGGCGCCATGACCTACAGTGGCATCGCTGTGTTGTCGCCGCGGCTGTTCGACGGGCTGGTCGATGGACCACAACCCTTGGCTCCCCTGTTGCGTGCAGCGGCTGAGCGAGGATTGGTCAGTGGTGAGCGTTTTGCAGGCAGTTGGATCGACGTTGGCACCCCCGAACGCCTGCAACAGGCAGATCAGCGTGCCAGGGAGGCCTGATAGATGCTCTGGCCGGTGACCGTTGCGGGTGTCCTGCTCGGTGGTGTTGTCGCGGGTGTACCCGGCGGCGTTCTCGGTGGCGTGCTCGGCCATGCTCTGGATCGGCATTGGGGCTTGCTGCGCTGGACGGATTTGCCTGCGCAGCTGGTCCGCTGGCTGGGGTTGAAGCCGGACTTTCAACAAGTGCTTTTTCTGTGCCTTGGCCGGGTGGCCAAGGCCTATGGCCGAGTCACACCCGAACATCTTCAGCTGGCCCGGGAGCTGATGCGGCAGTATCGACTGGATGAGCCGCAGCGGCTGGCTGCCATGGACAGCTTCAATCGAGGCAAGCTGCCGGCCACGCGGGTTGAGCGGCAACTGCGGCGTCTCTGTCGCCAGCAGCCGGGGCGTAATGCCGAGTTGCTGGACTGCTGTTGGCGAATGGCGCTGGTGCACCGACAGCCCAGTGCCGCCTCGCAACAGTTGCTTGGCCGCTGGGCGGGCCTGGCCAGGCTGAGCAGTGCGGAACAGCAGCGGATACGCCAGCGTCATCAACGCCACCAATCGGGCGGCACTGCGCCTGCGACTACCGGTGGCGGGTTGCAGCAGGCGGCGGCCATTCTAGGCATCGAGCTGAACGCCGAGCCGGCGCTTATCAAGCGCGCCTATCGCCGGCTGCTCAGTCGCCATCATCCGGATAAATTGATGGCCGGAGGAGTGAGCGAAGCCGAGCTCGCCGCCGCCAGTGAACAGGTGCACCGTATTCAGCAGGCGTATGAGAAGGTCAAGCGGTACCGCGGATTCAGGTGAAACGGTAGACGTTTTATGCAGGAGTGGTCCTGGTGCGTGGGCTCACTGATGAGAGAGGTCGGGTTGTGGGAGCGGGCTTGCCCGCGACGGTCTCCCGCCAGTCCATTCGCGGGCAAGCCCGCTCCCACGAATAGCGCCCGAGAGGGTAGAATGTCCCGGTTCCGATTATCCCCAGAGGTCTGCCATGCCTGATTACGCAATTGCCCCGTCCATTCTGTCCGCCGACTTTGCCCGTCTCGGGGAAGATGTGGACCGGGTACTGGCGGCGGGTGCCGACATTGTCCATTTCGATGTGATGGACAATCACTACGTACCCAACCTGACCATCGGCCCCATGGTGTGCACCGCATTGCGCAAATATGGCGTCACTGCGCCCATCGACGTGCACCTGATGGTACGTCCGGTGGACCGCCTCATCGGCGATTTCCTGGAAGCGGGTGCATCCTTCATTACCTTCCACCCTGAAGCCAGCGACCACGTTGACCGCTCGTTGCAGCTGATCAAATCAGGCGGCGCCAAGGCCGGACTGGTGTTCAATCCTGCTACCTCGCTGGATGCGCTGAAATACGTGATGGACAAGGTCGACATGATCCTGCTGATGAGCGTCAACCCCGGCTTCGGCGGGCAGAAGTTCATCCCCGGGACCCTCGACAAGCTGCGCGAAGCGCGCGCATTGATCGACGCCAGCGGCCGGGATATTCGTCTGGAAGTCGATGGCGGTGTGAACGTGCAGAACATCCGCCAGGTGGCCGAAGCCGGTGCCGACACCTTCGTGGCCGGCTCGGCGATCTTCAACGCGCCGGACTACAAGACGGTGATTGACCAGATGCGTGCCGAGCTGGCCCAGGTGCAACGCTGACATGAACGCACTGCAGCGGCTCTACAGCGGCGAGTTGCCACGCCTGGTGATGTTCGACCTGGACGGCACCCTGGTTGACTCGGTGCCCGATCTGGCGGCGGCGGTGGATCAGGTGCTGGTGCTGCGCGGACGCCCGACCGCCGGCGTGCCGAAGGTGAAAGATTGGGTCGGCAACGGCGCCCTGGTGCTGGTACGCCGCGCCTTGGCCGACAATATCGACCACGCCCAGGTGGATGATACCGAAGCCCAGGCGGCGTTGGCTGACTTTATGCAGGCCTATTCGGGTGGTCATGCTGCCACCAGGGTTTACCCCGGCGTGCCGGCGTTGCTGGGCTGGCTGCGTGAACGCGGTGTATTGCTGTCGGTCATCACCAACAAGCCCGAACGCTTTGTCGCGCCGCTGCTGGAAGAAAAGCGTCTGGGCGAATTCGACTGGATCATCGGCGGCGATACTCTGCCGGTGAAGAAGCCCGATCCAGCAGGACTGCTGCAGGTCATGTCCGCTGCCGGGGTAACCGCGCAGCAGAGTCTGTTTGTCGGCGATTCGCGCAATGACGTACTGGCGGCCCGCGCCGCTGATGTCAGGGTGGTGGCGGTCAGTTACGGCTACAACCATGGCCGCTCGGTCGCGCTGGAGAACCCGGACCTGCTGGTTGATTCACTCGATGCGCTCATATAGTCTTGGGCGGTTACTTTTTCAATCGATGGATCAGCCGTGTTTGTCAGCAACCGCATACTGATGGGAATGATGAAGGCGTTCGCCCGCTGGCGTTGGCGTCCCTGAACTTCTTTCGCCTGCCTTTTGCGCAGGCCCTCGGTTTGTGTGTGACATCTACCCGCCCGTGAGGCTGATCATGACCCAAGATGAATTTCTCCGCCTGGCTGCCCAGGATTGCAATCGCGTACCTGTCGTGCGCGAAGTGCTGGCTGACATGGACACGCCGCTGTCCACCTATCTGAAACTGGCCGACGCGCCCTATTCCTACCTGCTCGAATCCGTTCAGGGTGGCGAGAAGTGGGGTCGTTATTCAATCATCGGCCTGCCGGCCCGCACCGTATTGAAAGTGCATGGCTACACCGCCAGCGTGCAAGTGGATGGCGTCGAGACCGAATTCCATCAGTGCGATGACCCGTTGGCCTTTGTCGAGCAGTTCAAGGCGCGTTATCAGGTGCCGAGCATTCCAGGTCTGCCGCGCTTCAACGGTGGGCTGGTCGGCTACTTCGGCTACGACTGCGTACGCTATGTGGAGCGCCGCCTGGGCGACTCGCCGAATCCCGACCCGTTGAACAATCCGGATATCCTGCTGATGGTGTCCGATGAGGTAGTGGTGTTCGATAACCTGGCCGGCAAACTGCACGTCATCGTGCTGGCTGATACAGCCAATACCGATGCCTGGGAGCAGGCCAACCACCGACTGGATCAATTGCTGGCGCAACTGGCTGCGCCTTTTACTCCGCGCCCCGGTCTCGACCTTGCCGCCGTCGCTGAGCGTGATCTGCAATACCGCGCCAGCTTCACCCGCGAGGATTACCAGAACGCCGTCGATACCGTCAAAGAGTACATCCTCGCCGGCGACTGCATGCAGGTGGTGCCGTCGCAGCGCATGAGTATCGACTTCAAGGCCGCGCCGATCGATCTTTATCGCGCGCTGCGCAGTCAGAATCCGACACCTTATCTGTACTTCTTCAACCTCGACGACTTTCATGTGGTCGGCAGCTCGCCCGAAGTGCTGGTGCGGGTGGAAGAGGGCGAAGTCACCGTGCGGCCGATTGCCGGCACTCGGCCGCGGGGAATCACCGAAGAAGCTGACCTGGCGCTGGAGCAGGACTTGCTGTCCGACGCCAAGGAGCTGGCCGAGCATCTGATGCTGATCGACCTGGGGCGCAATGATGTGGGCCGCGTGGCGCAGATCGGCCAGGTGCAGGTGACCGAAAAGATGATCATCGAGCGCTACTCCAACGTGATGCACATCGTCTCCAACGTGCAGGGCCGGCTACGTCCGGAGCTGACCGCGATGGATGCGCTGCGGGCGATTCTCCCAGCGGGGACGTTGTCCGGCGCACCGAAGATCCGCGCCATGGAAATCATCGATGAACTGGAACCGGTCAAGCGTGGCGTCTATGGCGGCGCTGTCGGCTACTGGGCATGGAACGGCAATATGGACACCGCCATCGCCATCCGCACCGCGGTGATCAAGAACGGTGAGCTGCACGTGCAGGCCGGCGGCGGCATCGTCGCCGACTCGGTGCCCGAACTGGAATGGGAAGAAACCATCAACAAGCGCCGCGCCATGTTCCGTGCCGTAGCGCTGGCCGAACAAGCTGCCAAGTGAGGAGCCGCCCATGTTATTGATGATCGACAACTACGATTGGCGTCCACAGACCGCTCTTGAGATCCACGGAGGTTGCGTAACTCGCTGATTTATAAGGATTGACAGTCTATTGAGTTCCACTTTTGGCTAGACGAAGCCACTGCATTTGTGTATAACGAAGTGTATAATAGGCGTGTGAAAGGTCGTTATACACAATGGCACTCAATATCCTCACCGTTCGCAAGATCGAGGCTGCCAAGCCTCGGGATAAAGCATACTCACTGCAAGATGGCGGCAGCTTGTTCCTGCGTGTCCAGACCAATGGGAGCAAGCTGTGGTGGTACCGCTATCGCCTCGGCGGTGCCGCCAAGATTTTTTCGATCGGCGCATTTCCCAAAGTAACTTTGGAAGCCGCGCGAACTGACCGTGACTGGGCGCGAGGGCTTGTGCGCGAAGGACGCGACCCGACACTCGAAAGGCGCATCAAAATTGCCGACCAAGTTGAACAGAACGACCACATCTTCGAAACCGTCGCTCGCGCCTGGATGAAGAGCAATACTCAGTGGTCCGAAGGTTACGCCAATCAAGTAGCCAAATACTTCGATAAGGATATATTTCCGAAGCTGGGCAAGCTACCCTTCGCGGCAGTCAAGGCGTCTCATCTACGGCCGATTGTCCAGGCAGTAGTAGATCGTGGCGCGCCTACCGTGGCGATCCTGATCCGGCAATGGCTCAGTCAGCTGTTTGTCTACGCATCTGGTCAAGGCATCTGTGACAGTGACCCAACCGCGTTGCTAAAGGGTTCAGTCAAGCGCCCACGGGTTCGCCATCACCCGCCGTTGTCATGGCAAGAAATTCCAAACTTCCTGAACCGTGTGGACGATGCTGGGTACCGCATCACCGTCATCGCAGTACGATTGATGGCCCTCACCTATGTCCGCACGGCCGAGCTGCGCAAGGCGCACTGGCGCGAGTTTGACCTGGATAATGCAATTTGGATCGTTCCTGCTGGGCGCATGAAGATGCGCGACCCGCACATCGTCCCGCTTTCGAAGCAGGCGCTCGTACTATTAAAAGAGTTGCATACACTTACGGGGGGAAGCGAGGTGCTGTTCCCCAGTTTCCGAAAGCCGGGAACGGTGATATCAGCCACGACGCTCAACAAGGTGCTGGAGCGCATGGGTTATGGTGGGCGGTTTTCCTCGCATGGTTTCCGCTCGACAGCAACCACCTTGCTTGGCTTGCTGAGCTATCCCGAAAACCGGGTTGATCTGCAACTGGCACACTCGAAGCGAAAGAAAGATTCGTCGCGCGCACCTTACGACCACACCAAATACGTCGCATCCCGCACTATCCTCATGCAGGATTGGGCGGATATCCTTGACGCGCTGGCTCGCGGCGCGGCACTCAGCAAAATCATGGAAGACTTCGGCCCATTATCGAAGCGGCGCAGGGCTCTGCTGAGGACCATTGAAAGAGAGTAAAGGCTAAGGGCCCACGATTACACAGCGCCAGCGATGGCAATCCGCTGCGCTCTGCGCGCGGATCGACCAGAAACCGCCGGATGCCGTGGTAACAAGTCGAGGCCAATGATCATACTCAAGGCCCACCTGTTGAGCACGCGTGCCAATTATCATATTCACAAAGCCACTGCTTGGCCCGTCCGACGTTGACGAACGTCCTCTCTCCCGTCCAGCCACAGCCCGAACCGATAGAAATACCCACAGACCACGTGTAAATGCAGATGTTGAATTGATCACACAGCATTCTCATTAGGTTGCATCACGCTTAGCAAGCGCATGGCCTTATACCTGTTTTCATGCTTGGCAACTACCAATCTTGGACAATTATGCGTTCCAAGCAACACAGCTGACCTATTTGGTCTTGAGCAAGAAGCATTAACAAAGAACGCTCATCACTAAGCGCAACTCAGCCATAGATAATAATCGGCCTTTATCGCTGTGAAGTACCCGGTGAAAACGGTCGCTCTGGTTAAACGGGGAGTACTCCCAACAGCATGATGGCCAGGTTGACGCTCAAGTAATACAGGCCAACTTTTTAACCATCTAAAGCCCAAGCTAAAGAAGGAGAAAAGCAATAAGAGGCTTGATGCTAGGAGATGGGGTATGTATGAAAACCCACCGACATCAAAAGTTTTCTATCGACCTGTTGAGGCCGCCATCCGCTGGGCCGGATTACTACGGCATAAGAAAGAAATCGTAACAGCGACAGTGATGCCTCGACAATTTCCTGAAAATT
The DNA here is from genome assembly GCF_014897305.1 of Pseudomonas sp. FME51. Lineage (NCBI taxonomy): Bacteria > Pseudomonadati > Pseudomonadota > Gammaproteobacteria > Pseudomonadales > Pseudomonadaceae > Pseudomonas > Pseudomonas sp. FME51. The sequence goes on along the minus strand of NZ_JABUYN010000003.1, from coordinate 39,385 downwards.
TGGACTGTCCGCGATGGAACGAGTTTCGCCTATGCACTGCTCGTATCTTCGACGCCATCTTTAACGAGGAACTTCCCTATGGCCTAAACGGAATCACGTCTAATGATCCGTCATTATGGGACTCGCCAGACATAACGGTTCGCCATATCGACCTTAAGCGCTGGATGCGTGATCACTATCCAGACCAACGGCCGGCGTTTCTTTTCAGTCGTAGAGAACGCATCGCACATCCGGTCATCACGCTGGAGGCAGGACAAGCGATGCTGGTTGAGCGTCAGGCAATGAAGGCACAGCTTGAGCAATGCAGACATAAACTGCAGGCGTTACAGGACAAGCACGATGCGTTGCTTAAACAGTCTGAAGAGATCCCCGCATGCGCACAGTGTCCTATCACGGACCGTGCAGAGACCACGTATCTCAACATTATTGGCAGCATGCTCGAACTGATGCTTGGACAGTCGCCCTCCGGCATCCCCTATTCCAATTTCAAGACGCAGGAAGCCATTGTCAGTGCGTTGATCGCCAACTTTGGCGGCGCCATGGGTATCACCGAGCGTACCTTGAACGGCAAATTTGCGAGTTCAAAGCGGAGATTGACTAACTCATCACGCTAAGAAAATCCATCTTGTATCTGCAACCTACGAAACTGCATTTGCAATGTCTTTCCCCGGCCATGTCTATTGAATAGAGGTCACGCCAACAAACGCCAGTAAGCGTTAAGGAGTGACCAACATGTTCCAACCAAATGCACTGCTTCCCGGGGAGCGCCGCATCCTGCGGCTGGACGAAGTCCAAGCCAAGTCCGGATTCAAACGCGCACATATCTATGCGCTTATGAAAAAGGGTGAGTTTCCCCAATCGCTGCGCCTTGGAGTCCGCGCTGTAGGATGGGACTCCGCTGAGATCGATTTGTGGATCAGCGAACGCCTCAAGAACCGCGCCCAGCAGCCGGATCTCCCACGTGAAGCCTAAGGAGAATCCCATGCAGGTCGTATCCATCATTTCGACTAAAGGGGGCGTTGGTAAGACCACCGTCGCTGCCAACCTCGGTGCGTTCGTCGCTGATGCAGGCTTGCGTGTGCTGCTGCTCGACCTGGACATGCAACCAACGCTGTCGTCCTACTACGAGCTACGGCATCGCGCACCGGGGGGCGTCTACGAGCTCCTGGCTTTCAACGAGCGTGACCTAGAGAACCTGGTGTCGCGTACGGTCATCGACAACTTGGATCTGGTGCTATCCAACGACGAGCACAGGCAGTTGAACACGCTGTTGCTGCACGCACCAGATGGCCGGCTACGGCTTCGCAATCTTCTGGCGGCCTTCCAGCCACACTACGACCTGCTGCTCATCGACACCCAGGGTGCACGAAGCGTGTTGCTGGAGATGGCACTGCTCGCTTCACAACAGGCCGTCTCCCCTGTAACGCCCGAAATTCTAGCGGCGCGTGAACTGCGGCGTGGAACCCTACAGTTAGTCGAGGACATCACGCCGTACCATAGACTGGGGATTGAACCACCCGTACTGCAGTTGCTGATAAACCGGATCCCCGTCGTTTCGTCCAACGCTCGCATCATCCAGCAGACGCTGCGCCTGGTCTTCAAGGAGCAGACTGGCATTCACGTGCTCGCCACCGAAATTCCTGCGATTGAAGCCTTTCCGCGCGCAGCAACCCGAGGCTTGCCGGTTCATCGCGTCGAGCACCGACGGCCCTCCGGGCGCCAGACATTAGCCGCGTTGGAAATCGTGCGCAACTTGGCAAATGAACTTTGCCCTCAGTGGCAGGAGCGATTCGCAGCCGTCACCGGCAAGACCGCAGGGAGACACGCCCATGTCGAGCGCCCATGAGTTGGCCCGCGGCCACAAGCGGTTACTGCCTCTGATCGAGTATGCACTGAGAGAAGGATGGGAGGTCGTTCGTACCCCAGGCGGACATCTCAAATTCACCCGGCCTGGCCTGCCACCGATCTTCACCAGCGGCACCGCCAGCGACCATCGGGCGGGTCTTAACGCCCGTGCCATGCTGCGGCGAGCCCAACGTGGGTGTGAACCGTCGGCGCTTACTGAACAGGAAGGAGATGGCCATGTCTGACATCTCCCCTCAGGACGTTGCCAAAAAGCTGTTGAGCGATAGATTTATGCGCAACGGCCCCGTCGCGAGCACCTTGAGCGATCCGATTGAAGACACGTACATGGTCGTGACGCTCGATGAGCTGCGGCCGTATGAGCATGATCCGCGCCTCACACGCAACCCACTCTACGATGACATCAAGGCGTCGATCCGTGAACGCGGTCTCGACGCGCCTCCGCCGATCACTAGGCGCCCGGGCGCAGATCACTACATCATCCGTAACGGGGGTAACACTCGGCTGGCGATTCTGCGCGAACTGTGGAGCGAAACGCGTGATGAGCGCTTCTTCCGCATTGCCTGCCAGTTCCGGCCGTGGCCGGAGCGCGGAGAAATCATTGCGCTGACAGGTCATCTCGCGGAAAACGAATTACACGGTGGCCTGTCATTCATCGAACGTGCGCTGGGCGTGCAGAAAACCCGGGAATTGTACGAACAGGAAACCGGCAAGCCCTTGTCCCAATCCGAACTGGCACGCCGCCTCAAGGCGGACGGTTATCCAGTTTCGCAGCCCCATATAAGCCGGATGCAGGAGGCCATCCAGTATCTGTTACCTGCTATCCCGACCTTGCTCTATGCTGGCCTGGGACGACGTCAAGTCGAGCAATTGACCAGCTTGCGACGCACCGCAGACAGAGTATGGGCGGCGCGCGGCGGCCGGGCCCAATCCCATGTCGATTTTCCCACGTTGTTCCAGGACGTGTTGGTGCTGTTTGACAGTGCGGCGGGAGGCTTCAGCGTTCAGCGCGTTCAGGACGAACTGGTTGGCCAGATGGCCGAGCTACTCGACATGGAATACGACACGTTGCTCTTTGAGATCACCGACTCGGATCGCCGTTGGGAGGTGCTTAGCCGCGAGCCTAACGATGAACCCGAATTAAATACGACGCCAGCATCACCACAATTATCATCGGCGGCATTGACCGAGCCGCCATCTTTGCCCGCGACCCCGGAATCAGCCTCGACGACGCACTCGGCTCCTGTTGCCGCTCCGCACGCTACGGACACTCCATCTGTCGCTGCGGGCCGCCAGGTAACGACAGCAGCGGGAACCGAGGAAGCCGGCGACGATCAGCGTGCCACCCTGTTGCAGGAGCACATCGTATCGCCAGCCGGCACAACCGAGCGCCTGCAATCCATCCAACGCCTGGTCGCGGATCACACCGGCGAGGTGCTACCCGATTTCGAGCACAACGTCCTACAGGCAATCCCGATTCAAGTGGGTAGTCTCTATCCAATAAGCGATGTCTGGTACATCGAACCATCGCTTGATGATCCAGATCGGCTACGCATGCATATCGCACAGTTCGCCCGCGAGATTGCCGGCGAAGCCGAGGTGCAAGACCTGGTCGAGTCATGCAAGGCCGGCATCGGCTTTCGCTGTCGGCAGCCCGGGGCCGAGCCGACACCCAATCGCTACGCTCAGGCGACGGTGGCACTGCTGCATGCCCTGAGCACACCTTACTTGGCTGCCGATGAGCGGGTCACGAGCATCGATCTATCGTTTCTGACTGAAATACTGGGTACGCTGCTACTAGGCGCCCCGGCAGGTACCGGAGCGCAGCAAGGCTTGCCACATAGGCTCAGCGACAATGCCCTGGTGAAACTGTTCCGCCTGCTGCGGCTTTCCCGTCGCTTGAGTGACATCGAGACCGGCATCCTCGATGGCGACCATGCCATCACCGGATCATAAGGGGCGCAGCCATGTCCGGACCTCACCCACTCAACCAGGCAGTGATCGCCCAGGCGCTCCATGATTTGCGCAACGGCCAGTTGCGCCGGGCCAAGTCGATGGGTTTCGACGACAAGGATCTGGACGCTCTCAAGCATCCCGCAATGGCGAGTGTGTTGGCCAACGCCAACGTGTCCTGGTGCTCGGTGGTGGTCAACCGCGACGTGTTGCGCCGCCTGCTGCACCAGGTCGAGGACGTCACCGAGGAAGTGGTGAAGATCGACCGGCTGCTGCGCCTGGGTGCCAGCACGGAGCTGATCAGCAGATTCTTCGGCCTGACCCACCAGGAGATCGCCTTACGACGCAGCGTCATCGGCCTGCCGAAACGCAAGGGGCGGCATCCGGTATTGACAGAGGAACAGGACACCGATCTGTGGAGGCGCTGGTCCTCGACAGCGAAGGAACAGGAAATCGACGTCAACGACGACATGGATCTGCTGGGCGTCGCGGCGGATCTCGCCGCGGTCACTGCGCTGCCTCTGTCCGTGATCTGGAACGCCTTGCGCGGGTGGATCGATGAAGGGCTAACCTGATGATGGATGGGCCACACTCTACGGACGGCCCCGTTCGGCTGAGCGAATTGCTCGGTCGGGCCATCGACCAACTGACACACCAACAGCCACCATCAGCCCAACCTGCGGCCCCGCCACCGAGCGATGGCTTTCTCTTCAGCGGCAACCACCACGACAGCGTGCCGCGCGCACTCCTGCTGGACAAGCGCCTGACACCGCTCGAACGCAATGGCTGGCAGGTGTTCCGTCTGATGCTCACTGACGATGGCATCACCGCCATGCCCACCTACGACCAGCTCGCTCCCTGGTTAGCCTCCATGCCTTGTGCTGAGAGAGCATCGCACGAAACGGTTGCACGAGCCCTGACCATTCTGCGATTGACACGTTGGATCAGCCTGGTACGGCGTCGGCGCGATCCCAGAAGTGGGCGTATTCAGGGCAGTCTCTATGTCCTTCACGACGAACCGCTCACTCCTTACGAAGCCATCCAACTCGACGCCGATTATCTGGAGTTGCTCAGCCAGGCACTGACGCATGCCAGCAAATCCGTCCAACGCGTGGGCGCGACCACCCTGCAAGAGTTGACACACGACCCTATGCTCAGCGGCCAGATGCTGCCGACTCGGCTGGAAATTCTGGCACAACGGCTGTCAGCGCAGGGCTGGAACGGCATATTGAGTTATCCACAAGCCAGCGGCGAACACGATTCCGAAGACGGCTCTGAAGACCTTCTTCGGAATTTGGAAGATCAGTCTTCGGATTCCGAAGTGAGCCGTTTTCCGTCGGTTTGCAGCTCACTTCGGAATCCGAAGGGAGACCGTACAGTACGTAGAAAAGAAAGTATAAAAGAAGTACGTACAATACCGCGCACGCAAGATGATCTGCGGTTGCCCAAGCGCTTCCTGGCCCTCAAGATGGAGCAGCAGAATGGCGCGCTGGCCACGCTGCAGTCCGTCGATCGCGATCTGCGGCAGGCTCTGCTGGACGAATGGGATGCCCGCTGCGCCTCTTCCACGATACGTAGCCCCACTGGCTACCTATTCGGCATTATCCAGAAAGCCTTGAAGGGTGAGTTCCGCATCTGGGCAGCGCAGAAGGCGCCTGCGGCGCCGGTCAACAGGGCAACGGAACCCAGGCCGCCACTTGCCAAACCTGTTGATGCAGAAACCGCAAAAGCTCACCTGGCGCGTCTGCAAGAACTATTGCGATCGACCTGATTCGAAACTTAACCGACACGGCGCGGAGATTCATCGGCCGGGATGCTGCTCAGCAATGTCCAAGGCGCTCCACTGTCGCCTATACCACGGGTATAGCTTGACACACTGTCTTCCGCTCAAGCTGCCTGATTCGCACCGCGCTCGGCCCCGGTAGCATCCACTGAGTGCCATGGCCGCCTATACCCGGGGTATAGCGCAACACACAGCCTTCCGGTGCGGCATCGCAACGATGCTTCCGAACGACGCTCGCGGCTGGCTGCTCCAACAAAACAGGCACGCGGCGGGTTCGGATTGATGACTGACGCCCTTCCTCCCAACCCGGATGCTGACGATTCATTCATCATTGAGAGTCGTCACCATGCCCCAAGACAATAGTCCCAACGAATCCCTTCAGTTGAACCTGGGATCGTTGCGCAGCGCGATGTCCCTAACCCTACACACGCACCATGCGTCTCGCATCTGGCATGGACGCGCTGCCGCCGAGGGGCGGCCCGGCATCATCGGTCTCAACGGCTTCATCGGCAACATGAACAAGTTAAAGCGGGGATCGGAACAAGACGATCCGTACAGCGATCAGTGGATGCTACGCATTGAAAATAAGCTCGACCTGACCAAGGCCACGCTGCAATCACTGCGCGAACAGGTGGACCAGGCGCTGGCCGGTGTCCCCGCAGCATTGAGCCTGGGCGAAAACCTCAATGTGCAGCCCGTCAATTTGCCGTTGTTTGTCTCCTCGCAGTTGGGCTTCATGGCGGTGTATCTACTGGCCGATTACGACGATCTTGCCCGACGTTTGATTTTGGCCCACCACACCGCACTGATCGATCGCCCGACGCTTGAGCGCTGGCTCAATGACGGCGCGCACGCACTGCGCAGCCTGTTCTCGCTAGCTCAGCAATACCGCTACTCGGGCTGCACCCGCGATGACTTCGCAGCAGCGAATGCCGCAGCTCGGGCGGCTCTGGAGAAATATGGCGAATTGCCCCAAGACGTACTCGAAGGGACACGCCGCTCTCGATTCGCTCCGCCAATTGCGCGCCGTGGCTTGCAGCAGCGCACCACCCCCGAAACCGAGACTGTTGACGAGTCGGATGCTGCGGCAGATCCCACCGAAGCGGCCTCATCCGACGAGGGGGAGTCAGCATGACAGCACGCGAACCAAGCCAACGCCGGTACTTCCAGCCACTGGAACAGACGGACTTCATCCAGCTGGAACACTCAGGCTATCAAAAGGGCCTTTTAAGGCCTTTTAAGAGTAAAGGAGATCTCGAAACCTGGGCCAGCCAGTGTCACGCACTCAGGGATCAATTGGTCAAGTTAGCACAGCAGCGCGTGTTGGCGCAGGCGCGGGGCCATCCCTTCCGCCTGCTGTCCGTTGAACTGGCCCAGCAGACCACTGGCGCAGGAACCGTCTTCTTACGCTGGCGCAGGCACGACAGGTCGGCGATGGGAGTCGCCCTGTGGCAAGAAGCCATGGCCTCCACGGTCACGCCAGTGAATTTGCTTGCCGATCTACACGCGATAGAGCAGCAGCGGATCGCATTGAACATGCAGATCAGCCTCCTGCACACCCTGGGCAGGCAAGCACAGGAATGCGCCAGTAAAGCCGCAGAGGCGGATGACGTCTACCTGCGCCGGCTCGCTTCCATTCCTGTTGCTTTGCGCAATCGATGATTGCGCCAGACATCCCAACACACGCCCGAGGCCGCCCGGGCACGTCTATTTCAACCACCACGGAGACTGCAACATGAGCACGCATTTTTCCGGCGAAGGCAACATCGGCTCGCCACCCGAGTACCGCGAATTCCCCAACGGCAACGACGAACCCAGCCGCCTGCTACGGCTGAACGTCTATTTCGACAACCCTGTGCCCAAGAAGGACGGCACCTTCGAAGACCGCGGCGGCTTCTGGGCTCCGGTCGAGATCTGGCACCGCGATGCCGAGCACTGGAAGGATCTGTACCAGAAAGGCATGCGCGTCCTGGTCATCGGCCGCATGGAGCGCGAACCCTGGGAAGACAAGGACGAGAAGCCGCGCGAGACCTGGCAGATCAACGCGCGCAGTGTCGGCATCCTGCCGTACCGCATTGAGTCCCTAACGCTCAATCCCAAGCCTTCGCACGCGGAGCCGCCTCCGGACGAGTAGTAGTCGTGTGCAGCAGCGGCGTATCCTGGCCGCTGCTTCTCGTTCCTGCAGAGCTATCCCCAGGGGATAGCTCCATCAATGTCCAACGACTTCCACGCGCTCCCGCAAATCGAGGCTCCCGGCCATCACACGCCCGGTCAAGTTCCATCCCCGCACAAACAATTCCTTCACGTCAAAGCGGTCGCCACCGCATGCGACTTGTTTGCTGCTGCCCCTGGGGTGGCTTGGCATCCTTGATCTCAGCAACTCCATGAACCACGGGAATCGGATGGACGGACATGCAGCTGTTCTTATGCGAGAAGCCCTCCCAGGGCAAAGACATTGGCCGTATCCTCGGCGCCACGCAGCGCGGTGAAGGCTGCCTCAATGGTTCCGGCGTCACCGTTACCTGGTGCATCGGCCATCTTGTAGAAGCGGCAGCGCCCGAAGCCTACGACGTGCAGTTCAGGCGCTGGTCCATCGAGCAGTTGCCGATCATCCCTGAGCACTGGCGGGTCGAGGTCAAACCGAAAACCGCTAGGCAATTCAAAGTCGTCAAGGCTCTTCTGGCAAAGGCGACCCAGCTTGTTATCGCCACCGATGCCGACCGCGAGGGCGAGTTGATCGCCCGAGAGATCGTCGACCTGTGCGGCTACCGCGGTCCCATCGAGCGGCTCTGGCTGTCGGCGCTCAACGATGCGTCAATTCGCGCCGCGCTCGACAAGCTCCGACCATCGGCCGAGACGCTACCGATGTACCACTCGGCGCTGGCGCGCTCTCGGGCGGACTGGCTCGTCGGCATGAACCTCAGCCGGTTGTTCACCATGCTGGGACGCCAGGCCGGCTACGATGGCGTGCTGTCGGTCGGGCGCGTCCAAACCCCGACGCTCAAACTCATCGTTGATCGCGACCGCGAAATCGCAGCCTTCGTGTCCGTGCCGTACTGGGCCATCGACGTGTCCCTGTCCGCGGGCGGCCAGGCTTTCACCGCGCAGTGGGTTCCGCCCGAGACCTGCACCGACGACGCAGGCCGGTGCCTGCAGCAGCCGGTGGCACAGCAGGCGGCGCAGCAGATCCGCGCGGCCGGCAGCGCCCAGTTCGTCTCGGTAGAAACCGAGCGCGTGCGGGAAGGCCCGCCGCTACCGTTCGACTTGGGAACCTTGCAGGAGGTGTGTTCCAAGCAGCTTGGGCTGGACGTGCAGGAGACCTTGGACATCGCCCAGGCCCTCTACGAGACGCACAAAGCCACCACGTATCCGCGCTCGGATTCCGGCTACCTGCCCGAAAGCATGTTCGCCGAGGTGCCCACAGTCATCGACAGCCTGGTCAAAACCGATCCCTCGCTGCGACCGATCATGGAGCAACTTGACCGCACTCAACACTCACGCGCCTGGAACGATGCGAAGGTGTCCGCGCACCACGGCATCATCCCGACGCTCGAACCGGCGAACATCTCGGCCATGAGCGAGAAGGAGCTGGCGGTGTACAGGCTCATCCGGGCGCACTATCTGGCGCAGTTCCTTCCTCACCACGAGTTCGATCGCACCGTGGCGAAACTCTCCTGCGGCCAGCAAACGCTAGCGGCCACCGGCAAGCAGGTGGCCGTCAAGGGCTGGCGCCTAGTGCTGGCGGAACCGCAACCCGAGGAGGATGGCGACGGCGCAACCCGCAGCCAGATGCTGCCCGCACTGCGTGAGGGTCTGGCATGCCAGGTGGCCGGTGTCGATCTAAAGGCGCTCAAGACGCTGCCGCCTCGGCCCTACACGCAGGGCGAGTTGGTCAAGTCCATGAAGGGCATCGCCAAGCTGGTCTCGGACCCGCGCCTCAAACAGAAGCTCAAGGATACGGTCGGCATCGGCACCGAAGCGACGCGGGCCAACATCATCAGCGGCCTGATCGCGCGCGGCTATCTTGTGAAGAAGGGACGCGCCATTCGCGCCTCGGATGCAGCTTTCACCCTCATCGACGCGGTGCCTGCGGCGATTGCCGACCCAGGCACCACCGCCGTCTGGGAACAGGCGCTCGACATGATCGAAGCCGGTCAACTCACGCTGGACATGTTCATCGGCAAGCAGGCCGCGTGGATCTCGCAGCTGATCGCGCAGTACAGCCGCACGTCCCTACCCATCAAGATCCCCCAAGGGCCGGCTTGTCCGCAGTGCGGCGCTCCCACGCGCCAGCGCGCCGGAAAGAGCGGCTCGTTCTGGTCGTGCAGTCGCTACCCTGACTGCAAAGGCACACTGCAGGTCGAACCCGGCACGTCCAAGCGTGGCGCCTCACGCCCGCGCCGCACTGCACGCAAAGGCTCCTGACCGACCTCGTTCCCCGTGAGCCGCGCCCGCCATCGGCGACGTGGCTCGTGTCCCGCACCCCCCTGCGGGACGCCCAGCGCGCAACACCTTCCCTATCCGTGTGCGCGTCCCGCGAGCCAACCCGGCTGCAGGACCAGAAGGTGGCTTCTCTGCGATACGCGCGATGCGTGTTCTGTTGATCTGCGTTTCTCCCGCGCACTGCGATGGGTCTCCCGATGATTTACCTGGTCGCACAAGCCATCGGGAGACCCATCGCGGTCAGCGGTATTCGACACCGGAGCCTGCCGGTGCAAAAACGGGCTCCCTTTGTGCGCGGATGTGCGCCAGACGATACCGGCCTCAGCCACGACATAGGCCGGGTGCGATTGCTGACAGCAGACGGTTCTAGCGACGACCGGGCTTGCTTATCAGCCCACGGGTGGTTCCTTCCTCCCGAGCCGAAGACCCTTGTGGCCTTCGGCGCCTTTCTCCTGCCTTTAAACATTCCGGCCCGGCCGAAGGTCGTGAGCCATACGAACAGGAGAACCGATATGCACCCCGAATCTTGCAATACACCACGCAACGCACCGCTGCTGTACGGCAGCGTGTGCAGTGGTATTGAGGCCGTGAGCCTCGCGTGGCAACCGCTAGGCCTGGAAGCCGCATGGTTCGCAGAGATCGAACCGTTCCCGTGCGCCGTGCTCGCACACCATTACCCCCATGTGCCCAACTTGGGCGACATGACCACGATCGTCCACCAGGTTCGTGCCGGCACCGTACCGGCTCCCGACATCCTCGTTGGCGGCACGCCATGCCAGTCGTTCAGCATTGCCGGCGCTCGCCGCGGGCTGGATGACCCGCGTGGTGCCTTGACCCTTGCCTATGTGGAGTTAGCCAATGCCATCGACCAAACCCGCTCCCAAGACCACCTCCCGTCGTCCACGCTCGTCTGGGAAAACGTTCCCGGCGTCCTCAGCGACCGCAGCAACGCCTTTGGGCATTTCCTGGGCGCATTGGCCGGAGAAAGCCGTTCGCTCGAACCGCCAGGGCAAAAGTGGTCGCACGCAGGTTATGTGTCTGGACCCATGCGCCGCATCGCTTGGCGCGTGCTCGATGCTCAATATTTCGGCGTCGCCCAACGCCGCAAGCGCGTGTTTCTTGTGGCAAGTGGTGGAGACAACCTTGATCCCGCCGAAGTACTTTTTGAGCGCACGGGCCTGCGCGGGGATTCTTCGTCGGGCCTCGCGTCGTGGCAAAACGCTACCCACACTGCTGGACCTAGCGCTGCGCCAGCAAGCGGCTTTGGAGAGCTGAAGCAGCCCTACGGCAAGGCCGCAATGTTTTTGGGTTTCGGCGGAGGCAACACCGCTGGACCAATCGACGTGGCCGCTTGCCTGACTGCGCAGGGTGGCACCAAGGGCGATTTCGAGACTGACACGTTGCTGGTCCAGTCGGTGACGGGCTCCATCAGCCACACGCTCGGTGCGGCCAATGGCGGCAAGGGCAGCAGCGAAGATGGCACGGGCAGGGGCGTGCCGATCATCGCCTTCACCGCCCAAGATTGCGGCGCCGACGCCACAATCGAAGGAGCGCCAACGCTGCGTGCCGGGGAGCATCGCAACAGCCATGCGAATGCCGGCGTTGTGCCAGCCATCGCATTCGCGCAGAACTCACGTGGCGAGTTGCGGCTCGAATCCGGCCATGGCCAGCTTGCTGGGACGCTTTCCACGGGCGGCGGCAAGCCCGGCCAAGGCCTGACGATGGTCTTTGGCGTGGCGCTGCGTGGTAGGGCCGAAGGTCTGGCCGCCGAATTGGGCGGCGACGTGTCGCCCGCCTTGCGCACGAGCAGCGGCGGTGCAGACAAGGGGCATGTACTGGCACCCGCCTACGAGGCACATTTCCACTACGACTGGAATGACCCCACCCGGTGGGATTGGTCGCAATGGCGGGTTCGGCGGCTGATGCCCATGGAGTGTGAGCGGCTGCAAGGCATGCCCGACGACTACACGCTGGTTCCGTACCGCGGCAAACCGGCCGCCGACGCGCCACGCTACAAGGCGATCGGTAATTCGATGGCGGTGCCGTGCATGGCCTGGCTGGGCCGGCGCCTGCTGCAGGTCCTGGACAACGCGGGTCACACGACTGCGCATTGATCAGCGACACATCGCAATGGTAGGCGCATCCTCGGGCCTGCATCGCTGATCCGTCAGCAGCTGCCAGCAGCCAGGGTCGTGCAGGCTGCGTCGCGCACCATCCGCGTCGACCGTCCTTGTCCGCATCGCATCGTGTAGCGGACACGCGCTCATCCCGGGCGTCGATGCTGCTTCTCCCTCGGGCCGACCGGCCCATTCCCGTTCTCACCGACATCCGCCTGTTCAGTGCCCCGTCGCACCGGGCAGCGCTAAACCTGTCCGGTGCAAACCCTTATCCAAGGAGTCATCTCATGAGAACCCTTCGTCTCAAGACCAACCAGCACCGCCTCATCGCCAATCTGCGCCATGCGTTCAATCAGGCCTCAATGCTGGGCGAACTGTTACAGAACGCTCGCCGCGCGCAGGCCAGCGCGATCCACATCACGGTGAACCAGGACAACCTGACCATCACCGACGATGGCATCGGCATTACCGACCTGCAGACCCTGATTTTCATCGCTGAATCCGGTTGGGATCAGCAACTCAAGGAGCGCGAGAACGCCTTCGGACTCGGTGTGCTCTCAACCCTGTACTTCGCCAATACCCTGACGGTGCATTCACGCGACAAGCTGTTCAGCGCGCGAACCGCCGAGATCATTGCCGGTGAGCCGATCGAGGAAGACGTCGCAGGCTTCCATCTGGAGGGCACCGCCATCCACCTCGAAGGCATCAAGCCGGTGCAGGCTGGGCAGGATCTGTCCACCTGGGTGGAGTGTGAACTCCTGCGTCTGTGCGAAGCCTTTCCGGTACCGATCTGGCTCAACGGCGCCGAAGTACCGCGCCCGTTGGCGAAGCCCGATCTGCACTGGCGCGAGACACCCATGGGCAAGGTCTTGATCAACCTGTCCGGTACGCGCACGCAATGGCGCTGCTTCCTCCAGGGCCTGCCCATCGGCAGACTACCTACGAGCCAAAAGCATCAGGTCGTCCTGCTGCCTGACAGCACGCTGGCGAAGCTCCCGGATCGGAAGCACCTGCTGAACGAGACGGAAGATCATCCACGTATCCAGGCTGCGGTCAACCAGGCCTACCGCGAGGCACTGATCGAGAAGAAGCAGGCGCTTGCCGCCAGCGACTTTGTCACGTACTACGCGCATATTTGCCTCAACTCGTCGAACGCTGATCTGCTCAATGATGTTCCCTTAGTGCCTTTGGCCTGGTTCAGGGACTGGGACGAAGAGCCGGCTGGCTATCGTCAATACTGGCGGCGTTCTCTGGGCAGAAGTGGCGTAATCGTCCAACAGGCCTTGGAAGTGCTTGGTGTCTGGCAGATCGAACCCGATGACGAAGTCGTGCCGACCGCCGAAATCTATCTGGAAGCGGCCAACGCGTTTGTGCTCGATGAGCCTGGTCTGGATGATGGCCACTGGCTCAAGCGTCTGGTCAAGGTCGTCAGTGCCGAGCAGGTTCGCATTAGAGCCGGCACCATCTTGCATCGGGAGGCCGATCCCGGACTTGCCGACTACGAGGTAGAGCTGGAATTGGTCGATGCCCTGTATGTCGGGCTGGAAGGCCATCCCGGAGCGGTGGAGTATGCAGTGAAGGCTGTGCGCAAAGGGTACACACTCTATCTGACTCCCTCGGCGGGGGCCAGAACCGGGCTGGTCTGCGACTATGTGTTCGACGATCGCTACGATGAGGATCGTGAATACAAGGACGAACGGCTGATCCAAACCTTCATCGCCGTAGGCTGCTCGCCATCGGCCGATCGCGTAGTCCAGGCGTTGCTGCCGTACGCGCTGCGCCATGTTGTGCAACCCAAGCTGGCCGGCGCTACCGTGCGCTTGATCTTCGATGACACCGGCAAATTGCAGGCAGTCACCGCCTGATCGGTGCCACCCCTCCACGCCCCCGAAATCGGGGGCGTTTTTCTTCGTGTGGGCCGACGCAAAACCGGTTCGCGCTACCGAGTGCGGGTGAATCCGGCTGTGCTGATTTCCCGTTTCCGAATGACGCGGACAGTACCAGAACCGATGCTGATATTCGCTGTTGTCGACATTGTCGGCTTAGCCAGCAGCCAGGGTTTCAAGGCTGCCGTGGGGCTTGCTCCATGCCACCCGCCAGTTCGCCGTCGCATCGCTCGGGCGAACGCTGCCCATGCGGGCATCGATGCCTCTTTCTCCAACCCACGGGATGAGCGCTTCGTCCCGCAGGGGCGTGGCGTTTCCCGACTGATCCAAGGAATGTCCATGGAAACCATCACCACCCAAGACCGCATCACCCTGAAACACCTCAAGGTCGCGGATTTCGCCAGCGAAGAGACGTTGTGCTTCAACGCCACCGTGCTGTTCGATGGCGTCGCCATCGCCGAGGCTCGTAACGACGGGCATGGCGGTTCCACCTTCCTCCGAGCGCTCGACGGCCAAGCTGCGCAGCTGGCTGAGGCCGAAGCCTTTGCCAGGCATCTCCCACCCGATAGGGTAGAAGGTGTCTCCGGCCAGGATGACGATCCGTTGATCATCAATATTACGCTCGACTACCTGGTCGATCATCTGGCCGAGGCACAGCATGCAGAGCGCAAGTTGCGCAAGGCCTACAACAGAGACATCACCAACAAACTGCTTTTCATCAAGACAGACAAGCTACTGTTCCTGAAGGGCATCAAGCTCAAGACTATCGCCGATCGCCCAGCGTACTTCGCTGCTCTACGTGCACGGCAAAAAGTACCCATCGTCATTCTGGCTGAACTGCCGCCAGATGAGGCCTTTGCCTTGTGGAAGAAGCACGTCCTGGGCGGCGAATCGTCCTGACCATCCGCCAGACTCCAAACTCCAGCCGCCCCACGGCCATCACTGTGGGACGTTGTTCATTAATCGGAGCATCTCAAATTCCCATTTGAGCGTGACACTTGTCCGGCCCTGGCAGAAGCTGCTGGCATGTGTCGCTGACCACGTCAGCACCATGCCAGCAGCCAGGGTTTCAGGCTGCCGCGGGATTTCCCACCCGTGCGACCCGCACCAGTCCGCCATCGCATCGAGTCCGCGGACGCGCGCCTTCATGGTGCCGATGTCGATTCATCCACCGCCAGCGGGAGCTGCCATCCCGTCAGGATCAGATCATGCGTGAAACGCGCCATTTCGAGCGTGCGCCGAGGCCTTTTTCGAGGCTTGGAAACGCGGTGCGGAAATCGCCGGGCCCGAGTGGTTTGGCGATGGCACCCGCGAAGGTCTGCACCGTGCCACCAGCAAGTGGGACTTGCGTCCGAACCTGCTGGAACTCAACGACGCCCTGGGTGTTTTGAGCGGCGGACAGCGCATGTCCCTGCCCGCAATGGTGAGTATCTATAACGCCCGCGAGGGCGCTGCGGTGCTCAAACACTGCGGGTTCGAGGGACTTTCCGATCTCGGAGGCCTGGATCTGGAGCGGCGTCAGGTGATCGCCGATCTGGTACTCAACTACAGCGGTTGGTAGGTCGACACAACTGATCTCCGCCACTTTCCCAACCCCGAAAGAGGGACATCCGTCCCTAGGGATGGTGCCCCTCTATTCATTACATCCAAGGAGTGACACATGTCCCGACACCCTTCCTTTGCCGTCGTTCTCGAAGGTGGCCTGGTTCAAGCCATCGTCGTACAAGATTGGCCGACTCATCTCCCGCTGCCACCATTCGCGGTGGTGGACTACGACACCGAAGGCGCAGCCGACAACGAAATCGTTTACTTCGACATCGGCAATACCAAAGCCGAAGCGCTGTGCCGCAGCGACACGCCCACCGTGTTCGAATCCCTACCGGATGCATTGTCACCACGGATCGTGCTCGCTGCTCTGGATGAGCCGATCCTGGATGATATCCCGGACGTCTTGACCCAGGCCCGCAAGGTTCGTCAGAGCATCCTGGATATGGATGCCTGGATAAACGCCGGGGAGCAAGCACCCACGGGTGATGACTACAACTCCCTATATGTCCTGGCAAATTGTGGACTGATCGAACTGCTCAAGTCCCTGGGCGACCCTACCGACTTCGGCGAATAGCGCCGTTCGTTTGATCCGTGCTGGCGCCGCCTGCCGGCACCACTTCCTTTCCCACTTGGGTCGATCCCCGGTGGGGGTTGGCCCTGCGTCACCCCTCACCGGAGAATCAAACCATGGACCATTCATCCAATCCTTTCGCCCGCGGCTACTACGGTTTCGAGATTCGGCGCCTTGCCGTCATCAGCTACGACGAGCGCCACCCGCAAACCTTTCTGCCGCTGCATCCATCGCAGGCTCATCTACCCGATGACAAGGTGGCGTACCAAGCGTGCATCTTCAACGATGATTTCGTGCTGATCACCGAAGGCCAAACGGTGCCCGCCGAACTCGATGCCTTGTGCGGCGGCAGCGGCGCCGTGCAGGCCGTGTACCACAGCATCTATGGCCGAACCCTCGATAGAGGCTTCATCCACGTGGGCGACAGCTACACACTGGAATATGCCCAAGCGGTGGTGCGCAATCTGCAGTTCGAGACGGGCTTCTACAGCCGTGCCTGGGAGATCAGCACAGCCCACATCACCGAAGCATCGGGCCGCTACCTGTGCGAACTGGCGGATATCGCCACACCGAGCGGGTTCCTGTTCGTCGCCTTTCGCATCCCGTACAGCCCAGCCATCGGCGTCAAGCTGATCGCCACACCCTGGACGGATGAGAACCTGATGCACGTCGAAGGCATCACCGCCGAGCAACTGCGCCGGGAGCACCTGTCCAAGGGCATGCCCGAGGATCTGGCCAACGTACTGGCGCTGGCCGGACAGGCTGACGTCAGGGTGCTGGTATTCGATGCTGATGCCAACGAGCTGGACGGTCTGACCGTCTTCGAGGAAGAGGACGACACCCCCTCTGTGGACACCTGACCAGTCATGTCCCCCCGAGCCCCTCCGATGAGGGGCTTTTTTCTGCCTCGGGAATGCGGTGCAGGCCGGTTCGGTTAATCGCAGGCCGGGCCGGCCAAGCTCTGCCATCCTGCTGCCATGTTCGCTGGCGGAGCCGGCAGCATCCCAGGCGGTTAAGGCCATCAAGACCGCGGCATGCCATTGGCATGTTGGCTTCCATCCTCCCCGGACGCTCGGCGTCCATCTATTGCACCCACTTGGGACACCCCGTCTCTAGTGGTCGGGAAGTCCCTTTGTTTTGGAGATTTCCCATGGACCATCAACTCATTCGTCAACAACTCCCGACACTCGTTGCCGGGCATGTGCCATCCAATGCTCGCGGGTTCAAGTTCGTCATTTTCGACGGCGAGCCCAAGGTATCTACCCTGGGTTTTCATATCGACCCCAAACCGTTCGAAGGCAAGGTCGTCGCCAGAACGGACGACGCCATTGTCGTCAAGACCGGGCGCACCCAGTTCATGGTGCTCGACAGGTCGCTGGTGACCGAGGAACCCGACGAGGGTGCCAAGGTCCAGGTCGAGCCTTACGCCAGACGCCGTTTTGATGGCTTGCGGGCGGATACGCCTGAGGAGCGCACTCAGTACACCCATGACGGTCAGCCCTATAAGCTGCAGACGTTCGTGCTCGGTTCGGCTCCGGCGAAGCTGCCGATCCCACAGCCGCATTGTTTGGAACTGCAGCAGCTCATCGAGCAGTTGGAGACGCTGCCAGCACCCGACGGCTACCGACGCATCACGCACTTACTGGTCGATGCCGGCGCGTGCGACTTCACTTGGGTTGATCCGCTGCCCAAGGACATTATCGCCACGCCGCCGGCTATCAGCTTCAACGTGGCTACGGCAAAGTTCCAAGGGCGCGTCACCTTGCTGTATGAACGAGGCGACGACCTCTATGCGGTGGAACTCCATCGCGACGGTGAGCTGATCGAGCGCGTAGACGAGGTGTTCTTCGATGATCTCGGCGACACGCTGGAACGCCTGATCGACGACGGCAGTTGGCGCCAGATTCGCATCAGCACAGTGCAAAAGCCGGCACGGCGTAAGCCGCAGGCATTGTCAGCATGAGTGAGCGAACTGCAGCGTGTGCCTGGGTGATCTATTCACCCAACGAATCGGCTCTCCGTGACGGCGCTGGCTTTTGGAACGACACGCTGGACTGGGTCGAACTCGGCCAAGCCACACGCTTCAGCACCGAGCAGGCATGTTCCGTTGCCTTACCGCCAGCGACCGGCCATGACGCCCGCTTCGTCGCACTGCGTGAAGTGGGCCATTATTACGGCTGAGTTCTTCGGCGGTATTTCGTCCATTCCGCACCGCGTCGCCGGTGCATTCATCCACTACAGCACTGCTTCCGGGAACCGGCCTCGCGCCGGCGCCCGGGACTGGGCCAGCTGCTGGGAGACATCTCATGACCGTACGTTTCAAAGGCGCAGATCTGCGTCCCGTTCTTGCCGAAGCCGTCGCAAACCAATGCCGGATCATTCTGGTCAAGGATCACGGCGTTTACTTCCTCTCCGAGCGTGGCGAACGCCACCCCGATGGCAGCCAGAAGCTAGTTGCTTATGCGGTTGGCTGCAATCCAGATGTCGATCCGTTTGACACTTGGTGGGATCGAGCACGCGTCGAGTTTGGCGGTGATGATTTCGGGGAGTTTCTGGATATTGGAGACGGCGTGTTCACGCGCGTTCTTAACAGCCAGGATGATCTGGAAGTGTCCGCCACGGCCACACATCTGTCGTTTCAAGCCGTACCTGCCACACCAGCAGGAGAATGAATCCTCCACAGCCCCCACTTTTGGGGGCTTTCCTATTGGGAGTGCTCATACGCACAGAGTACAGGCAGCTCTGTCTGGCGGCTTTTCAGGTTGTCGAATCCTGCCAATACCGATACAGGTCAGCAATCTTGGATGAACACAGTAAAGACATTGCTCCTTTGATTTTCTCCTCAGACCATTCCCACCATTGCATTTCCAGAAGCATGACGATTTCGTCATCGGTGAATCGTTTCTTTAACAGCTTGGCAGGGTTGCCTCCAACAATTTCGTAAGGTGCCACGTCTCTGGTGACAAGTGCGCGACTTCCAATGACAGCACCGTGCCCTACTTTGATCCCAGGCAGGATCATTGCCTCGGAGCCTATCCAAACATCACTGCCGATCACCGTGTCGCCGACTTTCTCAAATGCGTCAAGTGACCCTGTAAACGAAGGCACTTCTGGCATGTAGAAGAATGGAAACGACGACGCCCAGTCATATCGGTGACCTTGATTGCCGGCCATGATGAAAGAGGCCCCTGAGCCGATTGAACAGAAGCTTCCAATCACGAGGCGATCTACGTCATCGCGATCTGCCAGAAGATAACGCGCGCATTCGTCAAACGAGTGACCGTGATAGTAACCGGAGTAATAGCTGTACCGCCCTACCTTGATGTTCGGGTTCTTTACCTGATCGGCGAGTAATTTGCCTTTAAAGGGATTTTCAAAAAAATTTCTCATTGATACTGTCCAAATTCTTCGGAATCCGAGCACGTAGCCAGTAAGTTATCGTGCGCGTCGAAACCCAAGTGAGTTTTAACACCTCTCCACATATCGTGCTAATAGCTTTTACTTGGCTTGGCATCGCGCTCCAGGCTGGTGAAGGCGATACCCAAACGCCTCCGTAGACAAAGGGAAACTCCCGGATGCTGTTTCATTGCTGTTTCGCACGCAGAGTGAGGACATGCTGACCCCCATGCTTGCTGACGTTGTCAGCGACATGCCAGGCAACCATCGGTCTTCAAGGTTGCGGCGCGGCATCCGCCGCGTGGCCGAAGCCAGTTCGCAACGCATCCCTTTGTGCGAACGACCATCGGCTTGCCGGTGGTGGATGCACCTTCCTAGTCCATTCGCCTTATCAACCCACCGCGGGGTTACGCACCCCCCGCGCAGTCGGGTCCGGTGTGTCTCCGCTTCATTCCCATTGGAGATTCACCATGACCAATACAGCATCCAACGCGAAGAGCTACTTCGATCTTCACACCGAGGGCTACGGCCGCTTGCAGCGTGTCCGGGAGGTTCCTGTCCGTGGTGGCCGCCGTGCGCAGCCGTTCCTGGCTTGCACTGTCGCCGCACTCGTCGGGTCCGCCAAAGACCCTATAACCCGCTATTTCGACGTCAAAGTCTCCGGTGCCGACGCCAAGAAACTGGTTGAGGGTTACATCGGCGTCGATGACCCGAGGCAACGTCCGCTGGTCAAGTTCCGGATCGGCGATCTCTGGGGCGATGCCTTTATTCGCACCAGCGGCGACCGCAAGAATCAGCCGGCGGCCAGTCTCAAAGGCCGACTGCTGAAGGCCGAATTGATCGATCGTGCAGAACTGGCGCAGATCGAAAAGTTCGAACTCATCACCCGCGGCATCGGCTATCTCAATCGTCCGAAGGACGTCACCCCGAAAGCCGGTGATCCGTTCCTGTCGTGCTCCATCGCCGCACTGGCGGGCCTCGTCGATGAACCGGAGTATCGGTACTTCGATACGATCGTCGGCACTCCCGAGGCCGAGCATCTGGTTCGCCGATGCGTGCAGGCCATTGAAGGGGATCGCAAGGTACTGATCGCCTTCAGGCTCAACGACATGCGGATTGATTCGTACATTCGCACCAAGGGCGAGCACGCCGGGGAACCGGCCGCCAGCCTGAAATCGACACTGGCCCACATCGGTCTTATCAAGATCGACGGTACCAAGGTCTATCCAACGAGCCAGGCGCAAGCCGAGGCGCCGCGGGCCCAGGACGCACCCGCGCCCGAAGCCGAGGATGCCGCCGACAACGCTTCCGACCAGACTTCGCCGCCCGCTGAGCGCGAGCCCGAAGGTGAAGTACAGGGGCAGGAGCCGGCATTGGCTGCTTCGTTCTGATCCGGCTTGGCCCCTCACGGGGCCTTGTCGTTTTCCTATTTCTAAAGGGAGAAGCATCATGGCAGTCATATCGGTGCCTGAGAAATCAGTATCGCCCATCATCGTTACCGGCCAGCTTACGCTGCGCACCATCCGCGGCCGCAACGGTCCGTTCACGGTTGGCCGCCTTGTCACGCCCATCGGCGAGTTTGCCGTCAAAGATGCGGAACTGGAGCAGTACGCCGAAGGCAAGTACGACGGTGAGTTCCTGATCCGCTACATCTTCCCAAAGTCCTACCCAGTCGGCGGCGGTATGCGATTCGAGATCCGTGCCAGTCTCGACGGGATGATACTCAACGGGATCGACAAACTGAGCCGTGACGAAGCACGTAGCTTCGCCGCCCAAGACGTCGATCCGCTCGATGAAGATCTGGGGACGCAGCCGATGGCGACATCGGCCAAGCAAGCCAGAACGTCCAAACCCGCACCGTTGCGGGCATCCGCGGACCCGCTGATCGATACCACACCCTTCGGTGTGGATGCGCCGACGACCGCTGCGGCTGCTACCACCGGTAGCACCGAAGATGGCGACGCCGCTCTGTTTGGCTTTCTTTGGCCGTTGGGCGGGTCCGTGAGACTGGATTCGACCATCGACCGCCGCACGCTGCGCGCCCAGATCGCCCGCTTGGGAGAACTGGGCTACGCGCTGGACTTTAAGACGCAAGAGTGGAGCCGTGAGGCCCAACCGCAACCTGCGTGATCACGGGCACCGCATCCGCGGTGTTTTTCATCACTTGCCGGGAGCTCCTTTCCCACAAATGGGGGAGGGCTCCGGCTTTTTTTCTGGAGGTCTTCACCATGTCAACCATCGCTTGCGATACCCCATCACAACCCACCCGGGACACCCCTTCTGCGCTGGATGAAACAGTGTGGCGGGCTATCTGCGAGACTGCGGCGGCACAAGCCACCAAGGGTTGTGGCCTGTCTCACGATTACTACGTTGAACGCTTCAGCTCGGCGATCGATGCGCAAGTTGCTCGATTGCCGGAAGCGCAGCATGAACAAGCCCTGCAAATAGCTCAGGAATGGGACTACGCGACACCTACCGAGCGGCAAGATACCCAGGACTGGAATGCGGAGAACGGCTATTGCTCGCACGGAATCGAACAGGGCTATTGCCCGGCCGGTTGCGATTCGGACTATTAAGTTACTGAGGCTCACACCTCATTTCATCGCCGCTCATACGGCTTGTCATCACCCGGCGGGGCTACCCCGATGGGGAAGCTTCCGGCGATTTTCAATCGAGGAGCCTCACTATGAGTCAGCACCACTTCGACACGACTCACAAAGGATTTCCCATCTCCGTCATATTCGGCTGGGACCGGCCGATGCAGTACTTCTTCCTGGTCGTCAAAAAGCCAGCCGAACTAATCGACGACACCATGCCAATGCCGTTCGTGGATGAAAACTTCTTGTACAGCAATCTGTATGAGATTGATCCCTTTGGCCATGATATGGACTACTACCGCGATGTCTTGCGGCATTTTCAGATCGTCGTGCCGGAGAGCATGTTCATCGAGGTCGAACGTGACCGCGAAAGGAATACCGGCAACCGCGTTACTAAACATCAGAGCGATGGTTCGTTTACCGAACAGGAGCTTTGAATTCAGTCTCAGATACTTCGCATTTTTCATCCCTACGGGGCATCACTGCCTCGATGGGTGGTGCTGCCCCTCATTTCATCGAGGACATCACCATGCCTGCCACTTCTTCCGATCACCCTCTGTACCACATCGACGAATGCAGCGACCTCATGGCCGATGCCTGCGTCTGCGGTGACCAGGGCGACCTGATCTTTCTCTCGGTCTGGGCGCGCGACACCGCGATTCAGCAGTTCATTGGGCGGCTCACCCTGGGCCGCAGCGATGATGGCCTGGACCAGTTTCACGTCATCACCGACCAGGGCGGCTCGCTGCCCGTGTTCGTCGGCTCGGTCGAGCGCCTGGAAAAGCGCCTGACCCGCAGCTATCGCCGCACGCTGTTCGGTTCGATGGTCAATCTCTGGCTGTTCGATCGACGCTGCATCCGGCCCGACAAGAGTTCGGCCAGCGCCTTGGCGCTGCTGCCACGCTCGGCGGCCGATCCCACGTCACGCTTGTGGCAACTGGTCAAGGACACGTGCCCGCTGCCGCTGCTGGATCACTGGCAATCGACAGTCTTGGCCCTATTGCGCGAGCGCGAGATGTTGAGCGCATTACCAGTGACCCTCGGGCCGCTGCAGGGTGTTCGATTAGTCATCGACGTACCTCAGCTCACCAACGCGTTGGGTGATCTCATCCGCGAAGGCATGCTCACCGCCCATCTGACCCAGCTGCCGGCTCCGGCCGATCTGGAGATGGTGGCCACCACCTGAAGTTGCCGCGATGGTTGCGTGCCTTGCGCGCGTCCTTCACTTCCTTCATTCCCGCCAGACAGGAGACTCCCATGGCATTGATGTTCCCAAGGCTCGCTCGTAATTTCGCCAAGAACGGCTATTACCCGACCGACGAAACCACCCTCGAACGAACCCTCGGCGCACTGGCGCCCGCAGACTCCACGTCCAGCGGGCCGATGTGCATTCTTGATCCATGCGCGGGCGAAGGCGTTGCCATCGCCGAAGCCGCCCATGCCCTCGGGCCTGAGCAGACCAGCACTTATGCAGTCGAGTTCGATCAGGAGCGGGCCAACCATGCCCGGCTACTGGTCGATCACTGCATACACGGTGACCTGATGGACACCATGATCTCGCGGCAGGCCTTCGGCCTCTTGTGGCTCAACCCGCCGTATGGCGATCTCGCAAGGGATGCCAATGGCAATCTTGGCTATGAAGGCAAGGGCCGCGGCCGACTGGAGAAGCTGTTCTATCAGCGAGCGCTGCCTTTTCTGCAATACGGCGGTGTGCTCGTTTTCATCATCCCATCCCATGTGCTGGATCAGGAAATCGTCGGCTGGCTAACGCGCCACTTCGCAGATCTGCGTGTCTACCAGGCGGTGGACAAGCAGTTCAAGCAGGTCGTGATCTTCGGTCGCCGGGTTCGCCAACGCGAACAGTCGGGAGACGATGTGAAATCGGCTCGCGTCCGGCTGCTGCAAATCGGCCAGGCGGAGCTGGAAGCGGAGGAACTGCCACACCAGTGGACGCTGCTTCCGTATGTCGTCCCCACGGCCCAGTCTGAGCCGGAGCATTTCTACCGGATCAGCATGGAGCCCGAGCAGTTCGCCGACGAAGTGCGGCGTCTCAAGGGCCTGTGGCCCGCGTTCGAGACCCACCTGGGCGCGACCCAGCAGATCCCGCGTGCTCCGGCACGCGCCTTGTCCCAGTGGCACCTCGCACTGGCCCTCGCGGCCGGCGCGATCTCCGGTGTCGTGCAGTCACCAAACGGCCGCACGCTGGCTGTGAAGGGGGACACGTTCAAGCAGAAGTCCTCCGCCGTGGAGTACCGCGAGCGCGACGACGGCTCAATGGCCGAGACGCGCATCCTGACGGACAAGTTCGTCCCGGTGATTCGGGCCTGGGATCTCACGCCCGACTCGGACACCCTCGGCCGGATTCTCACTATTCACTGATCTCTCGGACGGGTAACCGTCCTTCATTCTCAAAGGAGCATTTCCATGTTCAAGCAACTGTTATCGGCCAAGGCCACTAGCCGACCGCAACCACCGCTGTTTTCTGTGGGTGGCATTAGGCTCAGCGAGCGAGTACGTTGGCTCGACGACCACTGCCTACTCGATCCTATCCAACTGGTGCAGCGACATGTTCGCGGCGACTGGGGCGACATCGGCGAGTCCGAATGTCTTTCTAACGAGGAAGCTCTGCATCAGGAGGGCATCGTTATGTCGCGCTACATCATCACACCGCGTCTTACGGTTGCAGTCATAACCGACGAGCATCGCGACTTGACGCTGGTAAAGCTGGTCGACGAGCCCATCAATCTCTAACTGAACGTTAGTTCTCCACTCATCCTTTTCATCCTACCAACGGGGTCATGCTGCCCCGATGGGGTTGCCATGGCCCTTTCTTTTATCGAAGGAGCTATCACCATGGCAACCGAAGCAATGTTCATCAGCGCGACCCCCAATCTGCGCTTCTCACCGGGTGCGACGGTCATGACCGTCGGCGTGGTCAGTCTGGTCAAACAGGGTCGACTCAACCCGAGTTCGTACCTTCGCCGCCACCTGAGCGCCGATTGGGGCGATCTCGATCAAAGTGATCGTCAACTGAACGATGCCGCGCTGGCATCGGGTGAAGCCCGACTGTTTTCCTCCTACCAGGTCGAACCTGATCTGAAACTCTGGATCATCACTGAATGGGATCGCAGCGTCACCACGCTGTTGTTGCCCAGCGAGTACTGATCCATCCCGAGGCGGTTGCAAACCGCCTTTCCAACTTCAACCCCCAGGGGCATGTCACTGCCCCTGGGGGTGGTGTGTGCCTCATTTTTTCTATGGAGCATCACCATGAACATGCCAGTCATCGAAGCGGTTCCCGCCGACGTAGTCTCGTCCAATGTGGACGACCTACTCGAACAGGAATCATCCGAGCTGTCCCTTAGCCTCCAGGATTTCGTTGCCGAGTTCGGCGACGAAATCCTGGGCTCCCTCAACAGGGCGAATCCGCCCGTCTATAGCGGTACGCCACGCCCGCACCGTCAACTGGTGCTGGCGGGCCTCAAACGCCAGCTGTTTCCCGCTCAGGCCGAGGTCGTGCATGCGGCCTCGGAACTGCTTGCCAATCAGGGCGAGAGTGCTGTTTTCATCAACGGTGAGATGGGCACCGGCAAGACCACAATCGGCATTGCGCTGGCGGCGGTCCTGCATGCCGAGGGCTATCGCCGTACGCTTGTCCTGAGCCCTCCGCACTTGGTCTACAAGTGGCGCCGCGAAATACTGGAAACTGTCGCCGGTGCCAAGGTCTGGGTCCTCAACGGTCCGGACACACTACTCAAGCTCATCAAGCTGCGCGAGCAGTTGAAAATACCGGCTGAAGGGCAGGAATTCTTCATCATCGGCAGGGTCAGGATGCGGATGGGATTCCACTGGAAGCCCGCCTTTACCCGCAAACGCACCCGTCACGGCATGGTCGGCGCCTGCCCGCACTGCGGCACGGTGGTCACCGACCTCGACGGCGAGCCGGCCAATCCTCTGGAGCTGGAGGCGGAAGAAATCCGCCGCAAGTGCAATGTCTGCGACGGCGCACTCTGGACGCTGATGCGGCCACGCAGCCTGTCAGGCAGTGATCAGTCCTCGGCGGTGTTGCGTGCGCTGAAGAGAATCCCGACCATCGGCGAGGCCACGGCCAACAAGCTGATGAAGACCTTCGGCGATTCGTTCCTGGCGTCGATGCTCGGCGACAACCTGCACAATTTCATCAACCTGATGGACGAGCGCGGGGAGTTGGTGTTTTCCGATCGGCAGGCGCAGCGCATGGAACGCGCCATGTCCTCGATGGAGTTCGGCTTCGGAGAAGGCGGTTATCAACCCTCGGAATATGTGAAGCGGTATCTGCCGCAAAGCACCTTCGACTTGCTCATCGCAGATGAAGCCCATGAATACAAAACGGGTGGATCGGCGCAGGGCCAGGCGATGGGCGTCATCGCGGCCAAGGCCCGCAAGACCGTACTGCTGACCGGCACTCTCATGGGGGGCTATGCAGACGATCTCTTTCATCTGCTGTTCCGGGCCTTGCCCGCGAGGATGATCGAAGATGGTTACCGCCCGAGCGCCAGCGGCAGCATGAATGCCGCTGCCATGGCGTTTATGAGGGACCACGGTGTCCTCAAGGACATCTATTCCGAGAGCAACGGGCCGGCCCACAAGACCGCCAAAGGCTCGAAGATCACCGTCAGAACGGTCAAGGCACCCGGGTTCGGGCCGAAAGGCGTACTGCGCTGCGTGCTGCCGTACACGATCTTCCTCAAGCTCAGAGACATCGGCGGCGTGCTGCCGCCGTATGACGAAGAGTTCCGGGAGGTCGCCATGGATGCTGGGCAGGCCGACGCCTACCGCAATCTGGCCGCCAGTCTGACGGCGGAACTCAAGGAGGCCCTGCGCAAGCGGGATACCACCTTGCTGGGCGTAGTCCTCAATGTGCTGTTGGCGTGGTCCGACTGCTGCTTCCGGGCGGAAACCGTGCGCCACCCGCGCACGCGCCAAATCCTGGCCTTCACACCGGCTCAGTTCAACGAGCTGGAGATCATGCCGAAAGAGCGTGAGCTGATCGACATCTGCCGCGAGGAGAAAGCCGCGGGTCGCAAGACCCTGGTGTACTCCGTCTACACCGGCACGCGCGATACCACCAGCCGTTTGAAGATGTTGCTGGAGCAAGAGGGTTTTCGGGTGGCGGTACTGCGCGCAAGCGTGGATGCCTCTCGCCGTGAAGACTGGATTGCCGAGCGGCTCGATCGCGGGATCGACGTCCTCATCACGAATCCGGAACTGGTGAAAACCGGCCTGGATTTGCTGGAGTTCCCCACGATTGTGTTCATGCAGTCGGGGTGGAACATCTACACGTTGCAACAAGCCGCGCGCCGGTCATGGCGGATCGGCCAGAAGCAGCATGTGAAGGTGATCTACCTGGGGTATGCGGCCACGTCGCAGATGACGTGCTTGGCCTTGATGGCGAAGAAGATCCTGGTGTCGCAGAGCACCTCCGGCGACGTCCCGGAATCGGGGCTGGATGTGCTCAACCAGGACGGCGATTCGATCGAGGTCGCCCTGGCCCGGCAGCTTGTCGCGGCCTGATGCTCTCGTTCATGCCGGCGTCCCTCTGGGCGCCGGCTTTTTTTATTCCTGCACAGTACCATCAATCGTCGCCATGACTCCCGGCGTCGGGGTCGTTAAACTGGGCGGACATACGCAGATCTCGAGGGGCATGATGGTCATGGTGATCGAAGCAGCCTACGCGAATGGCACTGGCGTCGCGAATGCACTGCGCATGTCGCAGGCCCAGTGGCTGGGGCTGCAACGGAACTATCACGTCGGCGATCTGCTAATGCCATGCTGCAATGCTCCAGCCGTCCCCAAGATCAGTGCCAATGGCCATCCTTTCTTCGCGCATCTAAGCGGTGCCTGCAGCACTTCCGAAGAAAGCCAGTGGCACCTCGCGGCCAAGATACTGGTGCGCAGCGTTTTGGAGGATCTTGGTTGCCGAGCCTCGGTTGAGGTTCCAGGGAGCAGCGAAACCAGCCGCTGGAAAGCCGATGTCTGGGGCGAGCGTGGCGAGGCCAAGTTGGCTATCGAGATCCAAAGGTCATATCAGTCGCTGCGTGACTACCGTACCCGGCAAAAGAAATATCGGGCCGAGGGCATCAAGGCGCTTTGGTTGCTAAGACAAGAGAGGTACAGCACTCTCACGAGGAGCATGAGCAAGGAGCGACTGCGGACCGAGTTCGGAGGAAAATTCCCTCCAGCCGGGCACTTCGGCCCATGTCTCGCAGATGTGCCTATAGCAATGCTCGAGTTGGAGCCGACCACCACGATCACAGGTGCTGGATTTTTCACCGCCAGTCTTCCGGATTTACTCGAAGCAGTGCTTAGTGATCGCTTTCTTTGCGTAGATGGTCTTTGGTGCATCGACAACCTAGATGCGATGTCTCGTGCCGCCCAACTTGCGCGCGAACGTGCCGCAGCCCAGCGCGCGGCAGATATTTAGTTAAGAACCGGTATTAACTCATCCGGAGCCCATGCGATTCGGATACAGCCCCAACCCTTATATAGTCGCTCAGAGGTTCGCAGCACGCATTCGTGCCTCTAATTCATCCAGGAATGGTGAGCGCCCATGGCGCATCGGACCATAGCGCCCTTCAACGAATCCCGAGTACAGCATGTGAACCTCGTCGCGGGCGCGTGTGAGTCCCACATAGAACAGCCGGCGGCTCTCGCGCAACTTCTCTGGACTCAGTTTTCGCCATGGCAAACTCCCATAGTCGAGACCGACCATAATGACCACGTCGTACTCGCATCCCTTAGCGGAATGAAGTGTCAGCAGGTTCAGGTGATCCGGCGAACCATCACGTCCGCCCAGACTCGCAATGTCCAGCGTAGCCAGCGCGCCACCTTCGGCAAGCGCCGCCGTCATGCGATCCAGTTGTTCCTTCTGATCGGCAAGCGACGATTCAGCAACCAACAGACGATCCAAGATGCCGTTGCGCAGTGATGCGACAAAATCACGTGCGGACTGCTGATCGGCGCGCAACGCCCACAACAGAGCGGTTAGCTCCTGCCCCTCGCGTCGAGCCTGCGCATCGTCCAAGTTCGCTCGATGAAATGCGAGATAACGGTCGATCAATCCACGCAGTTGCGGACGCGCGATACGCCAGCCACCCGCACACCATGCGGCGCAGTCTTCTACCCAACTCGTCAAGGCAACTTTACGGTAAGGCGCGGCGGTGTCCACGCGGATATAATCGAAACCGCCGGCTGCCACGGCCTTGGCCACAATATCGCCTGCGCGATAGTCCGTATACAAGATTGCGATATCGCCCAGCGTTCGTCCTGGCTTGGAGTCCAAGGCCACCGGAATGATCTGCGCGACGGCGTGTGCGGCCTGATCTGCGAGCCCATCAGGGCACAGCACAAACTCGATAGTCGCCTGACGGGTCGGGTCGTTCGCCCGATAGCCACGATCCTCACCCAACGCCATTTCCGAAGCGCTGACAATGCCTGCCCCTGAGCGATAATTCAATTGAAGTCTGACCGGCTCGATGTCTTCACGCTCAGCTAGCTCCATGAGCAACGCGCCATCGGCCCCTGTGAAACCGTAGATCGACTGGTCTGCATCACCGACTGCGAACAAGCGCACGCCACCATCAAAAGCCAGGCGCTTGACGATGCGATGGAGTGCAACCCCCAAATCCTGATATTCATCTACCGCCAGCACCGGAAATTTCGCCTGCACCAGAGGCAGTACCCAATCATGCTCGGCGATCAGGCGCTGGCCATAGACCACCATGTCGTCGTAGTCGATCAGCCCTCCTTGGCGCAGTGCCGCCTCGTAGGCTTCGGCCCAGGCGGCAAGTTCTTCCTCGCTACGCCAGGCAACACTGTTTCGGTTCAGTACGGATCGGCGATGCCGTCCAAGATCGATGGCTTTGTAAGGATGGTTGGCCCCAAAGAGCTCGTCTCCGGACTGCCTGATCAAACGATCACTCACTCGCTGGGATGCCACCGAGAGGGGAAACTGAATCGGTAGATCAGCTAAGCGTCCATATGGCATCAACAGATGGCGTAGGCAGAATCCGTGGACGGTGCCGATGAACAGGTTTGGCGCCTCCCGCAGCCCCAACATTTCAAGCCGACGGGTTAATTCGCGTGCGCACTCTTGACTGTAGGTGATGCACGCAGCACCACGCGGTGCCTGCACGTCTTCGGCCAAGATGCGAGCCAGCTTCAGCACAAGCGTCTTGGTTTTTCCGCTTCCAGGGCCGGCGAGCACCACGCAATGTCCCTGGGAGTTGTACGCCGCCAACTGACCAGGATTTCCGGCCAGCTCGGCAGCCTGGGCCAGGTAGGCTGTGCTGAAACTACGCGACGGCATTGCGGATATGCTCCAGCGCGGAACGGATGTAGTGCGGGCAAGTATCCTCGGACACTGAACGTGCAAGGGCCTGAGCGAATCGTCCCTTTCCGATTCTTTCGATAAGCTTCAGCAGCCGTTCTTCATCGACCTGGTCTAAGTCATCCACCCACTGCTGCAATGCTTCTCGGGTTGCTTGCCTCAGTTGCGGCAATTCCTGCTGAATTACATCCCGCATCGACTCAGCCAACCCACCGGCGAACAACTCCGTTTCCAGTGTGTTCTCGTTCACGAAGTATCCGAACTCCTCGGCAAGCTCAATTACGTCATCTGTCTCCATCTCCGAGTGGTCGTACTCGTCTTCAACCACGTCAAGAAGATTGATCAGTCGCCGGCGAACCAGCGGAGCCTTGCCATTGACCGGATCACAGTCCGTCAGGATGACATGAGGAATATCCAGTCCTTCAGGGCCTAGGAGCTTCACATACGGCGTGAAGTTAGTTCCGCCAACCGAGCACACGGTAATCCCAAGCATATCGAGGTGGATATCAAGCGCCTCAGCGAACGCGGGGACCAGGAAACGTTCTGCGTCGCCTTCGACCAGAATGACCCCCCGAGAAAAGAAAATCTCGCCACGCGTGACATCAATGTAGCGCTGTAGATCTTCTTCATCCCTCTGTGTGAACGGCGCATTCGCAGTTGAAACGGCGACAGTCTTGCCTGCCCCCACGTCATGACGTAGCAGAACGATGGATCTAATCGGCGTAACGCTTGCAATGTGTGGGGAGTGAGTTGTAAGGATCGTTGTTAGCGGAGCATCTTCCTCGTTTTCATCCCCTCCGGTGCCAAGGAAATAACGATAGACAAGGCGCTGAACGTGCGGGTGCAGGTGCGCTTCGGGCTCCTCAACCACAAAAAATGTATGGTCACGTTCTCCGTCAGACACGAGGCGGTCGAGTTCGAGGCTCTTCAATGCCAGGAAGATCAGGTTCGCGGTTCCCAGACTAGCATCACCGACGCCGCGAATTCCATTGTCAATTAACAATCGCAAGCTGCGAAGCAGCGTATCCACCCGAGTTGGAGCGAGTCCAAGCGACACAGGCACAGCATGCTGCTCACCAGCAATGGAGATCAACCGCTCGCTGATCCGGTTCGCCGTCGCAACCACTTGGGCGTGGCCAGCTAGTTCCCGCTGTGCGTCGTCAACCTGATTTTGAATCTCCTCACGGGCGTCTTCGTCCAACGACTCGGCAAGATCTTCTATGAGGGGTCTCAATGGTGAATTGCGCCAACTCGCGAGATCCTTCTCAGCATCACGCAGTGCCACCTGGACGTCTATTGGCAACATGCGGCGAAACGCACTACCGACGTGCATTTCGGGGTCGTTACCACCAAAGATCACATACTCATAGTCTTTCAACGATTCCGGAGCGCGTCCCAGTCCGGCTTTGGGCTGGAAGCGATAGGTGAGACGGGCCGTCATGGGTGGGCCTGGATCAATCACACAATCGTTGAGATGAGCCATCAACCGCGGGTTATCAGTGAAGTCGGTCAAGTCCACCGAGACCTCGATGATTTTACCGATCTTGTCTTCAACCAGGCCATCCCAGAAGTGCTCTATGCTCAATTGCCGGTCACGCTCGGACAATCCTGGGTCGAGAATCAGCTGTAATCCACGAATGAAGTTACTTTTTCCGACTTTATTCTCACCAACGATAACGATGCTATCGCCAGTCTTTATATCAACATCCGAAAAATTGGCGAAATTGATCAGCCTAACGCGTGAGATCCGCATACACACCCCCTGCAATATGTCTTACGAATAATATCAGCCCATCGTCGGCAACACCGTTAGTTATTCACCGCCTTCCCTACAAGCCTGCGCTGACTCAACCTCCGAAGACTCGTACTTCCAACCTACACCCGCGAACAAAGCGATCCAAGACTCTTTCGTATTCTTTGCTGAACGATTCGGTCTGCCCGGCGAAGGTATCGGCTCATCGCCATCGAGAGCCGAACCATGCCAGCAACCCAACTTCTACGGCGCCTGGCCGGCAGCAGCCTGCTGATCGTCGCCATGTTGAGCGGCGGCTGCGCCACCACCGCCGCACCGCCCGTTGATCCTCCTGTCGAGGAAGCCGACGCCGCGCCGCAGTCACCCGAACTGATTCCGGTGGTGCGCTACGGCCGCTACACGCTCGTGGAGCTTGTTCCCACCGCGGCCCAGCGTGACCTGCTGCTGCAGGTCATCGACGTGGCGATGCCAGCGGATGCCAGAGCGACGGTGGGCGACGGCCTGCGCCACACACTCCAGCGCAGCGGCTACCAGCTTTGCGAGAACGCCCATGCGGTGATCCAGCTGTATTCGCTGCCGCTGCCGACGGCGCACCTGCATCTGGGGCCGATGACGCTGCGCGACGCACTGCTCACCCTCGCCGGGCCGGCCTGGGATGTACAGGTCGATGACCGGGCGCGCCAGATCTGCTTCGTACCTGCCGGCGAGCCCTCCGCAGATCCCGAGACCGATACGCCACTGGCCGCGCCGGTGCAGACCTTTCCCATCGTCGACGGAGGCCAGCCATGAGCGCAGTGGCCCATGCGTCGCGTTCGCGCGCGGCCTTCGTGCTGTACCTGCTGCTGTGGGCCTGGATGGTCGGACTCAGCGCACTGGTGCTCGTCAACTTCCGCGTCGCGGGCGACCTGGCCGGTCAGAATCAAGTTGATTCGGCCTTGCGCCAACTGCAGGTGCTCGAAGGCCGGCTCGCCGAATTCGCCGACGACGTGCAGACGCTGCAAGCCCGCCCGGAAGCGGCGACCACGGCAGCTTTGCAGGACACCCGCCAGCGCCTCGAAGCCGACATCGCCCGTCTCGAACAGTCGCTGGCCGGCTACGCCACCGAGGCGGCCCTGCAGACACTGCACAGCGACGTCGAACAGCTCAAGGCACAGCGCCAGACCGCCGCGCGCACGCCCGCAGCGCCGCGTCCCGCCAGGGCGACGACGACGGCACCGGCACCGGCACCGTTTCCCTTCCGCTTGATCGGTGCGGAACTGCGCGCCGGGCAGCGAGCCGTTTCCATCGCCCCCTCCACCGACCCGCTCTCGGTCGGGCAGATCCAGGTGCTGCTTCCCGGCGAGCATGCCGGGCGCTGGCAGTTGCAGACCATCGACGGCAACACCGCCGTGTTCCAGGCCGGCGACCAGACGCGCCGGCTGGCGATTCCTTGATCGGGAGGCGCCATGCAACGTCGCGCACTTTCCATGCTGTTCCTGTTGGCCGCGCTGAACGCACCGGCCTTCGCGCAGCAGCCCGCCACCCAGAGCACACCCGCACAGTCTTCCCGTGTCACGCCGAGCCAGATCGATCAGGCACGCGATGAACGCCTGGCGCGGGACTGGGGGCTGCGCGGCGACGAATGGGGACGCTACCGCGAACTGATGGAAGGGCCGCTGGGCATCCATTCACCCAACCTCGACCCGCTGACCGCACTCGGCATCGAAGCCCGCTCCGACGAGGAGCGGCGGCGCTATGCCGAACTGCAAGTGCAGGTCGAAGCGCGCCGCGTGGAAAAGTTGCTGGCGTATCAACGAGCCTACGACGAAGCCTGGCAACGCCTGCATCCCGACGCCCAGCGGGTGAATCTGCCCGATGCGCTGCCGGGCGGCAGTGCGATGACCAGCAGCGGTCGTACCGCCGTGTTCGTCCGGGACGGCTGCGCGCCGTGTGCCCAGGTCGTGCAGCGTCTGCAGACGACGAACGCCGAGTTCGACCTGTACATGGTCGGCAGCCGCCAAGACGACGCGCGCATCCGCGAGTGGGCCCAGCGCGCGCAGATCGATCCGGCGCGCGTGCGCAGCGGCTCGATCACGCTCAACCACGACGGTGGCCGCTGGCTGGCGCTGGGTTTGCCCGGTGAACTGCCCACGGTGGTGCGTCAGGTGAACGGCCAATGGCAGCGCCAGCCCTGATGCCGACGTGGCCGCTGCGCGTGCTGCTGGCCGCCGCGCTGGCGACCGGGCCAGTCCAGGCCCAGGAAATTCCGCCGCCCGCCTACCAGTTGGCGGCCCAGCACGCCGGCATTCCTTCGACGGTGCTCTATGCCGTGGCGCTGCAGGAAAGCGGCGTGCGCCGGGACGATCGCATCGTGCCGTGGCCCTGGTCGCTCAATGTCGCCGGCCAGTCGCGCCGCTACGCCACGCGCGCGCAGGCTTGTGCGGGCGTGCGCCAGGCGCTGCGCGAGGTGCCCCCCACGCGCATCGACGTGGGCCTGGGCCAGATCAACCTCGGCTACCAGCAGCACCGCTACCGCCAGCCCTGCGATCTGCTCGACCCCTACGACAACCTGCGCATCGCCGCCGACATCCTGAAAGAGCAGCACACCCCCGGCGAAGACTGGCTGCTGGCGGTCGGGCGTTACCACCGACCGGCTGGCGGCGCGCCCGCGGCGCGTTACCGGCGCAGCGTTTCACAACACCTCCAGCGCGTGCTCGGCCCGCAACAGACCGCCGCACACGCGCCCCGCCAGGAGAACAGCCGATGACCTCATCCATCCGGGCCACGCACGGCCTTCTTGTCGTAATGCTCGCCACCGTGCCGATGAGCGCGGTGCGTGCCACGCCGCCCCTGATCGTGGTGGAAGACCGGGGCGGCGCTTCCGCGCTGCCGTACTACGAAGCGCTCGACCTGCAGCCGCGCGCCACGAGTCAGCCACTCCCCTCCATCGTCATTCCCGAGGCACCGACCGCCGCTGTCGATGAGACGGCCATGCTGCCGGTGCGCAGTGCCAGGCTCACGCCGGGAACGGTTGCCCGCCGCGTCATCGAGGCCCCCGGACTGCAACCATTCTTCCTGGTCGGTGACGATGCGACCTCTCAAGCCTGGTTGCGTCAGCACGCCGACACGCTGCGCCAACGCAACGCCTGGGGCCTGGTGGTCAATGTCGAGACGGCCCAGGCGCTGGCGCAACTGCGTGCAATCGCGCCCGGCCTGAATCTGTCGCCGATGTCCGCCGACGATCTGGCCGAACGCCTGGGCCTGCGGCATTACCCGGTGCTGGTCACGTCCACCGGCATTGAGCAATGAATCGATGGCGGGGAATCAGCCAGTCGAGGTTCTTTTACGCCCTGCCGTGGAGCTATACACCGTGGCGGTCTGCGCCGGCGCCACGTTCCTATGCGTGGCGGCACCATGGTCGCTCGCACTAAGTCCGACTACGGGTATCGGCAGTGCGCTGGCGTTCAGTGCCTATGGCACGCTGCGCTGGCGCGATGCCCGCGTGATCCTGCGTTACCGACGCAATATCCGCCGGCTACCGCGCTACGTAATGACAAGCCAGAACGTACCAGTCAGCCAGCAACGTCTGTTCATCGGGCGCGGGTTCTTGTGGGAGCAGAAGCACACGCACAGGCTGATGCAGACGTACCGGCCGGAGTTTCGCCGCTACGTGGAACCGACGCCCGCATACCGGCTGGCTCGGCGCCTGGAAGAGCGCCTGGAGTTCGCACCGTTCCCACTATCCCACCTGCCAAGGCTCACGGGCTGGGACGTACCTATCAACCCCGTGCGGCCGCTGCCGCCCGTCGGCGGACTGCCGCGCCTTCACGGTATCGAGCCGGAAGAAGTTGACGTCAGTCTGCCGCTCGGAGAACGGGTCGGCCATTCTTTGGTACTGGGCACAACACGCGTGGGCAAGACCCGCCTCGCTGAATTGTTCGTGACACAGGATATTCGCCGCAAGAACGGTGCTGGCGAGCATGAGGTCGTCATCGTCATCGATCCCAAGGGGGACGCAGACCTCCTGAAGCGGATGTATGTGGAAGCCAAGCGTGCAGGTCGTGAGGGCGAGTTCTACATTTTCCATTTGGGCTGGCCGGAAATCAGCGCCCGCTACAACGCGGTCGGTCGCTTCGGACGCATCTCGGAAGTCGCCACCCGCATCGCCGGACAACTCTCCGGCGAAGGCAACAGCGCGGCGTTTCGCGAGTTTGCCTGGCGTTTCGTCAACATCATTGCCCGCGCTTTGGTGGAACTGGGGCAGCGCCCGGACTACATGCTGATCCAGCGCCACGTCATCAACATCGACGCGCTGTTCATCGAGTACGCCCAGCACTACTTCGCCAAGACCGAGCCCAAGGCCTGGGAGGTCATCGTCCAGATCGAGGCCAAGCTCAACGAAAAAAATACTCCCAGGAACATGATCGGGCGGGAGAAGCGCGTCGTCGCCTTGGAGCAGTACCTGAGCCAGGCGCGCAACTACGACCCTGTGCTCGACGGCCTGCGTTCGGCGGTCCGGTACGACAAGACCTACTTCGACAAGATCGTCGCATCGCTGCTGCCGCTACTGGAAAAGCTCACCAGCGGAAAAATCGCGCAACTCCTTGCCCCCAATTACTCCGACCTCAATGACCCTCGGCCGATCTTCGACTGGATGCAAGTCATCAGAAAGCGCGCCATCGTCTATGTGGGCCTGGACGCGCTGTCCGATGCTGAAGTCGCCGCGGCAGTCGGCAACTCGATGTTCAGTGACCTTGTGTCGGTCGCCGGGCACATCTACAAGCACGGCATCGACGACGGTCTGCCCGGTGCATCCGCGGACACGCGCGTGCTGATCAACGTCCACGCCGACGAGTTCAACGAACTCATGGGCGACGAGTTCATCCCGATGATCAACAAGGGCGGCGGCGCCGGCATCCAGGTGACTGCATACACCCAGACGCTTTCAGATATTGAGGCGCGCATCGGAAACCGTGCGAAAGCGGGCCAGGTGATCGGGAATTTCAACAACCTGTTCATGCTGCGTGTGCGCGAGACGGCGACTGCCGAATTGCTGACGAGGCAGTTGCCGAAGGTGGAGGTCTATACCACCACCATCGTCTCCGGTGCGACCGACAGCTCTGACATCCGCGGGGCGACGGATTTCACATCGAATACCCAAGACCGCATCAGCATGTCCAGCGTACCGATGATCGAGCCCTCTCATGTCGTAGCGTTGCCGAAGGGTCAATGTTTCGCCTTGATGCAGGGCGGACAGCTGTGGAAGGTCAGGATGCCGCTGCCGGCGGCCGACCCTGATGAGGTCATGCCGAAGGATCTGCAGCAACTGGCCGAGTACATGCGCCAGCACTACACCGAGGCGACGCACTGGTGGGAGAACGTGGGTAGCTCGCCGCTACTGCAGGACGGTCCCTTACCCAATGACCTGATTGATGACGTGATCGTTACCAACACCCATCCGGTAACCGATGTAGGTGACATGGGCCAGGACGAGCAGGTGCCATGAACGACGCGGCATCCACTGCGCAGCGCCAGCAACAGCGCCGACAAGGTCTGATTGTCGGGGTAATCTCTTTACCGCTGCGTTTGATCGGAGTACTGGCCGCGTCGTTGCTGCTCTCGATCCTGATTGAGTGCGTAGGCATGCACATCTTCTGGAAGGATCAGGGGTGGAGGCACTCGCAGCAAATGCTGCAGTATGAACTGGGGCATCTGTCCAGTCACTTCACGCGCAGCGTTATGGTACAGGAGCCGGGGCGCACTGCTCACCGGGTGCTTGATGCCGGTTACGAGTGGGTGTTCGTCAAGACTGGGCTGCTCGACAAAATGACCGATACCGCCGAACGTGCCCGCGCGCCAGCCCGAGCGGTAACACGCGATTTTCGTTACTTCATCAGTCAGACCTATCTATGGACAGAGCGTTACCTGATTGCCGGCGCTTTCACCGCATTAACCTTTCTAGTGCGCCTGGTGGTACTACTGCTGACACTGCCGCTGATGCTAACGGCGATGTTCGTGGGCCTGGTTGATGGCCTGGTTCGGCGCGACGTTCGCAAGTTTGGCGCAGGGAGGGAATCGGGTTTCTTATACCATCGCGCGAAAGCCTCGCTGCTGCCACTGTCGATACTACCCTGGGTAATCTACTTGGCGATGCCGGTCTCGGTGCATCCGCTGCTCATCTTGCTGCCCAGCGCAGCGCTGCTGGGCTTGGCGGTGGCCCTGACCGCGAGCAGCTTCAAAAAGTACCTGTAGCTCTCAAGACCACATTTGCTTGGCTGAAGAACCCCCGAATCACCTGTAAGTGGCAGAAGATTTTCTCACTTGCACAGAGTTAAATCCATTCTTTGCAAGGATTCCCTCGACAACATGCAATGGCGTGTTGTTCTTTGGCCCTAGAACGACTTCCTCAATCTGCGGAAAAGAAAAGTCTGTCAACTTGCATACCTTGTAAGGGATGATTGCTCCGCCTGACGCCCGGTACTCTACATTTCTAGTGCTTCTGCTGATCGAATCAGGATTGGTCATGTTCATCCTAGTTGAAATGAGGCGCCATTCTTTCTCCTCTCTGAAAGCAGCGCCCTTCAAATTAAAAAGCATTCTCTCCAACCCGCTAAATTCTATGGAGTGAATCGTACCGGGTTTTATGGAGGCCATTTCGTTTAAGTCAGGCCGCCATGGTCTGACCGGATTGTTGCTGGTAGAAGTTTGCCTCAGCTTCTGCCGGGGGTATATACCCAATCGAGCTCAGCAACCGCTGGTGGTTGTACCAGTGAACCCATTTCAAAGTGGCGATTTCCACGGCTTCGCGACTACGCCAGGATTGCCGATAGATCAGCTCCGCTTTGTATAACCCGTTGATGGTTTCAGCCAAAGCGTTGTCATAGCTATCGCCTTTGCTGCCTACAGAGGGCTCTATGCCGGCCTCAGCGAGACGCTCGGTGTATCGGATGGAGACGTATTGGCTACCCCTGTCGCTATGGTGTATCAGGCCGTCCATGCGGCTCGGCTGTCGAGCGTGCAGCGCTTGCTCCAGGGCATCCAGAACGAAGTCTGTTCGCATGCTGTTGCTCACCCGCCAGCCAACGATACGCCGGGCAAATACATCGACCACGAAGGCGACGTAGAGCC
>NZ_JABUYN010000020.1:0-42346 GCF_014897305.1 Pseudomonas sp. FME51 | reverse complement strand
CCGATGGCAAAGTCGCTACCGCTGAACTCCCTGGCGCGGCCGAAGACTTTTCCTTTTTTGCCCAACAGGCACCAGGCCTTTATGTGTTTCTCGGCGTCACCCCGGATGGCCAGGACCCCGCCACCGTTGCCCCCAACCACAACCCCGAGTTCTTCGTGGATGAAAGTGCACTGGTGGTTGGCACCCGCGCCATGGCGATGATGGCGGTGAATTTCCTCGCCAGCGAGGAAGAATGACGAGCCGCAGTACCGGCTGCGAGCAGTAAAGCAGTTGGTACTGCGTTGTTAGCCACCCCCTTCACAGGCAAGGGGGTGGCATCCCGCTGGCAGCTGGGCCACCATATGCCGCCATGACATCTCCCATCTCCTCTTCACCCATGCTGGCCTGGCGCCAGGCCCTGAGCCAGGGCTTCGTGCCCGATACGGCGCAGCAGCAGGCCGTGCTCGCCCTGGAATCCCTGCACCAGGCGCTGCACGCCGATGCCGCCGCGTCATCCGCCACCGGGGTTTATCTCTGGGGGCCAGTAGGCCGTGGCAAAACCTGGCTTATGGACAGCTTTCACTCCAGCCTGCGGGTGCCAAGCCGGCGCCAGCACTTCCACCATTTCATGCAATGGGTGCACCGCAGGCTATTTCAGCTGACCGGTACCGCCGATCCACTCAGCACCATGGCCCGCGAGCTGGCGGCCGAGGTGCGGGTGCTGTGCTTTGATGAACTCTTCATCAATGATATTGGTGACGCCGCCATTCTTGGTCGTCTGTTCCAGACGATGTTCGCCGAAGGCGTGGTGCTGGTCGCCACATCCAACCAGCCACCCCAGCAACTGTATGAGCACGGCCACAATCGTGAGCGCCTGCTGCCGGCGCTTGCCGCTATTGAACGGCATACGCAGGTGATCGATGTAGATGGCGG
This sequence comes from Pseudomonas sp. FME51, assembly GCF_014897305.1. Classification (NCBI taxonomy): domain Bacteria; kingdom Pseudomonadati; phylum Pseudomonadota; class Gammaproteobacteria; order Pseudomonadales; family Pseudomonadaceae; genus Pseudomonas; species Pseudomonas sp. FME51. The sequence continues at coordinate 41,434 of NZ_JABUYN010000020.1, read as the reverse complement.
CCAGGACCACCGGCTGCACCCAGGTGAGCAGCAACAGCGCTATTGGGTGAATGACAGCGAAGCCCTGGCCGCGGTGTTTGACCGCCGCTGTGCCGGCAGCGCTGTATCCCGCGAGCCGCTGACGCTCAATCATCAGGTATTGCGCCCACTCGCCTATTGTTCCCACGCCATCTGGATCAGCTTTGCCGAACTGTGCGAGCGCCCCCTGGCAGCCAGCGACTTCATGGCGCTGTGTGACCGATTTCCGGCTATTTTTCTGGGCGGCGTACCGGGGCTGAGCAGCGCCCAGCGCGAAGTAACAATAGCCCGGCGCACCGAGGATGCGGTGGAACAGGTGGCGGCGGGCGATCGGATACTGCAGCCTCTGTCCCGGTAGGATGACAGCGTGCGCCGTCTTATTGCCCTGGTCGATGAATGTTATGACCGAAAAGTGCCGCTGCATATCGAAGCGGCAGTGCCAATGACTGAGCTCTATACCGAAGGCGCCCTGACCTTCCCCTTCCGGCGGACCCTGAGCCGCTTGCAGGAGATGCAGCTGGAACGCTTCTACGCTATCTAAAGATAGGCGCCCATGGCGAGTAGATACGAGAGGGTAAGGCTGTCTACATAAGAAAAATGGAAATAAGGATATGTGTTGCGCCCTACGCATTGCCGCCCTCGCCTGCGGTGCTTTGTTGACCTGCCCTACGCTCGTTTTAGCCACTGAAGGAGGGCAGTTTTCCGGGCCGGTTGGAGGTTCTGACATACGATCAGCTTATCTTCCTCCCCATGAGGGCCTCTATCTCTCCACGTTCGCCGGACTATCCCGAGGACACAAGTTCACAGGATCAAATGGCAAAAGCTCACCCGCCACTCCCCGTGGACGTATTTCTCTTAACTATGTGGGGCTGGGCGCGATGTATCGCTATCCCGGTACCTGGTGGGGCGGCTCTCTGGCTAGTACCGCCTCGGTTTATCAGGCCTGGAATATTTATCAGCGCGTGGGTGATACCAGCGACCATCAAACCACCCAGACGGGCGATGTTTATAGCGACCTGCTGATCTGGAGTCGCTACCTCGGACGGACTGGCGAAGCTGGACCGGCTGGTGCAGCTCTGCCTTACGGGCTCACTATCGCCCCCGCCATGAGTGTTGTGGCCCCTTTCGGATCCTACGATAAAGACCGATTCGCTAACATTGGCCGCAACGCATGGGTTTATGCCCCCAATATCAGCTTCAGTTACCTCGCAGACCCCAAATGGTCGTTTGGCGAGGGTACGGAGTTCAGTGCCCGGTTCTATTATCAGTTCAGCGGCAAAAATACGGATACAGGTTACCGCAGTGGGGATGTAGGCGTTGTGGACTGGGCTGTTACACAGCGCATGGGGTTATGGCAGGCGGGATTGGCAGGGACAGTAGCCAAACAGTACAGTGATGACCAAGTGGATGATCGGGATGTGCCGGGTGGAAATCGCATGTTCGTATCCAGCTTGGGGCCAGTGGTCAACTACGACATCCCCAAACTGGGTGCATTTGCAAAACTCAAGGCTGTCTACCCGCTACATGAGGTCAACCGCATGAGCTTTCGTTTTGCCATTGTCCAGTTTGGCTTCAAATTCTGAAAAACCTCCTCTCCTTGAATGCCCTCATCCTGAATGAGCAGGATGAGGGCCAATCTGAAAGGCCCTAGACCGAGCGGCCAGTTGCCCGCAAAAACGCGATCTGGATTGACGGTCTTGCGGGCACCAAAGTCTACTCAAGAAATACCGAGGCGGGCGCCGTATCGGCGTACTCCTTCATCAACGCAATTTTTCCATCACGCACCACGAACAGGAAGTGGTATTCGTTGTTGTAGACCTTGCCATTGGCCAGCTCGCCACAACCACTTGCCTCGACAGCCAAGCGCTCACCCTGCTCGGTGATGCCATGCAGGGTGAAAACCATGCTTTTGATCATCGGTCCCACCTGCTGGAAGAAACTCAGCAGCTCCCCCTTGCTGAGATTACCTAGGCCCGGCATCCAGAAGTTGGCATCACCATGAGCCAGCTCCAGAGCAGCGGCAAAATCGTTGCGTTCCATATGTCGCAGGTATTCGGTAACCAATCGCTGATTGGCTGAAATATTCATGATCGTCTCCTAACGTCGAAACAGCATGCTGATGACGAAACACAGCAGCTTGAGGTTCAGTAGGCTGAAGCCGCCGCGCATTTCCTGCGGGCGAAGCTGCGCGGTAATCGGCATAGCACCAAAAGCAGTACCTTTGAGCAACAGGTGACTGCCGTCGCGTTCTAGTGCTTCGACCTGCATCAGTTCGCTGCCGTCCGGGGAGTAAAGTTTCATCATGCCACCTTGTTGAATTGGCCAAAGTTCATTTTCAAGTCATCGAACATGCGCATGGCGGTGGCCCGCCCAGCTCCGAATACACCACCACCAGGATGCTGGAATGGGCCTACTAGATAGAAACTATCCAGTCCGGGCACCACATAACGCCCCAGCTCCGGAATGGGCCGGTGAGCGCCGAACTGATGCTGATAGCCCGCGATGCCATGCAGATCCCCGCGCTGAAAGCTCGGCGAAGTGCGTTGCATGTCCAACGGGCTGTCCACATGCTTATCTATGATCAGATCGGTGTTCAGGTTGTGGAAGTAAGGGCTCATTCGATCCAGCAACTGTTCGGCATAAGCACCTTTAAACTCATCCCAATAGCTAGCCGGGTGACCATCGATTTCGAACGGTACATAGGCCCAGGCATGCATGGTTGCCTTACCCTTGGGCGCACGGGTCGGGTCGATATTGGTTGGTGAAGCGAGAGCAATCAACGGGTCGGTCGGCAGACTGCCGTAACGCACATCGTCGAAAGAACGGCGGAAACGTGTGACGTCGACTGCCAATAACTCGATGAAGGCGGCCTGGTCGATATGATCCCCGGCCTTGAAACGCAGTTTTTCGTTGAGAGCGGCATGGATGGTGATGCATGAACAGGACGATGTCTGGGTGCGCTCGGCCTGATCGAAGAGCACAGGAGCGACACTGCTGTCCTCGAGGAAATGCCGCAGCAGGTGAGGATGAATACCACCGATGACCGCGTCCCTGGCTTCGTAAACTTCACCACTCTTGGCCCGCACGCCACTGACTTTATTGCCCTTGAGCAAGACCTTGTCTATATCGACACTGGCGATGACTTCACCGCCATGATCACGAATGCAATCGATCAGGGCCCGGCTAAGTTCACCGCTACCACCGACGGGAATACCAATACCGTACTTTTCCATGAACCCAAGAAACATGAACAGACTGATGCCCGACCCCACCTCTTCTGGACTGGCCAGGTTCTCACTGACCATACGGGCAAAATGCAGGCGGGTTTTCTCATGCTCGAACCATTCAGTGATGATTTCCCAACTGCTTTTCATCATGGTGGCAAACATCTGTCGGCCTTCCGGGCTTTGATCCATCATGGCAAACTGCGCGCCCATCGGCACCGGTGCGGAATATAGGGTGCCTAACAGCATCGGCAAATAGTGCGCAGCAATCTCGGAGAACCGGAGGTAAGACTCTGCATCCTTTCTCGAAAACTTGGCCAACTCCTCATAATTTTTCTGGCGGTCTCGGTACAAGCTAAGCGTCGTGCCATCATCGAAAACCGAAATCAGCGGCACCTCAGGGTAGTGGTACTTGAGGCCGTACTTGCTCAGCAAACCCAGCTCATCGTTGCGAATTAGCGGATTGGCCTGAATGAAGATGTGCCCAACGCTGTGCTGGTCATGGCGGAATCCCGGCACAGTCAATTCGCGGGTTACCACGCCGCCGCCAAACCAGGCGTTGCGCTCCAGTACCAATACCTTCTTGCCGGCAGCAGCCAGATAGGCAGCAGCCACCAGGCCATTATGGCCGGAGCCAACGGTGACGATGTCATAGGGGGTGGTCATAGCGTTTTCCTTTTGTTCTTGTCCACGAAGCGATTGTTCTAGGTATCGATGCTAGAAAGCCGCAGCAAAAGGGACACCTATCGAACGATAGCGGCTTGGCACTAATAGCGTTCATGGTCTGGAGGCTATCCGCTGAGAATAAAAAAAGGTGAGCCCGACAGGCCCACCCAAAAGTATCAACCACTCATAACGTTGTTAGAGGTCATACTTGAAGCTGTTACATTATCTCCAACCTACCCATCGCTGAATCCTGCCGGAAGACAAGCCAGCTCTGCAGCTTAGTTGAGAATACCCAATTGGCGTGCCCGCTCAGCGGCCATCGAACGACGCCGCACCCCGATCTTGTCGTATATCTGCTGCAGATACCATTTCACCGAACCCTCGGTAACGCCCAGCTTGTCGCCGATCTCACGGTTGAGCAGCCCGGCCGCAACCATCTTCAGAATTTCCAGTTCACGATTACCCAAGGCCCCGACCATAGCCCCGTCGTCAGTGGCGACCTGTTCGATAGCCGGGGGGGCTGCGCCAGTCATACGCTCCAGGAGCATGGCGACAAAGGTATCTTCCTGCTGATCCTCCATGGGTGCAGTCCTCGCCTGCTCCTGCAACAGATTTTCCAACCAGGCACCCTCGTCGATGAATAGACGAAAGAAACCACAGGGTACCGCGCGACTGATGGCCTTGCGCAGCATCCGCTGGGCAGCGCGCGGATGACCAGAGAGCAGCAGCAGGTGGGCACTGATGATCTGCCAACGCACCAGATTGCGCACCGCTCCAGTCGCATTGAGAAAATGCTGCCATTGTTTGGCCAGGTTCAGCGCCTCGGTCAACCGGCCATCAGCTTGAGCAACGCTTACCCAAGCCAGCGCCCTGGCCTCGTCGCGCGACGTCATGCCCTGGCGGGGGCTGACATTCGACATACCTGCGCGCAACCGATGCTGGCGCCCCAGCTCTATCACATCATTGACCCTACCTTGGCGTAGCAGGTATTGGAGACGTTCTGACAGAGTATAGAGACGCAAACGCTCAAAACCATGCTCCTGTGCGAAGACATCCGCTTCGTCGAGCATAGCGTAGGCTGCGGCATACTGATGCTCCACCATGAACAAACGGGCACGGGTCAACCAGCCGGCGATGGCCTGGTCGACAAAGCCCTTCTTGTTGATCTGCGGCAGATACATATCCAACAGCTGTCCCGCACTGTCCAGTTCATCCCGCTCGTAATGGATCTTGGCCAGATGCATGGCAACCATGGCCGCCAATGACGAGCGAGGCCCGGCAAGCTGTTCAGCGGCTTCCAAGGCTTCCTGCATGGATGTCAACGCCGATCCGCTACGACCGGCGATCAGTCGGCTGGGCCCAAGAATAGCGGCATGGAATACCTGGCCCAGTTCGTTCTTTAACCGCTTGAGGTGTTCACTGGCTAGGCTGTTCAAGCGTTCCACTTCATCCAACTGGTAGTGCTCGCGCTGGGCATACATCAGTGCGTTATAGAGGCTACCACGCACCAGCGGCGGCGCATCACTATAGCTGTCGATCAGTTCACTCGCCTGTTTGAGTACGGCTGGCATGTCGTCGCTAAGCATCGACAGCATCAGTTCGCGATGACGTAGCATCAGGGTCAAGCTGCGTAACTGTGCCCCCGGCAGGGTCTGCTCATTTTCCAAGGTCTTGAGCCGCTGGCGAGCCTTGTGCAACAACTCCCTGCATGTTTCAAACTGCCAGAGCATCTCCAATTGCCAAATTTGCGAAAGGATAATATTGGGAAAATGCTCAATGATGCTCGCGGGCAGCTTGTCCGCCAGCCGCCAAGCATTCTCATCAATGCTGAACATTTCCTCGCAATGGCTGCTCATGATTTCGGCTGCCTGCCATTCCTCACCAGCAGCGCAAGCATGATTGAAAGCGCTGATGGGATCATGCTGTTGACTAAACCAGTCACTGGCACGTCTATGCAGCTCAAGACACAAACCTTCGTTCTGTTTATGCAGCTCCTGGCGCAGGAACTCGGTAAAGAGCGGATGGTAGCGGAACCATTGTTGCTGATCATCGATGGGCAACAAGAACAATCCATGGGTTTCGCAGTAGCGCAGCAGCGCTTGACTGTCCGCGGTGCCCAATACATGATTGCAAAGCGAGACGGAAAGCCGGTCAAGTACCGAACTTTTAAGAAGAAACTCCCGAATCTCAAGCGACTCCCCAGCCAGCACTTCCTGAGCAAAGAAGTCAGCGAACAGCCGCTGACTTCCGGAAGTTTCATCGACCCGATTAGCCAACCCAAAGTTACGCCGACTTTGCAGTACGGCCAAGGCGATGCCGCCGGTCCAACCATCGAGTCGTTGTAGCAAGCGCCGAAAGCGCCCCTCATCCAGGTTATCCGCCCGCAGCTCCTGCATCAACATCCCGGCTTCTTGATCGCTGAACCGCAGCTCATTCAGGCCAATATCGTATACTTGTCCCTGCATCCGATGGCGAGCGACTGACAGGCAAGGCTCACCCCGAAAAGTCAAAATGAAATGAATGTCGCTCGGGGCATGATCAATCAGCATCGACAGCAAGCGTGCAGAATCACTGCCAGCCAAGTGATGCACATCATCAAGAAACAGAAAAAGCGGCGTTGCTCTTCTCTGAAGCTGCTCCAGAAGTTGCTTCAGCGCAGGTTTGATCTGTTGACCAATTTCTGCATCAACAGTCACTGTATCGGGCTGAACGTGACTCAACAGAGCCACCAGATAGGCTTTGAAAGTGCTCAAGTCACTATCATCACTATCGAGCGTCAGCCATACGCTCGCCTGACCGCTTAGTAGCAGGCACTCTCGCAACTGCGTTGCCAGCACAGTTTTACCATAGCCGGGTGGAGACTTGATTACGCTGAACTTGAAGGACTGAATGCCGCGCAGATGCTTATCCAAATGTTGACGAGGAACCTGGCTGACGCTCTGCGGCGGTGGGCTGAACTTGGATGCCAGCAACATCAGACTGGATTGCTGCAGCTCGGGCAGCAAGCGCACATGTGAAAAGCTCATAGGTCACCTCGTTCGGGCCAATGGCTTGGCCTCTTGTTGGCAGCCCCGAATCAAAAAAGAGTCGGGGAACGTACAAACGACAGTGACCTCGGCGCCCTACCAAGTCGCCTATCGAAAGATAGCACTCTCCATCTGTTGGGTTATTCGATAGGCCTCCCCGCCAAACGCTTGTCTGGCCAATCAGACAAAGGCTCTCCCTGCTTCAGATATCCAGCTCCAGCACCGGCGTTTTTGCTCGCGAAACACAAATCAGCATACTCCGTCCACTAGCCTTTTCTGCATCGGAGAGCACATAGTCGTGATGTTCTGGTATGCCAGATAACACCCTTGTTTCACAGCTAGCGCAAATACCCTCACGGCAGGAAAAAGGCACTTGGACACCATTATCCTCCAGCACGTCCAGAATACTGCGATCAGGCGGAATGATGTAGGAAGCCCCTGTACTGTGGATGACAACGCTGAAAGCATCATTGTCCGCCGGCACGATCGCGCGCGCGGCCGAGAACCATTCAAAGTGAACATGGTCCACCGGACGACCACTACAGCATTCCTGCACGCGTTCCATCAGCGGCGTCGGACCGCAACAATAGATTTGGCTATCAAGCGGAATGTTAGCAATCAGGTTGCCGATATCACATGACTGGCCAGCGTTTTCATCGAGAAAATGATGACTAACCCGACTGGAGTCGAGTTGTTGGAACTCCTCAAGGAAGGCCGCTCGCAACCGGCTGCGGGCCAGATAATGCAGATGCCAGTCCTTACCGTTGGCCTGGCACCAGCGCACCATGGCCAGGATTGGGGTAATTCCGATGCCGCCTGCGATGAAATCATAACGTTGACCATCTTCGACTAACGGAAAGTTATTGCGTGGCGCGGCAATACGCAATCGATCGCCGACCCGTAGCGAACCGTGAACAAGCCGCGAGCCGCCTCGGCTATTTACGGCCAAGCCTACACCTACACAGTAGCGTTGACGCTCGCGCCAGTCATTGTGCAGCGAGTAATGACGGATCAGGCCATTGGGCAAATGGATTTCCAGATGTGCGCCGGGACTGAAAGGCGGTAGTTCGTGACCATGGGGGTCGGTTAGCTCCAAAGCCAGTATATGCCGGGCTTCAGCACTGATAGCATTGATGACGACTTCCAGTAAAGCGGACATCGGGACTCCTGCGTACCACGGTTATCGTTGTTAGCTGCTCTCTGGCATTGCTATGGCGGCAGAATGTACTGGGCAGGCTCTATAGAAACCTGTCGATGGATAGTTCATATGTCTGTGCTGATAGAAGGCGAAAATGACTTGGCGTACTGTAAAGGCGCTTGCCCGAAGCGTTGCTTGAAAGCTTCACGGAAGGCGCGCTCAGATTGGTAGCCTACCCCTTCGGCAATCCGTGCCACCGATTCCTGACCGGTTAGCAGCCGCTCAGCAGCTAGATGCATACGCCAATTGCGCAGGTAATCGCTCGGCGACTGGCCTACCAGATGGCAGAAGCGGCGGGCAAAAGCAAAACGTGACATGCCTGCTTGCTTGGCCAGTGTCTCCGTATTCCAGGCTTCACCCGGTTGATTGTGAACAGAGGCTAGTGCCCTGCGAATCCGCTGGTCCGTCATTCCGCGCAACCAGCCGCTACCATGCGGAGTGCTGGTGACAACCCAAGCGCGGATAAAGCTGGTGAGAATCAAGTTAGCCAAGTGACTAGCCGTGGCCAGGTAACCGGGCTTGGTTGAGTGCTGCTCGCTGGCCAGAAAATCAACCAGAGGTTTCATCCAGGGGAACATGCCCTGCGCACTGCCCTCCAGATGAATCAGCGATGGCAGCGAACGCAGCAGTGGATTACTACTGCCCTCATGAATCGCGAAAGCTAGCACCAGCATCTGCCCTCTGATGGCCCCCTCACCCAGACTGAGACCAGCGATCGGAGCTGTTGGCCGAGAGCCCGGCTTAAAGATTGGTAATTGGCGCTGTTCCCAGTACTCGAAAACATTCACGCATTCGACAGTCGGATCGGATGCCAAACTGAAAGCATTGCCCTGCAGCAGTAAAGCTGAATCTCCCGGATTCAAGACCAGTGGAGGACAATCAGGTCGCAGCAGCCAGACAGGTGTGTCAATGCAGCAAATCGCATAGGCGTAGTCGGCACTCAGGGCCGGCACCAGCAGTCCCCACTGATCGGCCAAGCAGTAGATGCCGCCGACATTTGACTCAATGCGCAGGGACAACAGCACTTCACCCAGCAAGTCCATAACTCAACTCTCGATTGTGCATATTCAGCCGAAACTGCGCTCATAGGAGCATAGATAAGCCGCATCTGGAAGCCTAGCATGAGTTACACGTGGCTTGTGCCACCCCGACTACAACAATAATCGATCGAGGAGAAATATCCATGTATCTGCGCAACTGCTGGTATGTCGCCGCCTGGGACTATGAGATTGCCGGAGACAACCTATTGGCTCGCACCATCATCAACGAGCCTTTGGTATTTTACCGCAAGGCCGGCGGCGGTATCGCCGCCTTGCAGGACCGCTGTTGTCACCGCTCCGCGCCGCTGTCCATTGGACGCAAGGAAGGTGATGCTTTACGTTGCATGTATCATGGTTTGAAATTCGATAGCGATGGCGTCTGTATTGAAATTCCCGGCCAGGACAGGATTCCTCCTCAAGCCTGTGTCCGCAGTTTCCCGGTAGTGGAGCAGTACAGCTGGGTATGGGTGTGGATGGGCGATCCGGCCATGGCTGACCCCGCGCTGATTCCGCCGGCAATGGCACTGGATGCCCCGGATTGGATTTTTCGTTCTGGCAGCATCGAATATGAAGCAAACTATCAATTGGTCAATGATAATCTCCTGGACTTTTCTCACCTGTCATTCGTCCACTCTGACAGCTTCGGTGTCGGGCCTGACTGGGCGCAGGTGCGTCCCAAGGTAACGCGACTGGAGCGGGGTGTGCGGGTACAGCGATGGCTGCCAAAACAACCTGTCCCCAATCACATTCGTGATGTGGTGGAAGACGACTCCATGGATCTGTGGATCACCTATGATTACCTGGCGCCTGGCGTCATGGTGATGCACTCCTGCGGATTAGCCAAAGGCTCATACGAACATTTCAATGGTGAAGAACCCAGCGACTTCAAAGCGATCACCCACGATCTGACATGCCAGGCAATCACTCCCTGCACTGACGACACCTCACGCTATTTCTTCTCCTGGGCACCCAATCGCCACACCAGGACGGGTGCCAGCGAAGCGTTGGCCGACGGCATGATAGCCATTGCCCGAGCGGCTTTCGAAGAAGATCGGCAAATTATCGAAGCCCAAGCACGCAACTTGAAGATGGCGCCTGATGCCAAACAAGTCCCGATTGTCTTCGACAATGCCCTGTCGCAGTTGCGCTGGGTACTGGATAAGCTGATCCAGGAAGAAAACCAAGGACCTGGCTCACCGCCGTCTGTAGGAGCTTCGGCGGCCTCTCTCTAAAACGAGTGCACCCCGGACGGACGACTGGCGCCCGTCCGTCTTTTATTGCAGCATGCCAAGCTGGCGAGCCCGGTCGGCAGCCAATGAGCGGCGACGAATGCCGATCTTGTCGTAGACCTGCTGCAAGTACCACTTTACCGAGCCCTCGGTCATGCCCAACTTGCCACCGATCTCACGATTCAACAGGCCGGCATCAACCATCTTCAGAATCTCTATTTCCCGGCTGGTCAACGCACCAGCCACGGGGGTGGTGTCGTTGCTCGGCGATGCGCTCATGGTCGCAACCGGCTGGTCGCCACCAAAGCGTTTGAGCAACTCACTGGCGAAGACATCGGCTTGCTCTCCTAGCAGATTGGCAGACCGCAACTGCTCGCGCAGTAGGGTTTCCAGCCAGGCCCCTTCATCCAGAAACACACGAATGAAACCCGTAGGTGCAGCCTTGAACATAGCTCGACGCAGTGTTCGCTGGGCGGCGCGCTGATCGCCGGACAACAGAGCTAAATGAGCAATGATCAGATCCCAGCGCAACACGCTGCGCACTGCGTTAGTTGCACTGAGAAAGTGGCGCCATTGCTTGGCTTGGTTAAGAGCATCTACCAGTCGGTCTTCAGCAAAGGCCACCCGTATCCAGCACAGGGCACGTGCCTCGTCCCGACTGGAAACGCCCTGGTGCGGTGCCACGCTTGCAATCGCCCCCCGTAGATCATACTTGCGTCCCAGGCGTATCACTTCATTGATCTCTCCCTGGCGCAGCAGCCATTTCAGTCGCTCGGCCAGAGTAAACAAACGCAGACGCTCAAGATGGTAGGTTTCAGCGAACAACTCAGCTTGATCCAGCATCTTGAATGCCGTGACAGCATCAGCGTCGATCATCGACAGTTTGGCCTGAGTCAGCCAACCAGCGACTGTCTGGTCAACAAAGCCCTTGCTGGCGGCTTTGGGCAGATACTCATCAAGTAACTGTCGACTAAGACTCAGCTCATCACGCTCGAAGTGGATCCTGGCCAAGTGCATAGCCACTACCGCTGCCTGTGGTGAGCCTTTGCCGGCAATGCGCTCGGCTATTCTCAACGCCTCGGTCAGCGATTGCACAGCCAAGTGGGTGCGCCCAGTCATGTACCGAGCGGGCCCAACGATGGCTTGGTGGAAAACATGGGCCATGGGGCTGCCCGAACGGGAAAGATGTTCATTGGCGAGCTTGTTCAGGTACTCAATGTCATCTAGTTTCAGAGATTCGCGACGGGCATAGATCAATGCGGTATAGAGACTGGCTCTGACCAACGGATGCGCGTCCTCATAATCCTCAATCAGCTGATCCGCCATTTGTTCAACGTTCCTCGCGTTGTCGGTAAACATCGCCATCATCATCTGACGATGCAATAGCAAGTTCTTGAGATTGCGTAACTCGGTTTCGGAAATCTGGCCTTCTGCCTCAAGAACCTCAATCCGTGTCGCAGCTTGAGTAATCAGTTGACCGGCAATCTCAAACTGCCAAAGCACCAACATGTTCCAGCTCAACGCCAGGAGTATCCTGGGGAACCGGATGGTCTGTTCAGGAGGCAGCAAGTCGACCAGACGACCAGCATCACCGTCAACGCTGAAGATCTCCTCGCAATAAGCATCCATCAACTCAACAGCGCGCAGCGACTCGCCAGCTACCAAGGCGTGGCTGAAGGCATCACTGTAATATTCGTTATCACAGAACCAGTCGCTGGCGCGGCGACTGAGTTGTCGGAACAACTCAGGCTGTCGCTCCTGTAGTTGCTGGCGCAAGAATTCGGCGAATAGCGGATGGTAGCGATACCACTTGCCTTCATCGTCCAGCGGCAGTAGAAACAGGCCTCGCTGCTCACATTCGCGGAGCAGTTCCCGATTGTCATTGTCAGGCATGATGGTCTGGCACAGCGGAATGCTGAAACGCTCCAATATCGCGGTGTGCAGCAGGAACTCCTGTACTTTGACCGGTTGTCGCAGCAGCACATCCTGCATGAAGAACTCAGCGAACTGCCGGCGTTCGCCGGTTAGCCGTACCAGGTTGTCCAACTGCGCTGGATTCCGCTGCAGCAGCAATGCCGCCAGTCGCAGCCCACCAACCCAACCATCCATGCGGGCTTCGAATTCAGCCAACGGCTCCCCGTCCAGGCTGGATATGCCGTGGCTGGCAAGCAGCGCGCTCATTTCCCCATGAGTAAAGCGCAGATCCTTGAGCGTGAGATCGAAGACCTGCCCATGCATGCGGTGACGTGCCACTGACAGACAGGGGTCGCCAAGAAATGACAGGATGAAATGCAGGCCTTGCGGCGCGTGCTCAATGAGCATCGACAACAATCTGACCGAGTCTGTGCCGCTCAGGTGATGGACATCGTCGATGAACAGATACAGCGGCCGCTCCGAGTTCACCTGAAGCAGAGCCAATAACGCTGTCAGCGCCTGCTTGAGTTCGGTCTCGCCGACCCGCGTATAAGTGTCGACCATTGGTCCTGCCTGATCGGCCAGCTCGATGACACCCTTGAGACCAGCACTGAACGTGGTTAGAGCCCGGTCATCCTCGTTGAGCGCCAACCAGCCCACACGCTGCCCGTCCTGACGCAACTGACGGTAATGCTGGCCCATCAGCGTGCTTCGACCATAGCCCGGAGGAGACTGCAGGATGGCAAGAGCAACATTACTGGCGTGCTTGAGTCGTTTGCAGAGCTGATCACGACGGACCAGGTGACTACATTCCGCTGGCGGCTGAAGTTTAGAACTCGGCAGAAATACTTGTTTCAGATTATGCGGCGCAGAAGTGAGGCTGAATGGCACAGAGCTCATCATATGTCTCCGACAGGGCTAATGGTTTAGCCTCTTGTTAAAATGTATGAATAGGTTTCTTGGCCACCTTTTCATATGATGCCTGATGGTATGTTATCTAGCCCCTATGTTGCCAATAATAGTCCGGGTCAGGGTTGTGTATGGAACGCCGCCGACAGAGGTATTTTCCATACACAACTGAGTGCGCTCCCCCCCAGAATCATTCACCAATCGGTTTGCGATGGAGGGCAACCACATCCTCCTGGCAAGGACCGTGGAACGGATAGTATTTGCGCACCAACGGGTCATGGCCGGGAATGAGGTGCTGAGGGCTATCGCAAAGCGCCAGCAGACGGCGGTAGCCATCGAGCATGTCGCCGACATGCAGCACTACCGGGAACGGCGACTCTTCGCTGAAATTGTCGTAATAATGACTGGCGTCGGAAGCCAGAACCACCCAGCCTCGTTCGGTGTGAACCCGCACCGCCTGTAATCCTTGGGTATGTCCACCAACATGAATTAGCTCGACGCCAGGGTGGAGCTCGGCGTCTCCCTGGTGGAATACCACTCGTTGCTGGTAGACACCACGAACAATATTGACCACATCTTCGATATTGAACGGATGGCGCAGCGGTTTATAGAGCATGTACCGGCCAGTGGCGTATTGCAGTTCGGATTCCTGCACATGAAAGCGCGCCTGAGGCAGCAGATCGACATTCCCAGCATGGTCATAGTGCATGTGGGTGATAATCACGTCGCGAATATCGTCTGGTTCCAAGTCGAGTAGCGCCAAGGCCTGGATCGGACAGCGCAGCAAGGTCCGGCCGCGTTCGTCGGCGGCTGCCTGGTTGAAACCGGTATCGACCAGGATGTGGCGTCCTTCTCCGCGGATCAACCAGACGAAATAATCCATCGGCATCGGACCATCGTGTAGATCAGATACCATGAAATTATCGCGGCGCATGCGATCGATGCAGGCATAGCGCAGGGCAAATATTTCATATTCGGGTAGTGCGGCCATGGCTTGGCTCCTTCAGTGGTCCAGCTGCCGCCGCCATCGACGTGCATGAGGTGTCGTCGGCCTCGCAGGGGCGGGGCGAGCCGGGCCAGTTATCACGCTCGAGATATCAGCCTTGCTCGGCCTCCCAGGTCTTGATCGCTTCGCTGGCCACACGGAACGCAGCCAGCGCTAGTGGCACGCCGCAATAAATTGCTGCCTGGGTCAGTACCGCCCGGATTTCCTCCTTGCTGACACCGTTATTCAGAGCACCCTTCACATGTACAGCCAGTTCGTGATGCTGACTCATCGCAGTAAGTATGCCCAGATTAAGGAGACTGCGGGTCTTGAACGGCAGAGTGTCGTCACCCCAAACTTCACCCCAACAGTATTCAGTCACCAGCTTCTGGATTGGTTTGTTGAACTCATCGGCAGCAGCCCAGGACTTATCCACGTGGGCGGCACCAAGAACGGCCTTGCGGTTAGCGAAGCCTTTGTCAAAACGCTCGTTACTCATGCAGTTCTCCTTGGATCAGTTGTTTTCTTTAGGACTGACGGGGACTTCGACACCAGCCCATTGCTCGATCAGACACACCATGCGGGTGAAGTCAGCATTATCGCCAAAGGCGGCGCGGGTCATATTCAGAACCTGGCGCACGGCACTGCCAACGGGCATGGGCACACCCATAGCCTCGGCTTCATCCAGACACAGGCGGGTGTCCTTGAGTGACAGCGCCGTGCTGAAACCGAAGTCAAAAGTGCGTGGTAGCACCGCACGCGGCAGCTTGTCGACGGTGGCACTGTTGCGGCCGCTGCCAGCGTTGAATACATCGAGCATAACTTGAGGATCAAGGCCTGCCTTGACCCCCATCACCAGCGCTTCGGACGATACTGCCAGGGCTGTGACCGAAACCAGGTTATTAACCAGTTTCATAGTCTGGCCCAGGCCTGCACCTTCACCGCAATATATAACCTTGCCGAGGTGAGCGAGGATTGGCTGCAATTGTTCGTTGACGCTCGCAGGACCCGAGGTCATTAACGCAAGAGTACCTTTCTCGGCCCCCGCCGCGCCGCCGCTGACCGGACAGTCAACAGCGATAATGTCATTTCTGGCCAGGGCTTCGGCAACCCGTTTTGCAGTACGTGGTCCAGTGGTGGACAGATCAACGAACACCCGGACTTTGCCACCGGTCACAACTCCCCGGTCGCCGAGAGCAACTTTCTGTACTACGTCGGGGGTCGGTAGACTGGCGAAGATAATCTCCGCCTGCGCGGCCACCGCCGCCGGGTCACTGGCGCGCTTGGCACCGAGAGCAACCAGGCGCTCTACAGC
This sequence comes from Pseudomonas sp. FME51, assembly GCF_014897305.1. NCBI lineage: Bacteria > Pseudomonadati > Pseudomonadota > Gammaproteobacteria > Pseudomonadales > Pseudomonadaceae > Pseudomonas > Pseudomonas sp. FME51. The sequence continues at coordinate 25,910 of NZ_JABUYN010000020.1, read as the reverse complement.
AGCGTCGTTGAGATCAGAAACAGTGAGGTCGAACCCGGCTTGCGCCAGACGGGTGGCCATGGGCTCACCCATGGTGCCAAGGCCGATGAAGCCGATGCTTGGTTGGGACATTTTCTTAGTATTCTCCAGACAGGGGTTTCAGCTGGCCAGCCAGCCGCCATCGACCGGCAGCATCGCGCCGGTGATGTCGGTACCGGCCTGGCCGCATAGGAAGGTGATGAGTTCACCAACATGTTCGGCCTGGTTGAAGCGCCCCGATGGCTGTTTTCCAGCAAGAAAACGGCGTACGGCCTCTTCTTCGCTCAGGCCTTCGTTACTGCGCAGCGTCTCGACGCGTGCGGCTATTGATGGGGTCAATGTTGAGCCGGGAGACACCGAGTTGCAGGTGATTCCGTAATCGAGATTTTCCAACGCCACCACACGACTGAACCCGAGCAACGCGCTCTTGGTGGTGACGTAGTCGACTCGATTTGGCGTGCCGCGCATGCCGTAGATTGAGGTCAGGTTGATGATCCTCCCCCAGCGCCGCTCGCGCATGCCAGGCAGGACCTGGCGGGTGGCATGGAATACCGCCGACAGGTTGACCGCCAGAGCCGAGTTCCAGGCTTCTACAGGAAATTCGTGGATCGGTGCGAAGTGGCGAGTGACGGCGTTATTGATCAAGATATCGATGCCGCCGAGACTGCGTTCGGCAGACTCGATCAGCCCGCCGACACCGGCTTCGCTACCAAGATCAGCACTCTGGTAGTCGACCGCAACACCATACCGCTCGCTAAGTTCGGCACAGGTCTCTAGCATATCCGCAACCGGAGCACGGCCGTGCAACATTATCGTGCAGCCAGCCTTGGCCAATGCTTCACCAATAGCCAGTCCAAGGCCGGCGGCCGAGCCGGTAATAAGTGCACGCTTGCCGTTCAAGGTGCTCATGCCCTACTCCTCACTGCTTGTTGATATGGCAACCCAGTTTTGGGAGCCCTCTGATACAAACGCAGTTTTGGGCCTGCCGCCGAGTGAGACACCTGCCGAAAGATAGTGCTACCTGAGCCTGTCGATGGATAGGTGCGTCGCGGCCGCAGCATGCGTATTCATCGGTACCCACGCATACCCAAGGAGAGACTGATGAACGGCACCGATGACCCGCTTCTGACCGCACCCAATCTGACCCAACAACTGGCCAACTTTATCGAAAGCACCCGCTGGATTGACCTGCCCCCTACAATCCAACACGAAGCCAAGCGCGCGCTGGTGAATTATTTTGCGGTCGCTCTGGCTGGCTGCAGCGACCCGGATATCGGCAAAGCCTTGGCGCTGTTCGAACGCCTTCACTCGGACGGGCAAGCCCGGGTAGTCGGACGCCGCGAACGCGTTGGCGTACTGGATGCGGCCTCGCTTAATGCAATGAGTGCCAATGTCTATGATTTTGACGACACTCATATTCCGACAATCATTCATCCAACCGCCCCGGTAGCCGCCGCTGTATTCGCTGTCGCGGAAACCTTGCAGGTGAGCGGTGAGGAGCTGCTACTGGCTTTGGCTCTCGGCATAGAAGTCGAGTGCCGACTCGGTATGGCACTGCATCCGTGGCACTATCAGCGTGGCTGGCATATCACTTCCACCTGTGGTGTATTCGGCGCGGCGATGGCCGTAGGCAAACTGCTGGGATTGGATGCCCCGCAACTGGCCTGGGCGCTGGGCAATGCCAGCGCTCAGGCTTGCGGGCTGGTAGAGACCCTGGGTAGCGCAGCGAAGAGTCTCAGTGTTGGAAATGCACCGCGTAATGGCGTGCTGTCTGCATTGCTCGCCCAGCAAGGTTTTGCTGGACCTGAACGTCCCCTTGAAGGCGAACGTGGTTTCCTGCAGGTGATGGGTGAGCAGCCACGTTATTCCGAGGTCAGCGAGGCACTCGGAGAACGCTGGGCGTTGGCCGCCAATACCTATAAGCCTTACCCCTGTGGAGTCGTGTTGAACCCGGTGATTGAAGCCTGCCTGGCCTTGACCAAGGGACGGCACTGGTCACTCGAGCAGATCCAGCGCATTGAACTGGTTGGTCATCCTCTGCTGCGAGAACGTACTGATCGGCCTGATATTCGCCTGGGACGTGAATCCCAGGTCAGCGCGCAGCATGCGGTCGCCGTCAGCCTGTCGACCGGCAAAGCGGGATTAGCACAATTCAGCGACACGGCAGTGGCGGATCCCGCCCTACGAGCGCTCTACTCCAAGCTGGTATTCATTGATGACGTCAGCTACCCGGTGACAGCTGCGGAGGTTCGGCTGTTGCTCGACTCGGGGCAGATGCTGAGCCAACGCGTGGTCGCTGCGCGTGGCAGTCTAGCCGCACCACTGAGCGATGCCGAACTGGAGAGCAAGTTGATGGATCTCGTCATATATGGAGGCTCAGGATGTGATACCCAGCCCCTGCTTGATGCCATCTGGTCACTCGATAGTGCCAAGGATGCCGGCTCGCTGATGATGCTTGCAGCCGGAGAGTAAAACGAGAAGGACCACCTACAAAGGTGGTCCTGTATCGTTAAGGACAATCGATAATCGATTAGCGTTCGATGAGTGTTTGTAGGATCTCCCGCCCCAAAGCAATTTCATCATCGTTCACCAAATGCTCCATCCCGGGATAAACCTTTAGCTGAACCTCCGCGCCCATGCGCTGAAACACCTCGGCGGTCTGCTCGGTACGCTCCAATGGTACCCAAGTGTCCAGGTCACTGTTAGCCAGCAATACAGGCGTGCCTTCCAGACTGCAATGAGTTCGCCAGGACAGGCTCTCTGGACCAATCAGTCCACCAGTGTAGGCAATCAGTCCGCCCCAGCGAGCCGGGTTGCGGTACAGGTATTCACAGGCAAGGCAAGCACCCTGGGAAAAACCGATCAAGACGATATGTCTACGGTCGAGTCCCTTGGCTTCAAGACTGGCTACTGCCGCTGCGATGGTCTCCAGAGCATGGTCAAGATACGGCTGGTTATTTTCCACCGGCGCCATGAATTTGTCCGGATACCAGCTGTTACCGTAGGCTTCCAAAGCCACATAAGACACGTTCGACAGGCTCAAACGCTCGGTGATGGCGAACATGTCAGCCGGACTCTGCGTGCGCCCATGAATAAGAATCGCCACGGTAGCCGCTGCCTCGGGCACGGGGCCCGAGGCATGGCTGGGACACTGCAAATGAATATTATCGTTCATCCTGCCCGACCTCAGTACTTCAGCGGTTCAAGGTAGGCGGCAATTTCTTCTGCGCGCGCACCCAGTTGCGGTGGGATCTGGATACTTTTTCCCAGTTCCTCGAAAGACTCATCAATCAGGAAGCCTTCCGGCTTGGACACCGTCGCCTCGAACAGTGCACCACCTGGCGTGCGGACATATACCGAATCGAAGTAACCCCGATCCTTACGATCCGATACGTCGGTATAACCCATACCTTCCAGGTGCAATTTGACGCTGCGTTGAACTTCCAGATCGGACACTTCGAAGGCGCAGTGGTGTACAGTGCCTTCGCCATAGGCCCAACTGCCCTGCGGAAGGTCCGGCTCCAGCTCGAAGTCGATAACAGTGCCGGCACCACCATTACCCACCTCGTAACGGGTGAAGCTGCCATCGGTATCTCGCTGCTTGCCGCTCCAGCCGTAATGCATGAACTCGGCGCTGTTCTCCAGATCGCGGACCGATACGGTAATACCATGGGTGCCGCGGATACCGAACTCCGATGGCACCACACCATTGGAATAGGGTGTGCGATCATCATCGGCAATGCCTACCAGTTCGTAGCGGATACCGCAGGGATGGGCGAATTGCAGCAGCTGATCGCCAAAGCGCTCCATGAATTCCGGCTTGAAGCCGTGGTCTGCCAGGTGCTTGGCCCAAAACGCCAACGATGATACAGGTACCGACAGTGCAAGTGTCTTGATCTGACCTGAGCCATGGCGCCCCATACGGCCGGATTGGCGCATCGGAAAGCAGGTCACCAGGGTGCTTTCCTCACCGGTATCGTTGCCATAATAGAAATGATAAATGGGGTCGTTACCATCGTACAGGCCCGTTTTTTTGACGCTTTTCAGGCCTAAAACTTTGGTGTGGAAGTCATAATCTTCCTGAGCTCCCCCAACATTGAGGGTGATGTGGTGGTGACGCAGGATATGTGGGTTAAGTTCCATGTCGTTCTCCTATTGTTGCGTACTGAACGCATTGCTGTATTAGGGGCGTTTGCCGGTGAAAGCATTCTCAAGCAGATCACTGATCCCACCGGGCTCGATGGCCCTAGGGTTCCAGTAAGGTGAGGCGCAGGCGATCTCAACGGCACGGGTGACATCGCCCGGCGCCATGCCCAGATCGGCCAGCCTGGTGGGTGCGCCGTGCACAGCGGCCAGGTCGTAGAGACCTCGTGCGGCATTGTCCACACCCAGAGCGCGAGCAACCCGGCCAATGGCCTCCATGGCAGCTTCGCTGTTGTAGGCCACCGCATGCGGCAGCACCACGGTATGGGTCTCCGCGTGGGGTAAGTCGAAACTCCCGCCCAGGGTGTGGCATAGCTTGTGGTGCAGCGACATACCGACAGCCCCCAAGCAGGTACCGCATGCCCAGGCACCGTAAAGCGCATCGGAACGCGCCTCACGGTCGAGCGGATCTGCATGAATACGCGGGATAGCACGGGCAATGGCAGCGATCCCCTGCTCAGCCAGCATGGAAATCAGCGGGTTGGCGTCCTTCGAATACAGCGCTTCGACTGCATGTGCGATAGCGTTCATGCCCGATGTCACAGTCATTTGCACTGGCAGTGTTAGAGTCAGATCGATGTCGTAGATAATCACTTCAGGCAGCACTTTGAGCGTGCGCTGAGTGGTTTTAAGGCCGTTCTCGGTCTGGCCGATGATCGGCGTTGCTTCGGAGCCGGCATAAGTAGTCGGGATGACTATCTGTGGCAGATCGGTGTTTAGGGCAATAGCTTTACCCAGCCCTATAGTCGACCCGCCCCCAAGGGCAATCACGCAGTCAACGCCAGCTTGCTCGACTACTTTCAACGCCTGCGCGGTAACCTCTACGGGCGTGTGCATGGCCGCTTCTGTGAAACAACCAGCGGACAGCTCTCCGAGCTGAGCAGCGAGCTGCGCTGCATCACCAGCCTGGTGTGGCGTTGAGAGCACCAGCGCCCGCCGGCATCCGAGACCGCACATTTCATCAGCAACTTGGGTCACAGTACCGAAACCAAAGATGACTCGAGTCGGCAAGGCGTTATAGATGAAAGGGTGCATACTTTGTTCTCTCCAAGTAGTTGATGTGGCAAGCAGGTTCACCTTGTCATGATTGCAGCGTGCCCGCTGCCAAACATGGCTAACACCTGCCTAAAGATAGTGCGCGCCCTGGATGACCTCCTGCTTGAGCGGCACCATCCTGATGGGTACCTTTCTAGTCGATAAAATCCGCCACCGCTTCCCGCGCGGCCAGCGATTCATCCAGCAGAAGATGCCCAGCGCTGGGAAAAATGCGAACATCGGCGTGCGGTATCAAACGGTGCCAGTGCCCGGCCTGGCCGGGCGGCACGATCCGGTCATTTTCGCCCCAGGCAAGCAGGGTTGGCAGCTTGATCCGGGGCAGCCAGTCCGGTAGTTCTGGGTTGGTCACCTCTCCATTGCTGGAAATACGCGCTACCGACCCGCCCTCACGCATGCGCATTGCAGCGAACCCCTCGTCCGGACCGCTCGGCAGGAAAGGTGCAAGGGTCGCTATGTCATTGACCATCCAACCAGGAAAATCCTCTGGCGGAATCCGCAAGAAGTCTGGCTGCGGGTGCTCCTTTACATCCAGACCAGCAGGCGCAATCAACACCAGTTTTCGCAGCGTTCCGCCATGCTGAATCGCGTATTCTGCCGCCATGCGACCACCAAGAGAAAAGCCGACCAAGTTGAAGTCAGTCAACCCCATTTGCTCAAAAAGCTTCTGATAATGCTGGATATAACCCTCCATGCTGCTAATGCTAGGATTGTCAGCTGATTCCCCGAAGCCCGGATGATAAGGAAGAATGACCCGGTACCGATCAAGCCAGGTACGCGCAAAATCAATACCGTGCCAAGTACCACCACCATGCAAAAAAACCAGCGGCTGACCTTGGCCGGCGCTGTAAACGACTGTATTGCAACCATCTATAAAATATTCTTGTCGTTCAAAATCAGAATGATCGACGCGTGAATCACCGAAGCTGGATTGGGTCATACTGGACTCCTGATGCTTGTTGTTCGCAACGCTTGCAACCCCAGCCTGAGAGGCCGTTGCCGCACAGACACCTATCGTTGGATAGCGCGGCCACTGCCAACCGCTAATGGCAAACCCAAGGTGGTCACTACCCATGGATAGGTGTTTGCTTTCTAGCCACAGGCTCTCCTGTCCCTACCTACAACAACAAAAGGGGAACACCATGGATGCTGCGTCAATACTCGATATGGAGACACTCCCGGCCGTAAATGGCGCCCACCAAACAACCAGGGAGATTCGACATGCAAAGTAACTGGAGGGTGATCTTTCTAATCTACGCGTTCGGGCTATCTGCTACGTCGGCACTGGGCATGATGGGGCCAATTGTCGGCGATATAGGTGCGGCCTTTGATGTTTCCGGCCAGACCGTCGGGTTTGCCATCGCCGGGCAGTTGCTGCCGCTGGCGTTTGCCGGCGTACTGATGGGCTGGCTGATCGACAAGCTGGGACCACGCCCGCTCCTGGGACTGGGAGTGTCGATCATTGCTTTGTGCAGCCTGATCAATGCGCATACCCAGAGCTTTACTCTACTGCGAGCCACGCTACTGCTCGAAGGGATCGCTCTGGTAGCACTGCTGACGGCAGGCCAGGGCCTGCTGATGATCATTACCAAAGGTACACGCCAGATCAAGGCCATGACTCTATGGTCAACAGTGATGCCGGTGGGTTATGCACTGGGCCTGCTCCTGGTATCGCCGTTTGCTGGCAGTGACCTTTGGCAGCGCGGCTTCCTCGTACATGGCCTGATATTTCTGGCCTTGGCCTGTAGCTGCGTACTCTTGCCCAAGGTGCGCTTGCAGACTGCTCCTGGCGGCAGCCTGGCAGTTCTGCGCAACAGGAAAGTCGTGCGTTTTGGCGCGGCATTGAGTATGTCAGCTTTGGCTGGCATTGGTACCAGCGCTGTGGGCGCGCTGTACCTGCACCAGGTGCACGGTGTAGCCCTCGCCTTCAGCGCACAGATCATGGCAACGGCTAGTCTGGCCGGTGTGCTCGGCAGCGTCCTGGTGGGACTGATGCTCACTCGTGGCTGGCAAGGCCTGAGCACGGCATTGCTGGTGGTGTTGGTAGCGTTGCTCGGTGGGGTAGCTTTCTATGTGCCCTGGGGGTTCGTATCCTTGGCTACAGCCGGGGCGGTATTGTTGCAAGTGGCAGTGGGTGGCTTTATTGCCCTGACCTATGCGCTTATGCCTCGGACGCTATCTGATCCCGCAATGGCGGGTACTGCGGCGGGCCTGGTCGGTCAAATTACCGGGATTGGCGCTACCCTGTCAGCGCCGCTGTTTTTTTCCGCCCTGGCCCAAGGTCAATGGGTACTCTTTCTGGTGATCGTGGCTATGGCGTGGATTGGCAGCCTGTTGGTATTACCGGTCTGGAGCCAGCCTCGGACTGGCGAAGCACTGGCCTGAACATCGGCGAGCATGGCGGAAAATGCCATGCTCGCATGATAGGCGATGCTTAGAACATGGGATGCTGACTGATCGACTCGGTGGGTACCGATTGAATCACATCCCAATGCTCGACGATCCGCCCCTTCTCAACGCGGAAAATATCGACGATGGCGACACCTGTATCCTCAGGGCTGATCTTGCCATGCACATGGAGGAAGACGATATCGTTCTCACTGGCGACCCGCTTGACCTCATAGATGAAAAGCGGGAATTGCTGCTGGAAACGCCCCAACGCGGTGACCGCAGCTTCGGCACCGTCAGGAGCATCAGGGTTATGCTGGACATAGTCGGGTGCCACATAGCGGTCGAAGGCTTCATATAGCTGTTTTTCGACAAAGGCCAACTCGACGAAGTCGAGTACCAACTGCCGGTTTGATGAGGCCCCAGCCTGGGCGTTGATAGCACTCAGGGACAGACTGATACTCAATAGGCTGCTGGCAAGTATTGTTTTCATAGCTCTCCTCTTCCTCACACTCTGCTCTACAGATGAAATTTCTGCAGATACAAGGTATCGCCACGGCGGTATTGACCACACCTGCCAATCGATAGGCTACCGATAATTAGGGAGAAGATAGCGAGATCTATCTTTGGGTAGGTTTTAAACCATCTGAGGCTCTTTACCTTCAGGACAACAGGTAATCATTGCGGGTTGCCTGCAGCAAGGCGTCAGGAGGGCTGGCAGGCTTCGGTCAAGCCATGACTTGACGTACAACAGTCCAGGAGCAAACACAATAATGATAAAAAGTAACACTATCCCAACATATTGCCATGCATCAAGCGAGCCCACGCAGTCCCTTATTCGGTTTCCCCGCGCTGCCCTTGGCGTGGCCATTGCGTTCACTCTTGGTCTGGGATCTCAGGCACATGCTACCCAGTTCAAGATCGGTGATGAAATCACCGCAACCTGGAGCAATACTCTCAAATACTCATTAGGCATGCGTACAGGCAGCCCTAATAGCCACAATCTGGCGGAAGCCAACATCGACGACGCCGAGCATAATTTTGACCGAGGTTCATTGATGATGAACCGGGTCGATTATCTGACCGAATTCAATGCTCGTTATCGAAACTTTGGCCTGAGCCTGAGCGCTGCAGCCTGGTATGATCGGGTCTATAACACCTCGAACGATAATGACTCGCCTGGTACCTTTAATTCATTTTCAGTAGCCAATGACCGTTTCAGTTCTGATACTCGCAAATGGGCTGGCCGTAATGCCGAGATTCTCAATGCGTTCATCTCGGCCCAGTTCAAGCCGATGGACGTTCCGGTCAGTATCCGCGTCGGCCAGCACACCCTGCTCTGGGGGGAAAGCCTGTTCATTACCGACAATGGTGTAGCTGCAGCCATGGCTCCGGTGGATGCCTACAAAGCATTGAGCGTCCCCAATACCAAGGTGCAGGAGCTGTTTCTGCCGGTCAACCAGATATCCATGAGCGCCCTGTTCGAAGGGGGCTGGGCACTGGAAGGGTTCTATCAACTTGATTGGGAGAAAACCCGGATTCCGCCGGTCGGCAGCTTTCTTTCAAGCGCCGACATGCTGGATGAAGGTGGCGAACGAATCATAGCTGGCCCGGGCAGCTACTTCTATCGCGGGTCAGACGATGAGCCAGACGCTGCTCAGTACGGCCTATCGCTGCGCTGGAGACCAGCGGACCTGAACCTGGATCTGGGTGTCTACGCCATTCGCTACAACGACAAGACGCCGACCGTACGGGTGGAACCTTCTGGTGGTTTTGATCCGGTGACCGGTTCGATCGGAAGATACTTCCTGGATTACAAAGAAAAGATTGAACTGTACGGGGTCAGCGCCAACATGACCTTTGGCCAGCTCAATATCGGTAGTGAGGTGTCGTATCGCAAAGGTATTCCACTTCTGGCGGACGGTGGTGTGCTGTCGCCTGATGTATTGGGTAATACGCTGCATGCCCAGGTTTCTGCCATTTTCGTTGGCAGCGCTGGCCCTCTGTGGGACGGCATGAGCCTCGCAGGCGAGCTGGCAGGTCACAAGCTCGTCAGCGAAACACGCAACAAAGAGCAACGCGATTCCACTCTGGATGACTACGCCTACGGTATGCGTGGCGTAGCCACTTTCGATTACTACCAGGTCAGCCCAAGCCTGGACCTGCAGGTACCTATCGGGCTGGGATGGAATATCAAGGGAAGATCGCCAATTACCGCAGCATTCAACAACTACGGCTCGCACAGCGGTGGAGATATTTCGGCGGGTATCGTCGGTGTCTATCAGCAGGACTGGAGACTAGGTCTGAACTATACGCACTTCTTCGGTAGCGACTCGGATAACTATTACTCCGGTCGTGACTTCGTGATGGCTTCCATCAGCCGAACATTCTAACAAGAACGAGGGTATGACAAATGAATAACTATAAAGGAAAGCAGTGGTGGCTGGCTGCGGCGCTGGCCCAATGCATGCTGACTACGTCTGTCTGGGCTGCAGTAAGCGCAGAAGAAGCTGCTGCGCTGGGCACAACGCTGACCCCCATTGGCGCGGAACGGGCTGGTAATGAGACCGGCACCATACCAGAGTGGACGGGGGGATTCACTGGCAAACCAGAAGGTCATCGGGTTGGAAAAATGGATATTGAACCCTTCCCCAATGAACAACCGGTGTTGGTGATCAATGCAGAAAACCTTGATCAGTATCGCGATAACCTGAGCCAAAGTGTGCAGCGTCTGATTGAAACGCAAGCGGATTTTCGACTGGACGTCTACCCCACACACCGCACTGCTTCCGCTCCCCAATGGTTCTATGACTATACCGCCAAGAATGCGCTGAGCGCCCAGTTGTCCAATGGTGTCAAGTCGCTTACCGGAGCCTATGGCGGCACGCCATTCCCGATCCCGAAAAATGGTGGTGAGGTACTCTGGAACCACTTTCTGTCGTGGAAAGGGTCTGCTGTCGAACAAGAGGTCAGCATGTACATGATCGATGGCAACGGCCGCCAGTCGCTGTCCTCCTCCATACATATTCATGACATGTACCGTTACCATCTGCCGGGCGGCGAAGCAGATTTCGACGGCTTTTGGCAATGGCACCGAGCTCTGACCACCGCCCCTGGCCGCAGTGCTGGGGAAGCGCTGGTCGGCATATGGCCGGTGGACTTCCAGCGGCACCAACCGGGCTCCTGGCAGTATATGCCCGGCCAACGGCGGGTACGAAAACTGCCCAACGTGCAATTCGATACGCCTAACTTCTACGTTTCCGGCATGATGCAATTCGATGAAGCCTATGGTTTTTTTGGCTCGCCGGAACAATATGACTGGCAGTTGATTAGCAAGAAGGAAATGTACGTTCCGTACAACACCAACAAGCTGTTGACGGTCAGTCCAAAGGAGGCGTACCAGCCGGGAATCGTCAATCCAGACGCGGTTCGTTGGGAGCTGCACCGAGTATGGGAAGTAGAAGGGGTGCTCAAGGAGGGGGTTCGCAATACCGTGCCGCGTCGCCGCCTGTACATGGATGAGGATAGCTGGAACATTATTCTGGCAGACTTGTGGGACTCCCAGGATCAGCTGTATCGCGGTGCCATCGCCTACACGGGCATCAACTACGATCTGCCTGGTGTGCTGGCATTACCCATCAAAACAATGGACCACCAGCAAGGTACCTACGTCGTCGGCTCCGTCATTGATCACTATACGCCGGTTACTCCCCAGCCCCGCTCCTTCTTTACCGCCGAAGCATTGGTGCAAGACGCACTGCGCTGATATCGCTGCCCGCCACGTACCTGCACCCAGGTGCGTGGCGGGAAGTGTGCCTGAATCCCGGAGTAACTATGTCCCTACATCTTTTCAGTGCAGTGCTGCAGGTTGCGGTGATTGCTCTTGTTTGTACCTTGGCCACAGCTGCCGATATTGATCGCCCCGAGGTGCTGGATCGCCCCGTCGTCAAGGTTGATCAGCCTGCCAAGGCCTTCTTGCAAAAAGTGACACGCGCAGGTGAGCGCTTAGTCGCCGTTGGTGAGGGCGGCATCATCATTCTGTCAGACGATGATGGTGGTGTTTGGCGCCAGGCAGAAGCGCCTGCCAGTGTGTTACTGACGGATGTAGCTTTTGCCGATGCGCAACATGGTTGGGCTATTGGACATCTGGGTGTCATTTTGCGCACCGAGGATGGCGGCGAAAGCTGGGTTCACCAACTGGATGGCATCGAAGCCGCCCAGCTGGTACTTGAGCATGCTCGTCAACGTACCGCGCAAGAGGACTCGGATGACAACGCCAGGGCAGTTCGCATGGCTGAGTTTTTGGTCGAGGATGGCCCCGACAAGCCGTTTTTGACTCTCCACGTGATGTCATCCAGACAGGCGCTGGTGCTGGGAGCCTTTGGTTATGCAGTACTAACCATGGACGGCGGCCAGAACTGGGCCCCGGTTAGCGACAACTTCGAGAACCCCATGGGTATGCACTATTACGATATCGCGATTGATGGAGCTGATCGAGTGGTGGTTGGCGAGCGCGGAATGGTGCTGAAATACAGCCCAGACAAGGGCTATCAGGCTGTGGAGCAACCCTATGAGGGGACCCTTTTTGGGGTCGTAAGCGTAGGCAATGGCATCTTCGTTGCCTATGGGCTACGCGGTAATGCAATCCGCTCAACAGATGCTGGCAGTACATGGGCGCTTCTGGATACTGGTGTAACCGCTTCGTTACAGGCAGGCACTCGTTTACCCGATGGCAGCTTGCTGCTAGCTGCAGAAAACGGGCAACTCATCCTCAGTAGAGATAACGGCGCGAGCTTTCAGCCCCAGGCTGCGCGCTCCCAACCGACTGCTGGCTTGTTGTCACTGTCAGATAAGTCGGTACTGAGCGTCGGGCCGTACGGACCGCAACTGATCACACTAGCCGACAGGAAATAAACGCCATGCACACTGAAAACAAAACCGCACTGGCAACGTCATCCTTTGATCCTGCCGCAAGTGGCTTGCTGGAACATTTTCTATTCACCTATCGTGGTCTGGTGGTGCTTGCCTGCCTGCTACTGACGCTGGTGTTTGGCTATCAGACTCGCAACCTGGATCTGAATGCCAGTTTCACAGCGGTGATTCCCGTTGATCATCCCTATATCAAAAATTATATGGCCCATGAAGCTGATCTCAAGGGGCTGGGCAATACTTTGCGTGTGGTGGTTGGCAACGGTGATAACAGCATTCTGTCTGCTGATTATCTGGAAACGCTCCGTCAGATCAATGACGACATCTTCACCATGCCGGGTGTAGAACGGCCATATTTGCAGTCGCTCTGGACGCGCGGCACACGCTGGCTGGCAGTAACCGAGGAGGGGCTAGATGGCGGTCCGGTAATGCCCGACAGTTATGATGGCAGCTCCAGCAGCCTCGAAGAATTGCGATTGAACATCTTGCGTTCTGGTGAGGTAGGCCGTCTGGTAGCGGATGATTTCACCTCTAGCGCGATTATCGTGCCCTTACTCGACTATGACGCCCAAGTAGGAGAAGAGCTGGACTACGGTGCCCTGTCACAACGGCTCGAAGAACTTCGGGAGCGCTACGAGAGCCAAGGAGTCAGCATTCATGTCGTCGGTTTCGCCAAGGTCATGGGGGATCTCATTGATGGTCTGGGTAAGATCCTGGCATTCTTCGCCATTGCCGTGGCCATCGCTACCATCATGGTGTTTCTATACTGCCGTTGCGGGCGCAGTACCTGGTTGGTGGTGATCTGCTCCCTGGTCGCTGTGGTCTGGCAGTTGGGTACCTTGCCGCTAATGGGTTTCCGGCTGGACCCTTATTCGATACTGGTGCCATTCCTGATCTTTGCCATCGGTATGAGTCATGGCGCCCAAAAAATGAATGGTGTCATGCAAGATATCGGTCGTGGCATGGGCCGGGTGAATGCCGCACGCAATACCTTCCGCCGCTTATTCATGGCGGGCCTGACGGCGATTATTCTTGATGCGGTCGGTTTTGCCGTCCTGTATCTGGTGAACATTCCGGCTATTCGCGAACTGGCGATCATGGCTACTGTGGGTGTCGCTATTCTGATTTTCACCAATTTGATTCTGTTGCCGATTCTACTGACCTATGTGGGCGTCAATCCTGACGCAGCTCAGCGTGCTCTGAAAAAGGAAGAGCACGCACTCACCCATGCTGGTGGCCGTTATTCCCTGTGGCGATTCATGGCCCTTTTCACGCGCCCAAAGGTAGCGCGCGTGACCATTTTTTGTGCGCTCTTGCTAGGTATCGGTGGCCTTGTGGTTGCCAGCAATCTGCAGATCGGCGACCTGGATGCGGGTGCACCGGAACTGCGCCAAGATTCCCGCTACAACCAGGACAGCCAGTATGTGACTGCACACTACGCGACCAGCAGTGATGTGCTAGCAGTGATGGTAACCACCCTAGCTGATCAATGTGCCGCTTACGATACCTTAGTCAACGTCCGCGATCTTCAGGACAGACTGGCATCTGTTGAGGGAGTCGACTCTACAAATTCGTTCGCGAATCTGGCCCGGCAGTTGGGCTCAGCCTTTAATGAGGGCAGCTTCAAGTGGGCGGAGATCGTTCCCAACCAACGCGTACTCAACTCAATCATGACCCAGGCTCCACGTGGTCTGTTCAACCAGGACTGCAACCTGCTAACCACTTACATTTATTTGAGCGATCACAAAGCCGCGACGCTTCAAGGCGTGGTGGAGGTGATCGAAACCTTCGCCAGTGAGCACAATACCGACGAGGTGAAATTTCTTCTTGGCGCAGGCAATGCCGGCATCGAGGCTGCTACCAACCAGGTGGTCAAGCGCAACAACTACATGATCCTGTTTGGTGTCTATCTGGCCGTGATTGTCATGGGCTTGCTGGTATTCAGATCCTGGCGTGCGGTGCTGGTAGCCATGTTGCCACTCTTGCTGACCAGCATATTGACCGAGGCTCTGATGGTGGTTGCCGGTATTGGTCTTAAAGTTGCGACCTTGCCGGTGACCGCCCTCGGAGTTGGCATCGGTATCGACTACGCCATCTATATCCTCTCGGTCATGTTGGTCTGGCTGCGTCTGGGTCATTCGGTCGAGGATTCCTTCAACCGCTCACTGCAGCTGGTTGGACGGGTAGTGATGCTGACGGGCCTGACGCTGTCCGCTGGAGTGGCAACCTGGTTGTTCTCGCCCATCAAGTTCCAGGCCGATATGGGCCTGCTGCTAGCCTTCATGTTCCTGGTCAACATGATCGGGGCACTGGTACTGCTGCCGAGCCTCGCCACCTTTCTGCTCAAGCCACATAAACACCCGAGCGACGTCAGCACGTCCACCCGGCTGACCGAAACGGAATCAGATAAAACCAGTAAGCGCCATGAGCCGGCCCAGGCCTGAGCCATGCGCCGTGTCCATCAGTGAGATCAGGAGTATCGAATGCAATTGCGTGACTCTCGTTTATTTCGCCAGCAAGCCTGTATCGACGGTCGTTGGCAGACGGCGGATACAGGCCAAGTACTCACCGTCAGTAACCCGGCTACGGGTGAGGTACTCGGCAGCGTGCCAAAGATGGGATCAACCGAAACCCGCAGAGCCATCGACGCCGCCGAATGCGCGCTGCCGGCATGGCGCGCAATGACTGCCAAGGAGCGCTCGATCAAGCTCCGCCGCTGGTTCGAACTGATGCTCGAGCATCAGGAGGACTTGGCCCTGCTGATGACCCTCGAACAGGGTAAACCCTTGGCCGAGGCCCGTAGCGAGATTGTCTATGCCGCCTCCTTCATCGAGTGGTTCGCCGAAGAAGCCAAGCGAGTGTATGGCGACACCATTCCGGGGCATCAGACCGATAAGCGTATTCTGGTAATCAAGCAACCGATCGGGGTGACTGCGGCGATTACGCCGTGGAACTTCCCCGCGGCGATGATTACCCGCAAAGCTGGGCCGGCGCTAGCCGCCGGCTGTACCATGGTGCTCAAGCCAGCATCGCAGACGCCCTTTTCCGCGCTGGCGCTGGCGGAACTGGCGCTGCGTGCGGGCATCCCTGCCGGTGTACTGAATGTGGTGACAGGCAGTGCCGGTGAGGTTGGAGGTGAGCTCACCTCCAACCCTGCAGTACGCAAACTTTCTTTCACCGGATCGACTGAGATTGGTCAGCAACTGATGGTCGAATGTGCCAAGGACATCAAGAAGGTCTCCCTCGAACTAGGCGGCAACGCCCCCTTCATCGTCTTCGACGATGCCGATCTGGATGCGGCGATCGAAGGCGCACTGATCTCCAAATTCCGCAATAACGGCCAGACTTGCGTGTGCGCCAACCGGCTGTATGTGCAGGATGGGGTCTATGACGCTTTCGTGGAAAAGCTGCGCGTGGCAGTGGCTGGTCTGCAGGTCGGTGACGGCCTGGAGCCCGGTGTCACCACCGGTCCGCTCATTGATGACAAGGCAGTCGCCAAGGTGCAAGAACATATCAATGACGCCCTAGCCAAGGGCGCACGGCTGGTGGCCGGTGGCAAGGTGCATGAACTGGGTGGCCGTTTCTTCGAGCCGACGATTCTGTCTGATGTGCCCCACACCGCCCTGGTCGCCCGCGAAGAGACTTTCGGCCCGCTGGCGCCGGTGTTTCGTTTCGACAATGAGGACCAGGTGATCGCCTTGGCCAACGATACCGAGTTCGGCTTGGCATCCTATTTCTATGCCCGTGATCTTAGTCGGGTCTTTCGCGTTGCCGAGGCGCTGGAGTACGGCATGGTTGGTATCAATACGGGACTGATCTCCACCGAGTCGGCACCCTTTGGCGGCATCAAGGCCTCGGGGCTGGGGCGCGAAGGCTCCAAATACGGTATTGAGGACTATCTGGAGATCAAGTATCTCTGCTTGGGGATTCAATAGTCCGACGTCCGACAGGCATGCTCAAACAGCCACTGGCTGTTTGAGCATGGGGACTTCAGTCGTTCTTACTGATGTGGCTAGCTCTATTCAGATATGCACCAAGAGCTTGCAACTCCTGGTCGCTGATTTCAGTTTTACGAAAGAATGGCATCACCGAGATACCGTTACGTACGATGTAGGTGACCAACTCCGGTGCAAGATTGTCGCGCTCTTTTAGCGCAGCCGGTACAGCACCTTTGTAGCGTGCCTCAAGCGCCAGCGTACCGGGGTAATCGGAGCCCTTGTCATGGCAGTGCGAGCACCACTTCTGATATACCTGCCGTCCCATTTCGTTGGCGCTCAGGGGAGCCGCCAAGGCCTGTAGCAACAGGCCGGCACAGAGCAAACCGACATAACTTTTCATCAGCTTTTCTCCTTGCGCAGATGCTTCGGCCAGATACCGTAACGTCCGGGCGAGAGAATGCCGTTAGGATCCACCGCATCTTTGACCGTCTCATGGAAGCGCCGCAAGGCGTGATTGTTGAACGAATAGGTATCCATTACATCGTCCTGGAAGGCCGGTGCAGTACGGTATTCGCCCCAGCCATTTTCCGCAGCGATCAGGACAATCTTGCGGAACGCCTCACGGGTCTTCTTGTTGGTAGCCGGGTCCCGGGACATCATGAACGGAATGATGAAGATGAAGGAGCGCTCCCACGCAGGTACCGGTACGTTAAGCGCGAAAACCATCGGAATGCCCAGTTCACGCGCGGCGTTGCCGAGTACTTCGTTGATTTTCAGAATAGAAGCGCCGTCTCGGGGGATAACCGGCGAAAACCAAGCATGACCGTCAGAGGGCGGAGTGGGATTCCAGATCGAGCGTGCGCCAATAGCAAAGGTGCGCAGGTTGGGAATCCCGAATTGAGCTGGGTACTGAACCGTTTCCTTCTGCTCCTCGGTCAGCGGGAGATTGTAGAATTCGACTTCCTCAAAGCGCGCATCCTTGATCGCATGCCGGTACTGCTCCTGCACATGCTCCCACTGTGCACGGATGACCTTTTCCGGGCCATAAAAGGTAAAAGAGCAGCTCCAGAAAGGAAGGTTATTGCGTAAGCCATAGGGCTCATACTCTTGCGGTGGTGCACCGCTCTGCAATAAGCGCATATATTCCTCATCGCGCGGCTCCGGGCCATGGGCCAGAAAATCATGCAACCCTGCCAGGCTTGGAGTGCCGAGTACCGGACTGTTGAGGTCGGGATAGCCGGTAAAGATCTTGTTGTTTTCCAGGTGAGTCAGAGTATCCACCAGGGGAATCAGATCTTTGTAACGCGGCAGGTGAACCATACCCTTAAGAAAAGCATCTGGTTCAGGCATCAACCAGAAGCCCATCTTGGTGACGATGCCGAAGTTAGACTGGCTGAATATGCCGTCAACCCAAGGTCCGAATCCAGTTTTGTACATCTGCCAAGTTTCCGAGCCGGGCAGCGCGCCCATCCCTGTACGCATGACTTCTCCGTTGGCCAGCACCACTTCCATGCCACAATGGGCATCAAAATGATTTCGGAACTGAGCAGCGGTATATCCAGCGCCGCGATCTATGGCATTACCGAGCATGCTGCCCCAGCCCGGATCGGGCACGTCGATCCAGAGGCGGATATTCTTTTCCTGCAGATACTCATACATGTCGAAATAACTGACGCCAGGTTCAACCACACAATAAGCCTGCTTCTCGTTCACCTCGAGAATGCGGTTCATGCGCTTGAGATCAAGAACGACTGAGCCGGAATAGTTCGGCGCGGAGCCGCCGTACCCCAGGTTCTTGCCCGTCGAAATGGCGTAGATCGGAATTTTATACTGGTTGGCAATACGGACTATATCCTGTACTTCCTCCGTTGAGGCGGGAGCGACGGCTGCCGAGGCAACCCGTTCTTCCTCTTCACCCCAGTAGGGCGAGTAGGCGTCGCGATAGAGATGCAGGTCTTCTTCGCTAGTGAAGACCCATTCCTTACCCACAATCTGGGTAAAGCGGCGTAGTGCTTCGGTAAAATCCTGTGGACTGATACCGGGTGGTGTTAGCATGACGTGCTCCTTAAAGTGCTTCTTGTTATCTGGATGATCGGGACATGCTCAGACCCGCCGCATAGGGGCCATGACCCAGCTCACCATGGGCACTTCGAGCTGGTCACTCAGTGTCATCGGAGAGCTGATACGGGTCTGGATGCAGCGGTCCCTGGCAATATTCCAGGAGCAGGCACTGCTGTAACGCGCCATGCGCTCTTCCCAGTCAACCTGGCCGCCTAGCAACTCATTGAGTGCCTGAGCGTGGTTCATTGGGGCATTCAACTGGTGGCTGACCGTGCCGTCCGACTGTGGCATGTGCTCGGCACGCAACACCACCCGCATATCATAATCACGGCCGAGCTGTTCCAGACAGAACAAGGGTTGGCGAGCAGTCATGCCCGCGATAATGCTGGGTTGTTTGCGCCAGAGTGGGACCAGGTGCTGGCGCCACAGGCGAGTAACATCACCATCAATAGCCAAATGGCGCACTCCGATACGCTCGGCAGCGGCGGCAAAGCGTTGGGGTGCACTGAAGCGGGCGTCGGATATAACCAGACTAAGCTCAGCGTCGTCCCACCCGGAAAGTATCGAGGCCAGACTATGACCACCGAACCCTGCCAATATGGGCAGGCTGGAGCCGGCCAAGCCGACCTTGAGAAAGTTGCGTCTATTCATGAGCTGATACCAAGTTATCCGCACCACGCTTGTCGATGGTGCGGGTAAGACTTCAGGCTTTGGTCAAGGTTTTTGATTGCAGACTCACTCCGCCGTGGGCCCCAGCCGTCTGGGTCAGCCCGGCTTGGTCCTGCCGCAGCACGGTTTCCCGCCAGTCTTCTTGGTAAGGCCGCCCAGCCAGTTGGAACACCGACATCATGGCGCCACGCATCATTTCGCTGTCCGCCATCAGGTTGAACATGTTGGCTTCGTCTTCTATGCGCTTGGTGTAGTCGGCTTCCTGAGTACGACGCTTGAACTCTATGGCTGTCGGGTTGGCGATTTCGAGATAGCAGCGGCGACGTTCATAGGCATACCAGTCCAACGCATCGCTGGGGAGACGGTTGTTGAGCACACCACCCAGACAGTTGATCAACGTCATGGCATCCTGGATGCCGGAGGTGAAACCCATACCGCCGATCGGGTTGGTTGCGTGCGCCGCATCGCCGGCGAGAAAGGCTCGGCCCAGTCGATAGCTGCTGGCAGAACGCTGGTGCACTCGATAGGAATTGGCCTGAACCAGTTCGTAGGGCTCGCTGGGGTCGGGCAGGAAGTGCTGGAAGCGCTCATGGATACGTGCCAAGCGCTGCTCTTCGGTCAGCGAAGCGTCCTCACCGTAGGCGATTCGCCAGAAATTGTCCGAGATTTTGGCGATGACACACCAGTGATCAGGATCAGCGACCATCGTCGAAGCGGCATAGCCATGTTTATCGAAGTCATAAATGACATTGGTCGCCATGAATACATCATTCCAGGTGAACCCCTCAAACTCCAAGCCCATGGCTTTACGGACTTCGGAACCAGCACCATCGCAGCCGACCAGCCAGTCGGCTTCCAGTACCTGCTCACCCTGCGCTGTGCCTATGCGAACCTGCACACTATCTTCCGACTGTTCGAAGCCGAGAAACTCGGTGGACCAACGTATTTCGGTATCGGGCAGGGCAAGAAAATGCTTGAGAATAATTTCCGCCAGCACATCCTGACCGAAGTGCAGATTGTAGGCGTAGGGAGTGAGATCCTCGATAGTGCGGTAGTTCAGGCGCCCAATATTGCCGCTCAGAGGAAAACGTAAATTATATTCATAACCCCAAGCGGCTACCGCTTTGGCGTCTTCAAGCAACCCCAGCTCATCGAGGGCCTTGATAGTGGAAGGCAGATAGACCATCGCGCGAGGAGAACGGACAATATCATCCTCCTTGTCTATAACCGTTACCCTGGCTCCCTGGCGAGCCAGTCCGAGGGCTGTAATCAGGCCGGCGGGGCCCGCGCCCACGACTAGAACATGTTTACCAATAGTCATGAAAATCTCCTGACGCTGTTCATTGTTGTTATGTCCGGGCCTTGCCGTACTGCGTATTTTCAGGCGCGGCGCGGATACCATCACAAGGAGATTGTTGGCAGGGGCAACAGATAGGCGCACCTACCCAAAGATAGTGATATCAATCTGAGCTAATTGCTTCCAATGGCGCATCCGGCAATGCCTCCAATCGATGAATTTCTCGGATCAGCTCGCATAATGCCTGATGTTCCAGAACCACCTCGTAGGTTCTGCCGCCGGTGGCTCGGTGGCTTTTTTGATAGCGGATCCTGAACTCCCGACTGGAGCGGAGAAAAACGATTTCGGTCGTCTCTGATATCCGGGCAGTGGTAAAGACCATAGGTGTGTTCCTGATTCAACGGCGTGCCACCGAGTGTGTGACACCAACCGCACAGCTACGCCTATCCAAAGAAAGGGACAAATAAACTGATTTTCTTCCAGAGTACCGAGAACTGCGCTACTGACCATGGAATCAGAGTGATCAATATGACCAACCACTTTACCGAGCAACACTCAGCCACAACAGTGAATGCGCGCATGGGTGCGGATATCAACCCTCGCCTACGAACCGTCATGAGCTCGCTGATCGAACACCTGCACAGTTTTATCAGGGAAGTCGAGTTGACCGAAACCGAGTGGAACGTGGCCATCAACTTTCTGACCGCCACTGGCCAGCTCTGCTCTGATCAGCGGCAGGAATTCATTCTGCTCAGCGATACCCTGGGCGTCTCCATGCTGGTGGATGCCATTAACTACCGCCGCCCACTGGGTGCAACCGAAAAAACCGTGTTCGGTCCCTTCCATGTGGAAGGCGCTCCGATCCGTTCCATGGGCGATAATATCTGCCTGGATGGCATGGGCGACAGCTGCCTGTATCACGGACGAATTCTGGATCTTATAAGGTCAACCCATCGTCGGAGCTGTGCTCGACGCTTGGTCAGACAACGCGGACGGCTATTACGACGTGCAGCAGCCGGATACTCAGCCACAGTGGAACAACCGGGGCCGCCTCATCACCGGAGCCGATGGCCGTTACCAGTTCCGCGGCATCAAGCCGGTATCCTATCCGATCCCCGACGATGGCCCGGTCGGTCAGCTATTGGCTCACCTGGGAAGGCACGCGTAGCGCCCGGCACATATGCATTTCATGATCAATGCCGATGGCTACCAGCGCGTGGTGGCGCATACCTTCGTCAGCGACAATGAATACCTGGGCTCAGACACTGTATTCGGGGTCAAGCAATCACTGATCCAGCAATTCACGCCAAACCCGGACGGCACAACACTATGGCAAACCGAATTCGACTTTGTGCTGACACCCTCTTGATGGGGCACTCCTGCGCCGTGCGCCGGCTGATTGCTCTGGTGGATGAATGCTATGACCGGCGTGTGCCGCTGTATATCGAAGCGGACGTCCCACTGGATCAGCTATACACCGAAGGCGCCCTCACCTTCCCGTTTCGCCGCACCCTCAGCCGCCTGCAGGAAATGCAGTCAGCACGGTTCGAAGCTCATTCCAGCTAGATCATCCCACTGAAGTTGCCGGCACCCCCTCAGGCGTAGCGCAGGGGACTTCCCCCTCCTTACTCAATCAAAATCGCTGGCTGAATGCCGCTCTGGCACTAGCTCATCCAGTTCACCCCAGGTGCGGTTGACCTGGCGCCCACGTTGCACTGCCCAACGCAGTACATGGGTGTAGTTATGCGTCTCGAGGAACTCCGCAGCCTCATAGACCTGGTTGGTCGCCACACCGCCGTACCAGGGCCATATCGCCATATCGGCAATGCTGTACTCTTCCCCGGCGACGTAGCGCTTGTCGGCCAGCTGCCGGTCGAGCACATCCAGCTGACGCTTGACCTCCATGGTGTAGCGATTGATCGGATACTCGAATTTTTCCGGGGCATAGGCGTAGAAATGACCGAAGCCGCCACCGAGCAAAGGCCCACTACCCATCTGCCAGAACAGCCAGTTCAGGCACTCGGTACGCCCGGCGATGTCCTGCGGGATGAAATGACCAAACTTCTCGGCCAGGTACACCAGAATGGACCCCGACTCGAATACTCGCAGCGGTGGGTTGACGCTGGTATCCAGCAGCGCCGGGATCTTCGAGTTGGGATTGATATCGACAAAGCCGCTATGTCGGCAGAACCGAACGCAATATTGCCACCACATTCGCGGAGGCTACCCAGCGCCGATGAGTACTGCTGATCGATGAGGCAGATGGCCTGCCGTATTCCCCGGACTACAGTCACCACCGTGAGTTGCGTAAAGCGAACGAGATTCTCCGCCTGGCCAGTGCTTATTTTGCCCAGGCGGAGCTCGACCACCGCAACAAACCCTGAACGCCTTTGTCGACGAGTATCGTGACCGTTACGGAGTCGAGTCGACCTGTTGTGTGGCACAGATCGCTCCGTCCGGTTACTACCAGCATGCAGCTAGAGCCCGTCGACCCGAGCTACGAACCGCAACGAGCTGTTGAGCGATGACGTTCAGCGTGTCTGGGATGACAACATGCAGTGCTACGGCGTCGTGAAAGTGTGGAAGCAGCTCAAGCGTGAAGGTATTCACGTTGCCCGATGCACAGTGCAACGGCTGATGCGCCGGCTCGGTCTACAGGGCGTTCGGCGGGGCCATGTGATCCGTACTACCATGCCTGATACAAAGACGGCTTGCCCACTCGATAAGGTCCAGAGGCAGTTCAGTGCTGATCGGCCAAATCAGCTATGGGTCTCAGACTTTACTTACGTTTCAACCTAGCAGGGCTGGCTCTACGTGGCGTTCGTTATCGATGTCTTTGCGCGGCGAATCGTTGGCTGGCGTGTGAGCAACAGCATGAAAACGGATTTCGTTCTGGATGCCTTGGAGCAAGCCCTCTACCCTCGTCAGCCAGGACAAATGGACGGTCTGGTTCACCATAGCGATAGGGGTAGCCAATACGTCTCTATCCGTTATACGGAACGCCTCGCTGAAGCTGGAATAGAGCCCTCTGTTGGCAGCAAAGGAGACAGCTACGACAACGCCTTGGCTGAAACCATCAACGGGTTGTACAAAGCTGAGCTGATTTACCGTCAGTCCTGGCGCAGCCGAGAAGCAGTGGAAATCGCAACCTTGAAATGGGTTCACT
Organism: Pseudomonas sp. FME51; assembly: GCF_014897305.1. Taxonomy (NCBI): domain Bacteria; kingdom Pseudomonadati; phylum Pseudomonadota; class Gammaproteobacteria; order Pseudomonadales; family Pseudomonadaceae; genus Pseudomonas; species Pseudomonas sp. FME51. The sequence continues at coordinate 2,188 of NZ_JABUYN010000020.1, read as the reverse complement.
GGTTTAACCACCAACGCCTACTGGGTTCGATCGGATATATACCGCCGGCAGAAGCTGAGGCAAACTTCTACCAACAACACATCGGTCAGGCCATGGTTGCCTGACTTAAACGGAATGGCCTCCATAAAACCCGGTGTGATTCATCAAGCCGCTACCCCCTGCTGGTACCGAACCCCCAATGCCCATTCCCATAGCACTTGGTCGCTGACTTGCATAAGTAGCTAGCCCGGTAGAACAGCTCCGGTAACCGATCCGCCTTCTCCGGATGTATATCGATTCGGTATACGGGATTGTCAGGAATATGTACCAGACCTTGCACATGCTCCACAGGCACGCCCAGCGCCCTTGCCCACGCCTCCTGCATACGACTGATCATATTGTCAGCGGTCGAGTCCAGCTTCCCCAGCGTGAAGAAGGCATCCCGGTTGAGTAGGATGAGCAAGTGGTAGTGAGGCCGCTCTCTCTGTCCCACCTCGCGCGCCCAGACGTAACGCACTTTGCTGTCATGTGCATACTTGTTGCGCTCACGAGCCCTGCACCGGTTGTGTCTGGTTTTCGCTATGAAGGAATCAAAGAATCTGCTGATGACTTCGTTGGTGTAAGCATAATCAGGCAGATCAATGCCTGTAGGCAGGCGGAGATCCGCCCTGAATGCCAGCAGCCTTGGATACTCATCCAGAGCCAGCTCGATGGTGCGCTTCAAGCGTGATAGATACTGCTCGATGAAAGGGCCCTTATCGACCATCACTGGTAGACCTTCAAAGGTATTGTCGTAATGCAAACGAAGATTAGTGTTATCGGGATGTCGGATCATGGTTACTACTCCTTGGCTAGGTTCATAACCTGTGTCCAATGAGTATTTTTTAACCGTTACCTCGTAGTGGTCTGTCTATCTGGCTATTCAAGCTTGATGAGATAGCTTGGCCTCTAGCCTTATGGGGTCATGTGTACTTGTAGCTTATTGACTCCTTGCTGGTTGTATCCCTGCATTGTGATACATGCTTCATGTACCTGGTTTCTAACCCTACGGGTGATAACCCTAAAGCATATTACCCGCACCGAAAGCCGAGCCTCCAGTAGGCTCATGAAAATCAACCTGAATTCTCCAGCCACGCCTGCACTTTTACTCTGCGCATGACTCTGGAAAGAAATCATTGACCATTCACTTTATACCCTCAAAATCCTGTACCGCCGAGAGGGTACGTGAGGAGAATCAGCACTGCTTGGCCCTTACCAAACACTGCCGTTAATCCGGCATAAATGCCATGACCAGCCACAACTGATCATGGCATTGATAGTTAGCTTCTGCGTGATTACTGCAAGTCGGTCTGGCGGACGGGAACGCACTAAGCGAGATCGCGCTCCTCGATTCTTGCCATAATCCAATCGTGCACTTCACTTTCTACCCAACCAACGCAACGGTCTCCCAGCGAGATGGGTTTCGGAAAGGCGCTCTCCCCGACGTACTTATAAATGGTTGACCGTGCCAGGCCAGTTGAATCCATGACTTCTTTCAGGCGGATGATCCTCATGAGCTGTCTCCTCTGTTGGCTCAGAGGATTGGCAGAGGCGGTAAAAAACTACTCGTTTTTCACCTTGTCACGCTGTATGAGTCCCGCCTGCACACGGACTTCGTCGGGGATATCAGCCTCGCATTCAAACCAACAAACCTCTTGATTACCCATCCCTGAATGCTCTTCGATCATCAAGCTCTGCTCCTCCCGCTCTTTCCCCCACAGCATCATGGCTATGCAGAGATAACCTCGCCTCACATATCCTGGCATAATCATGACCTTGGGTTGCAGCAGTTTCCCCTTGATGTGAGGGCGGATACGGCAGCTCCACTCCACAGCAACCTGGTATACAAGGCTACTCATTTCCTCCACCAGGTCATCAAAAACCCCACATTCAAAGCTTGATCTCCTAAAAAATCCTCGAATGTGTTCTCTGGCAAAGCTCTTAGTCTCTTCTTGCTCCAGCTTTCCGAAAGCTTGCCCAAATAAGTTTTCCAGAACGCTTGCTGCCAACCCATGCAGAAAAAACTCTATCTGCCCAAAAGCATGGAGCGGGGCGCGTCGAAATGGGCGCAGCACTTGCTGGCTAAACTGGTGACTTGCCGCGCCACGTGCATCTTGCGTATTCCGCGCCATCGTGACCACCCATTCCGTTTCAACGTGACCGCCTGTTC
>NZ_JABUYN010000019.1:0-51754 GCF_014897305.1 Pseudomonas sp. FME51 | reverse complement strand
TCATGCCTCATTCTCTCAAGAGTTGAGGCCTCCACGAAACCCGGTGCGATTCAGTAGTTATTCATTCGATTTGCTCGCTGAGAAGTTTTCCTTAGAGTTGAGTTCTGTTGCTTCTAAGGGGTATCTTTATCAGGAGGTTTATGGTGAGGATTTGCTTGATCTGAAAAAAAGGTGCAAGTTTATATGGTCTTACAGAAAAGAATACATTCCTGAAAGTCTGTTTGAGGATTTCAAGGCTGTTCGGGCGTTTAAGTTTTTGACGGGTGTTAAGTTGAGGGTGCCTGAAACTGGAATGTCACTTATGACTTGGAAAGAGGAGATGTTGGCCGATATTAAAGGAGGGGGGTTGTCCATGGAAGATTGCGAAAGGTTTTTACAGATTATTGAGGCGATACGCTATGAAGAGGTTGTTTCTAAAGTTAGATATGTTGCTAAAAAATTAAAGATCCCCGTCCATTATGATTTTGCTTTGGATTTTGAGTTGAATAAGATGGGCAGGAGTTTTGATTTAAGTGGGTGTCACAAAGTTATTTGGATTGTTGCATTCAGTGCTAATAAAATTCTTGCGCGCAGAGCCAAGGAATACGCTGGCGGGAAAGATTATGCGGCTGCTCATATTTTTAGGAAGTTATTGGCTCATAAGCTAGAATTGATGATAGAAGGCGGCGTGACACCTGAAGGCGAGGTGATCAAATCTAAAGCTAAAGCAGACGCGATAGTAGCTTTCCTTTGTAAGCATGTTGTTGGTGATGCAGAGGCTTGGGGTTCTTCTACAACTAGTGATTTTGTTGCTAAGTTTATGTCATCCATAGAGTTGGGGTTTGCTCGTTAATTGATTTTTAATGTTTGCATGAAATGTGCAGGCCTAACGTGGATGGCTGTAAATGTTCGGACGCCTTTAGCATTTTGTGTGGATATTGTTTCTTGGCGTGTCGGAGGCGGTTTAAATAAGTGAGACATAAACGGACCGCCTATTATGCTGCTTTAAACTCAGCTGTTACGTTTATGTAATGACCCAGCGGAATTTGCACACTCAAGCCGCTAATTGTTGGTAAATCGTACTGGGTGTTTTCATCCCCAGTGCCTGATGAGGGCGCTGCTCGTTGTAGTACTTGAACCACGCCCTCAAGGTTTGCCTGGCTTCATCCAGTGTCTGGAAGTTATGAAGCCAGAGACACTGCTCTTTCACAGTTCGGATCAGTCGCTCAACCATCCCGTTCTGCTGCGGGGTGTGGGGACGGATGAACTCCTGTTTCAGACCGTATTGGTACACCGTCCGAGTGTAATGCCGAGAGGTAAATACCAGGCCGTTGTCACTACGCAGCGTGATCGGATCCTGAGCCCTGCCCAGCGTGCCGTACCGGGTAATGAGCGCCTCCTCCAGTGCTGCTTCAGCTGCCTTGGCGTTGCCGCTGGGGCTCAACCGCCAGCCAAGTGCCTCTCGGGTATGGCAGTCCATAACGATGGTCAGGGCGCACCAGCGGTGAACCGGACCACACCAGACACGTGCAATGTCTGTTGCCCAGCGCTCATTCGGGCGTGAGGCCACCGAAGGTAATGCCTGCACCCGGGGGCGGGCTCCACTGCGGCGCTTGCGCACCTGCCAGCCCTTGATCTGGAACAGGCGCTGGATGGTGTTCTTGTTCTCACCCAACAGCCAGGCAACGGTACGGTAGCCAGCATACGGCAGATCGGTGATCACCCGCTTTACCCGCGCCGCCAAGTGTACATTGACCCTGGGTTTGGCTTTGGTAGGCCGATAGTAATAACTGCGGCGGGACACACCGGCCCAGCGGCAGGCCTGCACCACCGTCACGACATCGCCTTGGGTAGCCATCTCGGCCATGGCCTGATCGATCAATCGTCGGTCGAGTCGAGATGGCGCTGCAACTTTTTTCGGAACTTGAGCTCCAGCATGGCCTCGCCATAGGCTTCCCGGAGTTCGCGCAGCTGGGTTTCATACTGCTCGGCGATATCCTTGGGATTGGCCTTAAGGGCGTTTTCCATCCCGGCTTCGGCATCGTCCATCCACTTCTCGATCTCCTGCTGGGTGAGATCGTAGTGGCGCGCAGCCTCGGGCACTGTAGTCTGCCCTCGGTTAATCTGCTTGATCAGCTCCGCTTTGCGTTTGGCTGTCCAGCGCTTGATGTCGGGTTCTTGCGTCATGCTTCACTCCAATTTCTGAAGCGACTTTAGCATGTGCAGGTTTTCACTGGGTCATTACACTTATGCAGGAGCAGATATCCGTTTCTACGGCAGAGCCCTTCGCCACTTCGCTACATGTGCCCCACGCGATCCGGCTGGCACTCGGCTCGGTCGACATGCGGTCGTTGGAGTCCGCCCTGCAGCAGGTGGCGTCGGTTGTCGGCTTTTATTCGTGACTTCCTAGCCAAACATGACCTACACAAATGGCTACTTTTGGCCGATAGGCGACGGTTCCAACCGTCACGTTTCGGCCAAAAGCGGATGCTCGGACCAATCTGACTTCAGCCGAATGCGTCGTTCGTCGCAAAGGCACAAAGCTCCCCAGGCGCCGTTGATGGGATCTCTGGGGCAGGTGACTAACCGTTATCTGACTTCAAATGAACGAATCTTCGCCAACGCACGGCTGATTGGAGGGTTTTCCATGTCTGCCGGAATAAGGATATCGTCGTCAGGCTTGATAGCCGAAATTTCCTGGTCGTTTTCATCGATCTCCCAGGCATGCATGACAACAACCCCAGAAGTTAATAAATGGTTAACGAGCTTTCCTTCAGCATTCACCGTGGCAACATGACACTTCCTGTGCACCTCGTAATCTTTCAAAAATCTGTCAATATTTACAGAAGAGCTTGGCGTCATAGTATGAACTCTAGAAAGAGCCGCTTGGACTTTCGAAATCCCATCATCAGACCGATCAATATTGCTTGTAACAGCCACACGATAATGCGCAGGATTCTGCCTTCTAATACCACGTATCAATGCGATGCGCAAAGTGTTATTGGGATCCTTATCCCCGATAGTTTTTGCGATATTCTCGAATATTTTAGTCCCAACAGCGGCGTGCTCGAAGCCAAATATCAGCAAAGGAATTTCCGCTTCACATGTTTGAAAGCCTAAGCCCTTCCAGCCGGCTTGATCCCACAGACTCGCTTGAATGAGAGAAACGACTTTAAGCTCTCTATGTTTCATTGCTGAAAACTGAAACGGATGTTTTAGACGTTCCTCGCGCATATTCGATTTAGGGCGCGAATCCATAGGTTCAATGTTGTGATGTTCAAACCAAGTCACGCGCCGAGTTGGCTTGTGTAATTCGAGGAACGCATCTTGATGATACGCAATCCCTGGGACAGCACCATGCCCCCTGAAATAGCCGTCTAAGCCTATATTACAATTAAAGATAACTGCACGCTCTAGGGCTTTATCCTCTCGAAGCATTTTCTCCAATTCCGACCAGCCAATTTGCGGGCAAATAATGGAGACAAAGTGAAGGCAGAATTCACTATAAAATTGCTGGATCGAACTTCTTTGCTCATCGGTTAAATTCGCGGTACTGAATGGCGAGCAGCGGATCTCAGCAGAAATCACCTGCGCAGCAGTATCGAATCTGTGCTGGAGTATGAAGTCATCCTCATCTTCCAATGAGATATCAATATTCACGGCAGGCACTGTAGCCGCTGCATGGTCTGACATCATCGGTGCGCAGAAGCTTTCCAGTACAGCCAGCAATTGCTGCGCCAGCTCAATGCAGGGGGACTTCACTGGGAAGGAAACAGATACCTTACAACCCAGAATGTAGGAGCTTATGGTCGTCCAGCGGTCTAGATAAAGGTCGAGCGGAGCCACCGGGGCTCCCATATCAATGCTGCGCCACATGTTCATAAATTGAAGGTCAATGGGCTCACCCTCAGGCCCTGTTTTATCTTCATGGCCCAGGCAAACCAATAGCGCGTCAGCACTGAGCCCTAGATCCATTTGATTCAGTTTATCCGGCAGCCACGCCAGTCTCTCAATATCTGAAAAATTGGCATTGAGAAATAGCTTACCAATCAAACATTCATAATTGATCTTTTGACTATCTGTCCAAGGGTTTTCATCCAGCATTGGAGAGATGAGGTGAGCCAGGTGATACCAAGTCAGCGACTGGCCCAAGCGACCTAGCTGACCTTCAATCCACATGAGTCGTTGGTAAATAGCGGCTTGCTTGTCACTGCTTCTTTGTTCCTTCAACGCATCAGCGGTGACAAGGTGAGCCGCCATCATCGCTGCTCCTCGCGCAGCCCAGAGCAGCCCCTGTTTCTCGTACGCATGGGACAGCATATAAAGGGCAGCGAACATTTCCCCCTTGCTTTCACTGTTATAAAGCCCATAGAGGGACAACCCGAAGCACTTGATAGCCCTGTAGTAATCCTTTTTGTCGCTGCCCAGCGCTCCGCGCCTCAGGTACTTATCTGCCTTTATCCGGCTGTTTTCCCGTGCACCGGCATCGTCAATGACCTTATCCATCAGATCCTCGTAGGCCTTGAGATCTCCAAAGGCCACATCGAGAGTTTCCAACAAATTGACGAGGCGAGCCATAGGATAGCCAATCAGCTTATGGGCGCTGTCGACTATAGTGCTCAGGGTGTTAAAGGTAGTGTTGACTTGACCCTCACTTTCAGCCGTCAACAGGTCTAAAAACGCCAAAGAAGTCTTGGCTTGCAATGCGCCGCTAATCATATCCGCGTCTTCGGCTATCGAGTTCAACTTCTCTCGAATGGTAGCCTCCAGGGAAACCACATCGAGGGTGCACTTGCCGTCTCGATGAGTGGTGACCACTAGGTTGAACAACGTTACGACTTTCTCCCATACCTCAACGTTGTTGGTTTCTTGGGCCACGCCAAGTGCTTTCTCAAAGGTTTCCTCAAAGAGTTCGGCATTCTCCAGCCACCAGTACGCGGCCCATGTCAGCTGATAAAGGGCATCAAAATGCTGTCTCGGGGTGCCAAATTTTTTCGCTGTCCGTACGCCGATATCGAACTGATGCTGTACAGCAGCGGCATCCCGCTCAAGCTCTTTATATATGATGGCACGCTTGGTGTAGAGGTCGACCTGGGAGATGGTCAAACGGCCTGGATCTTCAATTTGGTCGATTTGGTGTTCGATCTCTGCTAGCTGGATCTGCTTGTCAGCGTCGAATGGGCCGATCTGAATTTTGCTCTCAATGCTGCCTGTAAGACCTAGGTGATCGATGGCGAGGTGCTGATTCTTGGATTGCAGCGTTTTATCAAGCAGCCAGGTTCGATCGAGGATAGTGACCTTGACGTCATACTTTTCGGAAAGCTCGTCTTGGAGCTCTGCTCTGGAGCTGTTCTTGATGAAACGGCTGGTGACACAGAAGATTTGGACGTAGCCACGCCCTGTCGACATGATGCTCTCGACATCCTTTCTGCATTTCGCCCTCCAATCTTTCTGGGTGCTGACACCGAATGCCCATCGCTCGGACTCCGGGGCCTCGTTTACCCCCCAGAAGAAGGCGATCTGGTTGGCGACAGGGTAAGTTTCTGTGTCGGTTTTGCCGTCGCCACCTGCTGTTGGCCCGGTCTGGGGAACCAGATTGGGGCAGATTTCCCGCTCGCAAAGCTTCCGTATGAATATCTCGAACTGAAGCTCTTGGCTTCGATTGTTCAGAGTCTCAAAGTGGTACTCCAACATGGAGCGGTCGATGGTCGATTCTTGTAGTTTTACAGAGTCCGAGAACTGCTCCGGACGTCTCGCTCGCAGGATGTCTTGCGGCTTAGGGCTAGCGATCTTGGTAGCCGACTGTTCCTTTTCCATCATCCACTCCTGAAATGATCAATGGCATCGCCCGGCTACGGGGTTCTACCCCGCTTCCACGGACGGTTTTAAAGAGCCGAAAACTTCAGATCTTGCTGAGCAACTCTACGACGCATTCGTGGGTTATGAAACCGCTCAATATAGTCGAACAGATCCGCTCGCGCTTCATCAAGTGTCCGGTACGATTGATGAGCAACATGCTCGCGCTTGAGTTGGCCGAAGAAGCCCTCACAAGCCGCGTTATCGCCACAATGGCCAACGGCACTCATGCTGCAAACCAGCGTGTTTCGGCTCAGAAAGCGCTGATAGTCGACGCTGGTAAATTGGCTTCCCCTGTCAGAATGTAAAATGACCGACCAGTTACCCTGACGCTGCCAAATCGCCATCTCCACTGCCCGGATGACCATCTGCCTATCTTGGCGATGATGCATCGACCAGCCAATCACTAGCTTGCTGTACAGATCCAGCACTACACACAGGAAGAGCTTGCCCTCCAGCGTGGCTATCTCCGTGATATCCGTGACCCATTTGCGCTCCGGCTCCAAGGCATTGAAGTCGCGTTCCAGAAGATTTTCCACACCTGCTGGGCGGCCAGACGTTACTCGGCCAAAGCCACGTCTCTTCCTGCGCGGCCAACCTTGAATTTGCTCTGCGGCCATCAAGCGAGCAACACGGTTCAGGCTGGCGGTTTCACCTTCGAATAGGAGATCCTCGTGCATGCGAGGCGCACCTATTGCACCGCGGCTATCCTCATGGATCTCACGAATACGCTTTATCAGGCGCGCATTATCCTGAGCGCGTGGGCTTGGCTCACGATCTTGCCAGTCGTAATAGCCACTGGCAGACACCTTCAAACAACGGCACATCAGTCGGACTGGGTACTCGTTGCGGCAGCGCTGGATCACCGAGTACCGTTCGATGATTCCCTGGCAAAGTACGCTGCCGCGTCTTTTAAAAAATCACGTTCCTTCGTCACTCGGGCCAGCTCGCGCTTGAGGCGGGCAAGTTCTTCATCTCGCGGGTTGCCTGTGCCGGGAAAAGGCTTCTCAGCTGCTCGCGCCTCACGCACCCAGCGATTTAGCAAGCTTGGCGCCACCCCGATCTCTTGAGCTATCTGACGACAACTGGTGCCTGAGCGACGGGCCAGTTCTACGGCCTCCCGTTTGAACTCCGGGCTATATTGTTTGCGCTTGGACATGAACACTCCTATGACTCCACATGAGTCTACTTGAAAGTGTCCGTGGAAGCGGGGTAGAACCCCTTCATGCTATGGCTCAAGCACAACATACTGGCGCGGCGGCTCATCATCAACGACGCCAAGGCGCTCGTACATACCGTGGCGGATACTGTGTATCTTGTCAGCCCAGGCTTGTTCCAGCGTTATGCCCAGGAGCATCCCGCCATTGCCAGGCTCGCTAGGCAGGAGCAGATGCAAGGTTGGCAATGGGTGCAAAAACGCTTTGAGAAATTGTTGTTGCACCGTAAGCAGTCCAGCGGACTGAATATCTGGACCTGCGAGGTGACAGGGCCTCGCAAATCCCGGCGGTTGCATGGCTACCTATTGGTAGATCCCAGGCAACTCTTTGACGAAGTCCCACCGAACAACCCCTATCTGCGCTTGAGCTGAGGCTGCGGATGTCATGGAATAGTGATATAGCTGACCAGGTCATCGCCAAGCATATAGAAACGACCGCTGATCTCGGTGTTCGCTCTGAACTCGTCAGATAAGTCACAGAGCAGCTGTAACCTGGCATGGCCGTTCGGTGACCAGTCGAGCAGCTCGGCATGCTCGAAGTAGAATTGCGTCTTGGTCAAGGGGTAGAGGGCCTTGTACAGGCTTTCCTTCAATGAAAAGGTCAGGGTCAGCAGCCATGAGCGCTGAGCTTGTGGCAGGTGTAAAAAACGATCGCGCTCTGTTTTTCCCAGGATGATCGGAGCGAGTTCGTCGCTTTGTGTTGGGTCAAGGGGTGTCTCTATATCAATGCCCAGGCTCCGGATGCATTCCTGTCGCCCGACGACGGCCAGGGCGCGGTGCTGGTTGTGGGTGATTGAGCCAGAGACTGAAGCAGGCCAGTGGGGCGATCGGTCTGCCCTTTGGCCAGGCACAGTTGATATGCCGGTCAGCATTTCCAGCGCCTTTCTGGCACATAGCCGACCAGCCAGGAACTCGGCCTGCCGTTTGGATGTTGATCGCTGGATGCTGGGGGGGAGTTCTATCTCGCTCTGGGCCAGGCAAGTCGGGCTCAACAGGCTGTAATCGAAGCGGGCACCGATGACAACACACCCGGGAATCGATAAATGCTTTTCAAGTGCTGGCGGTTCGCAGAACCTCAGGACGGGTGTCATTTTGCAATGATCGAGTTTCAATTCTGGGACATCTTCATTGTCTTGCGGCAATGCACCAGCGCGTCACGGATCATGAAGTTCACCAGGGTGGGGGAGACTCCCAGCTCCTTGGCGATGTCCTTTTGCTGTATGCCGTAGACGCGATATCTCTTGAATGCATATTGCGTCCGTGGTGGTAACTCGTTCAGGGCGGTATCGATGATATTCAGGGTTTGCTGGTAGATACTGATGGATTCGGGAGTGTCGTCGTGAGTCGCGATGTTCAACCCTTCATCTTCACTGCCACTGTATTTCTGCTCCATTGCCTGTTTGCGGTAACTGTCAATGGCCAGGTTGCGGACGATTCTGAAGACGTAGTTACCTCTGGCTTTCAGTGGTAGGGCGAGCTTCGGCATACCGGCCAACCTGAGAAAGGCATCCTGGACGATATCCTCGGCTCGGCTGTGACAACCGGTAATACGGGCGGCCGTCTTGACCAGGATGGAGCGGTTATCCATTAGCGCTTGTAGGAGTGAAAGGTGTTCTTCTGTGCTGCTTTCTGCGACTCCATATTCCTGCATGGCTCTACCTATACAGTATGTGACTTGGGTGAAGGGGTTTGTGCACCGCGCATAGAAAATAGCAGTGTAAGAATATATGTCAAATGCTAATGATTATCTTTTGACTGAAGGCAAAGTAGTAGAGAATGGAGAGTCTGCTGCCGGGCTAGGGCAGCGCTGCCACTAATTTTCTTCTGCAGCTATCCGTCATTGACCCTATGAAACGGGATTGCCACGCATCCCAATGACCCGCCTGGTGCGGATAATCGAATAGGTGCAGATATGACGGATACCTTCGAACGCCCGGTTTCCATGGCTGCGGCCCTGATGCGTCGGGCTGCCATGCAACCGGATCGGTTGGCGCTACGCTTTCTTGGCAGTGATGACGAAGAGGTGCTGAGCTACCGTCAACTGGACCAGCGGGTGCGGATCATGGCTGCAGCACTGGCGCAGCGAGCCGCACCGGGTGATAGGGCCGTTCTGTTATTCCCCAGCGGCCCGGACTATGTGGCGGCGTTCTTTGCCTGCCAGTATGCCGGGGTGATAGCGGTACCGGCCTATCCGCCGGAGACCAACCAGGCACAGCACCTCAAGCGCCTGGTGTCGATCGTCGACGATGCTGAGCCAGGGGTGATTCTCACCACCGCCGGGTTGACCGATTCATTGCAGGAGCTGGAAGCAACCTTGGGCAGCAGGCTGCCGACACTGTTGGCGGTGGACCAACTGGATCCAGCTCTGGGTGGTGGGTGGCAAGGGCCTCAGGTACCAGCCGATGCGGTCGCTTTTTTACAGTACACCTCGGGCTCCACTGCGATGCCGAAGGGGGTGCAGGTCAGCCACGCCAATCTGGAAGCCAACGAATGGTTGATCCGCCAGGGTTACGGGATTGGCGAAGATGACGTGATTGTCAGTTGGCTGCCGTTGTACCACGACATGGGACTGATCGGTGGGCTGTTGCAGGGGATCTACAGCGGTGTGCCGGTGGTGCTGATGTCACCGCAATATTTCCTTGGGCGGCCTGTGCGCTGGCTGGAGGCAATCAGCCGCTATCGGGGCACCGTCAGTGGCGGTCCGGATTTCGCCTACCGCCTGTGTCAGGAGCGTATTGCCGAGAGCAAGTTGGCCGGGCTTGACCTATCCTGTTGGCGGGTCGCCTTCTCCGGTTCAGAGCCTATCCGTCAGGATAGTCTGCAAGCATTCGCTTCAAGGTTTGCGTCCTGTGGTTTCAGCTCGGAGTCCTACCTGGCCAGCTACGGTCTGGCCGAGGCAACGCTGTTTGTCACTGGTGGCCGACCGGCGCAGGGTATTCCCGCCTTGTCGGTTGACGCCGCTGCGCTTGCCGTCAACCGCGTGGAACCCGGCGAGGGCTCCATACTGATGAGCTGTGGCTGGGAACAGCCACAGCATCCGTTGCTGATTGTCGATCCACAAACCAGGGAGGCGCTGGCCGACGGTCGGGTAGGTGAGATCTGGTCGAGTGGTCCGAGCATTGCGCAAGGTTACTGGCGCAACCCGCAGGCGAGCGCGGATACCTTCGTTGAACGTGATGGCCGCACGTGGCTGCGTACAGGTGATATGGGCTTTCTCCATGCCGGTGAGCTGTTCGTCACCGGGCGGCTCAAGGATTTACTGATTATCCGTGGCCAGAACCTCTACCCTCAGGACATAGAGCGCAGCGTCGAGGAACAGGTTGAGGAGGTTCGCAGTGGCCGGGTGGCGGCGTTCCCAGTGGTGCAAGAAGGGCGAGAAGCGCTGGGTATCGCGGCCGAAATCGGACGCAGGGTCGCCAGGCAGGTGCCGCTCGAAGAGCTGATCCAACGTATCCGCGAAGTCGTATCCATGGCCCACAACGAGGCGCCCAGCGTTATTGCACTGCTGGCACCCGGCACTCTGCCGAAAACCTCCAGTGGCAAGCTTCAACGCTCGGCCTGTCGGAGCCTGCTGGAGGCTGGTGAGCTGGAAACGCTGGCTCTGTATCCTGATGAGAAGGCGGCGGCCACGCCGCTACTCGGCACCGTCAACACCGTTGAAGGGTGCATCGCCGGGCTTTGGCGCGAATGCCTGAAGATCGAACGTCTGGCGGCCGACAGTCACTTCTTCGCCCTGGGCGGCAACTCCATCCAGGCTATCCAGATGATCGCCGAATTGCGCGACACACTCGGCGTCGAGCTTGAGTTGCGCACCCTGTATCAGGCGCCGACGCTGAATGGTTTTGTCGAGGCGGTAGAGCGCCTGCTGGCCTTGGGTGAGGTGCCCGTTTCCGCTATTCCGCGCATGCCACGCGATCGCAGGCTGCCGCAGTCGGCAGCGCAGAATCGCCTGTGGTTTCTCTGGCAGCTGGAACCGCACAGTGTTGCCTACAACATTCCCGGTGGCTTGCGTCTGCGTGGTGAACTGGACGAGCAGGCGCTGCAGCGCAGCTTTGCGACACTGGTCGAGCGTCACGAGTCGCTGCGCACCACCTTCTTCGCAGAAGATGGCATCGGTTTTCAGCGTATCGGCGCGGCCGGCGACTGGACCCTGCTGCGTGATGATCTCTGCGCGTTGCCGGAAACGCAGCGCGTGGAAAGAGCGCAGGCGATCCGCGAAGAGGAAGCCCACGCTCACTTCGACCTGGAACACGGGCCGCTGCTGCGCGTGCGCTTGGTGAACCTGGACGAGCAGGAACACCTGCTGCTGGTGACCTTGCACCATATCGTTGCTGACGGCTGGTCGCTGGGGCTGCTGCTTGATGAGTTCGCCCGGCTCTATGCCGCTCATGTCCAGGGCCAGGCGCCAGCGCTGGCGGACCTGCCGATCCAGTACGCCGACTATTCGGCCTGGCAGCAGGACAATGGCGATCGCTACGCGGCGCAGCTGGACTACTGGCGCGCCGAGCTGGACGGTGAGCGTGAACCCCTTGCGCTGCCGCTGGACCGGCCGCGTAGCGGCAAGGACTCGCCCGCTGAGCGCCTTGCGCTGCGCCTAGACAAGCAGCTCGGTGAGCGCTTGCAAAGCCTGGCCAAGACCCAGGGGGCGACGCTATTTGCGGTACTGCTGGCGGCATTCCAGACCCTGTTGCACCGCTACACCGGTCAGGCCGACATCCGCTTGGGTGTGCCCAATGCGAACCGGCAGCGGTGGGAGGTACAGGGGCTGGTTGGTTTCTTCATCAACACCCAGGTGCTGCGTGGGCAGCTAGATTCGCGCCAGTCGTTCGTCGATGTGCTGGAGGCCGCCCGACGCACGGTCGAGGGCGCGCAGGCCAACCAGGATCTGCCGTTTGAACAGGTGGTTGAGGCGTTGGGCGGCACGCCGCTGTTCGAGGTGATGTTCAATCACCAGCAGCGCAGCCTGGAGGCGCTGCGCCGCCTGCCGGGCCTGCACGCCGAAGAGCTGCCCTGGAATAGCCGCGAGGCCAAGTTCGACCTGCAACTGCACAGCGAGGAATATCACCAGGGACGTATCCGCCTGGCCTTCGACTACGCCAGCGAGCTTTTCGAGCGCGCCACCATCGAGCGCCTCGCTACGCATTTCGTACGTCTGCTGGAGTTGCTCGGCGAGAGCCCGGAGCGTGCCATCGGCGAACTGCCCCTGCTCGATGACATGGAGCGCCAACAGCTGGACGAATGGGGGCGGCGACCGGAAGAGCCGGCCAAGGTTCTGCTGCCGGAGCTGCTCAGCGCTCAGGCGGGCGCGACGCCGGGAGCCATCGCGCTGATTGCTGGCGAGACCATCCTGGATTACGCCGAGCTGGAGCGCCGCAGCAACCGTCTGGCCCATCGCCTGCGTGCGCTGGATGTCGGGCCGGAGACGAGGGTTGGTCTGCTGGCCGGGCGTGGCGTGGAGCTGACGCTGGCGTTGCTGGCCGTGGTCAAGGCCGGCGGGGCCTATGTGCCGCTGGATGCCGATTACCCGAGCGAACGCCTGGCCTGGATGATCGAGGATAGCGGCATGCAGCTGCTGCTGGGACACCGTAGGGTGCTGGAGGGACTGGAGCTGCCGCCTGAACTGACGGCGTTGGCATTGGAAGAGCTGGAGGCCAGCGACTACCCGCAAACGCCGCCCGCCTTGGCGCTGGATGCCGACAACCTGGCCTACGTGATCTACACCTCCGGCTCCACCGGCAGACCCAAGGGCGTCGGTGTCTGCCATGGCGCGCTCAGCGAGCGGCTGCACTGGATGCGCCGGGAATACGCGTTGGATACCTCGGATGTTCTGCTGCAGAAAGCGCCGCTCGGTTTCGACGTATCGGTCTGGGAATGCTTCCTGCCGTTGATTGCCGGCAGCGGCCTGGTGCTGGCCGCCGACGGTGAGCATCGCGATCCACGCCGTCTGGCGGAGCTGGTCCGGATGCACGGGGTGACCTGTCTGCATTTCGTACCGCCACTGTTGCAGCTGTTCATTGAGGAAGAGATCGCCGGGGAGTGCCACAGCCTGAAACACCTGTTCTCTGGCGGCGAAGTACTGTCCGGCGAACTGTGCCGGCGCGTGCACGAGCGGCTGCCGCAGGTGGCGCTGCACAACCGCTACGGACCGACCGAGACGGCAATCAACGTCACCCATTGGCGTTGCAAGGCTGAGGAGCGCGCGCGGGTGCCGATCGGCCGACCGCTGGCCAATGTGCTCTGTGAACTGCGCGACAGCGAGCTGGAGTTGGCAGCCGCCGGCGCGGTGGCCGAACTGTGGCTTGGTGGCAGCGGGTTGGCACGGGGCTACCTAGAACGACCGGCGCTGACCGCCGAGCGTTTCGTGCCGGATGAGGATGGCACGCGACTGTATCGCACTGGCGACCTAGCGCGCTGGTGCGGTGACGGCGTCCTGGAGTTTCTCGGTCGCATCGACGAGCAGGTCAAGCTGCGCGGCTTCCGTATCGAACTGGAGGAAATACGCGCGCAGTTGCTGGCGCAACCGGCGGTGCGCCAGGCTGCGGTCCTGCTGCGCGAGGGTGCGGGTGGTTCGCAACTGGTCGCTTACCTGATCTGCGACAGTACGGAGGAGGATGCCAGCCTGAACGAGCGGCTCAGGCGAGCGCTGGCCGTCAACCTGCCTGACTACATGATACCGGCCCAGTTCGTGCGCCTTGATGCGATGCCGCTGACGCCAAGTGGCAAACTGGACCGCAGGGCCCTGCCCGAGCCGGACTGGCGGATGCGCGTATACGTTGCCCCGGTCACTGAACACGAACAGCGTCTGGCAGCTATCTGGCAGGAGGTACTGGGCCTGCCACGTGTCGGTATGGCAGATGACTTCTTCGAGCTGGGCGGGCATTCGTTGCTGGCCACCCGCATCGTCTCACGGGTACGCCAGGCGTTCGATATTGACCTGCCGCTACGCAGTCTGTTCGAGGCCAGCCGTCTGGACAGGTTCGCCGCCGAGGTGACCCGGCTTCAGGTTCAGGGCGCACGTGACACCTGGGGTGTGATCGAGCGCGTCGACCGTGATCAGCGTATCCCGCTGTCGCATTCCCAGCAGCGCATGTGGTTTCTCTGGCAGCTTGATCGGGAGAGCCCGGCCTATAACGTAGGCGGCATGGCGAGACTGAACGGCCCACTGGATGCGCAGTGCTTTGAAGCCGCTCTGCAGGCATTGATCCAGCGCCATGAGACCCTGCGCACCACTTTCCCCAGTAGTGATGGCAAACCCTGGCAGCGGGTGAGTGGGCAGTCCGATGTGCGTATGCAACAGCTGGATATGTCCAGACTGTCTGCAAGCGAGCGAGAGGCGCGTTTGCAGGCGGTGGCCGATGAGCATGCACACGATCCCTTTGATCTGGAATGCGGACCGCTACTGCGTGCCTGCCTGGTCAGGGCCGGTGAGCAGGAACACTATCTGCTGCTGACCCTGCACCACATCATCACTGAAGGCTGGGCAATGGACGTGTTTGCCAGCGAGCTGGGCACGCTCTACGAAGCGCTGCTGGAAGGGGGCGAGTTGCCGCTGGAACCGCTGCCGGTACAGTACCTGGACTACAGCCAGTGGCAGCGCCGCTGGCTGGATGCTGGCGAGCGCCAACGTCAACTGGATTACTGGCGTGGTCAGTTGGGTGAGGAGCATCCCCTGCTGGAACTGCCCAGTGACCGACCACGGCCGCCGGTGCAGACCCATGGAGGCGGGTTGTACCGTTTCGAGCTGGCCCCTGAGCTGGCCGCACGGGTGCGGGATTTCAACGCAGCCCACGGGCTGACCCTGTTCATGACCGCGACCGCTACCCTGGCGACCTTGCTGTATCGCTACAGTGGTCAGGGCGATCTGCGCATTGGCGCGCCAGTGGCCAACCGTATCCGTCCGGAAAGTGAGGGGCTGATCGGTGCGTTTCTCAATACCCAGGTCGTGCGCTGCCGGCTGGACGGGCAAATGAGTGTCTCCGAACTGCTCGAGCAGATGCGCGACACTGTCATTGAAGCACAGGCCCATCAGGATCTGCCGTTCGATGAGTTGGTGGAAGCCTTGCAGCCGAAACGCAGTGCGGCGCACCATCCTTTGTTCCAGGTGATGTGCAACGTGCAGCGTTGGGCCTTCCAGCAGACCCGGCAGTTGGCTGGAATGACCGTCGAATACCTGGTCAACGACGCACGGGCGACCAAGTTCGACCTCTACTTGGAGGTGACCGACGTTGACCAGCGCCTGGGATGCTGCCTGACCTACAGTACCGACCTGTTCGACGAGCCGCGTATTGCACGTATGGCAGAGCACTGGGTGCGCCTGCTGACCTGCATGATTGAAGCACCGCAGCAAAGGCTCTGCGAACTGTCGATGCTGGCCGAAAGCGAGCCCGTCACTCTGGTTGAGGCAGCCGGGGAGTATCCGCTGGATGCCTGCCTGCATGAGCTGTTCGCCCGCCAGGCGGCGGCGACACCGGATGCGCCGGCGCTGACATTTGCCGGGCAGACCCTGAGCTATGGCGAACTCAACAGGCAGGCCAACCGCTTGGCCTATGTTCTGCGTGAACGTGGCGTCGGGCCTGAGGTACGTGTTGGCCTGGCGCTGGAGCGCTCTCTGGAGATGGTCGTTGCCATTCTGGCGATCCTCAAGGCAGGCGGTGCTTATGTACCGCTGGATCCTGAATACCCGCTGGAACGCCTGCATTACATGATCGAGGACAGTGGCATCGGTCTGCTGCTCAGTCATGAAGCACTATTCGAGGCCCTGGGCGAATTGCCCAGCGGAGTAGGGCGATGGTGCCTGGAGCAGGAATGGCGGGCGCTGGAAGGTTATGACACTGGCGAGGCGGTGTGCAGCAGTCTGCCACAGCATCTGGCCTACCTGATCTACACCTCCGGCTCCACCGGGAAGCCCAAGGGAGTGGCGGTATCCCACGCTGAGATCGCCATGCACTGCCGCGCCGTAATTGAGCGCTTCGGCATGCGTGCCGACGACTGCGAGCTGCACTTTTATTCAATCAACTTCGATGCGGCTACCGAACGCCTGTTTGCAGCACTGCTGTGTGGCGCCCACGTGGTACTGCGGGCTCAGGGGCAGTGGGATGCGGAGTCGATCTGCGGGCTGATTCGCCAGCATCAGGTGAGCATTCTGGGCTTTACGCCCAGTTACGGCAGTCAGCTGGCCCAATGGCTGGGGACACAGGCTGATTCGCTGCCGGTACGCATGTGCATTACCGGTGGGGAGGCGCTGACCTTCGAGCATGTGCAGCGGATTCGTGCCGCCTTTGCACCAGCCTATCTGTTCAATGCCTATGGGCCAACTGAAACTGTGGTCATGCCAATGGCCTACCAGGTGCCGGAGCAGTTGCCTACGGCGGGTGCAAGCATACCCATCGGCAGCCTGGTCGGCGGGCGTAGGGGCTGCATTCTCGATGCCGATCTGGCCCCGCTGCCAGTCGGTGCTGCCGGCGAGCTGTATCTGGGCGGGGCGGGGTTGGCGCGTGGTTATCACCAGCGTCCTGGCCTGACCGCCGAACGTTTTGTGCCCGACCCGTTTGACCGTGCCGGAGGGCGGTTGTATCGCACCGGAGACCGAGTATGCCAACGTGACCTTGATGAGCAGGGTAATGGCCCGCTGGAGTACCTCGGGCGTATTGATCAACAGGTGAAGGTGCGCGGCTTCCGCATCGAACTGGGTGAGATCGAAGCCTGTCTGCGCGAGCATGTGGCAGTGGCCGATGCGGTGGTACTGGCCGTGGATACGCCTGCCGGTACGCAATTGACTGCCTATCTGGCTAGGCTGGATACCGACAGAACACCGGCAGGGGACACAGACCTGCGTGAGTCGCTCAGGGCGCAGCTGCGTACGCAGCTACCGGACTATATGGTACCGGCGCACCTGATACTGCTTGATCGCCTGCCGCTGACGCCCAATGGCAAGCTGGATCGCCGCGCCTTGCCAGCGCCGGATACCGAGCAGCGACAGGTCTATCAGGCTCCACGCGACGAACGTGAACAGGCGCTGGCCAGGATCTGGGGTGAAGTGCTGAACGTCGAACGGGTTGGCTTGGATGACAACTTCTTTGAGCTGGGCGGTGACTCGATCCTGTCTATCCAATTGGTCAGCCGGGCGCGTCAGGCGGGCATCCACTTCAGCCCGCGTGACCTGTTCCAGCACCAGAGTGTGCGTGCCCTGGCCGCTGCAGCAGGTAAAGCGCTGGCAACCAGCGCGGATCAGCAACCGCAGCATGGTGCCACCGTGCTCACACCTATCCAGCGCTGGTTCTTCGAGCAGGGCCTGATTGATCCTCGGCACTGGAATCAGTCGCTACTGCTGGCTCCGCGTGAACGGTTGGACGCAACGCTGCTCGCGCGCGCGCTGCGCTGCCTGAGCGTGCACCATGACGCTCTGCGCCTGGCTTTCCGTCGGATTGACGGCAACTGGCAGGCAGAATACCGACCCATCAACATGGCTGACGAAGCGCTGCTCTGGCAAGCCAGTGCGGAGGACTGCCTGGCGCATTTCAAGGAGGCCCAGCGTAGCCTTGATCTGGTTCGTGGTCCGCTGATGCGCGCGGTACTGGTCGAAGCGGAGCAGGGCAGCCAGCAACTGCTGTTGACTATTCATCACCTGGCGGTCGACGGCGTATCCTGGCGGGTGCTGCTGGAGGATCTGCAGGCGCTGTACCGGCAACTGGCTGCAGGTCAGGCACCGGTGCTGCCTGCACGAACGCATGCGCTACGCGACTGGGCTGTACGTCTGGAACAGTATGCTGCCAGTGAGCCGCTGCGTGAGGAGCTGGCCTGGTGGCAAGCGCATCTGGCAGAGGCTGACTCGGAGTTACCCTGTGATCGCGTCGTTACAGATGAGCGCTATTGTGAAGCGCGCAGCGTCAATCTGGTACTCGACGCTGAACTCACCCGACAACTGCTGCAGCAGGCGCCGACGGCCTATCGCGCGCGGATCGATGAACTGTTGCTGACCGCCCTAGCTCGTGTGCTGTGCCGCTGGAGTGGGCATAATTCTGTGCTGGTGCAGTTGGAAGGGCATGGTCGAGAGCTGCTGTTCGATGACATCGACCTGACCCGCACGGTAGGCTGGTTCACCAGTGCCTACCCGCTGTGTCTGCGCCCGGCGGCTGATCCGGCACAGGCCATCAAGGCGATCAAGGAACAGCTGCGCAGCGTGCCGCACAAGGGACTTGGCTACGGTGTACTGCGCTACCTGGGTGATGCCATCAGCCAGGCTGCGATGCGCGCATTGCCGCAGGCGCGGATTACCTTCAACTACCTGGGTCAGTTCGATCAGCAGTTCACCGACGACGCGCTGTTCCAGCCGCTCGACGCCGACACTGGTGCAGCCCATGCCCAGGACGCGCCGTTGCCCAACTGGCTGACGCTGGACGCCCAAGTGTATAGCGGCGAATTGCGCATGCGCTGGACCTACGGCATGGGCCGCTATGATGAAAACACCGTGAGTGCGCTGGCCGAATCTCTGGCCGAGGAGTTGCACCAGTTGGTGGGGCACTGTCTGAGCGAAGGTGCTGGTGGCGTTACTCCCTCGGACTTCCCGTTGGCCGACCTCAGCCAGGCCCAGCTGGACGCCTTGCCCGTACCTGCGGCAGATATAGAAGATGTCTACCCCCTGAGTCCGATGCAGGAAGGCCTGTTGCTGCATACCTTATTGGAGCCGGGTACGGGTATCTACTATATGCAGGATCGCTACCGGATCAACAGCGAGCTTGATCGGGAGCGTTTTGATCAGGCTTGGCAAGCCGTGGTGGCACGCCACGAGGCATTACGGGCGTCGTTCTGCTGGGACGCTGGCGAGCGCATGTTGCAGATCGTGCACAAGCCGGGGGCACTGCGCATCGATCATCTGGACTGGAGCACGCTGCCCGAAGAGGACCATGAAAAACGTCTGCAAGCCCTGCACCGTGCCGAGCGCGAAGCCGGTTTCGACTTGCTGCATGAGCCACCATTCCACCTGCGCCTGATTCGCCTGGGGGAGGCGCGCTATTGGTTCATGATGAGTAACCACCACATCCTCATTGATGCCTGGTGCCGGGGCCTGCTGATGGGCGACTTCATGGAGATCTATGCGGCCCTCGGAGAAGGCCGCTCACCGAATCTGCCCACTGCGCCGCGCTATCGTGACTATATGACTTGGCTGCAGAGTCAGGATCTGGATGTCGCACGCGTCTGGTGGCGTAACAATCTGCATGGCTTTGAGCGACCCACCTTCATTCCCAGTGATCGTCCGCTGCTGCGTGAACACACCGGTGGCATGCGCGTGGGCGACCTGCATGCCCGGCTGGATACGGAGGCGAGTACCCGCCTGCGCGAACTGGCTCAGCATCAGCAACTGACGGTCAACACCTTCGCCCAGGCTGCCTGGGCCCTGGTACTGCACCGTTACAGTGGTGAGCGTGATTTGACCTTTGGCGTGACCGTAGCTGGTCGGCCACTGGATATGCCGCAGTTGCAGGATACCGTCGGCCTGTTCATCAACAGCATCCCGCTGCGCCTGCAGCTGCCCGATGTTGGCCAGCCGGGCTCGGTACGTGACTGGCTGAGCGACCTGCTGGAGTGCAACCTAGCGCTGCGTGAGTACGAGCACCTGCCACTGGTACAGATCCAGGAATGCAGCGAGCTACCCAAGGGCCAGCCGTTGTTCGACAGCCTGTTCGTGTTCGAGAATGCACCGGTGGACAGCACCGTTCTGGCCCGTGCCCAGGGGTTGCAGGCACGTTCCGAGTCGGGGCGCACGCATACCAACTACCCGTTGACGGTGGTCTGCTACCCGGGTGACGAGTTGGGGCTGCACCTGTCCTACGATCAGCGCTACTTTGATGAGTCCACGGTGGAGCGCCTGCTCGGTGATTTCAAGCGGCTGTTGCTGGCGCTGGTGGACGGCTTCCACGGCCAGCTGGATCAATTGCCGCTGCTGGCATCCGGGGAACGTGAGTTCCTGATCGAGGGCTGCAACCGCAGCGCCCGCAGCTACCCGCTGGAGCAGGGCTATGTGCGGCTGTTCGAGCAGCGGGTGACAGCCCATCCGGAGCGTATCGCCGCGCGCTGCCTGGGCGAGCAGTGGTCTTATGCTCAGTTGAATACCAATGCCAACCGTCTGGGGCATGCGCTGCTCGCTGCCGGTGTGCAGGCGGACCAGCCTGTGGCACTGCTGGCCGAGCGAGGGCTGCCACTGCTCGGCATGATGGTCGGTAGTTTCAAGGCCGGCGCCGGCTATCTGCCGCTCGATCCCGGACATCCGCTGGAACGCCAGCGCCATATCCTGACAGCGAGCCGGGCGCAGGTGTTGGTCTGCAGCGCCGAATGTGCGGCGCAGGCCCCCATGCTGCTGGACGGACTCGATTGCCAGCCACAGCTGTTGATCTGGGAAGATGTACAGGAAGCTGGCTGGCCAGTGGCCAATCCTGGCATCTACAGCGGGCCCAGCAGTCTGGCTTATGTGATCTATACCTCCGGCTCCACCGGATTGCCCAAGGGGGTGATGGTCGAGCAGGCCGGCATGCTCAATAACCAGTTGCCCAAGGTTCCTTACCTCGGGATGGGTGAGTCGGACGTCATTGCCCAGACCGCCTCGCAATGCTTTGACATCTCCGTCTGGCAGTTTCTTGCCGCGCCGCTGTTTGGTGCCAGTCTGGACATCGCGCCGAATAGAATTGCCCATGATCCGCACGCGCTGATGCAATGGGTGCGCGAGCGTGGCATCAGCGTGCTGGAGAGCGTGCCTGCGGTAATCCAGGGGCTGCTCGGCGAGGAGCAGGGCGATCTCGGCAGGTTGCGCTGGATGTTGCCGACGGGCGAGGCCATGCCACCGGAGCTGGCGCGGCAATGGCTGCAGCGCTATCCGGATATCGGGCTGGTGAATGCCTATGGCCCGGCCGAGTGCTCGGACGATGTGGCCTTCTTCCGTGTCGATCAGGCCTCCACCGAGGGCAGTTATCTGCCGATCGGCATGCCCACCGACAATAACCGGCTGTACCTGCTGGGGGACGACCTGCAGCCGGTACCGACGGGGGCGGAAGGCGAGCTCTACGTCGCCGGCACCGGTGTGGGGCGCGGTTACCTTGGCGATCCGGCACGCACGGCCCAGGCCTACCTGCCAGATCCCTTTGCCGCGCAGCCCGGCGAGCGTCTGTACCGCAGCGGCGATCTGGCCCGACGGCATCCCGATGGCCTGCTGGCGTATGTTGGCAGGGTCGACCATCAAGTGAAGATTCGTGGTTTCCGTATCGAGCTGGGTGAGATCGAGGCGCGCCTGCACATGCAGGATGATCTTTGTGAAGCAGCGGTGAGCGTGCATGAAGGGGCCAACGGCAAGTACCTGGTGGGCTACCTGGTAGCCGATGACGCGGCGCTGGCGGCAACGTCTGCGGCGAGCGGTGAGTGGATCGAGTCTGTCAGGCAACGCCTGCGTGCCGAACTGCCGGACTACATGGTGCCAGCGCATTGGCTGCTGCTGGAGCAGTTGCCGCGCAACGCCAACGGCAAGCTCGATCGTCGCGCGCTACCCGAACCCGAACTGGGCGTGGCATGCACCCAGGCCTATCTGGCACCGCGCAGTGAGCTGGAGCAGAGCCTGGCGGCGATATGGGCCGAGGTGCTGAAGGTCGAGCGGGTCGGCGTACATGACAACTTCTTCGAGCTGGGCGGGCACTCGCTGCTGGCTACCCGCATTGCTTCGCGGCTGCAGAAGAGCCTGCAGCGCGATGTGCCGCTTCGAGCCATGTTCGAGTGCAGCACGGTGGGCGAGCTGGCCAGCCATATCGAGTCGCTGGAAGACAACACGCTGACCGAACACAAGGCCAGCCGTCTCGATGACTTGATGTCGCGGCTGGAGACACAGTGATGGGGTGCACAACGCGCAGTACTACCAATCAACGCTTGCCACGGAGAGTGGAATCATGAGCATCGCGATAGTGAAAGAACCGGCGGACACGGCGGACGAGCTGCCCCTCTTCGGATTCGACGACAATCCGTTGCTGGCCCGGCAGAGGCAACAGGAGTCGAATGCCCGCAGTTATCCGCGGCGCATTCCACTGGCACTCAAACGCGCCCGTGGCATCCATGTGGAAGATATCGAAGGTCGGGTGTTCATCGACTGCCTGGCCGGTGCCGGCACACTGGCGCTGGGGCACAACCATCCGGTGGTGCTGGCGGCGATCCGGCAGGTGCTGGATGATGAGTTACCGCTGCATACCCTGGATCTCACCACGCCGGTCAAGGACAGGTTTGTCCAAGACCTGTACGCGGTACTGCCGCCGAGCTTTGCGGCCAGGGCCAAGATCCAGTTCTGCGGGCCCACCGGGACCGATGCGGTGGAGGCAGCACTCAAGCTGGTACGCACCGCCTCCGGATGCAGCACCATCCTGTCCTTCCAGGGCGGTTACCATGGCATGAGCCAGGGCGCGCTGGCGCTGATGGGCAACCTCAAGGCCAAGACGCCGCTGGGCTCGCTGCTCAATCATGGGGTGCAGTTCCTGCCGTTTCCCTATGACTATCGATGCCCATTCGGCCTCGGCGGGCAGGCCGGCGTCGAAGTGAACCTGCGTTATATCCAGAACCTGCTGACCGACCCGGAAAGTGGTGTGCAGCCACCGGCGGCAATCATCGTCGAGGCAGTGCAGGGGGAGGCGGGGGTGATCCCTGCCGCGAATGCCTGGTTGCGGGGCCTGCGCAAAATCACCTCGAAGCTGGGTATCGCGCTAATACTCGACGAGATACAGACCGGGTTTGCCCGCACCGGCAAGCTGTTCGCCTTCGAACACGCCGGCATCGTGCCGGACGTGGTGGTGCTGTCCAAGGCCATCGGTGGCAGCCTGCCATTGTCGGTGGTGGTCTATCAGGACTGGCTGGATGTCTGGGAGCCCGGCGCCCATGCCGGTACCTTCCGCGGCAATCAGATGGCCATGGCCGCCGGCTCGGCGGTGATCCGGCATATCCAGCAGCATGAGCTGGCGCAGCACGCGGAGCAGGTCGGCCAACAACTGCGTGAACGCCTGCAAGAGATACAGCAGGCCCATCCGCAGCTGGGCGATGTGCGCGGACGCGGCTTGATGCTCGGTGTGGAGATCGTAGATCCGGCCGGAGAGCGGGATGCGCTTGGCCATCCACCGTACCACCCGACGTTGGCTGCAGCCATACAGGGCGAATGCCTCAAGCGGGGCCTGATCCTCGAACTGGGAGGCCGCCATGGCAGCGTGGTGCGCTTCCTGCCGCCGCTGATCATCACCCATGGCGAAATAGACCGAGTGGGAAGGATCTTCAGCCGAGCGGTAACGGCGGCGGTGCGCCATTTTCATGGTGCAGGCTAATTTTCCCGGCACCTGATACGTCTTCAGAATAACGCCCCTCGGGGTTCACACCACGGAGAGAAAGCATGACCTCAGTATTTGATCGTGAAGACATCCTGTTCCAGGTCGTCGTCAACCATGAAGAGCAGTATTCCATCTGGCCGGACTACAAGGAAATCCCCAGGGGCTGGCGCAAGGCTGGCAAGAGCGGCTTCAAGAAGGAATGTCTGGCCTATATCGAAGAGGTCTGGACTGATATGCGTCCGCTGAGCCTGCGTCTCAAGATGGACGAAATGGCCAGAGAGCGTGAAGCGGCTGCGGCGAACTGAGGTCGATGATCGTGCCTAAACTGAGCCTCTACTGCCTGCCATACTCGGGTGCCAGCGCCACGGTCTACAGCCGTTGGCGTCGGAGCCTGCCGGACTGGCTGGACGTGAAGCCGGTGGAGCTGCCGGGGCGGGGTGCCCGCCTCGGTGAGCCGCTGCAGACTGATATGCATGCGTTGGCCAGAGCGTTAGCTGAGGAACTGGTACCGCGTCTGGAGGAACCATATGCGCTGTTCGGGCATAGCCTTGGTGCGCTGATGGCCTACGAAATGGCCCACGCCCTGCGCACGCTCGGCTGTTCGGCGCCTTTGGCCCTATTTGCCTCGGGTACCGCCGGGCCGACCCGCCGGGAGGACTACAAGAAGGACTACTCCCAGCCAAAGGAGGATGCGGAGCTGATCACTGAGCTGCGCGACTTGCAGGGTACGCCAGAGGAAGTGTTGGCCAATAGGGAGCTGATGGAGTTGACGCTGCCTATCCTGCGCGCCGACTTTCTGATGTGTGGTCTTTATCAGCATCGAATACGTCCGCGGCTGGAACTACCGATCCATGTGCTGGGCGGTAAGCAGGACAAGAGCAGCATGGAGCAGCTGATGGCTTGGGAAGAGGAAACCAGCCGCAGTTTTTCGCTGGATATGATCGACGGCGGGCATTTCTTCCTTCATGAGCAGGAAAGCAAAGTGCTGAGCCTGATCAGAAAGAACCTGTCGGTTCACCTGCGCCGGGCGCATGGCCGACATTCACATACCGCTCTGGCGGTAGGGGGTTGAGATAAACCATGAGCGAGCTGTTGAGCTTTGATATTCAGCCATTGTTGGCAGGCAAGGGTGAGCTGCCAATGCTGGTGCAGGCACCTGAGCCGGGGCTGAGCTTGCTGGAGAGCTTCGCCGAACTGAAACCACGGGTTGATCAGCATCTGCTCCAGTGTGGCGGCATTCTGTTTCGCGGCTTCCGGGTCGGTGGAGTTGAGGCTTTTCGGGAGTTTGCCGCCGCCTTCGGCCATCCACTGCTGAATTACGAGTTTGGCTCCACGCCGCGCAGCAATGTGACCAGCGGGGTCTATACCTCGACCGAGTATCCAGCCCACCAGAGCATTCCACTGCATAACGAGCAGGCTTACACGCTCGAGTGGCCGATGAAGATCTGGTTCTACAGCGTCATCCCGGCCGAGACCGGTGGTGAAACACCCATTGCCGACAGCCGGGAAATCTATCGGCGAGTACCAGCACGCATCCGTGAGCGGTTCGTGGCAAAAGGGTTGATGTATGTGCGCAACTACGGCAATGGCCTGGATGTCGCCTGGGAACAGGTGTTCAACACCGAGGATCGTCAGGCAGTAGAAGCCTACTGCCGTGCCCATGCCATCCAGTGCGAATGGAAGGACGATGGTGAGTTGCGCACCCGGCAGATCTGCCAGGCGGTGGCCTGTCACCCGGTGACCCGGGATGTGGTCTGGTTCAACCAGGCCCACCTGTTTCATATTTCCAACCTGCAGCCAGAGGTGCGTGAAAGCCTGCTCGACGTGGTAGACGAAGAAGACCTGCCACGCAATGTCTACTATGGCGACGGAACGCCGATCGAGGATGGCCTGCTCGATGAGATTCGCGGTGTGCTGGATGACTGCACCATCAGTTTCCCCTGGCAGCAGGACGACGTGTTGATGCTCGATAACATGCTGGCCGCCCATGCGCGCTCACCTTTTACCGGCAAACGCAAAGTGGTAGTGGCCATGGCCGATGGGTATTCGGCAAGCCCAATGAATGCGCAGTGAAACCCCGGGCCATCTTTATCTCTTCTGGTTTCCTGATTCTCATTCGTCTTACCCGGTTCACATCGTCATCTGCTGCCACTGCGTTGACATGTCCTGATGACAGAGAAGACTGACAGAGGATCATATGAAAGAAAGTTTCCGCCAGAGCATGGCCTGGCTGCACACCTGGGTCGGCCTGGTTGCCGCCTGGATATTGTTCTTTATCTTTGTCACCGGCACGGCAGGTTATTTTCAGTATGAGATTACCCGCTGGATGCAACCGGAACGGCCGCTGCAGCAAGCTGCGGCGGTGGCTGACAAGACGCAGATGATCAACCTGGCCATGAACCGCCTGGAGGCGGTGGCGCAGAACGCGGAGCATTGGAGCATTACCTTTCCGCATCGGCCTCAGCCCTACCGGGGCGAGTTCCGCGACTTTTCCATCAGTTGGAGTGACTTGCCCGAAGAAGGTCACGAAAGAGGCCTGCGTGGCGCGGAAACCCTCGACCCACAGACCGGCGCGGTAGTGCAGCCGGTCGAGGTGCGGGAAACCGGCGGTGGTGCCTTGCTATACCGGATGCACTACGCGCTGCACTATATGGACAGGCTCCTGGCCTACCGCCTGGTGGGTATCTGCACCATGCTGATGCTGGTGGCGATCATCAGCGGGGTCATCGTGCACAAGAAGATCTTCAAGGACTTCTTCACCTTTCGCCCGAACAAGACCCAGCGCAGTTGGCTGGATGCGCATAACGTCATCAGCGTCATGGCCCTGCCGTTCTTCCTGATGATCACCTACAGCGGTTTTCTGTTTTTCACTACCAGCTATATGCCGGCAGTGCGGGATGTGATCTACGGCACTGACCAGATGGCAACTACCCGCTATTTCGATGAGCTGTTTGAACGGGAAGAGCATGAGCACCTGCCGGTGGTGCGGCCCCGGGCATCCGTATCTTCCATGCTGGCCGAGGCTGAAACACGCTGGGGCAGCGAGAATATTGCTTCCATTCTTATCCAGCACGATGCCGGGGAGGAGCCCCGGGTTGAGATTCAGCATCTGCGCCCCAGCAGCCTGGGCACCGTTGCCGCGGAAAAACTCACCTTCCATGCCCATACGGGTGCCTTGCTCGCCAACGAGCCGGATACTGAACGCTCCGCCGCGCTGAAGACCCAGGGCATTTTCTTTGACCTGCATGAAGGGGTATTTGCCGGTATCGGTCTGCGCTGGCTGTATTTCGTCTCCGGGCTGCTGGGTTGCGCGATGATCGGCACCGGGCTGGTGCTGTGGGCCTCCAAACGCCGCAAGAAAGCCGCCAACCCCGGTTTTGGCCTGCGGCTGGTGGATGCGCTGAATGTCAGCACCCTGGTTGGCATGTGCGCTGGCGTGGCGTTCTATTTCTGGGCCAATCGTTTGCTGCCGGTGGATATCGCGGGCCGCGCCGGCTGGGAGGCCAATGCGCTGTTCTTTATCTGGGGGCAGGCGCTGCTATATGCCTGGCTGCGTAATGACACCCGCCGAACCTGGATCGAGTTGTCCTGTTTTGCTGCATTGGCCTATGTGCTGGTGCCGCTGATCAATTGGCTGACTACGGATAAACACCTGGGCGTGACCCTGCCAGCGGGTGACTGGGTGCTGGCTGGGTTTGATCTGGTCATGTTCGGGCTGGCAGCGGCTTTCGTAGTGATCGCGCTCAAGGTCAGCAAGCATTGGCCCGTTGCGGCGGTCAACGACAAGCGCACCAGGCAGGCAGCACTGAGCGCACAGGAGGTCGTGTAATGGCCAAGGCAACGGCTTCCCTGTCCATGGCGTACCGTCTGCATGTTGCCTCGCGGGTGCTGGCGGCGCTGGCCTGCTACGGGCTGACTTCACTCATCAGCATCGTGCTGGCACTGATCTGGCCCATTCCCCAGGCCCAGGCGGTGCTGTCGTCGATCATGCTCAGCTTTGCCATCTATGCGGTGTTGATCATGTGGGTATTCAGCGTCAAGAGCCTGCGCACCATATGGCTGACGCTGGTTGTCAGCAGCGCGCTGTTCGGCCTGCTGGCCTGGATGCTGTTGCCGGAGGCAGGTGTATGACGCAGCTGTATGTAGCGGTTCTCAGCCTGGCCGGCTTTATCTGCCTGATGCTGGCCATGCCCAAGCACTTCAGCTTTGTCACCCAGGCGACCCAGGGCGCTCGGCAGAAATATGTCCTGCGTGTTGCCGGCTGGCTTGTCCTGTTGCTCGCCGCCTTGTTGGCCATCCAGCACTGGGCCTTTGATGTCGGGCTGGTGGTCTGGCTGGGCTGGCTGTCGGTAGCAGGCGTGGCGTTGGTGTTTTATCTGCCTTACTGGCCGTGGCAGCCTGAAGTCAAACAGCGTCCGCCCCGCAAGGTGGCCAAGGACGAGGAAACAGCCCCGCCCCCGGCCAGACAGCCGTGGCGACAGGCGGCCATTGCCGGTTGCATGCTGCTGGTGCTCGGAGTCGTCGGCTGGCAATACCTGCAAGTACCGGTAAAGCCCTTGCTGCGCGAGGATGTCTACCACGGCCGCATAGGCCCCTGGGACTATACGCTGGCCGAGATAAATACCGATGCGCCGGAGGTGGAAGCCCTGCAACTGGGAGTCAAGGAGTTCCTGATCCGCTTCTGCGACAGCTGCAATGCGGAAATCCGCGTTGCCTACCTGAAAGTCCGCGAACCCCGCACCCTGCGCTCTGCCGGAATGAGCTTTCTCGGTAATCGGGAGCGCTACATCGAACTGGCGATACCGCCCAGGGCCACCCCGGAGGATGGCTTGTGGCTGACCGTGGTCGGCAAGACAGGCGAAGTATTCCAGCAGCGCCTGGAGTTTGAACAGGTTTCACCGGGCATGGCCGAATTCATAAGGAAACAATCATGAATATGAATAAAGTGATCGCAGGTTTCACCCTCCTTGGTGCTGTGCTGACCAGCTCCGCTGCCTGGGCGCATGTGCCGGTGTCGCGCTGCGCCGTGCAAGCGGACAACTGGGTCGAATGCCAGACCCGCTATGACGATGACTCCATAGCAGCGGATATCCTCATGGGCTTGTACGCCTACGACAACACGCTCATGTCATCGGGCCGATCGGATATGAAGGGTGTGTTCCGCTTCAAGCTGCCCGATGAACCTTTCTATCTGCTGATGGATGCCGGCCCCGGCCATGTGTTTGAAGTGGACTGGCAGGATATAGACGGCATCAACCGGCAGTTGTTTGCCATCGGCCACACATTCTAAGCCGGGTACTGTCATGAGTAATGGCCGCAGGGCGCTGTACGCAGGCGGGTTGGTTGTGGTTGCTGGCCTTATTGGCGGGTTCTGGTGGTGGAGCAGTCAGCCCGTCACCGAATACCAGACCGCACAGGTCAGCAAGGGAAATATCGAGTCGTCGGTCAGCGCGGTGGGTACGGTGCAGCCACGTGAGTTTGTCGATGTCGGGGTGCAGGTCAGCGGGCAAGTCACCCGTCTGTTTGTGACACCGGGTGATGAGGTGAAACGGGGTGACTTGCTGGCCGAAATCGATCCCAGCATTCTGCAGGCCAGGGTGGACGCCGGGCGTGCGCAACTGGCCATGCTCGAAGCGCAGTTGCAGGAGCGTCAGGCGCAGGTGTTGCTGGCCCAGCAGCAGGATGCGCGTCAGCAGCAACTCATGGCCCAGAATGCTACATCGACAGAGTTGGCCCAGACCGCCCACGCCGAGTATGCGGTGGCCCAGGCAAGGGTCAGGCAGTTGCAGGCTTCTATCCAGCAGACCAGCTCCGAGCTGAAGGCCGACGAGGCCACCCTGGGCTATACGCGTATCTATGCGCCCATGTCCGGTACCGTGCTGACGGTCGATGTAACCGAAGGCCAGACGCTGAACGCTACCTATCAGACCCCGCCGCTGTTGCGGCTGGCGGATCTCTCGGTCATGCGGGTACAGGTCAAGGTGTCCGAAGCGGATATCCATCTGATTCGGGCCGGGCAGGAGGTGCGTTTTGCCACCTTGGGTAATACCCGGCGGCACTGGTTGGGGCAGGTAGCCCAAGTGTTGCCCGCACCGCCGGTCAGTGCGGAGGAGGATCAGGTCAAAGCAGTGATGTATAGCGTGCTCTTCGATGTGAATAACCGGGACGGCGCGCTGATGCCGGGCATGACCGCCCAGGCGGATTTCATCATTGCCCAAGCGGATAACGTGCTGGTCGTGCCGGTTAATACGGTTGACTATGAGGACGCGCAACCGGTTGTGCATGTGCTGAATGCGGCGGGTCAACCGGAGGTCAGAGCCGTCCGGCAGGGGCAGCTGGATCGCATTCATGTGGAGATTACCGATGGCCTGCATGAGGGGGAAACCCTCATTGTGCGGGCGATTCAGCATCCGCGCCGGAGAGACAGCTGGTGACGGCACTGATCTCATTACGGGATATCCGCAAGCATTATGGCGGGGACAAGGGCGTGCCCCGGGTTGACGTGCTCAAGGGCATCAATCTGGACATCCAGGCGGGTGAGTTCATTGCCATCGTCGGGGCATCGGGATCGGGCAAGTCCACCCTGATGCATATTCTCGGCTGTCTGGATCGCCCGGTATCCGGGCGGTATCTGTTTGCCGGCCAGGATGTTGCCACGCTGGATGACGATGCACTGGCCGCCCTGCGGCGCGAGGCGTTCGGCTTTGTGTTTCAGGCGTACCATCTGATTGCAACGGAAAGCGCCCGGGAGAATGTCGAGATACCGGCGGTGTATGCCGGTCTTCCAGAGCAGGAGCGTCGGCGACGCTCGGCGCGCCTGCTAAGCCGGCTGGGTCTGGCCGAGCGTATGGACAACCGCCCTAATCAGCTGTCCGGCGGCCAGCAGCAGCGGGTATCCATTGCCCGGGCGCTGATCAACGGCGGCAGCGTTATCCTCGCCGATGAGCCTACCGGGGCGCTGGACTCGGCCAGTGGCACTGAGGTCATGGCCCTGCTGACCGAACTGGCCGATCAGGGGCATACCATTATCCTGATTACCCACGACTACAAGGTGGCCGCCCAGGCGCGTCGGGTGGTTGAAATGAGTGATGGCAATATCATCGCCGACAGCGGTTCAGCCCAACCACAGGAGCAGAGCGGGGCAGCGCAGCCCGCCTCCTTGCCCTCGGCAGCGACGGGGCAGTCGCCGTCACTGCCGGGTGAACTGCTGGATGCCTGTCGTGCCGCCTGGCGGGTCATGTGGGCCAACCGTTTTCGTACCCTGTTGACCTTGCTGGGCATCATCATTGGCGTGATGTCGGTCATTGTCATGCTGGCGGTGGGCGAGGGTGCCAAGCAGCAGGTCATCCGGCAGATGAACAACATGGGCCCGAACATGATCTATGTCGGTTCACGCTCGCCGGTCACCGGCGGGCCTCTCGGTGTATTGACCTCGGACGACTTTGCCACCATCGAGGCCTTGCCCGAAGTGCTGCAGGTCATGCCGATCCTGCGTGATCCGGCGCTGATTCGGCATGGCGAGGTCAGTCAGCACTACGAGGTACTGGCCACCTCGGAGATCATGCCGCAGATCCACCGCTGGCCGGTGCAACTGGGGCGCTTTTACACCGCGGAAGAGAACCGCGAGATAGCGCCAGTGGTGGTGCTCGGACATCAGGTCTGGCAGACCCTGTTTCCCAATGGGGATAACCCCCTGGGGAGCAAGGTCCTGGTGCAGGACGCTCCCTATGAGGTGGTCGGGGTAATGAGCGAAAAAGGCGCGGATTCGGGTAACAATTCCCCCGACAGGCAAGTGTTCATGCCCCATCAGACCGGCGTGGTACGGCTCTTCCCGAAGCTGCGCGATGAAAGCTACGCCACCATTGAAGTGGTCAACAGCCACTGGGTCAAGGCTGCCGAAGACAAGATAAGAAACCTGCTGCTGCAGCGCCACGGACGTGAGGATTTCTGGGTGAATAATGCCGGCGCGCGCCTGCAGGCTGAAATGAGTACGCGTAACAGCATGACCCTGATGCTGGGCCTGATTGCGGCCATTTCGCTGGTGGTCGGCGGCATCGGTGTGATGAACGTCATGCTGATGACCGTCCGCGAGCGCACCCGGGAAATCGGTATCCGGGTCGCTACCGGCGCCCGGCAGACGGATATCCAGCGCCAGTTCATTACCGAATCCGCCTTGATCTCGTTAATCGGTGGTGTGGCCGGTGCCGGCCTGAGTCTGCTTATCCTGCTCGGTTTGCGCCTGGCCGAGGTGGCGGTGGCGCCCTCGCTGGTGGCGTTCGCCGGGGCCATTCTCTGTGCCCTGGCCACCGGCTTGCTGTTCGGTTTCATGCCAGCCAGACAGGCCGCCCGGCTTGATCCGGTCGTGGCACTGGCAGGGGATTGAGGAGATTATTGAAATATGCGGCATTTGACTGTAGCGGCCCTGCTGGTATTGACCGGGTGCTCGGCCTGGCAGGCTGAGCCGGAAGACCATGGGATCGTCATGCCGGTCGAGCCCGAACAGTGGCAGACGCCAGGTATGGCCTCCTCTGACGTCCCCTATCAATGGTGGCAGCAGTTCGGCAGTGCGGAACTGAGCCAACTGATCGAACAGGCACATCAGCA
Organism: Pseudomonas sp. FME51; assembly: GCF_014897305.1. Classification (NCBI taxonomy): domain Bacteria; kingdom Pseudomonadati; phylum Pseudomonadota; class Gammaproteobacteria; order Pseudomonadales; family Pseudomonadaceae; genus Pseudomonas; species Pseudomonas sp. FME51. The sequence goes on along the minus strand of NZ_JABUYN010000019.1, from coordinate 19,762 downwards.
GAACTTCGATATCAGAACAGCGGTGGCGCGCATCCGCGAGGCCGAAGCCGTCATGCTGCAGGCCGGAGCCCGATCCTGGCCAACGGTCGATGCGCAACTGGAAGCTGGGCAGCAGGGTTCATTCAGTGATGGGGATGACAGCCGCCGTTACACCACCGGCCTGGCGCTCAGCTACGAGGTCGATCTATGGGGGGCGATAGCGGCAACCCAGCAGGGCGCACTGGCGGCGCTTGAACAAAGCCGCTTTGATCGGGACAGCATTGAGTTGAGCCTATCCGCCCGCGTCGCCGCCCAATGGCTGCACTGGGTGGCCAGTCGGGAGCAACTGGATATCGCCACCCGCAACCTGCAACGCGCGCGCAGCCTGCTGGAGCTAATCAACTATCAGTACCAGGCAGGTTCGGCGAACGAGCTCGATGTGGTACGCCAGCAGCACGCCCTGGCCAGTCAGGAACGCCTTGTCGCCAGCCAGCAGCAGGAGTATCAGCAAAGCGAAGTGGCCCTCAATGTATTGCTGGGTCGTCATCAGGGAGCAGCGCTGCACACCCGCTCCCTGGCAGCGTTGCAATTGCCCGATATCGCCCTGGGTATTCCCGCGGACCTGCTGTTCCGTCGGCCGGATATTGCCCAGGCAGAAGCCGCACTGCGCGAAGCCAGCGCGGATATCGACGTGGCGCGGGCTGCCCTGTTGCCGTCCATGCAGCTGGCCATGACGGCCGGAACCGGCGGCGATCATGTGCGTCAGTTGCTGGATAAACCGATCTACAGTCTGCTGGCCGGGCTCACCGCGCCCCTGTTCAACCACGGCTCACTGGCCGCCGGGGTAGATGTCGCCCGGGCCAGACGGGAAGCGCTGCTGGCCGGTTACCAGCAGTCCATCATCAACGCCCTGACCGAAACCCGGCACACCCTGTTCGCCATTACTGGAATAGATGCACAGCTACAGGCACAGGAGCGACAGCTTCGGCTGGCACAACGCGCCTATGAACTGTCGGAAATCCGCTATCGAGCAGGTGCCGACCCACTGACCACGCTGCTACTCGCCCAGGAAGACCTGTTTGCCGCCGAAGAAAATCACACCCGCCTCAAACTGGAAAGCCTGCAAGCCAGAGTAGACCTGTTCCGCGTGCTGGGTGGTGGCTGGCAAAGCCGGAATGGCTTCGAAACGGCGCAAGCGCCGACAGAATCGCCATCACAGATCTGAATCCTGCCCCAAACATAAACCCGGCCAGTGCAGGCACTTACCAGACCCGGGAAGAGTGCCTTGGGGTGTAGCGCGCCTGGCAGGTCTTCAGGTAAAACAGCGCTTTCAACCGACTCTACGAAGCTAGGTTCTCACCCCAACACCTTCCCATGCCGCCAGTAACCCATGATGCTCAAGGCGTTGCGATCCAGGCCTTGTTCCTCGACCAGATAGCGACGGATTGCCATCACCGCTCCGGACTCTCCAGCCAACCAGGCGTAGAACCCCGTTTCGATCGGCCTGGCCAGCTCCCAGGGTAACTCCCGGTCGATATCCACCTGATTCAAGGGTGTCCGGTTGCTTTCCCGTGGTGCCAGGCCGGGCAGGACGGCCATCTTGCGGGCGGCTTCGAGCATGCGCTGGCCATGCACGCTGTTCGATCTGTCACGGGGCAGCCAATGCAGCTGGGTCGCCGGGCCGCAGCGCAGGGGCAGCGCGTCCTCCGGTGTGGGAATCTCCAGAAACGCCTGCACCACCGGCGCATCCTTGCGCTCGGCCAATTGCTCGATGATCCCGGCGATGGCCGGCAGAGCCGTTTCGTCGCCGATCAACAGCACATGACGAACACCGCTCGGTGGTCTCCATTCGTAACCGCCGGGATCATCCGGGAAGGCGGCGTTGGGTGCCACCAGTTGTACCGGGTCGCCGGGCTGGGCATGGGTAGCCCAGCGGGAGGCAGGGCCAGTCTCGCCATGCAGCACAAAATCCACATCGATCTCGCCCTGTTCCGCCCGCAGGGCGCGGATGGTGTAGGTGCGCATGGGCGGGCGCCGGGGCGTGTCCAGCGCACGCAGGGCCGTATGCCAGTTTCCCTGCTTTGACAGGGCCGGCGCACTACCGTCTGGGGTAGGGAACAGCACCTTGATGCGTTGGTCCGGCGCCAGGGTGCGTATCTGTTTGACCTCGGCGCCAGTGAAGACCAGGCGAGCCAGCGACGGGCTGAGCTCAATACGCTGCTTGAGTGTGACATCGAACAGGCGATAAGCGCTGGGGCGAGCCGGGCCGATGCGACGAACCAGGTTACGAACCGTATTGGCGATGAACATGGGTATCTTCCAGTGGTGGGAGTGTCTTCAAGGAGACGAACTGGCAGCCGATGGATTTAATCACCTAATTCCTGATGCATCTCATTCGTATTGCAAGGTATGACGCGAACCGGCGTTCCACGCCCATGAATACGGATGACACCAGATGAACGCAGAAGAGTCCCTGAAACTGGCCCGCCGCTTTATCGAGCTGCCGCTGGAAAAACGCAGGTTGTTTCTCGAAGGAGTGCGCGAGGAGGGCATTGATTTCTCACTGTTGCCGATACCGGCGCAGGTCATGACCGATGACCGGGACGGGCCGTCCTACGCGCAGCGGCGCATGTGGTTTCTCTGGCAACTCGACCCGCAGAGCGGGGCCTACAACCTGCCAATGGCGGTGCGCCTGCACGGGGAGCTTAACCGGAATGCGTTGCAACAGGCATTCGATAGCCTGGTCGCCCGCCATGAAAGCCTGCGTACGCGCTTCTGCCAGTCAGGGGAGGAGGTCTGCCAACAGGTACTGGAGCCGAGCCCGGTCGCCATCAGCATTGAAGACCTGACAGCACTGCCATCGAGCGAGCGGGAAGCGCAGCTCAAGGCACAGGCCGAGGTAGAAGCCACCGCCCCATTTGACCTGGCCGAAGGGCCACTGTTGCGGATACGCCTGCTGCAGCTGGCGGAGCAGGAGCATGCACTGCTGTTCACGCTGCACCATATCGTCGCCGATGGCTGGTCACTGAACCTGCTGATCGAGGAGTTCCTGCGGCTCTATGATGCGGCCTGCGACGGCGCAGCCGCCGAGTTGCCGGCGCTGCCGATCCAGTACCGGGACTATGCCCTGTGGCAGCGCAGCTGGCTGGAAGCGGGTGAGCAGGAGCGACAACTGAGCTACTGGCGAGACAAGCTGGGCGACGAGCATACGCCGCTGGCACTGCCCACCGACCATCCGCATCCCGTACGGCCCAGCCACCGTGGTGCCCGTCATACATTACAGATCGACACCGGTCTGGCCGAACGTCTGCATGGCATGGCCCGGCAGCACAATGTCACCCTGTTCATGGTTCTGCTGGCGGCTTTCCAGCTGTTGCTGCACCGCTACAGCGGGCAAACTGCCATCCGTGTCGGCGTGCCCATCGCCAACCGCCAGCGGGCGGAGGTGGAGGGGCTGATCGGCTGCTTTATCAACACCCAGGTACTGCATACGGAAATCGATCCTCTGCTCACGGGTACCGAACTGCTACAGCGCGTCAGGGAGACCGCGCTGGGCGCCCAGGCGCATCAGGAACTGCCGTTCGAGCAATTGGTCGAGGCGCTGGATGTGGAGCGCAGCACCGCATACAGCCCGCTGTTCCAGGTGCTGTTCAACCACCAGTCGAACGTCGCCGACGTCGGCGAGCTGCAAACCCGTTCCGGGCTGACGCTGGCACGGCTCGAGCCGGCAAGAGTCACAGCCCGTTTCGACCTGACGCTGGATACCTGGGAAAGCACAGGGCACCTGCATGCGGCGTTCACCTATGCACGGGATGTGTTCGAGGAAGCAACCATCGCCGAGCTGGGGCGTAACTGGCTGCAACTGCTGGAGGGTCTGGCAGCACAGCCGGCCGGCACCATTGGCGAACTGCCACTTGAACGCCGCGAACCTGCTCCCAAGCCCAATATCAGCTCCACCGAGCTGCCGGTTGCGGGTGTCCACCAACTGATTGAGCAGGCGGCCAGCAAGTATCCGCAGCAACTGGCTGCTACCAGTGGCAATGAAACCATCAGTTACGCCCAACTGAACCAGCGGGCCGACGAGCTGGCGCGGGTACTGCTGGCCGCCGGGGTGCAGCCCGAGCAACGGATCGGGGTGGTAGGGGATCGCTCCATTGCCATGCTGGTCGGCATCCTCGGGGTGCTCAAGGCTGGCGCGGCCTATCTGCCACTGGAGCCAGGGCAGCCACAGCAGCGACTGGAGTTCATGCTCGCAGACAGCGAGGTGAGGCTGGTTATCGGGCGATCCTCCGAGGATGTGAGCCTGCCGTCGGCAATTCGTCTGATCGAGCTGGACCAGCCCTTGCCGCCCACGCCCATGGATGTGGTGCTACCTGTACAGATCGCCCCCGACAACCTCGCCTACGTCATCTACACCTCGGGCACCACCGGCACCCCGAAAGGCGTAGCGGTCACGCATAAGGCACTGGTCAACTACATCGGCGGCATATCCCGACGTCTGCCGCTGGAAAAAATCCAGAGCATGGCGATGGTCACCACACCCGCTGCGGATCTGGGCCACACCATGCTCTTCGGCGCCCTGTGTACCGGTCGAACCCTGCACCTGCTGCACAAGGAAACCGTACTCGATGCCGAGACCTTCGCGGCGCGCATGACCGACCATGCAGTGGATGCCTTGAAGATCGTGCCCTCACACCTGGAGGCCATGCTGGCGGCGGGCCGGGCAGCCTTGCCCAGGCAATGCCTGATCCTCGGCGGCGAGGCCTGTTCGCCCGGGCTGCTGTCCAGGATCGCCAGCCTGGCACCCGATCTGGCGGTGTTCAACCACTACGGCCCCACGGAAACCACCGTGGGTGCGCTGGCTGGAGAACTGGGCGGAGTACCGCTGCTCGGCAGCCCATTGCAGAACGTAGGCGTCCGGGTGCTGGACAGCTGCCTGCAACCCGCACCCGGAGCAGCCCGGGGCGAGCTGCATATCACCGGTACGGGCCTGGCCCGGGGGTACCTGGGGCAACCGGCACTGACCGCAGAATGCTTTGTACCCGACCCTGAGGGTATCCCCGGCAGCCGGATGTACCGCACCGGCGACTGGGTACGCCGCGATAGGGATGAGCAACTGCTGTTCGCCGGGCGCATGGACGGCCAGGTCAAGATCCGTGGCTACCGTGTCGAGCTGGCGGAGATCGAAAGCCGCCTGCGCCAGTTGCCGGATATCAGCAACGCGCTGGTGCGTGTGCTGGGTGACGAGTCGGCCAGGCAACTGGCTGCCTATCTGGTACCGACGGCGGTGCTGGAGGAACAGGCACAGCCGGCATTCCTCGATGGCGTGCGCGCCGCCCTGAAGCGGACATTGCCGGAACATATGCTGCCCTCGTACCTGTTGTTGCTGGAGCACTTGCCGGTAACCGCCAACGGCAAGGTCGACCTCAAGGCCCTGCCTGAGCCTGTTGCCAGCGCGGCAGCCTACGTTGCACCGACCACGCCCCTGCAAGAACACTTGGCCGAGATCTGGGCCGAAGTGCTGCAGGTGGAGCGGGTAGGGCTCACCGACAACTTCTTTGCGCTGGGTGGGCATTCCCTGTTGGCGACCCAGGTCATTTCCCGGGCGAGGAAGCGTCTGGGCCCCGATATCCCCTTGCGTGCTGTATTCGATACCGCGGATCTGCAAGGCTTCGCCGAAGCAGCACAGGCCAGTGACCGGGAGCTGGATGCCGAGATCAAGTGGGTAGCGCGGGATCAACCCCTGGCCGTCTCCTATGCCCAGCACCGGCAATGGTTGTTCTGGAAACTCAACCCGCAGAGCACCGCCTACAACACGCCACTGGCGGTGAGGATGCAAGGCAACCTGGACCGACAGGCATTGCAGGTGGCGCTGGATGCACTGGTCGCCCGCCACGAGTCGCTGCGTACCGTCTTCCATGAGGAAAACGGACTGCCCTGGCAACGGATATTGCCAGCGACCACCGTGCCCATCGGCTACGAGGATCTGACCGGCCAGGATGAACAGCTGTTGTCCCGGAAGCTGGAAGAGGAGGCCTTCACGCCCTTCGATCTCGAACAGGGCCCGCTGATCCGGACCAGCCTGTTCAAGACCCGGGAAGATGAACACCTGCTGGCCGTGACACTCCACCATATCGTCTCCGACGGCTGGTCGATGAGCGTCATGGTGCGCGAGTTTGCTGCGGCCTACAACGCCCAGGCCGCTGGCCAGATACAGCAGCTGCAGCCCTTGCCGGTGCAGTACGCGGACTATGCCGCCTGGCAACGCCAGCGTCTGGAAGACGGTCAGATGCAGACCCAACTCACTTACTGGAAAGCCAAACTGGAAGATGACTTCGAGGTGCTCGAACTGCCCGCCGACCGCATCAGGCCGCAGGTACAGAGCTACCAGGGCGGACGTATCGATATCCGCCTGCCCGATGAGCTGACGGCAAACCTGCGCCGTCTAGCGGTCGAAGCCAATGCCACCCTGTTCCACGTCTTCCTGGCCGCCTTCGCCATCCTGCTGTCGCGCTACAGCGGCAAGGACAAGATCAATATCGGCGTACCCATCACCAACCGCAACCGCCTGGAGCTGGAAGGGCTGATCGGCTTCTTCGTCAATACCGTGGTAGCGCGGATCGGCGTAGATCCGGTCACGAGCTTTGCGCAACTGCTCGATACGGTGAAGGAAACGGCGCTGGAAGCCCAGGCCAACAAGGATATTCCCTTCGATGTCCTGGTCGAGGAACTCAGGCCTGAACGTGGCCTGGGGTATAACCCGCTGTTCCAGGTGATGTACAACCACCTGCGCGATGTTGGCGAGCAGGTATCGGCGGATAGTTTGCGGGGGTTGCGGGTCGAGGAGGTGGAGCTGCCGGAACGCAGCGCCCAGTTCGACCTGTCCCTGGACACCATGGAAGGCACCGAGGGTGTAACGGCCTTTTTCAGCTATGCCTCCGACCTGTTCGAGGCCGAGCGGATAGAGCAACTGGCCCAGCACTGGCTCAATCTGTTGCAAGTCGTTGCTGAGCAACCTCGGCAATCTGTTTCCGAGCTGCCGCTGCTGGATGAGCCGGAGTATCAGCGGGTTGTTTATGAGTGGAATCGTACTGAGCCGGCTTTCCCACAAGAGCAGCGCATCCATCAGTTGATAGAGGAGCAGGCCGAAAAAGCATTGTCTGCGGTAGCGGTAGTGTTTGGCGACCAGCAACTGACCTATCAGGAGCTGAACCAGCGCTCCAACCAGTTGGCTCACAAACTCCGTGAGCTGGGAGTGGGCCCGGATGTACTGGTCGGCATCGCTGTAGAGCGCAGTATGGGTATGGTGATCGGCCTGCTCGGCATTCTCAAGGCGGGTGGTGCCTATGTGCCGCTGGATCCTGAGTATCCGCAAGAGCGGCTGAGCTACATGATGGAAGACAGTGGTATCCGGCTGTTATTGACTCAGAGCCACCTGCAAGAACAATTGCCGATACCAGCTGATGTTCAGAGTCTGAACATCGATCAGGATGGTGGTTGGTTGGAAGGCTACAGCACAACCGACCCAGCCAACATCACGCAACCTGAGAACCTGGCTTATGTGATGTACACATCGGGTTCTACAGGCAAGCCAAAAGGTGTAGCCATTGACCATGATGCGCTGGCTACCTTTTGCGCCGTTGCTTGCGAATACTCCAGGCTGTCGTGTGCCGACCGAGTGCTGCAGTTTGCCACCGTCAGCTTCGATGGGTTTGTAGAACAACTCTATCCGGCACTGTGCGTCGGGGCTCAAGTCATTCTGCGTGATACAGAGTTGTGGGACAGTACCGCGCTATACACAAATATCCGCAAGCACGGCATCACCTTGGCCGACCTGCCAGCAGCTTATTGGCGGCTGATGGCCATGGATGCTGCAACTGAGGCTCCTTGCGCATCCTTGCGGCAAGTGCATGTTGGCGGTGAAGCACTGCCCCTTGATGGCTTGAAGGCCTGGCTTGAATCAGGAATGGCAGATGTTCGGTTGCTGAACACCTATGGCCCGACGGAAGCCACTGTTGTGGCGACAATGTATGACTGCACTCCAATATCTCTGGATAGCCTGCCAGCAGCAGGAGTGCCGATTGGCAATGTGCTTGCAGGAAGAACAGTACATATATTGGATGACGGCCTTGCACCTACTCCTGTCCGGGTTGATGGGGAGCTTTTTATAGGGGGTACGGGGTGTTTGGCGCGAGGCTACTTCAAACGCCCAACCCTGACTGCCGAGCGCTTTGTTCCTGATCCTTTTGACAACAGCGAACAAGGTGGGGGGCGTTTGTACCGTACCGGTGACCTGGCCCGATACCGCAATGACGGTGTGATTGAATATGCAGGCCGTATCGACCATCAGGTGAAGATTCGTGGCTTCCGTATCGAACTGGGCGAGATCGAGGCCAAGCTGCAGGAGCATGCTGCGATTTGCGACACGCTGGTGGTCGACATTGACGGACCAAACGGCAAGCAGCTGGCTGCGTATCTGGTGACTGAGGTCGAATCGGAACAGCAAGCCGAACTGCGCACAGCCTTTCGTGACCATCTCAAAGCCAGCCTGCCGGACTACATGGTGCCGACGCACCTTATCTTCCTGGACTCGATGCCACTGAGCCCCAACGGCAAGCTGGATCGCAAGGCGCTGCCCGCACCGGAAGACGGCCTGCAGCAGGCTTACCTGGCCCCGCAAACCGAACTGGAACGGGAGATCGCCACCATCTGGGCTAATGTACTCAAGGTGGAGAAAGTCGGTCTCACCGACAACTTCTTCGAGCTGGGCGGTGATTCGATCATTTCCCTGCAAGTTGTCAGTCGTGCCCGCCAGGTTGGTATCCAGCTGACACCCAAAGATCTGTTCCAGCACCAGACGGTACAGGCTCTGGCCTTGGTGGCGAAGCGTAGCGGAGGACTGGTGATCGACCAGGGAGCCGTGACCGGTATTTTGCCGCTGGTACCGATACAGCAATGGTTCTTCGAAGCAGTAATACCCGAGCCTCATCACTGGAACCAGTCGATACTGCTGGAACCGGGGCAGATGTTGTTAGTGGAGCCATTGCAGACCGCTTTGCAAGCCTTGATGCTCCACCATGATGCCTTGCGCCTGCGTTTCGTGCAGCAGCAGGCTGAGTACCAGCCTGTTGAGTCGGGTGAGGTGCTATGGGTTCGTTCGGTGAGTGGTGCCGAGGAGCTGCAGCGACTGGGTAACGAAGCGCAACGCAGTCTTTCGCTGGAGCAAGGGCCGCTGTTGCGTGCCGTATTGGCGGATATGGCCGATGGTAGCCAGCGTCTGCTGCTGGTGATCCATCACTTGGTGGTGGACGGCGTATCGTGGCGGGTGCTGTTGGAGGATCTGCAGACCGCTTATAGCCAACTGCATGCCGGGCAGGCACTCAAGCTGCCGGCCAAGACCAGCTCGTTCAAGGCTTGGGCCGAGCATCTGCAAGACTACGCGACCAGTGACGTCTGCGAAGCGGAGCTGCCGTACTGGCAGGAGCAGTTGCATGACGTCTCGGATGCATTGCCTTGTGACCATGCTGCAGGTGGATGCCAGCGCAAGCATGCCGCCTACGCGAATACACGTCTGGATCGTGAGTTGACTTCCCGCCTCCTGCAGGACGCACCGGCGGCCTACCGTACCCAGATCAACGACTTGTTGCTGACTGCACTGTCCAGAGTAATCTGCCGCTGGAGCGGCCAGGCCGAGGTATTGATCCGCCTGGAAGGGCATGGCCGCGAGGAGTTATTCGATGATCTCGATCTGACCCGTACCGTGGGCTGGTTCACCAGCATGTACCCGGTCAAGCTCAGTCCGCAGCCAGAGCTGGCAGCTTCGATCAAGCGGATCAAGGAGCAGTTGCGCGCTGTTCCGAACAAGGGCATCGGCTATGGGCTGTTGCGTTATCTGGGCAACGCTGATACGCAGCAGGCGCTGAGTGACTTGGCTCAGGGTGAGATCGTGTTCAATTACCTGGGGCGCTTCGACGATAGTTTTGACGGCGAGAACTCTCTGTTCGTGCCTGCCAAAGAGCGTGGCGGGCTGGAGCAGAGTGATGAGGCGCCACTGGATGCTTTGTTGAGCCTGAACGGTCAGGTGTATGAGGGTGAACTGAGTCTGGACTGGACGTTCAGCCGTGAATTATTCGACGAGCAAACCATCCACAACCTGGCCCAGGCCTATGGCGAGGAGCTCAAGGCGCTAATTGCCCATTGTTGTGACGAGCGGCACCGTGGCGTGACGCCATCGGACTTCCCGCTGGCTGGACTGAGCCAGGAACAACTGGATAGCCTGCCGGTTGATTCAGCGCAGATCGCCGATCTCTATCCTCTGTCACCGATGCAGCAGGGAATGCTGTTTCACAGCCTGTACGAGCGGGAGGCCGGTGACTACATCAACCAAATGCGGGTGGATGTCGAAGGCCTGGACGTGGAAAGGTTCCGCCAGGCCTGGCAGGCAACGGTCGACAATCATGAGGTGCTGCGTGCCAACTTCATCACCAGCCTGGCGATACCACTGCAAGCCATAATCAGGCATGTCCAACTGCCATTCGTAGTTGAGGACTGGCGTGATATAAGCGGGTTTGAAAGCAGGCTCGATGAAAGAGCGCAAAAAGAGCTGCGCAGAGGCTTTGATCTGTTCGGTGAGCCGCTGCTGCGTCTGACGCTTATTCGTGTATCGGAGCATTGCCATCACCTGATTTTTACCAGCCATCACATTCTGATGGACGGCTGGAGCAACTCCCAGATGCTGGGCGAGGTGCTGCAGCGCTACTCGGGTCAGTCCGTGCCGCCAGCGATCGGCAGTTATCGGGATTACATCGCCTGGCTACAACACCAGGATGGGGTGGTCAGCGAGGCGTTCTGGAAAGATCAATTGGGCGAACTGGCTGGCCCGACCCGCCTGAGCCATGCGCTCATGCCTGCCGCTGAAACTCGAAGTGGGCGTGCTACGCATTCATCCTATATGGATGCCCGCTTCACCGACGCCATGGTTGAGTTTGCCCGGCAACTGCGGGTAACGACCAACTCTCTGGTCCAGGCGACCTGGCTACTGTTGCTGCAACGCTATACCGGCCAGGAATGTGTTGCCTTCGGTGCGACCGTCGCGGGGCGGCCAACAGAGCTGGCTGGGGTAGAAAAGCAAATTGGCCTGTTCATCAATACCTTGCCGGTGGTGGCCCGTTCGCGCCCCGATCAGTCGCTGGCCGAGTGGATTCAGCAGATTCAGGAGCAGAACCTTCAGCTCCGCGAGCATGAACATACGCCACTGTACGAGGTTCAACGCTGGGCCGGGTGGGGTGGCGAAGACCTGTTTGACACCCTGCTGGTCTTTGAAAACTACCCGGTCGCAGAGGCGCTCCAGCAGAGCACACCACAGGGGCTGGTGTTCTCGGGCCTTGCCAACCACGAGCAGACCAACTATCCGCTGAGCTTGGGGATCGTCGTGGATGACAGCGGGCTGACCATTCACTACAACTACGAGCGCAGTTCTTTCAGCGATGAAATCGTACAGCGCATCGCCGGTCATTTCAGCAATCTTCTACAGGCCGTGATCGGTAATGCTCAACTGCCGTTGGCACGACTGTCGCTGCTGGATGAGATGCAAAGCCAGCAGATGGTTGCTGCCTGGAGTCAGCTCGATACTGCTTATCCGCAGGACAGGTTGATCCACGAGTTGATTCAACATTGGGCGGAGAAAACGCCGGATGCCGTTGCGGTGACGTGTGGTGAACAGAAACTGAGTTATCGCGAGCTTGAGCAGCGTGCCAATCAGATGGCGCACAGGCTGTGTGAGCTGGGTGTGGGGCCTGAAGCACGGGTGGCGGTTGCGCTGGGTCGTTCGCTCGATACTATTGTTGCGTTCCTGGCCGTGCTCAAGGCTGGTGGAGTCTATGTGCCGCTGGACATGACGTATCCCCAGGAGCGCCTGCTGTACATGATGGAAGACTGCGCTGCGGGCCTGGTGCTGACTCAGAGCGACTTGCTCGATCGCCTGCCGTTACCCCATGGCATACAGGCGTTGGCGGTTGACCAACGGGAACTCTGGGCTGATTATCCGCTCAGCAATCCGCAGGTGGCGCTGTCCGCCGAGAACCTGGCCTACGTGATCTATACCTCCGGCTCCACCGGGCAACCCAAGGGAGTGGCCGTTGCCCATGGACAGATTTTCATGCACTGCTTGGCCATCGGCGAGCGCTATGAGATGAGCCCGAACGATTGCGAGTTGCAGTTCATGTCCCTGGCGTTCGACGGTGCCCACGAGCGCTGGCTGACTACCTTGAGTCATGGGGCACATCTGCTGTTGCGTGGCGACGAATTATGGAGTCCCGATGAATTGTACGAGGTCCTGCAACGCTGCGCGGTGACAGTGACGGCATTGCCACCGGCTTACCTGCAACAACTGGCTGAGCATGCGCAACTTGCCGGGAATCCACCCGCGGTACGGGTGTATTGCTTTGGTGGGGATGCCGTGCCCCAGGCAGCCTATGAACTGGCGTGGAAGGCATTGCGCCCGCAACGCATTTTCAATGGCTACGGGCCTACCGAAACGGTGGTGACTCCGCTGTTGTGGAGTACCAGAGAAGGCGATGCTTGCGAAGCAGCCTATGCGCCTATCGGCACGCTGGTGGGCAACCGTTGTGCGTATGTACTGGGTGTCGATCTCGGTCTGTTGCCGGTCGGCATCGCCGGTGAGCTCTATCTGGGTGGCGAGGGAGTCGCTCGTGGCTATCTGGCGCGACCTGCCTTGACGGCGGAGCGCTTCGTTCCCGACCCGTTCGGTTTGGAGGGGGGACGGATGTATCGCAGTGGTGACCTGACCCGTGCTCGTTCTGACGGGCTGTTGGATTACCTGGGGCGTATCGACCACCAAGTGAAAATCCGTGGTTTCCGCATCGAACTGGGCGAGATCGAGTCCAGGCTGCAGGGGCATGATTCTGTTCGTGAAGCAGTGGTCATTGATATCGATGGGCCAAGCGGCAAGCAACTGGTGGCCTATCTGGTGGCCGATGCCGAGCCGGAACAGCAAGCTGATCTACGTACCAGCTTGCGCGATCACCTGAAGGAAACCTTGCCAGACTACATGGTTCCGACCTATCTGGTTTTCCTTGAGGAAATGCCGTTGACGCCCAACGGCAAGCTGGACCGCAAGGCCCTACCCATACCGGACGTCAGCCAGGTGCAGCAGGAGTATGTCGCACCGCAGAGCGAGTTGGAACAACAGATTGCCGCTATCTGGGCCGATGTGCTGAAGGTGGAGAAGATCGGCCTGCACGATAACTTCTTCGAGCTGGGCGGTCATTCCCTGCTAGTTACCCAAGCGGTGGTACGACTCCAGAACCAGGTAGGAGTCGATGTGACCCTGCGGGAGCTGTTCGAGTCCCCCCGCCTGGTCGACTTTTCCAGAGTTCTTGCAAATAAATCCAGCCAGACAGAGCTGTTACAGGCGGAACTGACTAAATCGCTGGAGGCCCTTAAACGTCTTACTTCAGAGGAAATCGATGAACTGACTTCATAGGAGATAAACCAGTGCAAGAGTTGCTCGACTCCGTCAAGTCCTTGTCCAGCAAGGAACGTAAGGCTTTGGCAGTTCTGCTCAAGCGCCAAGGCATCAACTTGTACGGGGTCGCGCCGATCTCGCCAAGAGACCCGGGAGAGCCACTGGCCTTGTCCTATGCTCAACAGCGCCAGTGGTTTCTCTGGCAGCTGGAGCCGGAAAGTGCCGCCTACAATATGCCAGCCGCGCTGCGGCTCAAGGGCGAGCTGGATATCGAGGCGCTGCGCTTGAGCTTCGAGAGCCTGGTCGCGCGTCACGAGACCCTGCGCACCACCTTCCGTCAGGACGGGGAGCAGGCGCTGCAGATCATTCACCCACAGATCGACTTTGAGCTGGCTCAGGAAGCTCTGGAGGCGGCTGATGAAGTGCTGATCCAGTCCAGGGTCGAGGAAGAGGTCGCCAAGCCGTTCGACCTGGAGCACGGTCCACTGCTTCGCGTAAAATTGTTGCGCCTAGCCGAGGATGACCATGTCCTGGTGCTGACAATGCACCATATCGTCTCCGACGGTTGGTCGATGCCGATCATGGTCGATGAGCTGATCCAGTCTTATGAAGGCTATCGCAATGGTGCCACTACCAGTCTGCCGGAGCTGCCAATCCAGTACGCCGACTACGCTATCTGGCAACGCCAGTGGATGGAAGCGGGCGAGCAGGAGCACCAGTTGGCCTACTGGAAAGAGCAACTCGGTGACGAGCAGCCGGTACTTGAGTTGCCTGTCGATCATCCTCGGTCGGCGGTACGAAACCATGTGGGTGCGAGCTTTCCCATCGAGATAGCTCCAGAGTTATCCTGCTCTCTGAAGCAACTGGCCCAGCAACAGGGCGTGACCCTGTTCATGCTGCTGTTGGCCAGTTTCCAGACCCTGCTGCATCGCTACTCAGGACAGGACGATATCCGCGTGGGTGTGCCGATCGCCAACCGCAACCGGGTGGAAACCGAGCGACTGATCGGCTTCTTCGTCAACACTCAGGTGCTCAAGGCGGAGTTCGATCTGCACACCACTTTCAGCGATCTGCTCAACCAGGTGCAGCAAACCGCATTGGGCGCACAGGCTCATCAGGATCTGCCTTTCGAGCAGCTGGTCGAGGCGCTGCAGCCGGAACGTAGTCTCAGCCACAGTCCGTTGTTCCAGGTGATGTTCAATCATCAGGCCCAGGTAAAAGGTGGGAATCATGGACTGCCGGGGCTGACGGTCGAGGGATTGTTCTGGGAGCAGGGCACAGCCCAGTTCGATCTGACTCTTGATACCCATGAGAGTGATCAAGGTATTGGTGCATCGCTGATCTATGCCACGGCGCTGTTCGACAAGTCGACCATCGAACGGCTGGCCAGTCACTGGCTCAATCTCCTGGAGGGCATAGTCAAGACACCCTCACAACGTATTGCTGAATTGCTGCTGTTGAGCCCAGAGGAACAGCAAAAGGTTCTCCATGACTGGAACCGCACCGAGGCCAGTTACCCAAGCGACCAATGCATCCACCAGTTGATCGAAGCCCAGGCCGAGATAGCACCGGATGCAGTAGCGGTGGTATTCGGTGCTCAAGAGCTGACCTATCAACAGTTGAATCAACGCTCCAACCAGTTGGCACACAAACTCAGAGAACTGGGCGTAGGCCTGGATGTACTGGTCGGCATCGCCGTGGAGCGCAGCCTGGAAATGGTGGTTGGGCTGCTGGCGATTCTCAAGGCTGGTGGTGCCTATGTGCCGTTGGATCCGGAATACCCGCAAGACCGGCTGGCCCATATGATGGAAGACAGTGGGATCAAGCTGCTGCTGACCCAATCGAGTCTGTCTGGCCAGCTGCCGGTATCTAGTAATGTTCAAAGCCTGAATCTGGACGCGGTTAACGAATGGCTGGACAACTACAGTCAAGCCAATCCTGGCAACTTTACCCAGCCAGAAAACCTGGCCTACGTGATCTACACCTCTGGATCTACAGGGCTACCCAAAGGGGTGGCAGTGCGCCGGCGCTCATTGCTGAACCATATGTGCTGGATGCGGGAGCGCTTTGAAATCGAGGCATCAGATAGGGTTTTGCAAAAGACCGCTTTCAGTTTCGATGCTGCGGTGTGGGAGTTCTGGTTGCCATTGCTCTCGGGTGCACAATTGCATATGGCGCCTCCCACTCTGATGGAAGATCTGTCGGGGGTATGGGATGAAGTAGAACGGCAGAAGATAACCATCTTGCAACTGGTCCCCTCTATACTTCAGGCATTGTTACCGTATGCCAGTAGCCAGCGCATGGCGTCCCTGAGACTGCTGTGTTGTGGTGGCGAAGCGTTAAGCGAGCGGTTGGTGCGGCAGTTGTCGTCGAGTTGGGAAGGACCATTAGTCAATCTGTATGGCCCAACCGAGGCTACCATCGATACATGTTGTCATGTGTGTGCACCCGATGAAGTCCCTGCAATAGGTCGGCCTATCAGTAATGGCAGAGTTCATATCGTGGATGGGCACATGGGTGCTTGCCCGATTGGTTGTTCTGGGGAGCTTCTGGTCGCGGGAGAACTTCTAGCTCGTGGCTACCTGAACCGACCTGGACTGACCGCTGAGCGCTTCATTCCCGATCCCTTTGACAATAGTGGGCAGGGCGGTGGTCGCCTCTATCGCACCGGCGATCTGGCTCGTTACCACAACGATGGCGTGATCGAATACGCCGGTCGTATCGACCACCAGGTGAAGATCCGTGGCTTCCGCATTGAGCTAGGCGAGATCGAGGCCAGATTGCAGGGGCACAAGGCTGTTTGTGAGGCGGTGGTCATTGATATCGACGGGCCAGGCGGCAAGCAGTTGGTTAGCTATTTGGTTACCGATACCGACTTGTCGAACGACCCGGGGCAACAGGCAGCCCTGCGCATTACGCTGCGCGACCACCTGAAAGAAGCCTTGCCGGACTATATGGTCCCGGCCCATCTGCTTTTCATTGAGCAACTGCCGCTGACGCCCAACGGCAAGCTGGATCGCAAGGCACTACCCATACCGGATGTCAGCCAGTTGCAGCAAGAGTACGTTGCACCGCAGAGCGATCTTGAGCAGCAAATAGCCGCCATCTGGGCTGATGTGTTGAAGGTGGAAAAGGTCGGTCTCACCGATAACTTCTTCGAGCTGGGCGGCGACTCGATTATCTCGATCCAGGTCGTCAGCCGTGCTCGGCAATCAGGTATCCGTTTTACCCCCAAGGAACTGTTCCAGCACCAAACGGTACAGGGTCTGGCTTCGGTAGCGAAATACGGTGAAGCAGATGTGTTGCACATTGATCAGGGACCGGTGACAGGTGAAACGCTATTGCTACCGATCCAGCAATACTTCTTTGAAGAAGATATTCCCGAACGCCACCACTGGAACCAGGCATTGCTGCTCAAACCGGGTAAGGCACTGAGCGCGGTACACATTGAGCAGGCACTTCAGGCACTCATCAGTCACCACGATGCACTGCGTCTGAGCTTTATCCAGGATGCCAACCAGGTCTGGACCGCTCATTATCGCTCGACTACCGAGCAAAAACCGACTCTGTGGCAGTCCGAAGTACGGAATGAAGCAGAACTGGAAGCCCTATGCAGCGAAGCTCAGAGCAGTTTGAGCCTACAGGATGGCCCGCTGGTTCGGGCGGTGCTGGCAAAACTGGCCGATGGCAGTCAGCGACTGTTACTGGCAATTCACCATCTGGTGGTAGACGGTGTGTCCTGGCGCATCCTGCTGGAGGATTTGCAAACGGCTTATGAGCAGTTGGTGTCTGGTCAGGAAATCAAACTGCCGGCCAAGACCAGCTCAACCAAGGATTGGGCTGAACATCTGCAGACCTATGCCAATAGTGAAGTACTTCAGCAGGAGCTTGCCTATTGGCAAGGCCAGCTAGCCGCTGTGAATGCCGAACTGCCCTGTGATAACCCTGAAGGCTCGTTACAGAATCGATACGCAGCCAGTACTCAGACCCGTCTGGGCCAGACCTGGACTCGCCAACTGGTACAACACGCACCATCAGCTTACCGCACCCAGATCAACGACCTGCTACTGACAGCGCTGGCCCGAGTGATATCCCGCTGGACACAGAACGATGAGGTGCTGATCCAACTGGAAGGCCATGGCCGAGAAGACCTGTTCGATGATATTGATCTGACAAGAACAGTAGGCTGGTTTACCAGCATGTTCCCGGTGAAGTTGAGCCCTGCAGATTCTCTGGACGGTTCGATCAAACGAATCAAGGAACAGCTGCGGGCAATTCCAGATAAAGGAATTGGTTTTGGTGCCTTGCGTTATTTAGGTGACAAGCAAGTGCAACAGGCCATGACCATCCTTCCTGTGCCTCGTATCACCTTCAATTACCTGGGGCAGTTTGATGGCAGTTTTGCTGCAGAGCAGGAAGGAAGCAAAAGCGCATTCCTGACGCCAGCTGCAGAAAGTTCCGGACAAAGCCAAAGCGAGCAGGCTCCGCAGGGCAACTGGCTGTCGATCAACGGCCAGGTCTATGGTGGCGAACTGAACCTATCCTGGAGTTTCAGCTGCGAGATGTTCAAGGAAGCAACCATCCAGCGCTTGGCTGATTCATACACCGAAGAACTGAAAAGCTTGATTGCGCATTGCGTCGCGGGGGACAGTGCTGGCCTGACTCCATCAGATGTATCGCTGGCCGGCTTGACCCAGGAACAACTGGACATCCTGCCGATAGCTGCAAAGGACATCGAGGATATCTACCCACTGTCTCCGATGCAGCAAGGCATGCTGTTCCACGCCCTGTACGAACAGGACGGCGGCGACTATATCAACCAAATGCGGGTGGGTGTTGAAGGCTTGGATGTCGAGCGCTTCCAACAGGCCTGGCAGAGCGCTGTGGATCGTCATGAAGTACTGCGCGCCAACGTTATTACCCAGTTCGAACAACCGCTGCAGGTGATCCGCAGACAGGTCGATATCCCTTTCGTCAGCCTGGACTGGCATGCTCAGTCTGACCTTCAGAGCAGCCTGGACACCTGGGCAGAAGCCGACCGGCAGAAAGGTTTTGATCTGCTGAAGGATCCCCTGTTGCGCCTCGCAGTGATCCGCACCGGCGAGAACAGCCACCACCTGATCTATACCAGTCACCATATCCTGATGGATGGCTGGAGCAACTCGCAGTTGCTGGGGGAGGTATTACAAATCTATGCGGGATCGCCTGTCAGCAGCCAAGCTGGCCGTTACCGTGACTATATCGACTGGCTGCAGCGCCAGGACAAAGTGCAAACCGAAGCCTTCTGGCGTACCCAACTCAGTGACCTGCAAGAGCCAACCCGCCTGGCCCAGGCCCTCCGTCAGAACAAGGCAGACCTTGGCACTGGCTACGGCGACCATTATCAGGCGCTGGATCAATCGCAAACCCGACAGCTTAGCGAGTTTGCACGCCAGCAAAAGGTAACAGTTAACACCTTGGTACAAGCTGCCTGGTTCCTGTTGCTGCAGCGCTACACTGGCCAGGACACCGTAACCTTCGGTGCGACAGTGGCAGGCCGGCCCGCCGAACTAAAAGATGTGGAGCAGCAACTGGGGCTGTTTATCAACACCCTGCCAGTCATCGCCAGCCCCAAACCGCAGCAGAGTGTGACTCAGTGGCTTGATCAGGTGCAGGCCCAAAACCTGGCTCTACGTGAACACGAACATACGCCGCTGTATGAAGTGCAGCGCTGGGCTGGATTGGGTGGCGAAAGCCTGTTCGACAGTATTCTGGTGTTCGAGAATTACCCGGTTTCCGAGGCATTGCAGCAGGGTGCGCCAGATGGGCTCCGCTTTGGAGTGGTAGCCAGTCAGGAACAGACCAACTATCCGCTGACTCTGGCGATTGGTTTGGGTAGTGAGCTGTCGATTCACTACAGCTACGATCAAAGACACTTCTGCCAAACTACGATCCAGAAGATCGCCGAGCACTTTGGCAATCTGCTTCAGTCCCTTACAGAAAGACCGCAGCAATGTGTTGGTGAGCTACCACTGCTGAGCTCAGAAGAACAACAGCAGATTATCTACGACTGGAACCGCACCGAGGCGAATTACCCCAGCGACAGATGCATTCACCAGTTGATCGAAGCCCAGGCCGAGAAGACACCGGATGCAGTAGCAGTGGTATTCGGTACTCAAGAGCTGAACTATCAACAGTTGAATCAACGCTCCAACCAGTTGGCACACAAGCTGCGTGAGTTGGGCGTGGCCCCGGACGTACTAGTCGGCATCGCCGTAGAGCGCAGCCTGGAGATGGTGGTTGGTCTGCTGGCCATCC
>NZ_JABUYN010000018.1:0-76217 GCF_014897305.1 Pseudomonas sp. FME51 | reverse complement strand
CGTTGGCCAGATCGACGCCGGAGTTGTCCGCTTTGACGCGAACCTTGACGTTGTAATCGACCACGCGCTTTACGGCGACGAGGATTTTCATGGACGTTAGTCCTCCGCAAGTCTGTGAGACGCCCGATGGGCGCATGACATTAAAAAGGGGTCTTAGCATACCGGGCACTTTTCGTGTTCGATAGTACCCAGGCCGCCAAATTGAAATGAATTGGCCGGAAAAACAGGATAAACACCTGGTTTTCCGGCCTCAGGGGTAGCCTCAGGCAACAACCAGCTGGTTGGCGTAGGCTTCCAGGTGATGATCATCATCACCGAACTGATGGCTGATCATGACCAGGCGTTTGGCATAATGCGCGCCGTTATACTCCCAGGTCATGGCGATGCCGCCATGCAGTTGGATCGACTGTTCGGCAACAGCGCGGGCGGCGCGGTTGACGATGAACTTGGCGGCGGCGAGCTTGGCGGTACGCTCTTCACTGTCATCGTCATCAGCCAGGCAGGCTGCCAGGATAGCCATGGAGGTGGCGCGTTCCAGCTCGCTGATCATATCGACCATGCGGTGCTGCAGAACCTGGAACTTGCCGATCGGCTGACCGAACTGCTTGCGCGTCTTCAGGTAATCCAGGGTCAGGTCACAGGCGGTGCGCATGGCGCCGACCGCTTCGCCGCACAGTGCAGCGATGGCGCGGCCGCTCTGGTAGCGGATGGCGTCATAGGCATCACCGGCGTCGCCCAGCAGCTCGCCCTGAACGTTGTCCAGGAACAGTTCGCAGCCCTTGCGGCCATCCGCGGTGGCATAGACGCGACGGGTGACGCCTGCGGCGTTCGGGTCGACGATGAACAGGCTGATGCCCTGCTGATCGCGCACATCACCCGCGGTACGTGCCGATACCAGAATCTTGCCGGCAGTATGGCCACCGATGACCACACCTTTGCGGCCACTCACTGTCCAGCTGCTGCCGTTCTGCTTGGCAGTGCTCTGAACGTCGTTCAACACATAGTGACTGTGCAGTTCTTCCAGTGCCACGGCAGCCTGCAGCTCGCCGCTGGCGATGGCGCCCAGCAGTTCTTCCTTCTGCTGGTCATTGCCCAGCTGACCGATCAGGCCGCCAGCCAGAACTACCGATTCCATGTAAGGTTCGAGGCAGATGCCGCGACCGAACTGCTCCATGATCAACATGGTTTCCACACCGGTGCCGCCAAAGCCGCCCAGCTCTTCAGAGAAGGGGATGGCGGTCAGGCCGAGTTCGCCCAGCTGTTGCCAGAAAGCGGTGCTGAAACCGGCTTCGCTGGCGCTGAACTCCAGGCGCTTTTCAAAAGTGTAAACGTCGCGTACCAGGCGGGCCGCGGTGTCCTGCAGCATCTGCTGCTCTTCAGTCAATTTGAAGTCCATGGTCGGCGCTCCTTAGAGTTCGAGAATCATTTTGGAGACGATATTCTTCTGGATCTCATTGGATCCGCCGAAGATCGACAGTTTGCGCATGTTGAAGTACGACGAGGCCAATGCCGCGCTGTAATCTTCCAGCAGCCATTCGCCGGCATAGTCGCCCTCCAGTTCTTCCGGCAGGAAGGGCAGGGCGTAGGGGCCGATGGCCTTGCGCAGCAAGTGCGTGATGGCCTGACGGATTTCTGTGCCCTGCACCTTGAGGATCGAGCTTTCCGCACCGGGAACACCGCCTTCGGAAGCCGCAGCGACAATGCGCAGGGTGCCCATTTCAGCAGCCATCAATTGCATTTCGACTTCGGCGATCTGGCTGCGGAACATCACATCCTCGATCAACGATTTACCGTTCTTCTGCTGCTTGGAGGCAACCTTCTTCAGGTGGCTCAGCGCAGCCTTGGAGGCGCCGATACCCGCCAGGCCGGTACGCTCGTGGGTCAGCAGGTACTTGGCGCAGGTCCAGCCCTTGTTCTCTTCGCCAACCAGGTTTTCCACCGGTACGCGCACGTCGTCGAAGAACACTTCGTTGACTTCGTGATCGCCTTCCAGAGTGATGATCGGCCGCACGGTGATGCCCGGGGTGGCCATATCGATCAGCAGGAAGGAAATGCCACGCTGCTGCTGGGCTTCCGGATCGGTACGCACCAGACAGAAGATCATGTTGGCGTGCTGACCCAGGGTGGTCCAGGTCTTCTGGCCATTGACCACATAGTGATCACCGTCGCGTACTGCACGGGTCTTCAGCGAGGCCAGGTCGGAACCGGCGCCCGGCTCGGAGTAACCCTGACACCACCAGTCTTCACCGGACAGAATGCGCGGCAGATATTGCAGCTTCTGTGCTTCGGTGCCGAACTTGATGATCACCGGAGCGACCATGTTGACGCCGAAGGGAATGGTGCGTGGCGCACCGGCAGCGGAGGATTCTTCATCGAAGATGTGCTTTTCCACGGCGTCCCAAGTAGTGCCGCCGTGCTCTACCGGCCAGCCTGGCGCGTACCAGCCTTTCTTCGACAGAATCTGCTGCCAGCGTTCGTGATCGGCCTTGGCCAGATGCTTGCCGAGTTTGACCTTGGCTGCGATGTCCGCCGGCAGTTCCTGCTTGAGGAATGCACGCACTTCGTCACGGAAGGCGAGTTGTTCAGTTGTGTAATGGATTTCCATGTTGGGTCCTCGTTGTTGTTCGAGCGTGACGGCCGGCGTTGCCGGCCGTACGTTAATCAGAGATCAGCGAACTTGCGGCCTTCTTTGGCCAGTTTTTCCAGCAAGGGAGCCGGCTTCCACCAGGCGCCAAGTTGCTCGTGGAATTCGCAGATGCGGGCATATACGCGATCCAGGCCGACGGCGTCAGCATAGAACATGGGGCCGCCCTGATGCGCCGGAAAGCCGTAGCCGTTGATATAGATGACGTCGATATCGCTGGCGCGCTGGGCGATGCCTTCTTCCAGGATCTTCGCGCCTTCGTTGATCAGCGCATACATGGTGCGTTCGATGATGTATTCATCGGACAGTTCGCGGCGCTCGACACCCTGCTCTTTTGAAGCGGCTTCGAGGATGGCTGGCAATTCCGGGTTCGGCAGCGGAGTACGCGAACCTTTTTCATAGACATAGAAGCCCTTGCCTGTCTTCTGTCCGAGCATGCCGGCTTCGGCCATCTTGTCGAGAATGGTCGGCAGCTTGAATTCGGCAGGCAGGGTCTGACGCTGGCGGGTACGAATAGCCAGGCCGATATCCAGTCCGGACAGATCGCGCATGGCGAAGGCGCCCATGGCCATACCGAACTTGCGCAGCGCGGCATCCACCTGTTCGGGCGTGGCACCCTCTTCCAGCAGGAACTCCGACTCGCGGCCGTACTGGAACACCATGCGGTTGCCGACAAAACCGTCGCACACGCCAACTGGCACAGCGACTTTCTTCAGCTTCTTGCCGATGGACATGGCGGTGGCCAGCACGTCATCGCTGGTCTTCTCGCCACGCACTACTTCCAGCAGGCGCATTACGTTGGCCGGGCTGAAGAAGTGCAGGCCGACAACGTCTTGCGGGCGCTTGGTGAACTGGGCGATCTGGTTCAAGTCCAGTGACGAGGTATTGCTGGCCAGAATGGCGCCGGGCTTGCAGTTGGCATCCAGCGCTTCGAAGACCTTCTGCTTGACGCCCATCTCTTCGAAAACCGCTTCGACGACCACGTCCACATCGGACAGATCAGCATAATCAGTCACGCCGCTGACCAGGGTCATGCGTTTTTCCAGAGCCGCCTCGGTCAGGCTGCCACGCTTGACGCTCATGCCATAGGTGTCGCGGGCACGTTGGATGGCCTTGTCACGGGCATCAGCGCTGATTTCGAGAATCTTCACCGGAATACCGGCATTGGCAAAGCACATGGCGATACCGACACCCATGGTGCCGCCACCGATGACACCGGCGGACTTGATCTCGCGTACCGGGGTATCCTTGGCCAGACCGTCGACCTTGGAGGCCAGGCGCTCGGTGAAGAAAGCGTGTACCAGCGCGGCGCGCTGCGGCGATACCAGGCACTCGGCGAACAGCTCGCGTTCACGCTTGAGGCCTTCAGCCAGCGGCAGGGTGAAGGACGCTTCAACGGCGGATACGCAGCGTTGTGGCGAGAACACGCCGGGCGTCTTCTTTTCGATTTCGGCACGTTTGGCGGCAACTGCGGCGGCATTGTCTACGCCTTCCAGCTTGTCGGTACGCTCACCGGTGCGGCGTGGACCTTTGCCTTCGGCGATGAGTTTTTCAGCGAAGGCCAGACCGGCGGACAGCAGTTCGCCGTCGAACAGCTCATCCACCACACCCAACTCGTTGGCTTCCACGGCGCCGATTGGCGCACCGCTGACGATCATGTCCAGTGCCTTGGCCACACCGACTACACGTGGCAGACGTTGGGTGCCACCAGCGCCCGGCAGCAGACCGAGTTTGACTTCCGGCAGGCCAACCTTGGCGTCTTTGCGAGCGATACGGTAATGGCAGCTCAGGGCCACTTCCAGGCCGCCACCCAGGGCGGTACCGTGGATCACGGCGACGCTCGGCTTGCTGCCGGCCTCGATGCCGCTGATCACATCGGGCAGGCTCGGGGCCTGCGGTGGCTTGCCGAATTCCTTGATGTCGGCGCCGGCAATGAAGGTGTTGCCTTCGCAAACCAGCACGATGGCTTTGACCTGAGCATCGGCCTCGGCAGCGTTGAAGCTGTTCTGCAGACCTTCACGGACCGCCACGCCCAAGGCGTTGACTGGCGGATTGTTGACTCTGATAACGGCAACGGCGCCTTGCCGCTCCAGTGTGACCACGTCCGACATGCTGAACCTCCTGTGAATCAGATCAGTTTCATTGTGCGAAATAATGAAACTACGTTTCGCATGGCAAAATACAAAACTTACTGCGTGTTGTCGATGCCCGTTGGTAAATGGTGTCCCATAACGTCCATTGATGATTACACGCCGAGTCGCTGGATATCCCCGGCGAGAATGGCCAGCTGGTGCGCCAACTGGTTCTTCAGTTTGTCTTCGGACACCAGATAGGTCGGCGCGCCGCAGGTCAGCGCCATCAGCGTGCCGTCCTGCAGATGCAGGGCCACACCGGCCGCATTCACGTTGCGATCCCAGTCGCCCAGCGACAGACAGAAACCGTACTGTTCATAGTCCTTGAAGGCCTGCTCCAGCTGTTTCTCCAGCTCCGGCCAGGTGTCAGGGTTACGCGCGGCCAGCGAGCTCATCACATGCCGGCGCTCCTCTTCCTTCATGGCAGCCAGATAGGCGCGCCCGGCCGCGGTGGTCGCCAGCGGCAGGCGCACGCCAACGTCCATGCGCAGGGAGGTGATTTCGGCGGGGCGGCAATTCTCGACGTAGATCATCGACAGCCGGTCGCGGCAAGTCAGACCTACGGAGGTGTTGGTGTTACGCGCGAATTCATCCAGATAGGGCTTGGCCAGCTGGCGTACCCGCAGATTCGACACGTAGGCATAACCGAGTGCTAACACACCGGAGTCCAGCTGATACTTCTCCAGCTGTGGCGAATAGGCCAGATAACCGAGTTTGGTCAGCGTATAGGTCATGCGCGATACGGTAGGCTTGGGCAGACCGGTGATCCGGGCAATATCCTGATTGCCCATGACCACCGAGCCCTGACTGAAAGCCCGCAAGACATCGAGTCCACGAGACAGCGCCTCGACAAATTTACGGTCCTTGGGTGGGGTTTGTTCTGCCTGATCGTCGTTCATAAAACACTCTTACCTTGAAAGAGGGGGCATCCGTGTGGTGCTGGGTCGGTGCCAAGCTACTATTGTGTGTTCGGCGGAACGATACCAGCAGCGTGCATCCTGCACAGCGGTATTGTTTTGATTTGTACCAATGATTGCACAGCCGTGGAGGATAGAATAGCATCTTTTGGTATTGTATTCCGCTGTGCAAAATAATAGTCCACAAAGAGGTCTCGATGTCCACTACAGAATCCTGCGTTGTTGCCGGCCGACTGGCCGAGCTCGGTCATACCAGCCTTCATGACCTGCTGGAGCAGGCCTGTCATGACTACGGCGATAAACCGGCATTTTCCTGTGGTGCAGATTCGGTGAGTTTCACGGCGTTGAGAGAGCATGCCGATGCCTTTGCCCGCTACCTGCGTCACGAGGCGGGATTGCAGCCGGGCGATCGGCTGGCCATTCAGCTACCCAATTTGCTGCAGTATGTAGTGACCATCTTCGGCGCCCTGAAGGCCGGCCTGGTCATCGTCAACACCAACCCTCAGTACACCGCCCCGGAAACCCGGCATCAGTTTGCTGATTCAGGTGCCAAGGCAGTGGTGGTGCTCGACAAACTGGTGCCGCTGGTACGCAGCGTTCAGGGTGACACCGCCATTGAGCGATTGATTGTCACCAGTCTGGATGACTGGCGCCATCCGCAGGAGCACAGTGACGAGCCGGATGTGACCCGTTTCATGGCTGCTCTGGCCGCTGGCAAGGCGCTGCCGGAAGTCGAGCAGGTACGTGGTCTGGATGACCTGGCGGTGCTGCAATACACCGGCGGTACCACGGGTGTGTCCAAAGGCGCCATGCTGACCCACGCCAACCTGCTGTACAACGTGTTGCAGGCCGTGAGCATCATCAAGCCGGGTGAAGTGGAATATGGCAACGAGGTGCGGGTGTCGCCGCTGCCGCTGTACCATATCTTTGCTTTCACCGCGAATTGCCTGGCCTCGGTGTTCACCGGCTTCAACAGTGTGCTGATTACCAACCCGCGGGATCTGGACAGCATGATTGCCGAAATGCAGCGGCATCAAATCACCCTGCTCACCGGTATCAATTCCCTGTTTGTATCGCTGATGGCTCATCCACAGTTCGACAGCATTGATTTCAGTCGTCTGAAGTGGGTCAACTCCGGCGGTGCACCCTTGAATCTGGCGGTGGCCCAGCGCTGGTTCGAGCGCACCGGTAGTGTTGTTCGTGAAGGCTTCGGCATGACCGAGACCTCTCCAGTGGTGGTCGCCTCCACGGGCAACACACCCTACAAGGAAGGCTATATCGGCCAGGCGGTCATCGACACCCAAATGAAGATTGTCGATGACGTGGGTAACGAAGTACCGACCGGTGAGCCGGGTGAGTTGCTGATCCGCGGCCCGCAGGTGATGCAGGGCTACTGGAATCGCCCTGAGGCGACGGCGGAAACCTTTACCGCAGACGGATGGTTGAAGACCGGTGATGTCGGTGTGATCGACGAAGACGGTTTCCTCAAACTGGTCGACCGCAAGAAGGACATGATCCTGGTATCCGGCTTCAACGTTTACCCCAATGAGGTGGAGGACGCAGTCATGCGGCATCCGGGGATTCGCGAATGTGTAGCGGTGGGCGTGCCGGACGAGCGCAAGGGTGAAGCCATCAAGTTGTTTGTCAGCTTGCACGTCAAGGGTCTGACCGAAGCTGAAATCATTGCTCATTGCCGCGAACAGCTGACCGGTTACAAGGTGCCGAGCTTCATCGAGATCCGTGACGATCTGCCCAAATCCACCGTCGGTAAGCTGCTGCGCCGGGTACTGCGCGATGAGGCGCGGGCAGAGGTGAGCGCATGAGCCTGTCGCTGAGCATCGCTGATGGCGTGGCGGAGATCGCGCTTGACGATGGCAAGGTCAATGCGTTGTCCGAACAGATGCTGGGAAGCCTGTTGGCGGCCATCGCCGAGGCGGCCCAGGCGGATGCAGCACTGGTTATCTATGGTCGGGCCGGCTGTTTCAGTGGCGGCTACGATCGCAAGCTGATCGCCGCGGGTGGGCCGGCTTGCGACGCGATGCGCGCTGCTGGCGACCGCCTGACCCTGGCGCTGCTGGATTATCCCGCGCCGGTTGTCATTGCCAGCACCGGTCATGCCATGGCTAAAGCGGCCTTCATGTTGCTGCTGGCCGACTACCGCATCGGTGCAGCAGGCGCGTTCAGTATCGGTCTGAATGAAGTGGCCATCGGCATGACCATGCCTGATGCCGCCATGCCCCAGGCCCGCCGATTGGCGCCGCAGTGGCTCAACCGCTGCGCACTGCAGGCGCAGATATTGAACCCTGAGCAGGCGCTGCAAGCAGGCTTCTATGATGAGCTGGCTACCGGTGGTGAGTTGCTGGGGCGTGCCAGAGACAAGGCCAGACAGTTGGCTACCCTGGATCGCAAAGCCTATCGGGAAACCCGCCAATTGCTCAATGCGCCGCTACGGGCCGAGGTAGTGGCGGCGTTGATGGGACTACAGTCCGCTTAGTGTCTTTTATCCGTGCCTGCAGGAAAAAGGCTGGGCGGCAGGGCTGTGCCGACACGCCGTGAATCCTTCCATGGAGGCTCGCGGTCGCCATCCTTGGCAACCGACGGTCGGCACAACCCTGCCGCCCAGCCTTTCCACATGCTTCACGCGGCTGATGGTTTTCAAACCTTCAGCCTTTGCGTCAGTTGCTACTCCTTGAAATACACCGACTGGGTGCTGGTCAGCAGCAATACACCGTCCTCTGACCACAGGTGGGCGACCTGGTCTGCGTAGTTGTTGTGCAGTCGCGAGGCCTGAGCCCGGCCCAACAGGAAACCCGTACCGATCTTAGCCAATTCCTCGCTGGTAGCGTGGAAGTAGTGCGTCA
The DNA here is from genome assembly GCF_014897305.1 of Pseudomonas sp. FME51. Taxonomy (NCBI): domain Bacteria; kingdom Pseudomonadati; phylum Pseudomonadota; class Gammaproteobacteria; order Pseudomonadales; family Pseudomonadaceae; genus Pseudomonas; species Pseudomonas sp. FME51. Next base: position 67,663 of record NZ_JABUYN010000018.1, on the reverse strand, counting down.
TGGACACAGTGCCAGAGGGGGTAAAGCTTTCACGGAGCAGGAAGATGCGTGGGGCAAACACGTCACCCAACGCGGTCAGCGATGTGTAATCCAATGGCCGCTCGGGATAGTCGCGTACCCACAGCAAGGACTCGGTATCGCTCGGCTGCTCTGCCGGACGCGGCATCAGCAGAATACCATGCACAAAGCGGAAATCATACTGCTTGAACCAGTTGCGTATGCTGATATCAAGCCGCGGTATGGTCTCGGGTGCAGGCGCCTGCGGGGCCGCTGACTGCTGTTCCGAATGGGTTTCCCGACGAATGGCGAAGAACGCGGTAGCACTGGTGACCACCTCACCATTCTGCTTTTGCAGCAGCAACCAGTGCTGGGTTGAGCGATTGGTGCGCAGCGGGGTAGCTTCCACCTCGAAACCGCCCTCGGCCACCGGCCCGGCGAAGTTGACGGTCAGGGACACCGGGTCGCCCAGCCGCTGCGGATGCTGCAATACCGCATTCAGCAGGGTAGCGGCGGTGGTCCCGCCAAACGGGCCGACCATGTTCTGAAAGGCTTCACTGGTCTTGCCCTGGTATAGGTTGTTGGAGATGGGAGTCAGATTGATGGCCTGATCGAAGGCGTGGCTGCTACTCATTATCGTTTATCCATTGGCAAGCTTGCTGAACCGCTCATCCTAGGCAGGCTGGGATGATGCGGCAAGCTGATATGGCAGTATGAATCCGCCGTCATGCATGACGGCGATGATGCGGCATCAGGTGACCGGCTTGGGTAACAGGGCGATGGTCGCCTGCGCGGCGGCGCACAACTTCTCCTCGCCATTGCTGACGGTATAGACCTCGCAACGACACACCGCCTGGCTGCGGCTCGCTCGCGTACTGCTTCCAGCGTGGCGTATTGTTTATCCTGCATGGTCTGCTCCTCATTCTTTGTAATAAACGATCTGCGTCGTGCTCAGCAATAACTGTCCATCTCTCGACCATAGATGCGCGCTCTGGTCGAAGTAATTGTTACGGGTCTGGTTGGCGACTGCTTCGGCCAGCAGATAGTCATCGCCGATCTGTCTCAGTTGTGCGCTGTCGGTATGAAAATACAGCGTCAGCGACACAGTGCCGATGGGAACGAATTGCTGGCGGCGGGTGAACAGCCGGGGAAAGAAGCTATCGCCGATCGCGGTCAGCGCCGGGAAGTTCAAAGCCCGGCGCGGATCGTCACGGATCCACAGCAGGCTGCGGGAACTGGCTGATTCGTAGGGGCGGGCTGGGTCGTAGCTACCGCTCACAAAGCGAAAATCATAATTGCTGATCCAGCCGCGTCGGCCTTCGGTTGGCAGTTGTTCCAGGCTTTCCGGGGCTGGCGCCGAAGGGGCTTTGAGTTCCTGCTCTGACCAGGTTTCCCGGCGCATCGCACAAAATACCGTCGCAGTGGTAGCAACCATCCCATTCTGGCGCAGTTGCAGTGTCCAATGCTGGGTGGAGCGATTGGTGCGCACCGGCACCGCTTCAATAGTGAATTCACCGGTCTCGATCGGCCCAGCGAAGTTCACTGTCAACGAAACCGGCTCACCGATACTTTCCGGGTGTTGCAGGACGGCATTGAGCAGCGTTGCTGCGGTAATACCGCCGAAGGGCCCGACCATGTTCGCGTAGGGCTCAGAGGTATGGCCGCGGAACTGATTGGGCTCGGTTGGAACCAGACGGATTGCCTGGTCGAAGGCGTGGGAGGATACGTTTACTTCAGTCATGATTAGGCCTTGTCACAGAGTCAGAGCACTGCTCCGGCAGCCGGAGCAGCTTTTGCAGCGGGTTACAGTTTGACGTTCATGGTGATGCGGGCAGTGAATACCTGCTGTTCCTGTTCATCGAACACTGCCACTGTGACGATCTTGTCGCCAGCGGTATCCCAATCCACATCGCTGCCATCGGCAACGGCACGCACTGAGGTTTTCGCCTTGGCTAGATATTCCACGGTCATGCCTTTGGGAATCCAGCGGGCACCGGCGGGGATGGAGGCATCGGTCATCAGGCCGGCGGTCAACTCAGCGGCATTACACAAGGCAATGGCGTGCACCGTACCCAGATGATTGGTGATTTCGCGGCGAAACGGCACGGTGGCTTCGGCATAGCCGGGGCGAAGGGCGACAACCAGGGGGTTGATGGTGCTGAAATAAGGCGCCATCTGGCAGGTCATGGCGCTGAATTTTTCCGAGCCGAAACTGTTGAAGGCGTTCAATGTATTACTCATGGGGCTGCTCCTGAAGAACGGAATGCAGAATTATATTCCGTTACAGAACATTATTCTGTTATTCTTTCTGGGTCAACCATACCGGTTCCTCGCGCGGTGTTTTACCATCACAGGCTTCTGGCGCAGGGACATGATGGTGCCGCGCCGTCAACAGAAAACCGGAGCACGTCCGCACCCATGATCAACGCCAGCATTCTCGAACGCCGATTCCCCGGTAGACGGGCCCAACTCAAGCGCGACATCCTGGTGCAGGCGTTGCAGTGTTTTAATGCCCATGGGGTGGAGGCGACCACCATTGATATGATCAAGGCGCAATGCGATACCAGTGTCGGCGCCATCTACCATCATTTTCGCAACAAGGATGGTCTGGTGGCGGCGTTATTTCTTGCCGCGCTGGAAGATCAGCAGCAATTGATGCAGGACTATCTTGAACAGGCAGATAGCTTGCGCGACGGCATTGCCGCGCTGGTGTACAGCTATGTGGATTGGGTGGAGGCGCAGCCGGACTGGGCGCGCTTTCAGTACCAGGCTTATTCGTCGGTGAGCAAGGGCCCCCACGGGGAGGAATTGGCTCGCCGCAATAGCGAGCGCGGCAGACAGGTGGCGCAGTGGCTGGCAGAGCGCGAGCAGGGCACTCAATTGCAGGATTGGCCTACTGAGTTGAGAGCTTCACTGATCATCGGTCAGTCGGAGAGCTACTGCCGGCAATGGCTATCAGGCCGAGCGAAGACTCCACCCAAAGCCTACCGGGAAATACTGGCAGAGGCAGCCTGGCGCTCGGTGAGCAGCTGAGCGGGCATCCGGTGGATACCCGCTGCAGCGGCATTCAACCGCGCTGGTAGGTACCCACCAGGCGGTTCATGGCCAGGGTGTTCGGCTCGATTTTAGCCAATAGCTCCCACAAGCTCAGACCTTCCGGCAGATTCGGTTCGGCATCCAGTGCCAGCACCCAGAAATAGTACTTGTGCTGACCATGGCCTTCCGGAGGCATGGGGCCACCGTAGCCGGCCTTGCCGAAGTTGGTCAGGCCGTCGGTGTGCTGCTTGCAGCCTTCGGGGAGCGAGGTGATATTGCCGGGAATGTTGTAGTGCACCCAGTGCACGAAACCGTAAGTACCATTGGCCGACACCAGCGGGGCATCCGGGTCATGGCAGATCACCGCAAAGCTTTTGGTGTCTGCAGGGGCATTGGCCCAGCTCAGCGCCGGTGAAACATCTTCACCTTCGCCAGTATGTTTGGTGGGGATGGCGCCATCAGCCGCAAAGGCGCTGCTGGTCAGTTGCAGATCAAGATTCAAGGCAAAACCCATGATGTTCTCCTTTCATTGCTATTGGGATGATCGGTGCGCGGCAGATCAGCGAATCAGACTGCTCAGTAACCACAGCCCGAGCAGCAGCCAGATCACACCGCCGATAAAGCGCTTTTTGAGAAATGAGCTGACACCAAGATAGATGAGAAACAGCCCGAGCACGACAAAGGCGATGCTGAGGATGCTGCTATCAATGCCCAGTGCGCGGGAAAAACCGTTGACGAAGGCGGTGCTGGCACCGCTGAGCATATCGAACACCCAGGCAAGGCCATCAACAATCAGCCTGACCAGTGTGCCAAAGGCCTGGCCCAGCCATTCAAAGGGATTGGTATTCACATACATCAGGGTGCTTCCGGTTCGATGGGATCAATACCATAGCAGAGGTTGGGGGCAGGTCAGAAGTTCCGGGTGACTGTGTTCAATTGTAGCGGGAGGGTGATCCCCCTCCCCCGCGAGGGGGGAGGGGGAAAGGAGCTGTCAAACGCGCTCAATCACCGCTGCCACACCCTGACCCAGCCCGATACACAGGCTGACCAGCGCATAACGCTTGCCGGTGCGCTCCAGCTGACGCAGCGCAGTCAACGTCAGACGTGCGCCGGAGGCGCCCAGTGGGTGGCCGACGGCGATGGCGCCGCCGTTGGGGTTCAGGCGTGGATCGTCGAAGGCGATGCCCAGTTGCTTGGCGCAGCCCAGTACCTGGGAGGCGAAGGCTTCGTTAATCTCGATCACGTCCATGTCGTCCAGCGTCAGGCCTGCGCGGGCCAGCGCTTTCCTGCAGGCTTCGACCGGGCCCAGGCCCATGACCCGCGGTGCCACACCGGAAACAGCGCCGGCAAGGATGCGACCACGGGCTTTGACGCCATACTTCTGGCCGATGGCTTCGCTGCCGATGATCAGTGCGGCGGCACCGTCGTTGACGCCGGAGGCGTTACCCGCAGTGACCACGCCGCCTTCGGACAGCGGACGCAAACCGGACAGTGCGGCCATGTCGCTGGATGGACGCGGATGTTCGTCTTGATCGACCACCTTGTTCGGCTTCTTGCGGCCCTGGGGTACTTCGATAGGCAGGATTTCTTCAGCGAAGAAGCCGTCAGCGCGGGCCTTTTCGTACATTGCCTGGCTGCGGGCAGCGTAGGTATCAGCTTCTGCACGGGTGATGCCCTGGTCGGCAGCGACGTTATCCGCCGTTTGCGGCATGGTGTCGTCGCCGTACTCGGACTCTACCTTGGGGTTGGGGAAGCGCGCACCTATGGTGCTGTCGAAGGCGCGGAACTCGCGAGCATAGGGGCTCTCGCTCTTGGCGATGACGAAGGGCGCGCGGCTCATGCTTTCCACGCCACCGGCAACGAAGAGTTCGCCTTCTCCGGCTTTCACCGCGCGGGCAGCATCCAGGATCGCGGCCAGACCGGAACCGCACAGGCGGTTGACGGTAACGCCGGCGACTTCCTGTGGCAGTCCGGACAGCAGCCCAGCGTGACGGGCAACGTTGCGCGCATCTTCGCCAGCCTGGTTGGTGTTGCCCATGATCACGTCTTCGTAGTCGTCACCGGCGAAAGGATTACGGGTGACAACGGCACGGATCACGTCCGCCAGCAGATCATCGGGGCGTACCGGGGCCAGCGCGCCGGCGTGGCGGCCAAAGGGGGAACGCAGGCCATCATAGATATAAGCAGTCATCGGTTTACTCCTGGGAATCGGGGGTGGTCAGCGGCAGGTCCAGCTGCACGCGCCGGCGCAGCCAGGGGCTGGGACGGTAGCGTGGCTCACCGTACACCGCCTGCATATTGGTCAGCACGGTCAGAATGGTCTGCTTAGCGTAATGCTCGCCGAAGGCCAGCGGGCCTTTCGGGTAGCCCAGCGCCAGCTGAATGGCGCGGTCCAGCGTCTCCGGCGTGGCAATGCCTTTCTGGGCGATTTCACAGCCGAGATTGACCACGCTGGCAATCAGCCGCTGGATGACGAAACCGGGGGAATCATTGATCAGTTCAACCGGTACGCCGTCGGCGGCCAGCGCCTGACGTGCCTGGGCGACCACATTGGCATCGGCAGCGGGCTGGCGCATCAAGGTGCGACGCTTGTCCCAGTTGGCGAAGCTGTCCAGCGCCAGGGTGCGGGCGGCGGGTAGATTCTGGCGGGTCAGGGCTGCGGTGCAGTCTTCGCCCAGCGGCGTGATCAGGCAGATGGCGTCGGCGGACGGTTGTTCGCTGCTCTCCAGCGTAGCACCAGCAGTCTGCAACACGGCAGTGACCTGGCTGCGCAGGCTCTGGTCATCGCTCTGCAGCCAGAACGGGCGGTTGATCAACACGGTCTCCGGCGCCTGTTCGGGTTGCTCGATCTTCTGACCTTCTTCGTAACGGTAGAAGCCCTGGCCGGTCTTGCGCCCCAGCAGGCCGGCGGCAACGCGCTGGCCGGCGATGAAGGATGGGGTGTAGCGCGGGTCGTGATAGAACTGCTCGTACACCGACTCCATCACCGCGTGGGATACGTCCAGCCCGGTCAGATCGAACAGCTCGAAGGGCCCCATGCGGAAACCCGGGCCATCATGCAGGATACGGTCGATCTGCTGGGCCGTAGCCACCCCTTCGCTGAGCATACGCAGGGCTTCGGTGCCGAAGGCACGGCCGGCATGGTTGACCAGAAAGCCGGGGGTGTCGGGCGTGATCGCCGGGAAGTGACCGGCCTTTTCCGCCAGTTCGACCAGGCCTTTGATGTAGCGCTCGTCGGTGCGCGATCCACGCACCACCTCGACGATCTTCATCAGCGTCACGGGGTTGAAGAAGTGGAAGCCAGCAACCCGTTCGGGGCGATTGCAGCCAGCGGCAATACGGGTGACCGATAGCGAGGAGGTGTTGGTGGCCAACAGGCAGTCTTCGCTGACGATGGCTTCCAGGTCGGTGAACAGCTTCTGCTTCACTTCGAGGATCTCGACAATGGCCTCGATGATCAGATCGCAATCCTTGAGCTGCTCCAGTTCGGCTGCCGGCTGCATGCGTGCATTGACCGCTTCGAACTCCGCCTCGCTCAGTTTGCCCTTGGCGACCTGGCGTTGCAGCAGGTTGCGGTTGAACGCCAGAGCATCCTCGATGGCTTCGGCACGGGTGTCGAACAGCAGCACCTGTTGGCCGCTGCTGGCGAACAGTTGGGCGATACCTCGGCCCATGGCGCCGGCGCCGATAACACCAATCCGGTTGAACATACTCAGGCTCCTCGGTTACTCTGTTCCGCTATGCGGAACCATATTTCGTTTAAAGTGGAGCGAGATTAAATCCTGTGACGCATGAGTGCAAGCCGGGCGGCTTATGACGCTCTATAAGCTGCTCAGCAGAACCGTTACGCGTGCTGTGGTCCGTGGCATACTGCCGACCCGCTGTAATGCAGACAAGACCAGGCAGTGAATCGCATTGGGAGACGATCATCCATGAGTGAAGACCAGAATCTGGCCGTACAACGCACCGTGACCGGTTTTTTTCAGGAGTTGGGTGCTGAGCTGTTGGAATACGGGCCGGACCGAGCGGTGATCGGGCTGACCCTGGAAGCAAAACATCTGAACAATGCCAGCAATCTGCATGGCGGGGTGACTGCCAGTCTGATGGATATTGCCATGGGACTGTGCGGCACCTACGCGGCAGATCCCCAGGATCGCCGCGTCGCCATCACCCTGTCCATGAACGTCAATTTCAGCGCCGTAGCTGGCGCGGGTAGCCGGGTCCGTGCGGTAGCGACTTGCCGCAAGGGAGGATACAAGATCTTTATGGCCAGCTGTGATCTGCTTGATGAGAATGACACGCTGCTCGGTTTTGCCGATGGTGTTTTCAAACAGGGTGCGCTGCGCAGAGATTTGCCGTGACGGCATGGTTGTTGCCGCTGGGTGTCGGCCTCGAGCTGGTCGCCTTGGCCGGACAATGGCCGCAACTGAGCTGGTTCGCCGCGGCGGCACTGGCGGGTTATTTTGTCCTGCATTTTCGGCGGCTGCTGCCCTATCCACGCATTCTCGGTCTGCTCACTGTCGGCCTGCTGTTGGCGGTGCCGCTGCTCGGGGAGGGCGATCCTGCGTTGTGGGGACGGCTGGCGGCGTCGGGTGCCTATTACGCCAGCTTTCTCGGTGCACTGGGTTTGATGCAACTGCTGGCCAAGCGACTGCCGCACCTGCGCGAGATGCACAAAGCGCTATTGGCTGGGCCGGCGATCTGGCTGTATCCACGCTACGTGCTGACCTCCGGCAGCATCGGCTCGATTCTCAATTTCGGCATGATGAGTCTGCTGTGTGGCACCCTCGACCAGCACCTGCGCCAATATGCCCTGAACGACGAACAACGCCGTGAAGGCATGCGCGCCGTCATGGTCACCACCTTGCGTGGCTTTGCGCTGGTGCCGCTGGTGGCGCCCACCAGTGTGACCATCGCCATGGTCACCCGTGAAATGCCCCAGCTGTCCTGGGCGACCATGGTCCCCTACGGCCTGGCGGCCGCGCTGTTGTTGATGCTGGTGGGCTGGCGCCGGGAGACTGGTGGTTTGCTGAGGCTGCGCGAGAACATCGGTGACAGCAGTCGCGCCGCAGGCATGGGCGCGCTGTTGGTCGGCAGCCTGCTCGGACTGACGGCCATTGGCGTGCTGGCCTGGTTGACGGTGCTGACGCCATCCCAGGCGGCGATGATCCTGATTCCGGTCGGGATCGCCAGCTATCTGCTGTGGTGCGAACGCTCGCCGCGGCGGGTGCTGAACGAAATCAGCGACAACCTGATCACCATGCACAACGAGATGTTCATCTTCGGCTGCGCCGCGCTGATGGGCGGCGCGCTGGGTGCCGTTGCGCCGCTGGAGGAACTGGCAATCTGGCTGGCGCAGGAGCCGAAATACAATATGTTGCTGGCGGTGGGCAGCCTGTTCGGCATCATCCTGCTGGCCATGGCGGGGGTGGCGCCTATTGTCTCGCTGTCATTATTGGTCGGCCTGCTGGCGGAACTGGCGCGATTGGGCGTGCCGATCATGACGCCGGCGCTGGGGCTGATGTGCGGCTTCTCGATCGCCATGATCTTCTCACCTTTCGGTCCGTCCACGCTGATTCTGGCGCGCTACAGTGGCGAAAAGCCCAATAGGGTGGCATTCGTCTGGAATGGTCGCTTCGTCATCAGTGCGCTACCGCTGCTGTTGCTGCTATTGTTCATCGTCCATTGGCTGCATTCCTGAGATCATGCCTGAATTACCTGAAGTTGAAACCACCCGCCGCGGTATTGCTCCGCACCTGGAAGGCCATCGAGTGACGCGGCTGATCGTCCGCGACGCGCGTCTGCGCTGGCCGATTCCCGAGGATCTGGCGATCCAGATCGAGAACCAGACCTTCACCGCCATCCGCCGGCGGGCCAAATACCTGTTGATGGATATCGGTGGTGGCACCCTGATCAGTCATCTGGGTATGTCCGGCAACCTGCGGTTGGTGCCGGTCGATACGCCAGTGCTCAAGCACGAGCATGTGGATATCGAACTGGACTCCGGCCTGACCCTGCGTTACACCGACCCGCGCCGTTTCGGTGCCATGCTCTGGCAGCGTGCCGGAGAGCAGCACCCGCTTCTGGCCCGACTCGGCCCTGAACCGCTGTCGGCGGAATTCGATGGTGAACGACTGTATCAGCTGTCGCGCAAACGCAGTATCGCGGTCAAACCCTTCATCATGGATAACGCGGTCGTGGTCGGCGTGGGCAATATCTACGCAACCGAGGCCCTGTTTGCAGCAGGCATCGATCCGCGCCGTGAGGCAGGACGGATCAGCCGTGCGCGTTATCAGGAGCTGGCCGAAGAGATAAAGAAGGTGTTGGGGCGAGCCATCGACAGCGGCGGCACCACCCTGCGGGATTTTATCGGCGGTGACGGCAAACCCGGCTATTTCCAGCAAGAACTCTTCGTGTATGGCCGCGCCGGGCAGCTGTGCAAACTGTGTGGGACGACTCTCTCGGAATGCCGTCTGGGCCAGCGCAGCAGTGTGTTCTGCCGCAAATGTCAGCATTGATTCCTGCTGCTTTTCTGCACTGGTTGGCAATTTTCAGTTGCCGCGTTCCGAAATGATCTGAATATGCCTACAATGAGGCTTGATGTAGATTCCCGGGAAGGGGGCCGCATCATGATTTCAACGCCTATCGGGCTCACAACCAGGGATTACTAATATGCGCCTGTTACGTCACACCACCGCTCTGCTCGCCGGTCTGCTACTCGCAGGCAATGTCATGGCCACCGAGGCCAACTATGGTTATCAGGAAAATGTCGAGAACCCCGGCATCTTCGCCATGGTCGGTGATCTGATCATTGCCCGGCCGATCGGAGCCGCGATAACGGCAGTGGGAGCGGCTGCCTTCATTGTCAGTCTGCCCTTCACCGCACTGGCAGGCAATACTGCCGAAGCGGGCCAGGAGCTGGTGGTTCGCCCGGGTCGTGAGACCTTCATGCGCTGCCTGGGTTGCACCAAGACCGGCTACGGTCACAAGCAGCAGCACGACAACCTCTGACAGAGCTTGGTTGGTGTAGCTGAGCCGACAGCGGGTTGTGCCCCATGCCGGCTCGGTCAGACCGTCAGTCTGTTTTGATCGCTCGTTTGACGGTGGCCAGCCCTTCGCCTCTGGGGTCGCTGGCGGCGCTGATTTCACCTTGCTGCTTATTCCAGTGCAACGCTTGCATATCGCCATAATCCCGGCCTACCGGCTTGATGCTGTGGCCCATGGCTTCCAGTGCGCGCTGTTGTTCGGCGGTGAAGACGTGATCTTCGACCTGAATGTGGTCGGGTAGATACTGATGATGAAAGCGCGGGCGGCTGACCCAGTCCCGCACCGGCTTGCTCTCCATGGCCTGCAGCGCGCCAAGCAATACCATGCTGATGATGCGGCTGCCGCCGGGTGTGCCGAGTATCGCCAGTTGCTCGGTATTCTCCAGCATGGTCGGCGTCATGCTCGACAGCGGACGCTTGCCTGGGGTGATGGCGTTGGCTTCGCTGCCAGCCAGTCCATAGCTGTTCTTGCCGGACGGGTCGGCGGCAAAATCGTCCATTTCGTTGTTCAGCAGTACGCCAGTGCCGGGCACGGTGAAAGCGGCGCCGAAGGGCAGGTTGACGCTGAGTGTGGCGGCCACGGCATTGCCATGACGGTCGATCAGCGAGAAGTGCGTGGTGTTGGTGCCTTCCTGGAAGCCGTGTGGCTCGCCCAGCTCGCTGCTTGGCGTGGCGCGCTCAGGGTCGATGTTGGCCGCCAGTTGGCGAGCATGCTCGGCGGAGACCAGTTTCTCGGTTGGTACTTCAACGAAATCGCTGTCCCCCAGCAAAATGGCCCTGTCACGGTAGGTGCGGCGCATCAGTTCGACCAGCTGGTGTGTCCATTGCACCGAGCCTGGGGTCGCCCGAGGCAGGCTTTCCAGTCCTTGCAGGATACCCGCCAGAGCAATGCCCCCGGCCGAGGGTGGCGGAGCGCTGATGACCTCGATGCCATGGCTGCTGAAGCGGATCGGTTCGCGCTCGATCACTCGGTAGCTTTCCAGGTCCGCGCTCTGCCAGATTCCACCTGCGGCTTCGACGCCGGCAATCAGGCGTGCGGCGACCGGCCCGCGATAGAAACCGTCATGCCCCTTTGCTGCGAGGGCGCGCAGGGTCTCGGCCAGATCGGGCTGGCGGACCAGCCTGCCACGTGCAGGTGCTTGGTTGTTATGCAGGAAGATACGCGCGGTTTCGGCGTCCTGCTGCATGGCCTCCAGTCTGAAGCCGACCAGCATGCGGTAACTTTCACCCACGGCAAAGCCCTGCTCGGCGGCAGCAATGGCGGGTGCCAGACTCTGACTCAGGGGCAGTTCGCCATAGTGCTCAGCCAGATGCACCAGGGCTGCCGGCAGCCCTGGAATACCGGCAGCCAGCGGCCCGTTGATCACCCGTTGGGGCTCGTTGGAGCGGTCCAGGTACATGTCGCGATGAGCGGCCAGAGGGGCGGTTTCCCGGGCATCAATAAACCGATAATGGGGGGCGCTATCGGTTGGCTGGCGCAACAGAAAGAAACCACCGCCACCCATCCCGGAGCCGTAGGGCTCAACGACGGCCAGAGTGGCAGCGACGGCAATGGCCGCATCAAATGCATTGCCGCCCTGATCGAGGATCAGATGACCGGCTTCGGTAGCGGTCGGGTGCGCGCTGGCGACGGCCTGCTGACCGGGTACCGCTGCTGCCTGTGCCGTGCTGGCAACCGTCAGACTCAGCAGCAGCGACAGGGTCAGCAGGTGACGGAACATATTCATTCGGGGCTGGTGAGGGTCAGGTATTTTTCCATCAATTCCTCTTGGCTTTCGACCCGGTTGGGGTCAAGAGGTATGCAGTCGACCGGACACACCTGCTGGCACTGGGGTTCGTCGAAATGGCCGACGCATTCAGTGCACAGGCTGGGGTCGATGATGTAGATTTCCTCGCCCTGGGAAATGGCCCCGTTAGGGCATTCCGGTTCGCAGACGTCGCAGTTGATGCAGTCGTCGGTAATGATCAGGGCCATTCAATTAACTCCGGGGAACTGTCGTTCAGCCGTTGAAGCGCTTGAGCAGGGCTTCGTGTACTGCCGGATGAACAAACTTGGTGACATCGCCACCCAGTGAGGCAATTTCGCGGACGAGGGTGGACGAGATGTAAGAATACTTCTCCGAAGGCGTGAGGAACAGGCTTTCCACTTCGGGGGCCAGTTGGCGATTCATGTTGGCTAGCTGGAATTCGTATTCGAAATCCGATACTGCACGCAGGCCGCGCAGCAGCACATTGGCGCCGACTTCATCGGCGAAGTGCGCGAGCAAGGTGGAGAAACCCACGACTTCGACGTTGGGGTAATCTTTGAGGACCTCACGGGCCAGCTCTACGCGCTGCTCGAGCGTGAAGGCCGGATTCTTTTTCGGGCTGGCAGCGACAGCCACCACTACACGATCGAACAGCTTGGCTGCACGGCCGACCAGATCCATATGACCCTTGGTGATGGGGTCGAAGGTGCCGGGATAGAGAACAGTATTCATATTGGCTTTATCTCTGCCTGTTGTGCCGGAGCGCAGATGGTAGCGTAATGACCCTGTCGCGGCCAAACGGAAAACACATATCAGGCCGGTCGTCCGTGCAGGATGGCCCTGTGGGCCAGTGCCGTCTGCGGACTATCCCTCGCGACGCTGCCACAAGCTGTACCAGACCTTTCCGGCCTTCTTCTCGCGGTGCAGATGCCAGCTCGCTGGAAAGGGCAAGCGGTCCGGCGGGGTTTCGCTCTCGGTGTAGATGAGCGCATCGGGGGTCAGCCAGCCGTTGTCTTCCAGCGCGGTGCAGGCAGGAACCAGCAGGTCCTGATGAAACGGCGGGTCGAGAAATACCAGATCGAAAGGCGCCCCTGGCGTGCCGGCGAGCAGGCTCATGGCATCCTGCAGGCGAATCTCGCCGCGATCGCACTGCAATGTCTGCAGGTGGCCGCGCAGCGTGGTAACCACATCCCGGCTTGTGTCGCAGGCCAGCGCGTGGGCTGCGCCGCGCGACAGTGCTTCCAGTGTCAGGGCACCGCTGCCGGCGAACGGGTCGAGGCAGCGTGCGCCTTCGATGTACATGCTCAACCAGTTGAACAGGGTTTCCCGTACCCGGTCGGGCGTGGGTCGCAGGCCGGGTTGCTCGGTGAAGCTGAAACGTCGGCTGCGCCATTCTCCGGCGATGACGCGCAACTGGCTCGGGCGGTTCTGTTGCTTCATGCGTCTGGCTCCGTTATGGGCGATACAGGGAATTCGGACTCGTCAGTCTCTGGTGGTGCGGTCTCCTGCAGAACCATGGCCGGACCGACGGTGATTACCAGGCGTTGCTCCGGGTGGAAATGACGGGCAAATGCCGCGCGAATGTCATCTACCGTGAGCGCCTGTACCTGGTCGAGGAACAGCTGCAGGTGATTGAGCGGCAGCTCGTAGAAACCGATCATGCCGAGTTGGGCGACGATAGAGGCATTGCTGGCGGTACTCAATGGAAACTCGCCGTTGATCTGCCGCTTGGTACGGGTCAGCTCGGCCTCGGTCGGACCTTCATTGATGAAGGCGTCGAGGCTCTGGTGAATGACTTCCAGCGCCAGATCAACCTGGTCGGCGCGCGTCTGCATGCTGACCATCACCGGGCCGGTGGCCTGCATCGGGATCAGCCGGCTGCTTACCGAATACGACAGGCCGCGGCTTTCGCGGATCTCCTGCATCAGCCGCGAACCGAAGCCCGAACCACCGAGAATCTGGTTGCCGACATAGAGCGCGGCGTAGTCCGGATCGTGACGACTGATGCCATGTTGGCCCACCAGTACATGGGTCTGCTGACCATTGAAGTCGATATGCCGGTGGCTGGAGGCAATCGGTTGCGGATCGTTGATGACCGGCGCCGCTGGTCCCTGTGGCAGGGCATCGGCCAGACGTTGGGCAAGGCGTTCGGCGCTGTCACGGCTGATATCACCGACCAGGGCGATCACCGCGTTACCGGCGGCGTAATACTGGCTATGGAAGTCGCGCAGTATCTCCGGTGTCAGCTGTTGCAAACTGTCGGGCTGGCCTTCAGGCAGACTGCCGTAGGGATGCTGTGGATACAGATCGGCCCAGAAAGCTTCACTGGCCAGCGCCGCGGGGCGCTGCAGTCTGAATTGCAGACTGGCCAGTAGCTGATTGCGCAGGCGCTCGAAGGCGTCCTCGGGGAAGCTGGGGCGGGCAATGACATTGGCGAACAGGGCCAGCGCCGGGTCGAGCTTGTCGGTGGCAGTCAGCGTGCGCAAGCCGGTCAGCGCCATGTCACGGTGCGAACTGTTGGAGAACTGCGCGCCCAGGCGTTCGAAACCGGCGGCAATGGCCCCGGCGTCCTTGCCTTCGATACCTTCATTGAGCATGGCATTGGTCATGGTGGCCAAGCCCGGCAATTCACCATCGCGGCTGGCCCCGGCGGCGAACAACAGCTGCACATCGAGCATGGGCAGTTCTTCGGCCTGCATGAAGTACACCCGCGTGCCCTGCTCGGTGGTCCAGTGTTGCAGATCCAGAGCGCGACGGGCCGGTGGCTGGTCGAGATCGACCTGCTGCAACGAGTCCAGCTCGGGCAGCAGCTCGGCCACCACCGCATCGGGTTCCGCTTCGATCTGCGCGGCGCTGACGGGTTGCTCGGCCTGCCTGGTATCCATGGAGGTGATCGGTGCTTGCGGGGCGGAATCACGCAGCAGGAACAGGACCATCACGATGACCGCCAGTACCACCAGCATTAGCAGAGTCCGCGAGCCGGGCCGGTTGGATTTAACAGCAGTCATCAGTGCTTCTCCTCGGTGATAGCGGGCAGAACATGGGCGCGGGTCAGGCGCTCGGGAACCAGATAACGCTGTGCCACCTCACTGACCTGCTCAGGCGTGATGGCTTCCAGCGCGGCCACATCTTCGTCGAGCAGGGTCCAGGGCAGTCCGATGCTTTCCAGCATGCCTATCTGGTTGGCCTGGTGGCTGATGCTGTCCTGGGCATACACCAGCTCGGCGGTCATCTGCGCCTGCACCCGGTTCAGTTCTTCCGCACTGGGCGGGTTCTGCTTGAGCTCGTCGATCTGCTCCCAGAGCGCCTGTTCCAGTTGCTCCAGGCTGACATCGCGAGACTGATTGGGAATGCCGGTCAGCAGGAACAGGGTATCTCCCCGGGTGAAACCGTCGTAGCTGGCGGAGGCCGAGGTGGCGGTGGACTGCGCGCGCTCCAGGTTGCTGGCCAGGCGGGCGCTGTAGCCGCCGTCGAGCACGCCTTCGAGCAGGCGCAGGGCATGGACTTCCCAGGCTTCAGCAGCAGTGCTCAGACTGGGTACGTTGAAGCCAAGCAACAGGCTGGGCATCTGCACCGGCAGGTGCAGGGTCAGGCTGCGCTCGCTGCCACCGGGCAGCTCCAGCGGGGCCTTGGGTGGCGTAGTAGGGGCATTGGATAGCGGGCCGAAATAGCGCTCGGCGAGATGGCGGACTTCATCCACCTGAATATCACCGACCACCACCAGAATGGCGTTGCCAGGCTGGTAATGCAGGCGGTACCACTCGCGCAGATCGTCGACGGTGAGGCGGTCCAGGTCATGCATCCAGCCGATCACTGGCTGGGCGTAGGGGCTGGCCATGTAAGCCTGGGTCAGAAAGCGTTCATAGGCCAGGCTGTTGTGATTGTCCTCGACGCGCAGGCGGCGTTCTTCCTTGATGACTTCCATCTCGCGCAGGAACTCGTCCTCCGGCAGGGTCAGACCATGCATGCGCTCGGCTTCCAGTTCCAGAGCAATGGCCAGTTGGTCGCGGCTGAGAATCTGATAGTAGGCAGTGTAATCACGACTGGTGAAGGCGTTTTCCTGCGCGCCCAGGCTGCTCAGCAGGCGCGATGCCTGCCCCGGCTCCAATCGCTCGCTGCCCTTGAACATCATGTGTTCCAGCGCATGCGACATTCCTGTACGCCCGGGCGGCTCGTAACTGCTGCCCACGCGATACCAGAGCTGTGAGACCACCACAGGTGCACGATGATCCTCACGCACTATGACCTTGAGGCCATTATCCAGCGTGAATTCATGGGTGGGCTGTCGAGTCTCGCTGGCCTGAATGCTGCCGGCCAGACCGAAGATCAGCAGAAAGAGGCTGAGCAGGAGTGAACGTTGCGCGATGTACATGTGATGTCCTGTGATTACCGCGAGTGCCGGAAGTGGGGTAGGATAACCCAACCTTCAACGCGCAAGCCAAATGCCTGCGCCAGACTCAGATAGTGATCGTCAATGTTTGGTTCCAAAGACAAGCCAGAACACCCCGAACAGGACCCCGAGCGCAACGACAACGGCAAGACCGGCAAGAAAGGCCTGTTTGGCTGGATGCGTCGCAAGGCCGACGAGCCGGCTGCGCCCGCGGCAGACACGCAACCGGAACAAGCGCCGGTCCAATCGACGCCCGAAACCACCGCGTCCGTTGATGCCGCCCCTGCCACCGCCGAGTCGACAACGCCTGAACCGCGGGTGGTTGAACCCGTGGCCGCACCGGCTGCGCCTGTGGAAAATCATGATCAGGCTGCCCGACAGGCAGCCGCCGAGCTGTTTTCCGGTCTCGCCGAGCAGCCTGCCGTCGCCGCAGAGCCCGCACCGCAACCGCAGGAGCCCAAGGGTTTCTTTGCGCGCATGCGTGCCGGCCTGTCGAAGACCAGCGCCAACCTCGGCGAGGGCATGGCCAATATGTTCCTCGGCGAAAAGGAAATCGATGACGACCTGCTGGAGGAGATGGAAACCCGTCTGCTGATGGCGGACGTGGGCATCGAGGCCACCACCCTGATCATGGAGTCGCTGCAGCAGCGGGTGCGCCGCCGCGAACTGTCCAATCGCAACGCGCTGTATAAGGCGCTGCAGAACGAACTGGAAAGCCTGCTGGCGCATGTTGCCAAGCCGATGGTGATCGAGGCCGAGAAGCGGCCTTATGTGATTCTGGTGGTCGGCGTCAATGGGGTCGGCAAGACGACCACCATCGGCAAGCTGGCCAAGCGTCTGCAGGGCGAGGGCAAGCAGGTGATGCTGGCCGCCGGCGACACCTTCCGCGCCGCGGCCGTCGAGCAGCTGCAGGTATGGGGTGAGCGCAACAGCATTCCGGTGATTGCCCAGCACACCGGCGCCGACTCGGCTTCGGTGGTGTTTGATGCCTTGCAGGCCGCCAAATCCCGCGGAGCGGATGTGCTGATCGCCGATACCGCCGGACGTCTGCACAACAAGGACAATCTCATGGACGAGCTGAAAAAGGTCAAGCGTGTGTTGGCCAAGCTCGACCCTGAAGCGCCCCATGAAGTGCTGCTGGTATTGGATGCCGGCACCGGCCAGAACGCCATCAGTCAGACCAAACTGTTCGATCAGGCTGTCGGGCTGACCGGCCTGGCGCTGACCAAGCTCGACGGCACGGCCAAGGGCGGGGTGATCTTTGCGCTGGCCAAGCAGTTCGGACTGCCGATCCGCTTTATCGGGGTCGGTGAGCAGATCGACGATCTGCGGCCCTTCACCGCGCCGGAGTTCGTCAAGGCGCTGTTTGGACGCGAATAACCGATGATCCGTTTCGATCAGGTCAGCAAGCGTTACCCCAATGGCCACCAGGGTCTGGATAACCTGAGCTTTCATATCCGCACCGGCGAAATGGTCTTCATCACCGGCCACTCTGGCGCGGGCAAGAGCACGCTGCTCAAGCTGATCATGTGCATGGAGCGGCCAAGCTCGGGGCAGGTACATGTCGGCGGTCAGAATCTGCGCGATCTGGGCAGCCATGATATTCCCTACCTGCGGCGCCAGGTCGGCGTGGTATTCCAGAACCACCAGCTGCTGTTTGATCGTACGGTATTCGACAACGTGGCGCTGCCGCTGATCATCAAGGGCACGCCGCGCGACGAAGTCGGTCGACGGGTGCGTGCGGCGCTGGACAAGGTGGGGCTGCTCAAGCGCGAGAACATGTATCCGATTGCCCTCTCAGGCGGTGAACAGCAGCGTGTTGGTATCGCCCGAGCGGTGGTACACAAGCCGGCATTGCTGCTGGCCGATGAACCCACGGGCAACCTGGACCCGGCGCTGTCCGCCGAGATCATGGCCTTGTTCGAGGATTTCAACCGGGTCGGCGTGACGGTGATCATTGCCAGTCACGACCTGCCGCTGATTGCCCGGCTCGATCACCGCATGCTGACCCTCAACGAAGGTCGGCTGCTGGCCGATGGGGAATAACATGGCGGCGAATCAACCTCGACCAACCGATAAAAAGCCGCAGAAAGCCACCAGTGGCGCAGCCCGTTCCCGGAGCAACTGGCGTCACCCGTTGCGCAGCTGGGCGGGTAGTCATCGTGACAGTGCACGCATGGCGCTGGGGCGAATTCGGGATTATCCCATCAGCACCATCATGATAGTGCTGGTCATGAGCATAGTGCTGGCGCTGCCGATGGGCCTGGCGGTACTGATCAACCAGGTTGAACGTCTGGGCATCGACTGGCAGAGAGCCGCCCAACTGTCGGTCTATCTGCAACAGGACATCAAGGCCGATGCCGCCCAGGCACTGCAGGCAGAGATTGCGGCCCTTGACGAGGTGGCCGAGGCGCAATTGCTGGATCGCGACCTGGCGCTGGCGGAGTTTCAGCAGCATTCGGGGCTGGGTGACGCGTTGCAGCAGCTGGCCTACAACCCGTTGCCCGACGTGATTCTGGTCATGCCGCAGAGCATCGAGGGTGGCGTATCGTCACTGCAGCCGCTGCGTGACCGCCTGGCGCAATTGCCGGGAGTGGATCAGGTGCAGATCGACATGCTGTGGGTTGAGCGACTGACGGCGATCCTGGCCATGGTCGAACGCTTCACCGGTGGGCTTGCCATGCTGCTGGTACTGACGTTGTTGCTGGTCATGGTCAATACCATCCGCCTGGCAATCGAGAGCCGGCGCAACGAGATCCTGGTGATCAAACTGGTCGGCGGCACCGATGCCTTCATTCGTCGGCCTTTTCTGTATCTCGGCGTGCTCTATGGTCTGCTGGCCGGAATTCTGGCCTGGCTGCTGCTGGCCGGTGGACTGGCCTGGCTGAACAGCACGGTACGGGAGGTGGCGGCGCTCTATCAGAGCGACTTTGAACTGGCCGGAATGCCGCTGCAGGATGGCTTGACCTTGCTGGGCGGAGCCATACTGCTGGGGCTGGTTGGTGCCTGGCTTGCAGTCGGTCGCCACACCCGTGAAATGGAGCCTCGGTAACGGCGTGTGTCGTGTTCTTGTAACTGATTGATTTATAGAGAGAAATACTGTTTTTGCGGAACTTGGCAGGGCTTTCCTTGTCTGAGCCTGCAGTGATACACTGACTCGTCATTTTTTTGGAGTTCAAGCATGAGCACTGCTTTACAGCCCGTACATAACCTGATTCCGGGTGCCAACCTGGAGGCCTATGTTCAGACCGTAAGCAGCATCCCGATCCTGAGCGTCGAGGAAGAGCGCAAGCTGGCTGATCGTTTGTTCTATCAGCAGGATCTGGAGGCAGCCCGGCAACTGGTCATGTCCCACCTGCGCTTTGTTGCGCATATTGCTCGCAGCTATTCCGGCTATGGGCTGGCCCAGGCCGATCTGATTCAGGAAGGCAACGTCGGCCTGATGAAGGCGGTCAAGCGTTTCAACCCTGAAATGGGCGTGCGTCTGGTGTCCTTTGCCGTGCACTGGATCCGCGCCGAAATTCACGAATTCATTCTGCGCAACTGGCGCATCGTCAAGGTCGCCACCACCAAGGCGCAGCGCAAGCTGTTCTTCAACCTGCGCAGCGCCAAGAAAAAGTTGGCCTGGTTGTCCCATGACGAAGTCAATGCTGTAGCGGAAGATCTCGGTGTGGCTGTGCGCGAAGTGCGCGAGATGGAAAGCCGGCTGTATGGTCAGGACCTGGGCTTTGATGGTGCTCAGGATGACGATGAAGATACCGCCTACGCACCGGTACATTATCTGGAAGACAAGCGCTACGATCCGGCTACTCAGCTGGAGAGTGCGGACTGGAGCGACAGTTCCAGCCAGCAATTGCAGGAAGGCCTCGCCCAGCTGGACGAGCGCAGCCGCGATATTCTCTATCAGCGCTGGTTGGCGGAGGAGAAGGCCACACTGCACGAGCTGGCGGCCAAGTATCAGGTGTCGGCGGAACGCATTCGCCAACTGGAAAAGAACGCCATGAACAAGCTGAAGAAACATATCAGCGTGGAAGACGCCGCCTGAAAGCGTCCAGTGAACAAAAAGGGCATCCGCAGGGATGCCCTTTTACTTTGTGCACCTCGAATGAATGCAGAGAGAATCGATGAAACGGCAAAAGTTCTTTGGCCTCGGCACCTTGTTGGGCGTGCTTGTCCTGTGCTTTTTTGTTTTCGACAATTGGCGCAACGGGCAGGATGAACCGCAGAAGCTGGCATGGAAGGCGCAATATCAGCAGAGTCTGTGGGCACCGTTGCAACAGCGCGATCTGACGCTGGCCGATGTTGGGAGAACGCTCGGCGAAGGCAGCCTGTGGATGATCAGCGCCGATGGCGAGCCGCGGCTGGTCAGCCGTCACACGGTGGAGTCCGATGATCTGCAGTGGCGCGCCCAGGCGGTCATTGCGCTGGATGCCCAGCAGATGGACAGTCTGGTCGAGGCACAGGCATGGCAACCCGGATCGCCTGATCAATCGGTGAACCCGGCCATCAGCGCGGTGCTGGCCGGTTATCCGGTGGAGCGTATCAGCATGATTCCCGACCAGCCACTGGCGCTGGGCTACATTCAGGGTACCTTTGGTCCGGCCGAAGTGCGCATGCCGGTCAGTCAGGGCGAAGCCTGGATCTATGCTCGCGAGGGTGTGGTGGTCGCTGTCAGCGATGAGCGGGCTCATTCGATCATGTTCGGCCTGCGCGAAGAACTCTGACCCATTGAACCATCGGTTTTTCGAGTGCGGCGCGCGGTCGCACTGGGGTTGAGCGCAATGCAAAGCCCCTTTGCTTGCCGTACACTTCACGCATGTCCGTGATGCTGGCGAGAGACCATAATGACGCAGAAAATCAGCTTCAATCGTGCCCTGATCGAGAAATATGACCGACCGGGCCCGCGTTACACTTCCTACCCGACCGCGCCGCAATTCCATCAGGCCTTTGCCATGGACGATTACCGCGCGGCGGCCAAGGCCAGCAACGCTGCTGCCGAGCCCAAGTGTCTGTCGGTGTACATCCATATTCCGTTCTGCAAAAGTCTCTGTTACTACTGCGCCTGCAACAAGATCATCACCCACAAGACCGAGCGGGCAGTGGAGTATCTTGAATACCTCAAACGCGAGATCGCCATGCAGGCGGCGCTGTTCGACAAGTCGCGCAAGCTGACCCAGTTGCATCTGGGTGGCGGCACGCCGACCTATCTGACCAGCGAGCAGCTGGAAGACCTGATGAATACCCTGCGTGCGTCTTTCAATATGGACGACAGTGATGACCATGAGTTTTCGCTGGAAGTCGACCCGCGCACCATTTCGCCAATACAGATCCATCAGTTGCGGGCATTGGGCTTCAACCGTCTGAGCTTCGGTGTCCAGGACTTCGACGAGGCGGTGCAGGCTGCAGTCAACCGCCTGCAGAGTGAAGAACAGACCCGCGAACTGGTCAGTGCCGCACGTGAGGCGCAGTTCAAATCGGTCAGCGTCGATCTGATCTACGGTCTGCCGCTGCAGACGGTACAGAGCTTTGATGTCACCCTGAGCAAGATCATCGACATGCGCCCTGATCGTATTGCGGCCTACAGCTATGCTCACCTGCCGGATCTGGTGCGCGCCCAGCGGCTGATTCGTCCGCAGGACATGCCGCCGCCGGAGCGCAAGCTGGAACTGCTGGAGCTGACCATCGAGCGGCTGACCTCTGCCGGATACATCTATATCGGCATGGACCATTTTGCGCTGCCGGACGACGAGTTGGCGCTGGCCCGCGAGAACGGCACGCTGCAACGCAACTTCCAGGGCTATTCGACCCACGCCGACTGCGATCTGATCGGAATCGGCGTGTCTTCCATCGGCAAGGTAGGTGACAGCTACAGCCAGAGCGTCAAGGAGCTATTGCAGTACTATGCGCGGCTGGATAGCGACATGCTGCCGATCCACCGCGGTTACAACCTGAGCGAGGATGACACCCTGCGTCGGGAGGTGATTCTCGACCTGATGTGTCAGGGGCGTATTGATTTCCGCAAGTTCGAAGCGCACTACGGCATCGACTTCAAAGGCTACTTCGCCGATGCTCTGGACCAGCTGGCCGAGCCGGTTGCCGATGGGCTGGTGGCGATCAATGATCACGAGTTGTTGCTGTTGCCCGAAGGTCAGCTGATGCTGCGCAATGTGGCGATGGCTTTTGATGCCTACCTGGGCGTTGCGCAGAAAGGTAACTTCTCCCGCACAGTCTGAGTGCGTGAAGGGGAGCTCAGCGACGCAGCAGCTCCCCTTCAAACTCCTCGATCGGCATGGGCCTGCCGAACAGATAGCCCTGATAATGATGACACCCGCGCTCTCGTAGTGCGGCTCTCTGCAGTTGTGTTTCCACCCCTTCGGCCAGCACCGAAATCTTCATCCGCTCGGCCAGCAGGATGATCGTCTGGGCGATATCGGCACTGTTGCTGTCAAAGGAAATGTCGCGCACGAAGCTCTGGTCGATCTTCAATTGCTCCAGTGGCAGACGTTTCAGGTAGGCAAGCGAAGAGTAGCCGGTGCCGAAATCATCCAGTGAGAAACTCACCCCCTGTGCCTTGAGGTTGCTCATCTTCTCGATGATGCTTTCGATCTCCTGCACCAGCGCGCTTTCAGTCAGCTCCAGCTTCAATCGTCGCGCGGGAGCACCGGTACGCTGCAGAACCTCCAGCACCTGGTCAACGAAACTGACCTGGCTGAGCTGTTTGGCGCTGATGTTGACCGAGATGGTCAGGTGCGCGGTGGCTGGACTGTCGGCCCAGAGAGCCAGTTGCTGACACGCTGTTTCCAACACCCAAAGCCCGAGGGGCAGAATCAGCCCGTTGTCCTCCGCCACGGGAATGAAGCGTGCTGGGGAAATCAGCCCCTGCTTCGGATGCGCCCAGCGCACCAGGGCCTCGGCGCCGGTGATCTGGCCGGTGTCGTCGACTTGCGGCTGATAGTGGAGCAGAAATTGCTGCTTCTCCAGCGCAATGTGCAGGCCGGCGTCGATCTCGCTGCGCTCCCTGACCTGGGCCTGCATTTGTGGGTCAAAGAAGCACAGCGCGTTGCTGCCTGTGCTTTTGGCCTGCGACATGGCCAGCTCGGCGCGTTTAAGCGGCTCCACCGATGATACTGAATAACCGCCGCCGAACAGGGCGATACCGATACTGGCAGAACCCCGGTATTCGATTTCACCCAGCAGATAACGCCGGGCGAGCTCCTGCAGAATGCTTCTGCCCAACACTTCGGCCCGTCGGGCGGCCTCGATTTCAATACTGCCCAGATTATCGAGTAGCACGACGAACTCGTCGCCGCCCAGCCGCGCAACGGCGTCCTTGTTTGGCACGCAGCCGATCAGCCGAGTAGCCACCTGCTCGAGCATGCGATCACCCGCGATATAGCCCTCGGTATCATTGAGTACCTTGAAATTGTCCAGATCCACGACCAGCAACGCACCATGAGCCTGGTGCCGCTTCGTCGTACCGAGCGCCTCTTCCAAACGATCAAGGAACAGCCGCCGGTTGGGCAGCTTGGTCAGCGAGTCATAGAAGGCCAGCGTGCGCATCTGCTCTTCGCTGGCCTTGCGCGCCGAGATGTCGGACAGCGACGCAACGTAATGGGTAGTCTGTTCCTGCTCGTTGCTGACCCTGCCGATGGACAGCAGTTGCGGGTAGACCTCACCGTTCTTGCGCTTGTTCCAGATTTCGCCCTGCCAGGCGCCATAGCGATTGATCGCCTGCCACATGTCGGCATAGAAATGCCGATCATGACGACCGGACTGCAGCAGATTGGGTTGGCGTCCAATGACCTCCTTGGCGCTATAACCAGTGATGCGGCAGAAAGCCTGATTGCAGCGCAGGATGTTCAGATTCGCATCGGTGATGAGCATGCCGACCTGAGATTCGAATGCCTGGGCGGCAATACGCAGGTCCTCGTCTGCTTTCTTGCGCTCGGTGATATCCCGGGCCGAGCTGAAGAGCAGTGGGCGGCCATCGATTTCCACTCGTACGGTGGAGACTTCGACAGGGAAGGAGTGGCCCCGTTTGTGGCGGAACAGGGTCTCAAAAGTGGACGACTGGCCAGTGCTCAGTTTGCTGCCGAACAGGGACGTCATTTCCACTGGCGAAGGCAGCGCATACCAATCGCCCAGGTGGCTCTCGATCAACTCGTCTGGCGCATACCCGAGCATGTGGTAGAAGGCATCGCTGGCATCCATCAGCCGGCCCTGCTCATCGAGAATATGGATGCCATCGCTGGCATGTTGCAGCAGCACCTGACTGCGTCGGTTGGCCTTGTTGCTGGCTTTTATCTGGCGCCACAGGAGTGCCGCCCCGCCAGCGGTGACCAGCAGAAACAAAAGGCCCAGCGCAATGGCCCGATTGACATCATGCCGCCAGGTGGCCAGGTAATCTTCCTCGCCCAGTCCAGCCACTACAAATACCGGCATGGCGCTCAGGCGCCGGAAGGCATCGGTACGGGGCACCCCATCAGCGGTGCCGTCACTGTAGAAGATACCTGCCTGTTCGCCGGATTCCAGGAGCGTGGTCAGTTCTCTGGAGCCGCCAATCGAGCCGGTTTTTCCCGGCGTGGCGTCCAGCGGCGGATGCCGCGCCACCAGGGTCTTGTCCAGATCACGGATCAGAGCGATGCCATTCGGCCCGAGATTCAGGCCTGAGATCAGCCCGGCAAAATACTGGGCGGGAATAGTCACCATGCTTATCCCGGCAAAGCGGCCATCGGGGTGGTTGTAGCGCCGGGAGAATACATGCACCCACTCGTCGTTGATGCGATCCTTGAGCAGGCCGCTCACCAGCATGCCGGCGTCGGGATTGTCCCTATGGGTGATGAAATAGTCGCGGTCGCCGTCATTGCGCTGCTGATTCTCACTGGCATCCTGCTCGGGCCAGGCAACGCCCATGGCGTCGGTTATGTGAATATCGGCAGTGTCGCCGATCCAGCCTTCGCGGGAACTGATCAGGACGTTGGCCAGGCTGGTTTCCAGATGCTCGTCAAGACGCAGCGCCGTCTCCAGGCGTGACTGTACCTTCTTCAGTACCAGATCGACTTCCCGCGCCACCCCGGTCACGCTCTGGTCCATCAATAGCGCCAGGTTGGTCACATTGGTACGCACCTCAGCGATCTTGCGTTCATGTCCAGCACTCAGCGTAACCGCCAACAGTGTGATCATGAACAGATTCAGGGTCACTGTGGTGATCAACAACATCAAGGCTACGGATTTCAAGCTCTGCGGCATGCGGCGATTCCCTAAAGGTGCGTCACCCCCTGTTCCTGAGGGGCTAAAGAGTATATTGGCCTTCCTGGCCGCTGTCAGTTGTGGAATGCGTTCATCCCTGTAACGGCTGGGCAGATTGGATTGCAGTCCTTGCAGGTGAAATCAGCGGCCCTTGTCGAGACTTTCCACTGCGAGCTCCAGCGCCTTGTACATATCCAGTCTGGCCGAGTGACCAATATCGGGGTTATTCAGGTCATTTTCCCGTTCGGACGGCAGGATGGGGGCAGTCAGGTCGTCGGCTTCCATCGGCTCGAAGTCGCTCTCCTGGCCGATGGTCATGGCGCTGCGGCGCAGCAGCATGCGCAGCTGATCCGGTTGCAGCTCGGGGTTGATAGACAGCATGGCAGCTATGGTGCCGGCTACCAGCGGGGTGGCATAGGACGTGCCGCAATGTACCGGACCGGCCTGTTCGGCGAGGGCTGCCGAGCCGGCGGTGCAGGCCGCGGCGGTGATATCGACACGCATATCGGAGTTGGAAGCCTTGCGCCGGGTGGCATAGTCGGGATCGTCGAGGTCGACATCCTTACTGCTGCGCTGGTGACCGCCGACCACGAACAGCTGATCGGTGATGAAGGAGGAGGGCAGGCGGTAATCATCCCGGCTGGAGAACGCAGCGCCATTGCCGGCGGAGTTCACCACCACGACATCGGGATGCGCGCGGCGTAGCCATAAAAAGAACTCTTCCAATAGTTCTTCGTAACCGCTCATGGCGATCCCCGAGCGCAGCAGCGAATCCACCGGATCGCCGTGCACGTCACGGGTGCCGATTCGATGGATACCCCAGCTCCAGTTCAGCACCCTGGCGCCGTCTTCGACCAGATTGACCGAGGCGGCAATGTTCGCGGTGATGCCGGCATCCGAACCGCGGTCGACAATCACATCGAAGCCCGGCCCGACCTTGTCCAGGCCGCGTAGAAAGCCGTTGTTGCCACCGTTGTTCCGGCCCGCTGCAAGGATCCCGGTGACCGTCGTACCGTGCCCATCTGCGGCTTCGGCATCGCGGGCGTACACGCAGGTGCGGGTAGCACCACTGCGGCAATCGCCCAGGTAGTCGGCGAAATCCGGAGCGTCGAAGTCCACATCGCGTTCGATCACGCCGATGCGCACGGGATGCATTTCAATGGGCTCTGAGGGTTTTGCCAGTCGCCGCTGATAGAAGTTCACCGCATCCAGAAAGCGGTTGGATGAGGACTCCTCGCTCGCTTCTATCGGCGGGTTGGCGGTGTCGCGTTCAACCGACTTCTCCGCACCGGACTCCTCGATGACCACGGCATCGACACTCACCTCGTTGCCGATGCGCAAGACCGCCGCGTCGCGTTGGTCCAGATCGTCGACGGACAGGCGCAACTGATAGATATTGAGGGGTGGAATCGCGCCGACCACCTCGGCATCGTAGTGCTTGGCCAGCCGGCGAGCTTCTGCCGGTCCGTCATAGCCTTCTTCGATAATCACGCTGACCAGATCGAGATAGGTGGTCAGCCCATCGCGGTTCTTGACCACCGCGCTCTGGTCGGCAGCAGCGACATGACTGGAACCCAGGCTCAGCCATACGGGGTTGCTGGTCTGGTTCTGTTGGTCGATCCACAGTGGCCCGCTCCGGGCGCTGGCGGCGTCGATCTGCAAACGTATCTGTTCGCCATCTTGCTCGATGCGGTTGGCGGAAAAGGGGGGGCCGTTGAGTCGGATCTGCGGCTGATTTTTCTGAAGCCCTGTTACCTGCAAACAGAAGGTCGGCTGCTGCATCTCCAGCAGATCGCCGCAGCGTTGCAATTGAGTTATGCGCAGCGGTGTTGCGGCTGCGGCGTAAAAAGACAGGCATGACAGCATTGCTACCAGCCCGACAGCACCTGCTCGAAGCTTCCCCATCAACATCCTCGAATATGTCAGTGAGCTTGTGTTGAATCTGACCCGGAAAGCGGTGATTGTTTCACAGGATTTAATATAGAATGGTTCTCATTTGGTTTGTGTTCATCACTATGCCGCCGAATCTACCCACTGCTGCCCGCATTCTTGCGGTTGAAGAAGACTCGCTGCTCGCCAGCCAGTTGCAAATCCACCTGCAGCGGAACGGCCATAGCGTCACCCTCTGCGAAGGGGGCAATGCTTTGTTGCTGGCTGAGCGGGGTAATTTCGATCTGATTCTGCTGGCTATCCTCGGCCCTGATGGTCTGGGCGTACTGGAGCAACTGCGGCGTCGCAGCCAGGTGCCGGTGATGCTTATGTCCGCGCTGGGCGACGAGCAGAATCGCATTGCCGGTTTCAACATGGGTGCCGATGATTATCTGTCGAAGCCTTTCAGCATCGTCGAGCTCGGCGTTCGGGTCGCGGCCATTTTGCGCCGGGTGGCCTATGAGCGGCAGGAATCGGTCCCACAACCAGGTGCTGATGAACTGTCTTTCGATGAAGTCCACGGTGATGTGATGCTGACTGGCAATCGGGCCGGGCTGACCGCCAGTGAATATCGCGTATTGCAACTGCTCCATCAGCATATGGATCAGGTACTGAGCAAACCCCTCCTCTATCAGCAGGCCTTACGTCGCGGCTACGCCCGACATGATCGCAGCCTGGATATGCACATCAGCCATCTGCGCCGCAAATTGCAGGTCATCGGTTACCGCGCTGCACGGCTGGAAACCGTATGGGGCCAGGGCTACATGCTGGCATGCAGCGACGCCTGAGGGTCCAGAGTTGGAAGTGTATAGATTGTAAATTGAATTTACTCTCAAATGGTAATGTATATCATTTGCGTCGATTGGCCAGGCAGCGACAGAGCTCACGGGCTTCAATCTGTCTGCAAAGCAGAAAGCACGCCGTGCCCAGGAGCAGGGGCCGCCGCCATAACAAAACCAATTGCCAAGGACCCTCGGAAAACCAAGTGATTCCGCAGGACTGCTAACCATTCTGGAGATAAATGCATGTCACGCCGCAAGTGTCAGTTTGCTTCACGTTCGCAACCCCAATTCAAGAGAACTCTGCTGGCCGTTACCCTGGCCGCCATGGCTTGTTCGGCAGTAGCGGAAGAGGCCCTGGACCTGGGGCAGACAGTGGTGACTGCCTCGGGCTTTGAGCAGAATCTTCGGGATGCGCCGGCATCCATCTCGGTAATATCAGCCGAGGAGTTGAAAAAGAAGTCTTACACCGATATCACTGATGCGCTGAAGCATGTCGCCGGTGTGCAGATCGCCGGTGGCGGCGTGGAACAATCCATCATGCTGCGCGGCATGAGCTCCGCCTATACCCTGTTCCTGATCGACGGCCGTCCGGCCCAGGGCAATGATGCCTTCAGCGAGCGGGGCTCCCAGGCCGGTACGCCGATCAACTTCCTGCCACCGATCGAGGCCATCGAGCGGATCGAGGTCATTCGCGGTCCGGCCTCGGCGCTGTACGGTTCCGACGCCATGGGCGGGGTGATCAACATCATCACCAAGAAGGTGAGCGATGAGTTCAGCGGCAGCATCACTGCCGAGTATGCGATGCCCGGCAGCGGTAACAAGGTCGACGAGCGAGGCCACCAGACCAGCGCAGTAGTGAACATGCCGCTGGTCAAGGACGTGCTCGGACTGCAGCTTACCGGCGGTTACTACAAGCAGAACGAGAGCCATTTCGTAGGTGAGAGCGACAGCGCGGCCACCGACCCCGAATACAAGCGGCAGAATGCGGGTGGCAAGTTGTCCTGGAATCTCAATGATCAGAACGCGCTGACCGTCGGGCACAGTTATACCCAGCAGGAGCGCTGGAAGCATCCGGGGCGCAGTCTTGCCGAGGATGCTGATCCTTCTTACGCCGACTCGGTGAAAAAGAATTACTTCGTGACCCATGAGGGCAAGTACGGCAGCGTCTTCACCAACTCCTACGTCAACTATGACCAATCGGAAAACCGCACCACCCTCAATGCCGATACCGGCCAGGGCATCGAGTTCGAGGTCATCACCGCGAACACCCAGGCCAGCTGGTTCCTGGGGGCGCATACCCTGACAGGCGGCCTGACGCACAAATACGAAAATCTGGAGCATGGCAGTAACGGCCTGCGCGAACCGGTGGCCGATCCCAATATGGTGGTGGAAATGGACCGCTACCAGAACTCCATCTTCCTGGAAGACAACTGGAGCCTGACCGACGACCTGATCCTGACCCTGAGCGGTCGTTATGACGACAACCAGGTATTCGGCGGCGAGTTCAGTCCGAAGGTCTATGCCGTCTGGCACATGAATGACAACTTCACCCTCAAGGGTGGGGTGACGTCGGGTTACAAGGCGCCGGACCTGCGCTCGGCCGCGACTGACTTCGGCTCTACGTCCAGGGGCGGGGTGATCATCGGCAACCCCGAACTGGTGCCGGAAACCAGCCTCAACCGCGAGATCGGGCTGCATTACGCGAATGTCGACCTCGGGCTGGCCGGCTCGGTGACGGCCTATGTGACCGATTACGAAGACAAGATCAACCGTACCGGCCGGGTCTGTCCGAACTATCCCGAGGGTATTCCGCCGGGCGCACCCACCTGCGTCTACAACGGTAAGGAGTACCCGGCGCATCAGTTCGGCTACACCTCCTATGAAAACGTCGACAAGGCGGAGCTGCGCGGCATCGAGTTCACCATGGACTATGACATCCTGGATAACCTGACCTACCGCCACAGTTATACCTGGACCGACACCGAACAGAGGTCCGGCGAATACAAGGGCGAGCCGCTGAACGATGTCGCCAGGCACATGTTCAACGCGTCGCTGGATTGGGGAGTGACCTCGCGGCTGAATCTGTGGACCCAGGTCAATTACCGGGGTGAGACCTCCGGTCGTTGGCAGACCGGTACCAGTGGCTCCAGCAGCAACGGCATCAAGTATCCGTCCTATACCTTTGCCGACGCCGGCCTGGTGTACCGGCCAGAGGATAGTTGGAGCTTCAAGGCGGGTATCTACAACCTCACCAACAAGGAAGTGACCACCGACGGTGATTATGCCTATAACCTGGATGGCAGACGCCTCATCGTGGGTCTGACCAAGAGCTTCTGAGTCGGGCAGAAAAACCACAGCTCCCGCCGGTAATTGCTGCCGGGGGCTGCGGCGTATCGAAAGCTGAGGGTTTTTTCATGACATACGCAGCGGGTTATGTGCAGGACGTGGCCTAGATCGGCGAAATCCAGGGTCCAGCCGAGATCTTCACGCCGCTGCTTGCCGCGCTGGCGCAGGGCCCTGTCAGCTTTGCCCAGTTGCGCCGGTTACCGGCTTTCGCCGGCCAGCTCGGTGTGCTCTCGCAGTCGTTGCAGATGCTCATGTGGCGCGGTCACGTCCACCCGCTGCGTGAGGACGCCGGCGCCAATACCGAGCAGGCGGGCAAGCTGAGCCGCTGGATCGAACGGCAAGGGCTGGCCGTGCAGGTGGTGGCGGAATGCGGGACAGCGGTACATGTGCCGTGAGGGGGCGCTGCCTGCCCTGCAGCCTGGGATTTGGCAACAGACTCTAAGCGGATCGGCCGGCGCCGAGGGCTTCAACCCGAGCTTGGGTGTTCCACCAGAATGAGTTCCTCAAGCTCGAAGCCTTCGGCTGCGGCCCGCTCCCTGAACGCTTCCAGTTGTGCGTCGCTGACCTGGGGTGTTCTGGACAGGAACCACAGATAGTCGCGATTGTACCCGGAGATATACGCGTTGGCGTAGTCGTCATCCAGTTCGAACACCACATAGGAGCTGTAGAACGGGCCGAAGAATGAGACCTTCAGGTGAGCGACGTCATCGTCACCGACAGGCACCGCACGGCCTTCGGCTTCTTTCCATTCGCCCTTGGCCTGGTTGTAACCGCGGTTGACCACCTTGACGCTGCCGTCCTCATTGAGGGTGTATTCTGCAGTGACCTGGCTCAGGCCTTCCTCGAAGGAATGATCGAGCCGGGCAATCTCGTACCAGGTGCCCAGGTAACGTTCCGGATCGAAGCCGGTGACCGGTTCGATGCCCTTGGGTATACCGGTGCAACCGGCGAGCAGGAACAGGGCGGCAATGACCATGCTGATCAGCTTCATAATTGAATCCTTGAGTGACAGACGTCTCTGAACGATAGCAGAGAGCGCCAGAAGCACACGCTTCCTCAGGAGCAGGGTTGCCAGATCATCTCGCCACGCGTGACAGCCAGCAGTTGGCGATGGAGCTCATCCGCCGCTGTGGCCGGCAAGCGCAGATGCAACTGCACGCCACTTCCATGCCGGACCTCCAGCAATTCACCATCAAGCTGCGTCAGCAGGTGGCGGGCAGTGCTTTCGTGGGCGTAGGACAGCTCGCAGAGCACCAGCAGAGTAGGAATGTGAGCGACCTTTTCGGCCTGCTGCAGCGCCTGGGCGACCGCGTCGGTATAAGCGCGCATCAGCCCGCCAGCGCCCAGCTTGATACCGCCGTAGTAACGCACCACGGTCGCCAGCACACCATCGAGCTGCTGGTGACGCAGCACTTCCAGCATCGGCCGTCCGGCGGTGCCGGAGGGTTCGCCATCATCCACTGCCGCACTGTGCCCTCCGGCAAGCAGTGCCCAACACACATGCGTCGCATCCGGGTGTTCAGCGCGCAACTCTGCGACCCGGGCTTGCGCACCGGGCCGGTCGGCTATCGGTTCAACGCAGGCGATAAATCGGCTTTTGCGGATTTCCAGAATGTGGGTGACGGGGTGGGCAAGGCTATACATGGCAAAGAGAAGTGATCAACCGACCATTCCGTATTCGCCGCCGCGCTCGAGTGCCTTTTCATAGGCAGGTCGGGTGTGAATACGTTGCAGGAAATCGATCAGATGGGGCCATTTCTCGTCCAGGCCGCCTCGCGCTGCGGCCGCTTCCAGAGGGAAGCTCATCTGCACATCGGCTGCGCTGAACGCTTCACCGGCAAACCAGCCGGTGGCTGCCAATTCATCGTTCATATAGTCGAGATGTTGAATGATCTGCGGCTCGATAAACTGGCTTTTGACCTGACGGGCGATACCCTTGGCAAAGGGTTTGGCGAAGAACGGCATGGGCGCGCTTTCCACTCGATTGAATACCAGCTTGAGCAGCAGCGGCGTCATCGCGGAGCCTTCGGCGTAATGCAGCCAGTAAGTGTATCGCAGGCGTTCCGGTGTGCCCGGCTCCGGCGCCAGGCGGCCACCGCCATAGATTGCAATCAGATATTCAATGATGGCGCCGGACTCAGCCACGGTCAGATCGCCGTCGGTAATCACCGGCGACTTGCCCAGCGGGTGTACTGCCTTGAGCTCCCGCGGAGCGAGCATGGTGTCCGGGTCGCGCTCATAACGTTTGACTTCATATTCCAGACCCAATTCTTCGAGCAGCCAGAGTATGCGTTGCGAGCGAGAGTTGTTCAGATGATGAACAGTAATCATGACAGGCGTTCCCTCTTGTCGGTATCAGCTGACCACTATGCCATGCCGTGGGGCGCAGGTATCGGTTTTATGGGTTCGCGGCTTTGGCGGTCTGCCTTTCCAGGGTGGTTTTCAGTGCGGTGAGGCAGCGTTCTTCAGCGGTATCCAGCTCCAGCTGCATCTGCTGGATGTCCAGCAACTGCTGCTCCAGATGCTCGCGGCGCTCGGTGATCATCTGCAGCATGATGTTGAGCTGTTTCTGGTTGCCGGCCTTGGGGTCGTAGAGTTCGATCAGCGTTTTGCATTCGGCCAGCGAAAACCCGATCCGCTTGCCACGCAGAATCAGCTTCAGGGCAACGCGGTCCTTGGGTGAATAGATGCGTTCCTGGCCACGCCGGACCGGCGAGAGCATGCCCTGTTCTTCATAGAAGCGGATGGTGCGGGTGGTGATGTCCAGCTCGTTGGCCAGGTCGGAAATACTGTAGGTCTGTTTAGCCATGGGGTCGGTCTCGATTCTTCCAAAGGTATCGCCCGCGTCGGCGAATATGTCCTCGACGCGGGCGAACATACACTATTGTTCAGCGGTGTTCGACAGCCAAGGCTACTCCTTGGCCACTACTGATGCCTAGTGTCGTAAGGCTTCTGCGCCCATCGCGGGGCTGCACCCGGACAAGGTCAATGCCGGATCGGGCTACCGGTAGCCTGCTGGATCTCCTCGAAACTGACGCCGTCGGCCAGTTCCACCAGTTGCAGCCCCTGCTCGGTCACATCCAGCACGCCGAGGTCGGTGATGATGCGGTTGACCACCCCGAGGCCGGTCAGCGGCAGGTCGCAGGCGGGCAGGATCTTGTGCGCGCCGCCCTTGGCGGTATGCTCCATCAGCACCACGACGCGCTTGACGCCGGCCACCAGATCCATGGCGCCGCCCATGCCCTTGACCATCTTGCCGGGTATCATCCAGTTGGCCAGATCACCTTTCTCGGAGACCTGCATGGCGCCGAGAATGGCCAGGTTGATATGGCCGCCGCGAATCATCGCAAAGCTCTGTGCGTTGTCGAAGAAACTCGAGCCGGGCAGGGCGGTGACGGTCTGTTTGCCGGCATTGATCAGGTCCGGGTCAATCTCCTCCTCGCTGGGGAAGGGGCCGATGCCCAGCAGACCGTTCTCGCTTTGCAGCCAGACATCCATGCCATCCGGGATGTAGTTGGCGACCAGGGTCGGCAGGCCGATGCCGAGATTGACGTAGAAGCCATCCTGCAGTTCCTGTGCGGCGCGTTGCGCCATCTGTTCACGTGTCCAGGCCATGATCTCAGCTCCTCACCGTGCGTTTTTCGATGCGTTTTTCAGCGTTCGGATTGTGCACGATACGCTGCACATAAATGCCCGACAGATGGACCTGGTCCGGGTCCAGCGCGCCGGTTTCGACGATCTCATCCACCTCGACCACGCAGACCTTGCCCGCCGTGGCCACCAACGGATTGAAATTGCGCGCGGTCTTGCGAAACTGCAGGTTGCCGGACTTGTCGGCCCGCCAGGCTTTGACCAGCGCGATATCAGCAGTCAACGACTCCTCCATCACATACCATTCGCTGTTGAACTGCCGGGTTTCCTTGCCCTCGGCGATCAGCGTGCCGTAGCCGGTGCGGGTATAGAAGGCCGGAATGCCCGCGCCGCCGGCGCGCAGCTTCTCGGCGAGGGTGCCTTGCGGGGTGAATTCCAGTTCGAGCTCGCCGCTCAGATACTGGCGTTCGAACTCCTTGTTTTCGCCGACATAGGAGGACACCATCTTGCGGATCTGCCGCGTCTCCAACAGCAGTCCGAGACCGAAGCCGTCGACCCCCGCATTGTTGCTGATAGCGGTGAGCTGTTTCTTGCCGGTGTCGCGCAGGGCGCTGATCAATGCCTCGGGAATACCGCACAGGCCGAAGCCGCCGACGGCAATCGTCATGCCGTCCTCAACCAGCCCTTCAAGAGCCTGGGTGGCACTGGGGTAGATCTTGTTCATGACATACCTCTGCTTGTTGTTGTGTCTGTGCTGCTGTGTCGGGTGCGTGCCACCCGCGAACCGTTGGCACGGCCCAGCAACTGGCTGATGCGTTCGCCAGCGCTGATCAACCTGTCGATATCGACACCGGTTTCAATATCCAATCCGTTCAGCAAGTACAGCACGTCTTCACTGGCGACATTGCCACTGGCGCCTTGTGCATAGGGACAACCACCGAGTCCGGCGATCGAGCTGTCGAACACGGCGATACCTTCCAGCAGACTGGCATAGATATTCGCCATTGCCTGCCCGTACGTGTCGTGGAAATGACCGGCCAGGTGCTCGCGCGGCACCTCGCGACTCACCGCCTCGATCAAGGTGCGGGTCTTGCCCGGCGTGCCGGTGCCGATGGTGTCGCCCAGGGAGATCTCATAACACCCCATGGCGTACAGCTCGCGGGCAACCTCGGCCACTTTGTCCGGCGCCACGCTGCCTTCATAGGGGCAGCCGAGCACGCAGGAGACGTAGCCGCGTACGCGGATGCCATGGGCGCGTGCCACCTCCATCAGCGGCGCGAAGCGCGCCAGGCTGTCGGCGATGGAACAGTTGATGTTCTTCTGCGAGAAGGTTTCGGAAGCCGCGCCGAACACAGCGACTTCCTTTACGCCTGCCGCGATGGCGGCCTCCAGACCTGTCAGGTTCGGCGCAAGCGCGGCATAGGTGACGCCGGGCTTGCGCGTAATCTGTCCGAACACCTCGGCGGAACCGGCCATCTGCGGTACCCACTTCGGCGACACGAAGCTGCCGGCCTCGATATACGACAGGCCAGCGGCGCTGAGGTCATCGACCAGGCGTACCTTGTCAGCGATGCTGATGGGTTGTGGCTCATTCTGCAGGCCGTCGCGCGGGCCGACTTCGACCAGACGGACCTGCCTGGGCAGCAGGTTCATGTATCCTCCCGGACTTCTTCCAGTTCCAGCAACACAGTGCCTTCGCTGACCATATCACCTTCGTTGCAGAACAGGCTTTTCACTACACCGTCCTGGGCGCTGCGGATGCTGTGTTCCATCTTCATCGCTTCGAGCACGATCAGTGCGGTACCGGCGGCGACATGCTGGCCGGCTTCCACCAATACGCGAACGATGCTCCCGTTCATCGGGGCCGTCAGGCCGCCTTGCTGCTGATGGCTGGCGTCAGCCTCGGCAATCGGGTCGAACAGGGTGACCGGCAGCCACTCGCCGTTCCACTGCAGGTACAGAGTGTCATCCTTGCGGATGCAGCGCGGTGGGCGTCCACTGTCAGTCGCTACCAGATGGGTGATGCTGACCCGCCGCTGTTCGCCCTGGCAACGCAGGTGCAGGGTGCTGTGGGCGGGCAGGCCCAGGCGAACGCCGCGGCTGGCGGACCAGGGTGAGACCGGGTCGTCGTCACGCTGGCGGGACGGGTTGGTGCGGATAAACAGTTCGCCGGCCTGTTGCCAGAAGGCCTCGGGCAGTTCACCGGGCGGTGGTAGTAGTTCGGCCTCGTGGCGGGGGATGAAGCCGGTATCCAGCTCGGCGGCGGCAAACGCCGGGTGCGCCACTACCCGACGCAGGAACGCTAGGTTGGTGCGTACCCCGCCGATGGCGGTTTCATCCAGCATGGCCAGCAGACGCAGGCGGGCTTCCTCGCGGTTCTCGCCCCAGGCGATCAGCTTGCCCAGCATCGGGTCATAGAAGGGCGACACGCTATCGCCTTCGGCGACGCCGCTGTCCACACGGCGACCAGCGCCTGTGGCAGCCTCACGATACAGTGCCAGCGTGCCGGTGGAAGGCAGAAAGTCGTTATCCGGGTCTTCGGCATACAGGCGTACTTCAATGGCGTGACCGATCAGCGGTACCTGTTCCTGGGTGATTGGCAGCAGCTCGCCACGGGCCACGCGGATCTGCCAGGCCACCAGATCGAGACCGGTAATTGCCTCGGTGACCGGGTGCTCCACCTGCAGCCGGGTGTTCATCTCCATGAAGAAGAACTCGCCGCGGGCGTCGAGCAGAAATTCCACGGTGCCGGCGCCGACATAGCCGATGGCTCTGGCTGCGGTCACCGCTGCCTCACCCATGGCGCGGCGCAGTGCCGGTGACAGGCCGGGGGCCGGAGCCTCTTCAACGACTTTCTGGTGGCGGCGCTGAATCGAGCAGTCGCGCTCGTTGAGATACAGGCAGTTACCCTGCTGGTCGGCGAATATCTGGATTTCCACGTGGCGCGGTTTGAGTACGTACTTTTCCACCAGCATGCGTGCATCGCCGAACGACGATTGGGCTTCACGCTGTGCTGAAGCCAGTGCTTCGGCGAGATCTTCTTCTCGCTCGACGACCTTCATGCCTTTGCCGCCGCCGCCGGCGGTGGCCTTGAGAAGCACCGGATAGCCGATCAACTCGGCAGCGGCGCGGAAGGTCTCCAGGTCCTGAGCCTCGCCATGATAGCCAGGCACCAGCGGTACGCCGGCTTCTTCCATCAACGCCTTGGCCGCGGATTTGCTGCCCATGGCGTCAATGGCTGCGGCTGGCGGCCCTAGAAAGATCAGGCCGGCCGCTTCGATGGCGCGGGCGAAGCCGGCGTTCTCGGATAGAAAACCGTAGCCCGGATGAATGGCCTGAGCACCGCTGCTCTTGGCCGCCGCGATCAGCTTGTCGATCTGCAGGTAGCTGTCGGCCGGTTTGGCGCCACCCAGATCGACGCGGATGTCGGCCTCGCGCGCATGTCGGGCATTGGCATCGACGGCGCTGTGTACGGCAACCGTGGTCAGGCCCATGGATTTGGCGGTGCTCATCACGCGACAGGCGATCTCGCCGCGGTTGGCCACCAACAAGGTATCGATATAGTGCTTCATCAGTTCTTCTCCTGCCAGGCGGGACGGCGTTTCTCCAGGAAGGCATTCAGGCCTTCCTGCCCCTCGGGGCTGGTACGCAGCCGGGCGATGGCATGTTCGGTGGTCTGGCGCAGTTCGGCAGAGATAGCGCCGGCGCCCACTTCAAGTAACAGGCTCTTGCAGGTCTTGAGCGCCTGCGGGCTGTTCTGCAACAGGTTGTCGATCCACTGTTCCAGTGCGGCATCGAGTTCGCCTGCCGCGTGGCATTCGGCGAGCAGGCCGAGTTCGCGGGCGCGCTGGCCGTCGAAGCGTTCTGCAGTCAATGCATAGCGCCGCAGCGCACGTTCGCCAATCGCCTTGGCCACGAACGGGCTGATGACCGCCGGGGCCAGGCCGATACGCACTTCCGACAGGCAGAACAGAGCATCGACCGCGCCGATCGCCATATCGCAGCAGGCAATCAGCCCCAGTGCACCGCCGAAGGCCGCTCCCTGAACCACCGCCAGGGTGGGTTGCGGCAATTGGTAGAGACGCTGCATCAGTTCGCCGAGCTCATGGGCATCGGCGAGATTGGCCTGGTAGTCGAGTTCTGCCGACGCCCGCATCCAATCCAGATCCGCGCCGGCGGAGAAATGCCTGCCGCGGCCGCGCAGCACCAGCAGGCGGATGTCTGTATCGTCCTGCACCATGGCCAGTGCGACGTTCAGCTCGCTGATTACCTGAGCATCGAAGGCATTATTCTTGTCCGCGCGGTTCAGCCAGAGGGTGGCTATGCCGCGCGGGTCCTTATTCAGTTCAATGGTCTGGAAATCGATCATGGGCGTTCCTTTGATAGGCGCAGAGGGGTCACATGCGGAACACGCCGAAGCGGGTCGGCTCGATCGGCGCGTTGAGCGAGGCGGATAACGCCATCCCCACGACATCGCGCGTTTGTGCTGGATCAATCACGCCGTCGTCCCAGAGTCGTGCACTGGAGTAGTAGGGGTGCCCCTGATGTTCGTACTGTTCGAGAATCGGTTGCTTGATGGCGGCCACTTCGTCGTCGCTGAGCGTCTTGCCGGCACGTTCGCTCTGTTCCTGCTTGACCTGAGCCAGTACCCCGGCGGCCTGCTCGCCACCCATCACGCCGATGCGTGCGTTTGGCCACATCCACAGGAAGCGCGGGTCATAGGCGCGACCGCACATGCCGTAGTTGCCGGCGCCGAAGCTGCCGCCGATGATCACGGTGAATTTCGGCACCCGGGCGCAGCTCACCGCGGTGACCAGTTTGGCGCCATGCTTGGCGATACCGCCTGCTTCGTACTTCTGCCCGACCATGAAGCCGGTGATGTTCTGCAGGAACAGCAGCGGAATGCCACGTTGGCAGGCCAGTTCGATGAAATGCGCACCTTTCTGCGCGGCCTCGGCGAACAGAATGCCGTTGTTGGCCAGGATCGCGATCGGGTAACCGTGCAAGTGAGCGAAGCCGCAGATCAGCGTGGTGCCGAACAGCGCCTTGAATTCATCGAACTCGCTGCCATCAACCAGCCGGGCGATCACTTCGCGCACATCGTAGGGCTGCTTGGACAGTGCCGGGATCACGCCGTACAGCTCATCGGCCGAATACAGTGGCGCCTTGGGTTCACGCACCTGCAGCTGACCCAGCTTCTGCCAGTTGAGGTTGGCTACGCAACGCCGGGCAATGGCCAGCGCATGCTCATCATTCTCGGCATAATGATCGGCAACACCGCTGATCTTGCAGTGCACATCGGCGCCACCCAGGTCCTCGGCCGTCACCACCTCACCGGTCGCCGCTTTCACCAGCGGCGGGCCGGCGAGAAAGATGGTTGCCTGGTTACGCACCATGATGGCTTCGTCGGCCATCGCCGGCACATAGGCGCCGCCAGCAGTGCACGAGCCCATCACCACGGCGATCTGCGGGATACCCTGCGCACTCATGTTGGCCTGGTTGAAGAAGATGCGACCGAAATGTTCACGATCGGGGAATACCTCGTCCTGACGCGGCAGGTTGGCACCGCCGGAATCCACCAGGTAGATGCACGGCAGACGGTTTTCCTGGGCGATGGTCTGGGCGCGCAGGTGCTTCTTCACCGTCAACGGGTAATAGGAGCCGCCTTTGACCGTCGCATCGTTGGCGATGATCATGCATTCGATGCCTTCGACGCGGCCAATGCCGGCGACGATGCCGGCCGCCGCGACGTTTTCGCCATACACCTCATAAGCGGCCAGCTGCGACAGCTCGAGGAATGCCGAGCCGGGGTCGAGCAGCGTATCGATGCGATCGCGCACCAGCAGTTTGCTGCGCGAGGTATGACGCTGTTGTGCACTGGCACCGCCACCTTCGCTGACCTGTTCGAGCAGCGCACGGAGATTGTTCACCTGCTCGCGCATTGCTGCGCCATTGGCAGCGAACTCGGGCGCACGGGTGTTGATCTGGGTATTCAGGATGGCCATGAAACCTACTCCGGACGTAATTTATTTTGTTTCGTTGAACAGCTCGCGACCGATCAGCATGCGGCGGATCTCGCTGGTGCCGGCGCCGATCTCATAGAGTTTGGCGTCGCGTAACAGGCGGCCGGTGGAGAACTCGTTGATGTAACCGTTGCCGCCGAGAATCTGGATCGCCTGCAGGGCCATCTGGGTGGCGTTTTCGGCGGTATACAGGATCACGCCGGCAGCATCCTTGCGGGTGGTTTCGCCGCGGTCACAGGCCTGAGCCACGGTATAAAGATAGGCGCGGCTGGCATTGAGCTGGGTGTACATATCGGCGACCTTGCCCTGTATGAACTGGAATTCACCGATGCTCTGACCGAACTGCTTACGGTCGTGGATATAGGGCACCACCACGTCCAGACAGGCCTGCATGATCCCGGTGGGGCCACCGGCAAGCACGGCACGCTCATAATCCAGGCCGCTCATCAGGACTTTGACGCCGCCATTTTCGCTGCCCAGGATATTCTCCGCCGGTACTTCAACGTCATCGAAGAACAGCTCGCAGGTGTTGGAGCCGCGCATGCCCAGCTTGTCGAACTTGTTGCCGCGGGAGAAACCCTTCCAGTCGCGCTCGACGATGAAAGCGGTAATGCCGTGGGGACCTTTTTCCAGGTCGGTCTTGGCATAGATCACATAAGTATTGGCATCCGGGCCGTTGGTGATCCAGGTCTTGCTGCCATTGAGTATGTAGCGGTCGCCCTTTTTATCGGCGCGCAGCTTCATGGAGACTACATCGGAGCCGGCGTTGGGTTCGCTCATTGCCAGCGCACCTATGTGTTCACCGCTGATCAGCTTGGGCAGATATCGGGTCTTCTGCTCGGCAGTGCCATTGCGGTTGATCTGATTGACGCAGAGGTTCGAGTGCGCGCCGTAGGACAGGCCTACCGAGGCCGAGTAACGGCTGATTTCCTCCATCGCCACCACATGTGCCAGGTAGCCGAGACCCGCACCGCCGTATTCTTCGGGAACGGTCACGCCGAGCAGGCCCATATCGCCGAACTTCCTCCACATGTCGCTGGGGAACAGATTGTCACTGTCGATGGCGGCGGCACGTGGCGCCAACTCGGCAGCGGCGAACGCCTGTACCTGCTCGCGCAGCATATCGATGGTTTCACCGAGGGCGAAATTGAGGCTGGAGTAAGTCATGGAGCTACCTGTCTTGTAGTTGTTCTGTTTGATCGGGTTCGTCGGAAAGTCCGACGTTCGTCCTGTGACTGGAGAATATCTTGCCAGCCGGTCACCTTTACGTTAGCGTAAACCTGCCCTTGGATGACTGTCAACACTGTCAGCGCCCTCGGGAAGTGCAAGTCCCATAACAAACATAAGACTGAGGAACCAGACGATGAGTCTTCCGAGCTACACCAGCGGACCGCAAAGTAAACCCCTGTTGCCCATGACCATCGGCGCGGCTTTCGACCGCACCGTGGAGCGCTTCCCCCAACGCGAGGCGCTGGTGGTGCAGCACCAGAATCTGCGTTACACCTGGGCGGAGTTGGCAGATGCGGTGAATCGTTGCGCGCGCGGGCTGCTGGCGCTCGGTATCGAGCCGGGACAGCGAGTGGGGATTTGGTCGCCGAACTGCGCCGAGTGGTGTATCACCCAGTTCGCCACGGCGAAGATCGGCGTGATATTGGTCAACATCAACCCGGCCTACCGGCTCAACGAACTGGAATACGCGCTGAAACAGTCCGGCTGCCGTTGGCTGGTCTGTGCTGACACCTTCAAAACCTCTGATTACCACGCCATGCTGCATGAACTGCTGCCGGAGCTGGAGAGCTCGGCTATCGGCACGTTGCAAAGCCCTATGCTGCCGGAAATGAAGGGTGTGATCAGCCTCGGTGCCAAGCCGGGGAATGGCATGCTGCACTGGGAAGCGTTGATGGGCATGGCCGGGCAGGTCGGACCGGAGCAGCTGCGCCAATGTGGCGAACGACTGCAGTTCGATGATCCGATCAATATCCAGTACACCTCCGGCACCACGGGGTTCCCCAAGGGGGCTGCGCTCAGCCATTACAACATCCTCAACAACGGTTACATGGTTGGTGAAAGCATCCGCCTCACCGAGCAGGATCGGCTGGTGATTCCCGTGCCGTTGTACCATTGCTTTGGCATGGTCATGGGCAACCTTGCCTGCATCACTCACGGCACCACCATGATCTACCCGAGCGCGGCTTTCGAGTCTCAGGCCGCGTTGCAGGCGGTTGCCAAGGAGCGCGCCACCGCGCTATACGGCGTGCCGACCATGTTCATCGCCATGCTCGACGACCCCCTGCGTCAGTCCCTGGACCTGAGCTCCCTGCGCACCGGCATCATGGCGGGCTCCACCTGCCCGATCGAGATAATGAAGCGGGTCATCGACGAAATGCACATGCATGAAGTGCAGATTGCCTATGGCATGACCGAAACCAGCCCGGTATCAACCCAGACCGGCGCGGATGACGATCTGGACCGCCGTGTCACCAGTGTAGGCCGTACCCAGCCGCACCTGGAGAGCAAGGTGGTCGATGAGCAGGGCTGCATAGTGCCGCGCGGACAGATCGGTGAGCTCTGCACCCGTGGTTACAGTGTGATGCTCGGCTATTGGAACAACCCCGAAGCGACCAGCAAGGCGATCGACGGCGCGCGCTGGATGCACACCGGTGATCTGGCGGTGATGGATGATGACGGCTACCTGAAAATCGTCGGCCGTAACAAGGACATGATTATCCGTGGTGGTGAGAATGTATATCCGCGAGAGATCGAGGAGTTTCTCTTTACCCATCCGGCGATCGCTGATGTGCAGGTGATTGGTGTGCCGGACAGCAAGTTCGGTGAGGAAATCGTTGCCTGGATCAAGCTGCACCCGGGTCATCAGCTCGAATCCGAGACGCTGCGTGAGTTCTGCAGTGGTCGTATTGCCCATTTCAAGACCCCTCGACATATCAGATTCGTTGATGAGTTCCCCATGACCATCAGCGGCAAGGTGCAGAAATTCCGTATGCGTGAGATCAGCGTGGCCGAACTGGGGCTCAGCGAGCAGCAGTGATGACGAGGGCCGGGTTCGCTCGGCCCTGGATATGTCGTAACCCACCACAAACAGGAGTGGTACATGAATAAGTCGATCAGCCGCTTTGCATTACCCACCCGTCTCGACGCATTGCCCGATGACCTGCGCGAACGCATCTTGGCAGTCCAGGACAAGGCGGGCTTCATCCCCAATGTGTTCCTCATGCTGGCGCATCGTCCTGAGGAATTTCGGGCTTTCTTCGCCTACCACGATGCGCTGATGGATCGGGTCTCCGATACCCTGACCCAGGCCGAGAAGGAAATGATCGTAGTGGCAGTCAGTGCCGACCATGGCTGTCTGTATTGCGTGGTCGCCCATGGCGCGATTCTGCGGATTCTGGCCAAGGATGCGCAGCTCGCCGATCAGCTGGCGGTCAATTACCAAACCGCATCCATCACGCTGCGTCAGCGCACCATGCTGGATTTTGCCCTGCATATCGCTGCACGGCGCGGCGTACTCGACGATATCTGGCAGGCGCGCCTCGAGGAGCAGGGTTTCAGTCTTGACGATATCTGGGATATCGGTGCTGTTGCGGGCATCTTCGGACTATCCAACCGCCTGGTTTCCATGGCGCGCACCCCACCGAACGACGAATTTTACCTGTTGGGCCGTGTGCCCCGAGCCGCCAAGTGAGGCGACACCCTTTTATCGCATGACGCGGTAATCCCGGTCCGGCAGGCGATTGCGGTCGGGCCTGGCAATAGTTGTACTCATCAACAATAACAAGAGAGATATCTATGCACCTGAAACCCCTCAACCCGCTTTTTCTGTGCGCTGGACTAGCCGCTGCTGTTGGCATTCCTGCCAGTGCCAGCGCTGCGTTCCTTGAAGACGGCACCGCCAGCCTCGAGCTGCGCAACTTCTACATGAACCGTGACTACCGCGACGATGACAAGGCCGATACGCTTCAGCACAAAGGCCAGGCCAAATCCAAGGCCGAAGAATGGGGCCAGGGCTTCATTCTCAATCTGCAGTCCGGCTTTACCGAGGGGCCAGTGGGCTTTGGTGTCGATGCCTTGGGGCTGCTGGGCGTCAAGCTGGATTCCGGTGCTGGTACCAGTGGTACTGGCGCCTTGCCGCGTAGCCCGACCAGTGCCGAGCCGGTGGACGATTACAGTTTCCTCGGACTGACCGCCAAGGCCAAGGTATCCAATACCGTGCTGACCCTGGGCACCCATGCGCCCA
This sequence comes from Pseudomonas sp. FME51, assembly GCF_014897305.1. NCBI lineage: Bacteria > Pseudomonadati > Pseudomonadota > Gammaproteobacteria > Pseudomonadales > Pseudomonadaceae > Pseudomonas > Pseudomonas sp. FME51. Next base: position 23,274 of record NZ_JABUYN010000018.1, on the reverse strand, counting down.
CCTTGCCGGTGCTGTTCCGAAACGATACCCGCATGCTGCCGCAAACCTTCGAGGGCGCGCAGATTCTCTCCAAGGAAATTGACGGGCTGACGCTGGTCGGTGGCCAGTTCCGTTCCTCGCGTCTGCGCGACTCATCCAACTACGGTGATATGACCATGTTCGCCGACGGCGCAACGGGTGGCGTAGCCAGTGACCGCTTCAACTATGCCGGTGGCAGCTACGCTTTCACGCCGAAGACCACAGCCACCTATTATTACGCCGAGCTGGAAGACAACTACAGCCAGCACCATGCCAATCTGGTGCACCTGATGCCGTTGACCGAAGGGCTCAGCCTGAAGTCCGATCTGCGTTACTACGACAGTGATGGCGAGGGTCGCGCCCAGGTTGATAACCGTACTTACAGTGCCATGTTCAGTCTGCTTCACTCCGGACACTCGCTGGCCCTGGGTTATCAGGATCAGAGTGGTGATACCGGTATGCCCTTTGTGGGTGGCGGTACCGATCCCTGGACCATGAATACCATGACTTACCATCACTTCCTGCGTGCCGAAGAGGATGGCTGGCAGATGCGCTACGACTACGACTTCGCCAATACCGGTCTGCCGGGTTGGGGGCTGATGGCGCGCTACGTGCGTGGCGACAACTTCGAGATCGCCGGCGCGGATGCCAAGGAGTGGGAGCGCGACATAGATCTGGCCTATACCGTACAAAGTGGACCGCTGAAAGACGTCAAGGTGCTGATGCGCAACGTGATGTACCGCGGCAGCCACACCACGGATATCGATGAAAATCGCCTGATCGTCAGCTATACGTTCAAGCTCTGAAAAAGCGTACGGCCGGGCCCGGAGGGGGGCCGGCCGTACCTTTCTGATTCCACGTGCGACCCTTCAGTCAAGTATCTGGAATTGGCGCTTGCGTAAACGGAAACCGGTTGATACCTTTTACGTAAAGGTAATGCTGCAGTAAGTGCCAAAACCAACAATAACAATCAAGGTTAGAGAGCATCCCATGGAACCAGAGTTTGTTCTGGAAACACGCGGCCTGACCAAAGAGTTCCGCGGTTTCACCGCAGTAGATAATGTGGACCTCAAAGTCCGTCAGGGACATATTCACGCGCTTATCGGCCCCAATGGCGCTGGCAAGACCACCGTATTCAATCTGCTCACCAAATTTCTCACGCCCACTCGCGGCGAGATTCTTTATCGTGGCAAGAACATCACTTCGATGAAGGCCAACGGCATCGCCCGGCTCGGTCTGGTGCGTTCATTCCAGATCTCCGCGGTATTCGGCCATATGACGGTGCTGGAGAACGTCCGTGTTGCCTTGCAGCAGAAACAGGGCAATTCCTTCCAGTTCTGGAAGTCCGATCGCAGCCTGCATGAGCTGGATGAGAAGGTCATGCAATTGCTCGCCGAGGTGGATCTGCAGGCCTTTGCCCACACCATGGCAATTGATCTGCCCTATGGCCGCAAGCGGGCGCTGGAACTGGCCACCACTTTGGCCCTGGACCCCTTTGTCTTGCTGCTGGATGAGCCAACCCAGGGCATGGGCGGCGAGGATGTCGATATGGTGGTTGATCTGGTACGTCGCGCGGCAGCCAACCGTACAGTGCTGATGGTCGAACATAACCTCAGTGTGGTCAGCCGTCTGTGCGATCGCATTACCGTGCTGGCGCGTGGCTCGGTGCTTGCCGAAGGTGACTACGAGAGCGTTTCAGCCAACCCCCTGGTGCGCGAAGCCTACCTGGGCAGCGAAGCCAGCACCGAGGAGGCTCACGCATGACACCCCCGATGGAGCGTGACCAACTGCGCATCAGCGATCTGCACGCCTTCTATGGTGAGTCGCACATTCTTCATGGGGTTGACCTGGTGGTCGGCCGCGGCGAACTGGTGACCCTGCTCGGGCGTAATGGCGCCGGACGCAGTACCACGCTGCGGGCGATCATGAACATGGTGGGCCGCCGTACCGGTTCCATCGTGGTCAACGGCAACGAGACTCTCGGCATGCCGGCACATCAGATCCCCCGTCTCGGTGTCGGCTACTGCCCGGAGGAGCGCGGCATCTTCGCCAGTCTCAATGTCGAGGAAAATCTATTGCTGCCGCCCACGGTGCGCAGCGGCGGCATGAGTCTCGATGAACTTTACGAGATGTTTCCCAACCTCTACGAGCGGCGGTTCAGCCAGGGCACACGACTGTCTGGCGGAGAACAGCAGATGCTGGCCATGGCGCGCATCCTGCGTACCGGCGCCAATCTGCTGCTGCTCGATGAGATTACCGAAGGGCTGGCACCGGTGATCGTGCAGAAGCTCGGTGAGGTGCTGATCAAGCTCAAGCAGCGCGGTCTGACCATAGTGCTGGTGGAGCAGAATTTCCGCTTCGCCGCGCCACTGGCCGACCGGCATTACGTAATGGAGCACGGCCGCATCATCGAAGAGATCGAGGCGGCGGATCTGGATTCGAAAAAGGCGTTTCTCAATTCCTGTCTCGGGGTGTGAGCCCCGGTTCGACTCAGGAAGCGGTAACCGGCGGCAATGGCTGTCGGTCCAAACAACAAAAACAATCGAGAGTGGTGAATCAATGAGTTTCTTCCGCAAAAGCGCGAGTGCCATCCTGGTTAGCAGTCTGATCGCCGGAGCCGCTCAGGCCGAGATCAGCAACGACGAAATCCGTATCGGCTATCTGGCTGATATGTCAGGCACCTACCGCGACCTGTCAGGACCCGGTGGCCTGGAGGCGTTAAAAATGGCGGTAGAGGATTTCGGCGGCGAGGTGGATGGCAAGAAGATTGTCGTCTTTCACGCCGATGACCTGAACAAGCCGGACGTCGGCGCCAACACCGTGCGTCAGTGGATCGACGAGCGCAACGTCGACATGGTGACGGGCATGGTCGCCAGTTCCGTGGTGCTCGCTGCGAACCGGGTATTGGAGCAGGGCGGCAAGCTGGCGCTGATCTCGGGCGCTGCGGCTTCCAGCATCACCAATGAATACTGCTCACCCAATCATATCCACTGGACCTACGACACCTACGCGCTGGCTAATGGCACCGCCAAGGCCATGCTCGCCAACGGCGGCAAGAGCTGGTACATCCTCACTGCCGACTATGCCTTCGGCCATTCGATGGAGACCGACATCTCCAGAATCGTGGAAGACGGTGGTGGCAGCGTCGTCGGTAAGATTCGCCATCCATTCCCCAGTAACGATTTCTCCTCCTACATACTGCAGGCACAGGGTTCTGGCGCCGAAGTGATTGCTCTGGCCAACGCCGGCTCGGATACCGTCAACTCGTTGAAAACCGCCAGTGAGTTCGGCGTGACCCAGGCCGGGCAGCAACTTGCCGGCATGGTGGTCTTCCTCAATGACATCCACGCCATGGGGTTGGACGTAACTCAGGGATTGATGCTGACCACCGGCTGGTATTGGGATATGGATGAAGACACCCGTGCCTGGGCGCAACGCTACTACGAGCGCACCAACCGCATGCCCGGAATGGTGCCAGCCGGCATCTACTCGGCCACCACTCACTATCTGAATGCGATAAAAGAGGCTGGGACCGACGAGACGGTGGCGGTACGCGCTCAGATGGCCAAGACGCCGATCAACGATATGTTCGCCAAAAACGGCTATATCCGCGAAGACGGCCGCATGATGCACGATATGTATCTGGTGCAGGTCAAGACGCCAGCCGAATCTGAGGGCGAGTGGGACCTGTACAAGGTGGTCCGTGAAATTCCTGCGGAACAGGCCTATCGGCCGATGTCCGAAAGCCAGTGCGAGAAGCTGGTCACAAAGAGCTGACCGGCAGCAGGTCCGCGCCATCGCCCGGTCGGTAACGACCGGGCGCTTCAGACTTACATCGAGTGGTGAACCATGACTCTCGTATTCGGCATTCCCCTGAGCGTACTGCTCGGGCAGTTGCTGCTCGGCCTCATCAACGGCGCGTTCTACGCCCTGTTGAGCCTCGGCCTGGCGATTATTTTCGGCCTGCTGCGCATCATCAACTTCGCTCACGGTGCGCAGTACATGCTGGGCGCCTTCGCCGCCTATCTGGGCCTGAACTATCTGGGTGTGAACTACTGGGCGGCGCTGCTGCTCTCGCCGTTGCTGATCGGCGGTCTCGGCATGGCCATCGAGCGTGGACTGCTGCGGCGTATTGCCGGTGAAGATCACCTCTACGGACTGCTGCTGACCTTCGGTCTGGCGCTGATCATTGAAGGCAGTTTCGTCAAGTTGTTTGGTGTGTCGGGCTCGTCCTATCCGATGCCCGAGATACTCCGGGGCGGCTTCAATCTGGGCTTCATGTTCCTGCCCACCTATCGCGCCTGGGTGATCGTCGCAGCGCTGGTGGTGTGCCTGACGACCTGGTACGTCATCGAACGCACGCGCCTGGGCTCCTACCTGCGTGCCGGCACTGAAAACCCCAAACTGATGCAGGGCTTCGGCATCAACGTACCGCTGCTGGTGACCCTCACCTACGGTTACGGCGTCGCGCTGGCGGCATTCGCTGGCGTACTGGCAGCACCCATCTATGCAGTAACGCCGGGCATGGGCTCCAACCTGCTGATCGTCGTGTTCGCTGTGGTTGTCATCGGTGGTATGGGATCGATTCTCGGTGCCATCGTTACCGGGATCGCCATGGGCATAATCGAGGGCCTGACCAAGGTGTTCTATCCGGAAGCGGCTAACACTGTGGTGTTTCTGGTCATGGTGGCGGTGCTGCTGATTCGTCCTGCGGGACTGTTCGGGAAGGAGGCATGAGCATGACGAATCCGGTCAATAATCAGGCGGTACCTATGCCGCAGGCAAGCGTGGTGCGTGAGCGCAGACACGCGGCGGCGCGCCGCCAGAAGATCTTCTATGCTGTGCTGCTGGGCATCGCGCTGGTAGCGCCGTTCGTGGCCTATCCAGTATTTCTGATGAAGCTGCTGTGCTTCGCACTGTTCGCCTGCGCCTTCAACCTGCTGCTGGGCTATGCGGGATTACTGTCCTTCGGTCATGCCGCCTTCTTTGCTACCGGTGGTTACATTACCGGTCATGTGCTAAGCACATACAGCGGCCTGAGTACCGAACTGGGCATTCTCGTCGGCACTCTGGCGGCAACGGTGCTCGGTACCTTGTTCGGCATGCTGGCGATCCGCAGGCAAGGCATCTATTTCGCCATGATTACCCTGGCGCTGGCGCAGTTGGTGTTCTTCGTGTTCGTTCAGGCGCCGTTCACCGGTGGTGAAAACGGCCTGCAGGGCGTTCCGCGCGGGAATCTGTTTGGCTTCATCGACATGAACAACAACATGGCCATGTATTACTTCGTGTTGGCCGTGTTCATTCTCGGCTTTGCCATTATCCAGCGCACCATTCATTCACCCTACGGCCAGGTCCTCAAGGCGATTCGCGAGAACGAGCCGCGAGCGGTGTCGCTCGGCTACAACGTCGATGCGCACAAACTGTTGGCCTTCGTCATCTCCGCTGCGCTGGCCGGTCTGGCCGGATCCACCAAGACCGTAGTATTCCAGCTGGCATCGCTGACAGATGCGCATTGGCACATGTCCGGCGAAGTGATCCTGATGACCCTGCTTGGCGGTGTCGGTACCATTCTCGGCCCGCTGGTCGGCGCCACTGTGGTGGTGACCTTGCAGAGCTCGCTGTCCAACGGCCCGCTCGGTGAGTGGGTGCACGTGATTCTCGGCGTGATCTTCGTACTGTGCGTACTGCTGTTCCGGGCGGGCATCGTCGGTTGGCTGGAACGCCTGGTTAAGCGCAACTTCAAGTAAAGTGCTGAGCCGTGCACCGCCTGGACCCGGTCCGGCGGTGCATTACTTTTTGTCCCTCAGTTGAAAACCATCCTACCGGAGGCCCGCCAGATGACAGTCAATTCCGATCCTCACTTCGCCGAGCGCGTCAGCGCCAGCTTCGACCGGCAAAACGCCATGGCGCTCATTCAGGCGACCCTGGCTGTGGTGGAACAGGGTCGCACCGAGATTCATCTGCCGCACTGGCAGGGCGTGGAACAGCAGCACGGGTTTGTGCATGGCGGGGTGGTCGGCATGATTGCCGACTCGGCCGCCGGTTATGCTGCGATGACCCTGGTGCCTGCGGACGCATCTGTCCTGACCGTGGAATACAAGATGAACCTGATGGCGCCGGCCGATGGCGAGATGCTGATCGCCCGGGGCCAGGTCATTCGCCCCGGCCGTACGCTGGTCATTACCAAGGCAGAGGTGTTTGCCGTCAAGAACGGTAAGGAGTCGCTTTGCGCGCTGATGCAACAGACGATCATGGTGATGCACGGCAGGGTCGAAAAGTAAGTGGAAAAGTGAAAGGAGCCAGTCAGAGGTCATGATCAGGATAACGACCAGTGACACCTGGGTAGAAACGTCAGCGGGACGCCTGTTCGTCAAGCGCTGGGTGCCCATCGAGCAGGTTCGCACAGAGCGGGTGCCTATCGTTCTGTTTCACGACTCGCTGGGTTGTGTCGAGCTGTGGAAGGATTTTCCTGAGACGCTATCGGCGGCAACAGGGCGGGAGGTCATCGCCTATGACCGTCTTGGTTTCGGTCTGTCGGACCCTTGCCCACAAGCGCTGGATGTCAGCTTTGTGCTGGACGAGGCTGACAACTCCTTTTCAGCACTGCTTCAAGCGCTTGAGCTGCAGGACTTCATCGCCCTTGGGCACAGTGTGGGAGGCGGCATGGCCATCGCATGTGCGGCGGCCTTCCCTGAACGGTGTGGAGGATTGATCACCTTATCCGCGCAGGCGTTTGTCGAAAGTTGCACCCTGGAAGGTATTCGGCAGGCCCAGCAGGCATTTGCCAGGCCGGGTCAATTGGAGCGTCTGAGCAAATACCACGGAGCCAAGGCGGCATGGGTGCTGAGCGCGTGGGTTGATACCTGGCTCGCTGACAGCTTCAGTCACTGGAATCTGAACGAAAGCCTGACCCAGATCCGCTGTCCGGTATTGGCCATTCATGGCGACGGTGATGAGTACGGTTCTGCACAGCATCCCGAGCACATTGTATCGCTGGTCACAGGACCCGCCACGATGGAAATACTGCCGGATTGCGGGCATGTGCCCCATCGAGAGAAGCCGGGTGTTGTTATCGGTTTGATCGAGGTGTTTCTGGAGGAAGGAACAGATATGTACGCGGATCGCGGTTCAGCTGAAAACCGGGAGTAGACGTCAGATAGACTGACCGTGATTGCGTGCGGTTGTGATGTGTTCAACACCACAACCGCACGCCGAGTTGCATCAGGCTTGAGGACCTGCATAAACGTTCGTACTGCGCTTATTATGCTGGTAGATCAAGCCGATAAGACAAGCCAGACCAACCACGATACCTATGGGCTTGCTGTACTCCTCCGGCATGTTCAAACCAATCCCGGCGGTTGCGATATAGGACACGGTAATCGCCGTGCCGATCACTGCAGGAATACTGGCAATCCAGTGGAAAGTGCCTCGGTCGAACAGATACTTGGTTGCCAGCCACAGCACACTGGTAGACAGCAGCATGTTGGAGAAGGCGAAGTAGCGCCAGATCAACGAGAAATCCAGGAAGGTCATCAGATAGGCCACGCCCAATATCGGTGCGGCCAGCGCCAGTCTGTGCATGGCTGACTGCTTGATCTTGAACGCATCGGTAACCGTCAGGCGCAGTGAGCGGAACGCCGTATCTCCCGAGGTAATCGGGAAAATAGCCACCGCCAGAATCGCCATCACGCCACCGAACACGCCCAGGTAACTGGTCGCAATGTGGTTCACCACCAGCCCCGGCCCGCCCAGATCCAGCATGTCTTTCAGTTCGACATAACCACCAGGGAAAGCCGCAATACCCGCCAATGCCCAGACACAGGCAACAATGCCTTCACACATCATCGCGCCATAAAATACCGGCCGGGCATATTTCTCATTGGTAATACAACGGGCAATCATCGGTGACTGGGTAGAGTGAAAACCGCTGATGGCACCGCAGGTAATGGTCAGGAACAACAGCGGCCAGACCGGCAAACCGTCCGGGTTAGGTGCCAGAAAGTCATGCTCATGATGGCCGTCGAAATACGCAAACACATCATTCACCACCGGCAGGTTGGGTGCCTCCAGCAACAGTGCCACAGCAACCAGTGTGGTCATCACAATCATCAGCAAACCAAACAGCGGATATAGCTTGGTAATGATCTTGTTGATAGGCAGCAGGGTAGCGAAGAAGTAATACCCCAGAATCACTAACACCCAGAAAGTGTTACCAGCCAGAAAAGTACCTTCGAAGAAAGACAGGTTACTCAACAGTCCCGCCGGACTCATGATGAACACCACGCCTACAAAGAACAGCAGCATGCAGGTGAACACCAGCATCACGCCCTTGAAGATCACGTTGTAATAATTACCCGCAATCTCCGGCAAGCTCTTGCCGTCTTCCTTCATGCTCATGACACCGGAAAAGTAGTCATGAACCGCGCCGCCTACCACGTTACCAATAACAATCCACACCAGTGCGATGGGACCGTACAGGGCGCCCAGGATAGGCCCGAAAATGGGGCCGACCCCGGCAATATTCAGAAATTGAATCAGGAACGCTTTGGCCGGACTGATGGCAACGTAGTCCACACCATCATGCAGGCGTTCTTGAGGAGTTTTTGCGGTGGGGTCTATACCAGCTTGTTTTTCCACAAAGGGGCTGTAGAACTTATAGCCGAGAATAAGGATCGCAAGGCTGGCGAAAAAAATGAGCATGTATCAACCTCATTGTTGTAGGAGCAAGGGCCTATTAGCACTTTTATTTATTGGTTGGGGTTTATTTTGTAACACGGTAATTTAGCACTGGCGGTGCCGTGGTGGTACTAGCCTATGGTCGAAGACAGGGGGGTCACGGTCTTGGTTCGTACGCATAAGGAAGCACCAAGGAAATAAGACTCTCGGGTGTTGGCGCCGAATTATCTGTTATCCCCATTAACTCATCATGAGCGGATCAACCGACCCGCATCCTTGGAAGTGTATTCCATGCCTGAAATCGATTTTAGCAAGGAAGAAAAAGCCATCCTGGTTCGTAAGCTGCAGGTCTGTTGCACAGCAGAGCTCAAGCAGGATATTGGTCAGTTTGATGCGGAATTTCTGCTGGACTTCATTTCCCGTGAGCTGGGTAGTTACTATTACAATCATGGGTTGTATGACGCCCAGGCAGCCCTGACGGACAAGCTGGACGATATTCAAGATTCCATTTATCAGCTTGAGCAGCCGACAGATTTCACGAGATGAAGCTGCTGCCAGACAGGTGGCCATTGCACTGCAGCGTAGCGCGCTGACCTGCGAGGCAGATCAGCAGCGGCTGCGTGAAGCGGCAGAGGCTAGCGGACGGACGTGTTGAAAGCCTTCCCTGCCTTACTGGATGACCGTCCTGTTCTGTGTCGCGATATCAGAAGATATCCAGCGGATACTCGACTACAAAACGCAGCTCATTCGCTTCGCTGCTGAAGCCGTTGTCACGGTGCACGGCATAGCTGGCGCGGACGGAAAGGTCCTTGGCCGGGCCTGACTGCACGACGTAACGCGCTTCCAGATCACGCTCCCAATGCTTGCCCTTCTTGCCGCCGGTATTCGTGCTGTACCAGCCGTAAACGCCATTCGGGCCACCGTTGTAGCGGCTGTCGTCAATATCATCACCGGTAATGTAACGGGCCATGAAGCTCAGGCCGGGTACGCCGTAGTAGCCCATGTCGATATCGTAGCGCAGCTGCCAGGACTTCTCGTTGGGGCCGTTGAAATCGGAATACTGGATGGAGTTGGCCAGCCAGATGGAGCCGCCGGTGTTGCCGCTATCCATGCCGATGTAGTCGAAGGGCTCATCACCATCGACCTGCTGGTGGGCCAGCATGAACCTGTGGGCGCCGGTGGTATAGGCGGCGGACAGCGACCAGGTGGTGTTGTCGATCTTGCCGGCCAGATCCTTGCCGGTGTTGCTGGTGTCATACAGGTTGAAGTCGAGTTCCAGCGAGCGTTCATCCGCCAGCGGCAGCACGTAGTTGAGCTTGGTGTAGTACTGGTTCCAGATGTCCTCGAGCTTGGCGGCGTAGAGTATCGCGCTCAGCCGATCGGTGATCTGGTAACTGCCACCCAGGTAGTCCGCACTGGCTGCATCCACTGCGCCGCCGTAGGTCAGGGTGATCTCGCCATCGCGGTTGGTGTTCATGCTGCCGTCACGGATGGACGTGAAGTGCCCGGCTTCCAGGCTCAGGCGATCGATCTCGTTGCTCAGTAACTGGAAACCCTGAGCGGTACCGAAGAACATCCGCGAGCTGCCCATGCCGAAGACGGGGTTGGTCGGGATCAGGTCGCCGGCCTTGAGTTCGGTGTTGCTGATGCGTGCCTTGAGGCTGCCGCCCACGTAGGAATAGTTGTCTTGGGCCTTGCCATCAGAGCCGGTTGGCAGGATACCGGTGCCGCTGTTACCGCCATTACGGTCACTGTCCAGCTTGATGACCCCGGCGGCATGGGCATCTACGCCTACGCCAACCACGCCCTGGGTATAACCGGAGGTGAAGGAGGCGCGCATGCCGTGAATCCACTCGCGCTGGTCATGGTGAGTGCCCGAGGAATGCTTGTAGTCGCGGTCGAACAGGTAGTTCTTGTTCAGCAGGCTGAGGCTGCTGTCCTCGATAAAGCCTCTGGATTCGGATTGGTTACTGGCCAGGCTGGGCTGGGAGGCGATGACTGAGGCGGTGGCTAATGCGATAAGACTGAGTTTGCATGCTTGCACTGTGGTGCTTGCTCCTTGCTATGCGGGTAGGCGGGGAGGGCGTGGTTACGTCTGCTGATGCCGCAGAATGGTACCAGCGATCGCCGGCCGTATAGGCGGCGCTGTTGTGGTTGGTACAGAGTGCAGCCGTGGCTGTTGGCGGCGTAGACGTTGCCGGCAGTGATGCCGAATACGCGCCGTAGGGTATCACGAGGGGGATGGGGGAGCGACCGGGTGTGGCTGGATCGCTATGGCAGCGCCCGCAGGCGCCGTCATAGGTAGAGCCATGTTACCTGCTTAGTGCTGGGACTCCATGGTGTCGAACTCTGCCTGAATTTCCTCGTCGTGAGGGGTCTTGATCAGCAGGGACACAACAATGGCGACCACTGTACAGGCCAGGAAGCCGGGCACGATCTCGTACATCAGTGCTTGCAGGCTGGCGATGTTGCCCCAGATACCCACTACCACGGCACCGGTGATCATGCCGGCCAGCGCGCCCATTGCGGTGAGTTTGCGCCAGAACAGCGACAGCAGGATGATCGGGCCGAAGGCTGCACCAAATCCTGCCCAGGCGAACGCAACCAGGCCGAGGATGTTGGAACGCGGATCGATGGCCAGCAGCGCGGCGATCACCGCGACCGTCAGTACCCCCAGACGTCCCAGACGAACCTGTTGCAGTGCGGTCAGATCCTTGCCGAAGATTTTGTACAGGTCTTCAACCAGTGCTGACGAACAGACGATCAGCTGGGAAGAAACCGTCGACATGATCGCGGCCAGTACGGCTGCCAATACCAGACCGGCTACCAGCGGGTGGAACAGGATCTGCGACAGCAGCAGGAACACGGTTTCCGGGTTATCCAGAACCTCGTTGCTGGTGTGGAAATAGCCAACACCGATCAGACCGGTGAAGACTGCGCCACTGGCAACCAGAATCATCCAGCCAATACCGATGCGGCGTCCGGCTTTGGCATCCGCCGACGAGCGCAGGGCCATGAAGCGCACGATGATGTGCGGCTGGCCGAAGTAGCCAAGCCCCCAGGAAGCAGCCGAGATGATCGCCAGCACGCTGCCACCGAATAGCAGCGACGTGCGGTGCAGTTCCGCACCCGGGTTGGCCAGGTTGTGTGCAGCATCAGCGGCATGGATGGCATCGATCGTCTCACCCAGGCCGCCCATGCCGATGACGGTGAGCACAGGCACTATGATCAGTGCGGCCAGCATCAACAGCCCCTGCACAACGTCGGTCAGGGAAGCCCCCAGAAAACCACCGAACAGGGTGTAGGTCAGGGTGATACCGGACACCAGCAGCATGCCGAACAGGTAGGGAGTATTGAACGAGGCCTCGAAGAACACCCCGCCAGCCACCATCCCGGAGGACACGTAGAAGGTGAAGAACACCAGAATGATGACGCCGGAGGCGATGCGCAGCAGGCGGGTCTTATCCTTGAAGCGGTTCTCCATGAAGCTCGGCACGGTGATCGAGTTGTTGGAGACTTCCGTGTAGGAGCGCAGTCGCGGCGCCACGAAACGCCAGTTGAGATAGGCGCCGATGGTCAGGCCGATGGCAATCCAGGCTTCCACCAGGCCCGAGGCGTAAATGGCTCCCGGCAGACCCATCAATAGCCAGCCGGACATGTCTGACGCGCCGGCGGACAGTGCGGCGACACCTGGAGAGAGTTTACGGCCGGCCAGCATGTAGTCATCCAGGTCGGTGGTCTGGCGATAGGCGTAATAGCCGATGCCCAGCATCGTCAGGAAGTACAGGCCGATAGCGACCAGCTGAAAGGATTGTTCGGTCATGGGAATGCCCTCTGCTGTGGGGAGGCCCCGCGGACGGGGGTGGGGTTATTGTTGTTATCCAGCATTGAAGTTGCTCCTTGCTCAGTCATCGCCCTGCGCCAGCAGGCTGGCATTGCCACCTATCGCCGCAGTATTGATGGTACGGGTTCGCTCAGTGACAAAGCGTAGCAGGTAATGCGGTCCGCCTGCCTTGGGGCCCGTACCGGAAAGCCCCATGCCACCGAAGGGCTGAACGCCCACAACAGCGCCAATCATATTACGATTGATATACACATTGCCCACACGAATGCGTTTATCTATGTCGGCAGCAAAGCCTTCATTGCGGCTCTGGATGCCAAAGGTCAGACCAAAACCGCTGCGGTTGATGCTCTCGACGATCTGCATGATATCTGCCGACGCGTAGCGAACGATATGCAGCACCGGACCAAAGTGCTCGCTGGTCAGCTCATCAATACTGTGCAGCCGGATAGCGACCGGTGCCACGAACTCGCCCTGTGCCTGCCATGCCGCAGGCACTGTCCTTTCGGCCAGTACCCGGCCTTGCTGGCGGTAATGCTCAATATGCGCCTGCAGCTTTTCTCGGGCCTGCGCGTCAATCACCGGCCCGACATCGGTGGCCAGCTCGCGCGGATCACCCAGTTGCAGTTCCTGCATGGCGCCAGCCAGCAGTTCTTCTACCTTGTCAGCGATATCTTCCTGCAGGAACAGCACCCGCAGGGCGGAGCAGCGTTGTCCGGCACTGGCAAAAGACGACTCCAGCACATCCGCCACCACTTGTTCCGGCAGGGCAGTGGAGTCGACCAGCATGGCGTTCTGCCCGCCGGTTTCGGCAACCAGTGTCGCCAGCGGGCCAGACTGGCGCTGGGCCAGACCGAGGTTGATCTGTTGTGCGGTGCCGGTTGAACCGGTAAACACCACACCGATAACCCGCGGGTCACTGGTGAACACGGGGCCAAGCTCTTTGCCGGAGCCGGGTACCAGCTGCACCACATCCTGGGGCACACCGGCTTCATGCATCAGCTCGATACAGCGGTGGGCCACCAGCGAGGTCTGTTCGGCGGGCTTGGCCAGTACCGTATTGCCCGCCGCTACTGCGGCAGACACCTGACCGATAAAAATCGCCACCGGGAAGTTCCACGGGCTGATGGCGACGAACACGCCCTTGCCGGTGAGGTAGAGCTCATTGGATTCACCGGTAGGGCCGGGCAGCAGGGTTGGCTGTCCCATCTTCTGCTCGGCCTGATCGGCGTAGTAGCGACAGAAGTCCACTGCCTCACGGATCTCGGCGACCCCGTCGTTGAGTTGCTTGCCGGCTTCACGGGCACAGAGCGCCATCAGCTCGGCAAAGTGCCGCTCCAGCAGGTCGGCCAGACGGCGCAGGCAGGCCGCGCGCTCGGTCACCGCAACGGCGTTCCAGCGCGGGAAGGCCAGGGCCGCGGCGTCCAGTGCCTGGGGAACCTGTTCAGGGCTGGTCCATTGGATCTGCCCGACCTGCTGTTGCCGATCAAAGGGACTGGTGACGACCTTTATTGGCCCCGGCTCGGCGGTAACGGCAGCGGCCAATAAAGGGCCACCTTGCCACTGATGCTGGTTCCAGGGCTGCATGGCCTGGAGCAGGGGTTCGAGTTGGCTGTTGATCATCAGGTTAAGTCCCTTGGAATTCGGGCGCTGCGGACCATAGAGATCATGGGGCAGGGGAATCGCGGTATTGCGATAGTGTGCCTTGCCGGTCAGGGCTTCCAGTGGGTGGCGGCACAGTTGTGCCACAGGTACATCTTCATCAACCAACTGGTGCACGAAGGACGAGTTGGCACCATTTTCCAGCAAGCGGCGCACCAGATAGGGCAGCAGGTCCTTGTGCGCCCCCACGGGGGCATAGATGCGGCAGTAGCTGCCGGCTGGCGCCAGTTGCAGCGCCTGCTTGTACAGCGCCTCCCCCATACCATGCAGTCGCTGGAATTCGATTGGCCGATCACCGGCCATGTCCAGCAGGCAGATGATGGTGTGGGCATTATGAGTAGCGAACTGGGGAAACAGGCGGCCCCGGTTGATGTCCGCGAGCAGATAGCGGGCACAAGCCAGATAGGCAATATCGGTATTGGCCTTGCGGGTAAACACCGGGTAGTTGGGCAGGCCTTCAATCTGCGCCAGTTTGATCTCGGTATCCCAGTAAGCGCCCTTGACCAGACGCACGGGAATCTCGTCGCCCTGCTCTGCGGCCAGCCGGGTCAGCCAGTGCAATACCGGCAAGGCGCGCTTGGAGTAGGCCTGCACCACCAGCCCCAGCTTGCCCCAGCCCTTGGCCTGCTGGCGATAGACCTGCTCCAGCAGCTCCAGCGACAGTTCCAACCGGTCTGCCTCTTCGGCATCCAGGGTGATCGCCACATCCAGTTCCCGGGCACGGGTCACCAGTTGGGCCAGGGTGTCGCCGAGTTCTTTCAGTATTCGGTCACGCTGGCTGCGCTCATAACGCGGGTGCAAGGCGGACAGCTTGACCGAAATGGAAGGTGCCGTAGCGCCGGCCGTGATCTTGGTCGTGGCCTGACCGACGCGCTCGATGGCATCCAGGTAGGCCGCGAAATAACGCTGGGCGTCCTCACGGGTGCGGGCCGCTTCGCCAAGCATGTCGAAGGAATAGGTGTAGCCCTGTTTGAACAGGGATTTGCCGTTGTTCAGCGCCTCGGGCAGGTTGCGGCCGAGCACGAACTGGTGCCCCATCAGCTTCATTGCATGGGACATGACCTGACGCACCACCGGTTCACCCAGGCGGCTGACCAGGCGATTGAGTACCGGCAACGGCTGGTCGTCGCGCGGGTCCATCTTCACCAGGCCCTTGGTCAGTATCAGTCCCCAGGTGGAGGCATTGACCAGCAGCGAGTCGCTCTGCCCCAGATGGCTTTTCCAGTCGGCCACCGACAGCTTGTCGCGAATCAGCGCTTCTGCGGTGCGTGAATCAGGAATACGCAGCAGGGCTTCGGCCAGACACATCAGAAGTACGCCTTCCTGGGTGTCGAGGCTGTACTGCTGCAGCAGTTGATCCAGGCTGTCGACGGCATCACCCTGGCTGCGTACCCGCTGGACCAGATCCTCCGTGCGCTGATGCAGCTGCTGGATGTGGGCTGGCTGGTGATCGAGGACCTGGGTCAGCTCCGGCATCAAGGTGTCTTCATCCACCATGTAATGTAGGCTGATCTTCTGGGCCAGTTGCGGCAGGCTCTGCTGCTCCAGATCGGGATGCAGCAGCTCGTCAGCGGTGCTGTGTTGTCGGATGTTCTGATCGTACAGCGGGTGAGGTAAAGGCATGGCGCACCTTCTGTTTTTTGATTTGATCAGCAGTGTGGCCGCAAGCGGCGAACAAAGTCTTGATCAGAACTCGGGAGTTTTTGTTTGAGGCTCAGAAAACTGGGGCGCCTCAATACCCTTGATAGTGTCCAACTATGTCTGACCTCACTATAGTTGATGGTTATCGATCTAGCGGAAAAGGAGCTGGTATGCAGGCTATCATCCGTCATTGCACGCTGCCGACCCGCGGTGTGCACCATGACCACCCCTGGCATCAGATGGTCATTGCCCTATCCGGCCAGGCTGAATTCGAGATCGCCGGCCACGGCGGACGAGTGGACGCCATGCATGGTTGTCTGGTGCCCGCGGGTGAGGTGCACTTCTATGAAGGCACGGGGAATAATCGCCATGTGGTGCTGGATCACTACAATCCCGACTCCGCCGAACTGGAGCGCCTGTTCGACCGCCCGCGCTATTTCACGGCCGACGCCAGTCTGCGTCTGCTGTTGAGTTTTATCGATCAGGAGGAAAGCCTGTGGCAGGGATCGGCACTGGCGGCAGAGGGCATGGCCCAGGTGATCATTTCCAGTCTGCATCAACGCCTGTTCGATCACACGCCACGTCTGCCTGCGGCGCCGCAGCGTCTGAACCTGCTGCAACTGGATAATTACATACAGCAGCATCTGGCCGAACCGGTGACAGTGGAGCAGTTGGCGCAGGTGGCCTGTGTCAGTACCGGACACTTTCACCAGCTGTTCAGACAGGCGACGGGCACCACTCCGGCCCATTATCTGCTGCAGGCCCGCCTGCAACGCGCCCGCAACCTGCTACTGGAAACCCGTCTGGCCCCCGGCTGCATTGCCGAGCAGGTGGGCTTTTCCAGCCAGAGTGCGCTGACTCATGCTTTTCGGCGTCACTGGGGGAGTACGCCCGGGGTGATCAGGCGTTTGGGGGAAGGTTGAGAAAGGGAAATCCGGGAAGAACTTCAGCGCGAACTGGAGCGCGAGCGGGAAAAGGTGCTGCGAATTCAGGAAACGGCAGCTCAATACCAAACAAACAACGCGGAATAGAGCAGCAGATAAAGGTTGATTTGCTTGGCGGGCAATGGGTGCAGGCTTGCGGTGGAGAAGAAAGTTGTTTTATTCAAATATCGCAGAAGGCGCGCATTAGCTGGTCAGCTATAGAAAAGGAAATCATCATGTGCCTCAAATCCGTCAAACTCACCGGCTTTCGCGTCACTGCTATCCGCTGTCTGCACTTATTGAGCGCAGAGCGACCCACTGTACGAGGATGATTACATGCCTAGCCAGGATGCACACAAAATAAAAATCCACACCACACTGGTAGAAAAAATCAACTTCGCCTGCCATCAAAGCGCCTTCGCGGTGCTGCGCGAATTGCAAATCGAAAACCTGGACAGCGAGCAAGACCTATCCGACCTGTCGATTGTGCTGGAAGCCTCCCCGGCGTTTCTGAAGCAGAAGACCTGGACAGTGGATCGGCTGGCGGCGGGCGGATTGCTGAGCATGAAGGATCGCGACCTGGAGTTGGACGGTGGTTTCCTGTTCGGTCTGACGGAATCCATGCGCGGTACGGTGACGATTCGGGTTGGTCAGGGTGGCGAGACCTTGACTGAGCAGGTGATCAACGTTGAGCTGCTGGCCTGCAATGAGTGGGGTGGGGCGGGTTATATGCCGGAATTGTTGGCGGCGTTCTGCACGCCTAATGATCCGGCGGTGGACAGGCTGCTGGGGCAGGCCAGCCAGATTCTGCGCAAGGCCGGCAAGCCAGCTGGGATTGATGGCTATACCACCAACAGTCGCGAGCGCGTGTGGTTGCTGGCCTCTGCCATTTACTCCGCAATAGTCAGAATGCAGCTTGGTTATGCGCTGCCACCGGCTAGTTTTGAAACCAATGGGCAGAAGATTCGTCTGCCGAGCCAGATTGAAAGTGCCAGGGTAGCGACCTGCCTGGATACCACTCTGCTGTTTGCCGCCGCTCTGGAGCAGGCGCAGCTCAACCCCATGATCGTTATCACTCAAGGTCATGCGCTGGTGGGGCTGTGGCTGGAACAGGAGGATCTGGCCAGTGTGGTGGTGGATGAGGCCGAGATTCTGCGTCAGCGGATTCCCCTCAAGGAGCTGATCCTGATCGAAACCACTCTGATGACCGCGCATCCTGCCGTGCCGTTTTCCAGGGCCGTGCAGGAGGGTGCCAAGCAGGTGGCGCTGGATAAAGACCATGAGTTTATTGCCGCCGTTGATATCCGCCGGGCGCGGGGGCATCGGATCAATCCCATCAGCCTGAGATCGCAGGCGGATAATGTTGTTGCTGCGGATAGTGTCGGTGAGCGGGTAGAACCGGGCCTGGAAGATGCGCCTGTCCTGCCTCCCAACACGGTGATCGTGGAAGCGGATCTTCCCGAGGAAACCCCGGGTGGCCGTCTGGATCGCTGGCAGCGTAAGTTGCTGGATCTGTCGGCACGCAACCCCTTGCTCAACCATAAACCCAGCAAAAGCAATCTGGCCGTGGTGTGTAGCGATCCCGGCGCTCTGGAAGATGTACTGGCTACCGGAGCGCGGATATCCATCGCTCCTTTCCCCCGGCTGCAGACCCAGGATCAGGATGAAGAGATTTATCGGCAGCGCACCGGTGGTGATCTGAAGGAGGAATACGCTCGCGACGCCCTGACCAAGAAGCAGGTGCTGGTGGAGCTGAGTCAGGAAGAGCTCGACAAGCGGGCGGTGGAAATATACCGCCGGGCGCAAACCTCGCTGAAGGAAGGTGGCTCCAATACCCTGTTTCTGGCAGTGGGCTTTTTGCTATGGAAGCAGAAGGACAAAGATAACCGGCGTTATCGTGCCCCGTTGATCTTGTTGCCGGTGGCGCTGGAGCGAAAGTCCGTTCGCAGCGGGGTGAAGATGATCGCCAATGATGACGAGCCCCGTTTCAATACCACCCTGCTGGAGATGCTGAAGAAGGATTTCGGTATCGAGATCCACGGCCTTGGTGGCGCTCTGCCCGAGGACGAGAGTGGGGTGGACGTGGCAGCCATCTGGAACCGGGTGCGTCATGCCATCAAGGACGTGCCTGGGTTCGAGGTGGTCGAAGATGTGGTGTTGGGCCACTTTTCCTTTGCCAAGTACCTGATGTGGAAGGATCTGGTGGATCGCTCTGCGGAGCTGAAAGAAAGCCCGGTAGTGAAACACCTGCTGGATACACCCAGAGAACCCTACGACAGCGATATCCGTTTTGTGGAGCCTGCGGATATTGACAGGGAATATACCCCAGCGGATTTGTTGGCACCGCTGCCGGCAGATTCTGCCCAGATGGCGGCTATCGCCACGGCAGACCGGGGCAAGGATTTTGTGATTATAGGCCCGCCGGGAACCGGTAAGAGCCAGACCATCGGCAACCTGATTGCCCATATGCTTGGCAAAGGCAAAAGGGTGTTGTTCGTCTCGGAGAAAACCGCTGCACTGGAAGTCGTGTACCGCCGTCTGCGGGATATCGGTTTGGGCCAGTTTTGCCTGCAGTTGCATTCCAACAAGGCTAAGAAAGCGGATGTGCTGGATCAGTTACGGACATCCTGGAACAGCGCTTCTCAATCCCAGGTAAGTCAGTGGCAGGTCGAGGCTGAGCGCCTGAAAGTACTGCGTGATCGCTTGAATCGGGTGGTCAATACTCTGCACCAACCTCGCCGTAATGGACTCACCGCTCACTATGCCATCGGGATAAAGGTGCGTGATGGGGATCTGGCGGCCAAGGCGAAACTGAGTTGGCCCAACTCGGATTATCACGACGATAAGCAATTGCAACAGCTGCGGGATATGGCCGCGTTGTTGAGTGTGCAGGCCAGGGCGGTGGGCACGCTTGTTGATCATCCTTTGCAAGCCGTAACCCAATACGAATGGAGTTCGCAATGGCAGGGCGAGCTGGTGCGGGTTGCCGGTAGCTTGAAAGCCGAGGCGGAGCGCCTGGACGGTAGTCTGGCGGCCCTTGAAAAAGCGTTGGGTGCTGAATTGGGTGTTATGTCGTTGCCCAAATTAGTTGCGGTGGCGGAATGTGGCCAGGTGCTGCTGGATGCCTACCGTACCCAGGCGTCCTTTGCGCTGGAGCCGGACGCGGCAGATCGGTTGGAAGCGCTGGAGGATGCAGTCACCCGCTTGAAGCACTACATCGCTACTCAGGCGAAGTTGAGCTGTCAGTATGCGCCGCTGGCCTGGAAGGCGCTGGATGCCGATGAGCTGGGCAGTGCCTGGACCCACGCCAATGAAACCTGGTGGCCAAAATCCTTTTTTGCCAAGCGCAAAGTGTTGAAACAGATGAGGGTGGGTGGTGCTCAGGGAGAGCCAGACCCGAGTAAAGATATCCCTGTGCTGCGTGAGCTGCGGGAGATTGGCGGCCACATTGATCGGCTGGATGGGGTGTTACAAGGCCTACGAGACTGGAAGTCCTACGACTCCGATCCGCAAGCCATGGCTTCATTGCAATCGTTGGGTTCTCGTGCACGCGTGGCAGTAAGCAAGCTGGCGGAGGATGTGGAGTCCCTGGCGGCGCTGCGAGGCAAGATTCGGACACTGCTCTATGATGCCAATGATTTGTTGGCACCGGAGGCACCGGTTGGTCGGGCGATTGTCCAGTTTTTGGGCACACTGTCCGACTTCAATAGTATTCGCGCACAGTTTGAAAGCTTGACTGGCTCCACCCTCGAAGGTCGGTTGCCCAGAGAGGCGAATGTGTTGGAATCGATACCTTCGCTGTGTCAGAGCATTGTTGATCATCATATTGCTCTGCGGGACTGGTGTGCCTGGGTACGGCGGCGCTCCGAGGCGATGGATCTGCAGTTGGGCCCCTTGGTGCAGGCTATCGAAAGCGGCGACGTTCAGCCGGATGAGGTGGTGGAAGCATTTGAGGCCGCTTATTGCACCTGGTGGTCCGCTGCCGTGATTGACGAGGACGAGGTACTGAGAACCTTTTCTTCCCCCGAGCATGAAGCGGCCATTCATAGCTTCCGGGAGCTGGATAGCCAATTCAGCGAGCTGACCGCGAAATATATTGCAGCCAAACTGGCCGGACAGATTCCGGACGAAGAAGACATCAAGCGCAATTCCTCGTGGGGGGTATTGCGCCGCGAACTGCAGAAAAAATCTCGCCACAAGCCGGTGCGAGAAATGATGGAGGACATGCCGGACGTGATCACTTCTCTGGCACCGTGCCTGATGATGTCGCCGCTCTCCATCGCCCAATTCTTGCCTGCGGGGCAGGCATTGTTTGATGTGGTTATCTTCGACGAAGCATCGCAGATTACCGTTTGGGATGCGGTGGGCTCCCTGGCGCGGGGCAAGCAGGTCATTGTGGTGGGTGATCCCAAGCAGATGCCTCCCACTAATTTCTTTGCCCGTGCCGATGATGATCCGGATGGCGATATTGATGAAGAGGGTGACCTGGAGAGTATTCTGGATGAGTTGATTGGCGCCAGTATTCCGCAGCGTGTGCTCAACCTGCATTACCGCTCACGGCGCGAGAGTCTGATTGCATTCTCCAACAGCCGCTACTACGACAGCTCTCTGGTTACCTTCCCCGCACCGGTGCATCCGGACAAGGGGGTGTCGCTGGTGCGGGCAGAAGGTTTTTATGCCCGTGGCAAGGCGCGCCATAACCAGGGCGAAGCAAAAGCCATCGTGGCGGAGATCGTGCGACGGCTTACTTCCGAGGATCAGGTGGTACGCCAACAGTCCATCGGGGTGGTGACCTTCAATACGGAACAGCAAAGTCTGATTGAGGATCTGCTGGACAAGGCCCGCTCGGACGATCCGTCTATCGAGTGGGCATTCTCGGAAGAGGTCACGTTAGAGCCGGTGTTTGTGAAGAACCTGGAGACGGTGCAGGGGGATGAGCGCGATGTGATCCTGTTCAGCATTACCT
This sequence comes from Pseudomonas sp. FME51, assembly GCF_014897305.1. Lineage (NCBI taxonomy): Bacteria > Pseudomonadati > Pseudomonadota > Gammaproteobacteria > Pseudomonadales > Pseudomonadaceae > Pseudomonas > Pseudomonas sp. FME51. The sequence continues at coordinate 1,547 of NZ_JABUYN010000018.1, read as the reverse complement.
ACGGCCCGGATGAAGCGGGTCACGTTACCATGAACTTTGGCCCGCTCAACCGTACTGGTGGCGAACGCCGCCTGAACGTGGCCATGACCCGCGCCCGTTCCGAGATGGTGGTGTTCTCCACCATGCCGCCGGAGCGTATCGATCTGGCCAGAACGCAGGCCCGAGCCGTGGCGGATCTCAAGCACTTCCTGGAATACGCTGAGCGCGGTGCTTCCGCATTAGGGGCGGCGGTGCATGGCTCCATGGGTGACTTTGAGTCACCTTTTGAAGTTGCTGTAGCGCGCGGGCTGCAAGAGAAGGGCTGGATTGTTCATTCGCAGATTGGCGTATCGGCGTACCGGATCGATCTGGGTATCGTGCATCCCGACAAGCCCGGGGTCTACCTGGCTGGAATCGAATGTGACGGCGCCATGTATCACAGTTCAGCCTATGCGCGTGAACGTGACAAGATTCGTCAGGGTGTGCTGGAAGGGCTGGGCTGGACGCTGTTCAGAGTGTGGTCTACGGACTGGTGGACGAACCATACGAAGGCACTGGACGAAACCCATGAGGCGTTGTGCAGGCATCTCGAGAAGATGCAACAGGCTGAAAGTGCGCATGTTCTTGAAGGCGCAAATTCACTGGACTCTCTACAAGATACAGTTGCCGAACCTACTCAGGTAAACACAGATCCTGAGCCCGAGGGTAGGTAGATAATAGAATCGAGGAAATGGCGCACCCGACTGGATTCGAACCAGTGACCCCTGCCTTCGGAGTGCAATCTAGTACAGCGAGGCGAGTATGCTTTGCTAGGCGTTAATTGGCTCTAAGGTGCATGGTATCTGGCTTAGAGGAAAAAAGCCACTACCCGATTAACATCGCCTCATATCGCATATACCCAAATGGATTGGGCACAAAAAACGAGTTTTGGCACATCGCGTTTTGACCTCTAGCCGCGTTTGCCAAATCAGAATCAGACTAACAGACTTTCCTTTGATGTGGCTAGTATCCCGGCGAGTGCGCCAATAGTCTTTGAAGTCTTTATGGTCCACGCAGTGAGGCTGCAATTATACGCGTCCGCGCCTGTCGGACAGGGAGCAACTGAATCGCACCGGGTTTCGTGGAGGCCTCAACTCTTGAGAGAATGAGGCATGAAAAAATCCAACAGCTACTCCCCAGAAGTCCGTGAACGTGCCGTGCGCATGGTTCTGGAGAACGTGAAGGACTACCCCTCCGAATGGGCAGCCATCGAATCCATTGCGCCCAAGATTGGCTGTGTCCCCCAGACGCTGCATGGCTGGATACGCAAACACCAGACTGATATTGGCCACCGCCCTGGTCAGACGACCGAGGAACAAGAACGCATCAAGGCTCTGGAACGCGAGAATCGTGAGTTGCGTAAGGCAAATGAGATTTTGCGCTTGGCCAGTGCTTTTTTTGCCCAGGCGGAGCTCGACCGCCGCAACAAACCCTGAACGCCTTCGTTGACGAGTACCGTGACCGCTACGGAGTCGAGTCGATCTGTCGGGTAATCCAGATCGCTCCGTCCGGTTACTACGTGCATGCAG